>NZ_LR134388.1:2417500-3062500 GCF_900637685.1 Legionella sainthelensi
CATATCACCAATAAGTTATCAGATAATTTGATAGTACATATAAGAATAATTAGTTTGTTCCATAAGTATTTTTCGATTAAATTATAACCATGTTGATAAAAATAAATAAAGCCAAGGCCAACAAAATTTTACCAGAATAAGGTGGTATTCATGAAAAATCCTAATTTGTCTTTTATCGATCGCGACAAATTATTTTCTCATATCCACAACGATGCTCACCTTACCGGAAGTCGGTATTTGGAAGGCATGACTCTTTCCCAAACCATAGGTTCTCTTTATGAATACGTTAGTTCTTTAAAAGAACCAAGTAGTGACTATGAACAATTTAACCTAAGTCAGTTGACAGCAAATTTAGTATTTCTCAAAGAATTGGTTCAAGATCTGGATAACGCTACTGATGCATTTCCGGAACACATTGTAGAAAAGATTATAAATCGGGTTGCTCTATTGCCTTTAGGATCGCAATTTTTTATTCCTGGGGGTTGGATTGGTCATGCTGTGTTGTATGAATTTGAAAAGACAGAAGAGGGAAGACTACGCTTTAATATTTATAATACGGGTGATGGTGCAGAGTATCATGCCAAAGTGGTTGATCTTCAGGCTAATCGATTTCATGCCGCTAAATCTTTTGAGTTCAAAGATAATCCTAATTTAGAGTGGCTCCGATTGTTTGTTCGTGATCTTATCTACCTGAAACATATACCTTCGGCACAAAAAATGACGGAGTCGGGGAAAAAAACTCTTTACGCAACAATTTTACGAAAGATTCCCTTTTTAGAGGGGAAGGAAATTATTCCTCAAACCAATAATGATTTGATTATCCAAGGGCAAATGTCGGGTACCTGCTCCCAAGCGGTTATTGAATGTATGATGAATGCTTGCATTTTTGAAGCAGATAAGCGTCGTTTGTTTTTATTTAACTACAAACTTGATAATCTCAAAGAATATTATAAATGGGTCATCGATCTCGAGGAAGCAGAGCAAAGCACGGGCCGTTATCATCAGCTCATTCTTGCAGCAGAACAATTACTTGCCATAACCAGCCATGACCCTAGTCTTTATAAGGAACAAGAACTCATTAAGAGCATCCTGCTTGACTGCCAGGAACGATACCGAATACTTCAGGATAAAACTCATTCTGCGTTTGTACCACATGAACAAACAGTCCTTTTCCCAACCTTGCTCAAAGAACCCGAAACACTAACTTATAACACATCGGCTAAAGATTCAGATGCCTATACAATTCTTCAATTACGTGAAAAGAAAAACTTTTTTCATAAAATGTCTTTAGATTGCCAAGATGCATTCTACACGACAAAAAGCCATGAAGATTACCAGAAAAAGCAACAGTATTTAACGCAAACTTTTCAAGAGTGCTTGACTTTGCAAACTGCATTGTATGGTGAGCGCGGACATCCCGATGCTGAAACAATTGTGACCACACTCGGGTATCTTAGCGCTCTTGGTAATCTGGCTGCAGCGCATGGGGCTGTTTCTTTTCAAAAACTCATTCAATGTCACATAAAAACATATCTTGCAGTAAACAAGAGCAATCCGTTCCTGATTAGTGAAGATTCCCAAGTGATGAAGCGCTTTGACCTTATCTGTAAATCCTACGAGTCCCCTGACAAACACCTTTTGATAAGCGAAGCCCTCAATATTTGTTTTCAAGAAGTAGAAGACTTTGGACATCCTAAAATATGGCGCGAATTTTTGATTAAAAACCGTGACATTGCAGCAAAATTGCACATTACAACACATGGTATTGATGAGGAGTATGATAAAGGTGTTTTAGTTCGGCATGCTTTGATTAACCTCCTCAATAGTGATAAAAAAGACACGATACTTCTGGCTTTACGTACTTTTATCGAGCAAAACTATCCAGACGCTTTAGTAGATCATACACGCAGCATGGAGCAGTTAGACAGGCTGTGTACGTTCAATCGTTGTATGGTTTATGCGTTGTCGCAAATTACAGAATCCTTATCTACGGTACAGACTCGTTCTTCTTTCCAATATGAGTCGGGTACAGTATGGTCCGTACAGGACTATTGGGGGCTTTCTCAATATACGAAAAATACCTTTGATGCTGCAGCGCCAAGTTCTCTTGTGGATGGACACCATTTACCGCGCGAAGATATTTTTTTACGTCTGGAGTCATTATTTAAATCCAAATGCCCAGAATCAATTAATGAAGTTATCTGTACCCTTAATCCAGAACATACGGATTATCTGATGCATAAAGCACTGCTTGAGGCGTACTATTCAGGACGTTATCGAGTAGCGAATATTTTAAACTTCTTTTCGAATAATCCACTGCTTCTGAGTCGGCCTGAAGGCTTATTTGCTTTGCGTTCAGCCTTTTTTTCTGTCGGGGCTATGGATGATTTTAAAACATATACCGCTTCTGCTGAGTATAACCTTAGTGATTTTTTTCAAAAAACCACTCGTATCATTCATAAAGGTAATCCTGAATTAGCTCTAAAACTTTACACACTGTATCTTAAAACCTGCCTATTTAGCAACCTGATACCTGCTTTTGACTATCATACGGACAGTACGACTCATAGTCTGGTCATGGATTCAGAACACTACAAACAGGAGCTAATTCGCTTGATGTACAGTCTCAATTGCCACAACAGCGTATCCGTGAAGATGATTCGTGATTTTTATGAGCTGGTTACCAGTATTCAGCCAGGATTGATTCAGTTTGATCCCCTAAGTGAACGAATTTTTTTCACTGAGGCCAAATCCAAAATTCAGCAAGCTATCCAGAGCGATCCTCTCGTGTTTCAGGATTATTTAAAAGAACGATTTCCCAATAAAACGTATGATACCTCTTTATTTCCTCTAGTTCTGGTTCAAGGGCAAATTTTTGATATCGAGACCGGTATTTTGCAGGAAGAGTCCGATTTAATCGAAGTCACTACCCCACCGATACTTAAGGACAATACACTGTTTATGAGCCTATTTCCCAATGTAGGCAGGATACTCAGGCATCCGTTCCTGGAGTATTATGAATTTAGTGTCGATGGCGAGCACTATCGCGTTTCTCTAAATGCACAACACAGCAACCAGCTTGAGATCGAAAGGCGATCCCCAATCAGGGCTGGCGATCCTTCTGAATACCGGATATGGCGTTATCTTCCCAAAAATCAGCTGGATGGAAAACAGTTTATTCAAACGGTATTGAATCAACAACATGACTTTTGGTTAGACAGTCAAAATGGAGATCTGCTGATTACCGATAAGCAGAATCATCCGATTTATTTGATAGAGAGTAAAAGGGGCTGTATCACTTTGCTTAGGGAACAACAGGGAGGGATTCTCTTAACCAAATCCCCCTGTTTTACCGCAACAGGTGCATTTGAGGGCAATCTTTTTACAGAAACACGTCTGCTAAAAGATGGGACAATCCATATTCATCTGGCTCGTTATGGATTGGATTTGGTAAGTGATGTAAAAAATTCACAAGAATTGTTTTTGGGTGGAGAAAAAAAATATCGCCTGAGGTTACCATCCGATTTTATCCCTGGTTTTTCTCAATGGCTTCATTTTGCTGCTACGAACTGTCCATCAGAGCAATTTGTCCTCATTCCTTTTAAACCTTTTGTGATTGATGAGCACAGTCCGAACAAAAGTGACTATTATCGTTATAAATTGGACACAGAAGGCAAACTGGATAATGGGGACACAAATTGTGTTCATTTTCGTATTGCTGTGGATGAACAAAAGAGTTTAAAGCCATCCAACCTAAATGAAGCGCTTTATTTAATGTATGTGTCGATGGGTGCACAAAACTTTACTAAGGCATTGGATTATCTGAAGCTGATTCAATCCCAGTTTTGTCATGAAAAAATGGATGAAACTACCGGCACTATTTTGAATTGGATGATGTTTTCTCTACCGAATGCTCAATATGCGCCTCAAAAATGCCGTATTCATACTCCAGAATCAATTGCCCTAAAACTACAGATTTATGAATGTTTGCATGGGTTTGCCCGTATGCCAGGTTATAAGCCTAAACCTGAAAGTGAAATAAAAAACTTTTTGGATAAGCAATGGCCTCAAGAAATAACAAGATTGTATGCAGAGTACATCCATCGAGAAAAGAAAACGCCCTATGATTTTCTCCTTACACCAGAACAAGAAGAAAACCTGCTGTTGGATTTGAGTCATCGATTAGAAAAAATGAGTGGAGTACACTCTTTTCGGCATGCGCAATTAAATCATCACAAATATGTTCTTTTGTATCAGAATTATTGCAAACAACGAGAAGACCTTCATCATCTCGGAACAAAGGTTCCTGTAGCGCTGGATAAGTTGATTGAGCGGCTTGAACTTAAAATCAATCACCAAGAGCCAATCTACTATGCAAAGTCGGTAGTGGCGGAGTTGCAGCTTGTTTTACCCGAATTGAAGTCTTATTTTAGTACCAAGAATGCGGTAAAAGAGCCCGCAGAGTTAATGGTTAAACGTCTTTTAGCCGGTGAAGAGCTTGAGCATAGTGATGATCAGTTTTTACTCCTTTATCATTTTATGCGTCATGAGAAAAATCCTGATGTGCTTAAGACGCTTAATCAGTTTTTAGAAAAAAAATTACTCGGTCTTTTATGCTCTGGTAATTCTTTGACCTTCAACAACAATGAGGTTACGTCAGGATTAGAAAAGAAAACAATTAAAATCACAGATGAAAGTTTATTAGAAGGAGATGGAAACGGTCAAGCCCTTGCTTTTTACAATGGACTCTATCGAGCATCTCTTTTGCTGTTAAAACCCCATACTCTCCCAGAGTCAATCGATGATTATATGGCCTTTAGTCAATTCAAACGACTTGTAAATGCTGAACCCGAAATCGTATTCAACAAAGAGGCTCTCATTACGTTGGTATCTGATATTCCGTTTCCTGAAGAACACAAGCAACCCAATCTGTTACGGCAAAAAATACAGCCTTCTTCTAAGTTCTTCGAACTGAATCTGCCCTCAAGCAACAACTGGTGTAAGCTTCTTGGTCTTGAGCCGCAAACGGTGAGGGATTGTGACGACTTCTCTGCTGAGTTTCTTGAGATTGAAGCGGCAGGCCTACCAATAACTAAGGCACTGCAAGCGCATGCTGATTTGGAAAACAGAGCCGGGGAGAAAAAAAGGCATCTCAAAGCAGAAACGCTAAAGCATTTTATCATAGATTTTTTGGCTCATGAGGAGCAAAACAGGCATGTGCTCACAGAGCTTTCGGAGCGACTGAGCGAGTATTATGCCGAAGTATCCTCCATAAAGGAGGCATTTGCTCATGAGATAGTTCAAAGCGTTAATAGAGCGGCCAATCAATACGGCTGGAGTGAGCGCCGTCTGGCTGCACGTCAAAAAAATCTTGATCTGGATGATCTCCTTTTGCTTTACATACGACAAGACCCTAATGAATATGCCAAAGCTCTTGGACTGTCTCTTTCTGGAGTAGATAATGATCCAGCAATGGAATACATCTTAAAAATACAAGAAGACCTCAGACGATACTTATTGATTTCACTAGATTTTCAAAAAACACAACGTCTGCACTCATTGACTCTGTCCGTAGTGCAGGATTGGTCCTCAGATAGCTTTAAAAAGCTTTGTGTGGCTGCAGCAGCACAAAACACGATTACGGCGGACGACTCACCGGTATTGCTGGTTTTTCAATATTTAGAAAATATGTTGATTCGTGCAGATCAAAAAGCCACTTTGGACACATTTTTTTCGGGAGCGGCTAAGGATAATGGCACAATTTTGCAAATGATCATGGGTGGTGGGAAATCTAAAGTCATCTTGCCCTTGAGCGCACTCCTGAAATCAGAAGGTCATAATCTGACAGTGATTGAAGTGCCTTCCTCCATGTTTGCAAGCAATGTCTATGATTTGAATCAAACAACACAACGTTTCGAATGTGTGGGACATCCCTTTATCATTACTCGTGATACATTGAATGATGTTGGCGAAATGGAAGCAACATTCCACCATCTGTTACATGTGATTTCACATCGTGAATACCTCATTACCACTCCTGAGTCCATGCAGTGCCTAATCCTTAAATACGTGGAAATACTCCATCTCAAGCCCGATAACTGGGAACAAAAAATTCTATGGTTGGATAGAATTCTTCGAATTTTTAAATATCAGGCTGATTTTCTAATTGATGAAGTAGATACCGTTACTGATGTAAAAAAAGAATTAAATTTCGTTTTGGGGAAAGAAAAAAGCATCCCGCAGTTCCAGGCCAAATGGGTCCTTGAAGTGTATCGATCCTTGGAAAATCATGATCCCGAGTATTTTAAGAGATTGCTTTCAGGAAGCAACGTGAATGAGGAAAGTCGGCAGTATTTTATTGATGCTTTGGATCAAAAAAATCGATCACTAATCAAACTCTATGAACGCTATTCTCGAGATGCCATCCTTTCCTACCTTAATTCAGGCCATCCTTCTTTAGGCGAAATTGGGGCGCTAAGTTATGACGACAAGGAATTTCTTACTTTGCTTCGTGAAGAGCTGGATTGCTTTTTGCCGCTTACGCTTGGTAAGCGCAACTATGAGCATTACGGTATCTCAAAAACCAGTCATTATGCGATTCCTTATAAAAACAGTATGGTACCCAAAGAAGGATCTAAATTTGGCAATTACCTGACTGCCATTAATTGTACCATTCAAATGGTTAAAGCAAATGGTGTTCCTTTTGAGTTAATTCAAAAAGAAATCGAACAGGTACTGACTCTGGCAGAAAAGGATTACCTTAGTCATCTATCGTTGAAGGGGATTAATGATTCTCGAGAGGTACGTCGATTTAAAGAGCGTTATGCGCTTCCTGCAGACTGCGATCTCAAAAAAATGTTAATAAATCCTGAGCAATACAATAGGCTTTATCAGCAGCTTGCGTTTCATAGCGACATGATTCATCACGTGCTGGACACAAAGATTTTTCCTACCATTCCTATGGAGGAACACTATATTTCCTGTAATGCCGCAGAACACTTAATTTTTCTTGAGAAATCCAAAAAAGGCTGTACGGGTACCACCTGGAATTACCGCGCATCTCCGCTGCATTTAGCACCAGGTTCCAATGTGGGTAGCATCGGTGAAATTAAAGCAGTCATGAAGGAAAAAAATACGTCCATTATTTATGCTTCTAGTGACGATCTATTGACTGCCATTGAACGTAATCAAGCGTGTAATGCGCTGATTGATGTCGGTGGCTGGATGCGTAGCCATGCCAATTTAGAGGCTGCTCGAAAAATAGCTCTTGTACCTAGAGTGGCACAAACATTTACTTATGTATTTTTCTATCATGACAATGTGTTAAGTGCGATCAGTACCAATTCGGCAGACACGACGATATATAAAGTATCCGATTTGCCGCCTATTGCTGCGCAACATTATTTTACATTTTATGATCAAAGCCATACTTATGGTGGCGATATTCTCCAACCCAGTAATGCTCATGCCCTGATTACTGTAGAACAAGACACGTTGCGGCATCAGTTTGATCAGGGGGTATTGCGATTACGTGGCTATTTAGATGGACAACAAACAGTTACGGTGCTTGCCCCGCTTTCTATGAATGAAATTCAAAATATAGGTAGTCTGTATGATAAGCTGACGGAGAATGAGCATGCTTGCATTATAAGAGATAATTTTACTTATGCCTTGCAGTCGTTACACAATGCGGTTAAAAACGATTTATTCAGTCGCCTGCTTGCAATCCCCTCTGAACATGCTGTAGCCAAACAAGAACTATTCAAGTTATGGGAGCAGTTTTTTATTACCCCTGTTTCAACTGAACTTCAAGTTTTATACCCTGGTGTACCCACGGCGCAGGATACGGAGTTACTTTTGAAAAGGCAGGCTGCAGTACAAAAAAGCGTATGGATTGACGCGATAAAAAGCTTAAACCTGTCGCAAGAAGAGCAAATCTCTTTTCTGAGTCAGTTGGATGGTCTTTGTGCGCAGGGAATAAAACAATGCAGCTCCAGCGTACTTTACGTCGACAGAAATACTGCGGCGAATGCTGATGTTGCAGTAGAAAATCAACTACATACTGAAGCGGAAAATGAGATTGCTGCTGAAATTGAGAACGAAACAGAACTTTTTTTAAAGAAAGCGATTACGCCACAAAAAAAACAAGCCTTAGAGCTTTCTCTTCAAAATCGTTCGCTTCTGGATACACGTGGCACTATTTTTATGAGTGAAAATTTTTGTAAAACCACCCAAGAGGCAGACCTATCGATTAGAAATAAAACGTTTCAGAACTTTTTGTGCTTCCTCGATACGATGGGTTGTATTCAGGTTATCGCGGTTACTCCGGAAGAGATCTCGCTTTCTAATGAGCAATTTCCTTTGAATGCTTGGGTAATTAATATGGATTTGCAATGCATTCGAGGTCATGTTCCTCAGAATTTATCTGAGGAGCAAACACGCGAATGGGCACGTTTGCAAGAGCAAGTGCTGTTTTTCTCTGGAAATTTTAGAGCATTAAATCAACGAGTAGCATTAGGAAATTCGAGCCCACTTTGGTGTATGGAGGAAACCCAAAAGAAACTGGAGTTTCTTACTACGACTATTTTACCCTTTCAATGGCATTCACCCCTACAGCAAAGAGAATATCAGCGATTTGCAGCCAACGATTTTTCTTTTGCTTTAGCAGAAATTATGGAGCAAGAGCCTAAGATGCTGCCCTACCAGTGGTATGAGCCTTTTTTAGAACGGAGCCAGGAAGAGATAAAACAAGAAATGAACGAAAAATTGGTTAAGATTGAGCAGCTGCAACACCATCTAAAGCATCATTTTGATGAACCATCAATCGAGGCTTTTATGGTTTATGCCAACATTCATTCCCATTTGAGTGATATGGCCAAAAATGCAGGGCTTTTAGATGATCTTGACGTCAAAAACATGCTGGAAAAAGCTGCTCTTTATGAGCGTCAAGCGATTAAACTTAAGAATGCTTACAGTGGTTTTAAGCTTGCAGCAATTCGTGCTGAGGAGATTAGCAAAACATTTGCTGATTTAGACAAACTATTTGATATGGTGCAAACAGCTGATTGTGACGCAGAAGAAATCTTGATTAGTATTTTGGTTTTCCGTACACAACAGTTTCTCAAAAATATAGAGCAAATTAATGTTCATGATTTTGAGTCTTATCTTAATGATACAGGATACCAAGAAAGTGAGCCTGGAAAAAAGCTGGCCTTGATGCAACGATCTCTTCAGCATATGGTTTCCCGACTCAATCAGTGTATGAATAATTGTTCTGAAAATGTTACTCCCTTTTCTGATGAAGGAGCGCGAGAGCTTACAAATTTTTTGGTTCATTTTCGGATGGAGATAAAATTTCGTAGAAAAATAATGGAGAACTTTGAGGATATGCAGGACTGTGAAGACGCGATTATTTTGGTGAATAATATTCTTACTAATCTTTACTTAATTGAAAGCCACAGAAAATTTCTTTATCAAGATAACAAAGGTAAAATGCCGCGCAGTATCATTCAAACCTATGATCGAGAAATTTCAGAATGCGCTGTAGAGATTCCTTTCTTTGAACAATCACTTATAAAGCTAAATACTACTTTAGAGCAATTGAACGCTAAGAAACCTACTAATATAAGGGCTGAAGCAGTGATGCCTCTGAAGAGTAATGTTCTCGGAAATTTACCAACTTTAGACATGAGTATCAATGAATTTAATGTTGCAAAAAAATGTACGGCTCAATTCAAGCAAGAATTGCAAAAAATTAAAGCCCAAAATGAAAACCAGGAATCAGTAGGCTGGGTCTATTCAAGCAAATCTCACTAAACAAATTTTATATTTTAATATATTTAAACTCAATGAGTTAATTGCATGAATATGTGCTTACTTGGCTGGGTTTTTCCAATTTGGAACCCAATGACCGGCATCTTGTAATGCTTCATAATGTTGAGTTTGTAGTGTTGAAGCGTCTAGCATATTCTTCACCAGTGTTTCGTCAGGATTTATTTTTTGGAACTCTTGCCAAGCTTTTTGCTGTGATTTCTTGTTGGGGTAAATATCCCAAAATTGATTGAACTGCGTATATAAAAATAAATAATTATTATTTATATTATGAGGTAGGACGGTTTTTTCCTGTTCACCTATGTCGGCTTTTGCGGGCTGATGGCCAGAAAACCCTGTGTTTTCAATGAATTTTGATGGCTTGGCTGAGACGGGTTGAGATGACGGTTTTGTGACGGCTTTTTTTTGCGCACAATAATCCCTAATTGCTAAATTACATTTTAAAATAAGTTGCTTTTCTTCAGATTGAAATTGAATAAGCCCGGCACGTTCTAGTCCTGCCAAAGCACGCCTGATTTGTGCCCGAAAAAAACTGGAACTTTTAATGCCTTGATGTGGTTCTACATAGAGCTGTTCGGCAATCGACTGACAGCTAATACCTCGCTCTATACCAACGAGACATGTCTTTACATTCATATAAGGCCTAATCCCTCTTAAAGAGGCTAACTGCTGAATGTGGGGTAACCCACATAAAGCCCCTAATTCTTCTTCATTAATCATGAAGTGCATTTTGTCCTCTTCATTTCCTTGAACCGAGAATAAAAAACCATATCGTGCTTAATTGCTCGATACGTGCATAAAAAATAATAAGTTAACACATATTGAGAATTAATCAATATGTGCTATTCTATTTTTTAAAAATTACTTGTGTGCAAACGGATATGAGCATTAAAGAAAAAATTGGTAACCGAATTAGGAATGAACGTCTTGCTAAAGGGCTAACTCGAAAAGCGCTTGCCGAGCTTACTGAGAATCTAAAAGTTTCACGGATTAACAATTATGAACGCGGAGAACGCACTCCTGGGCCTAATGAAATAAAACAACTGGCGCATGCATTGGAGGTTGCCCCTGCTTTCTTAATGTGTTTGTCGGATGACAAACAAGGAAAGCTAAAACAAGCTCCTGGGTTAGGTGCTTTGATTCCTATTTTAGATTTTAAACAAGCCTGTAATCCTGAACCAATCATTCATGACATTAAGAATGAAAGTTATTCCAAACAAGTGATGCTGATTCCCATAAATGCTCCACTGGCTGAACGCGTTGGCGAGCATGTTTTTGCCCTGGAAATAAAAGACGACAGCATGTATCCCGAATTAAAAGTTAAAGATGTGGCTGTTGTGGATCCCCATACTCCACCTAATCCTGGAGATTTTGTGGTGGCTAAATTAGAACAAGATAATGAAGTCATTATTCGCAAATACAAACAATTATCTGCTTCAAAATCAGCTTTAGAATTTGAGCTCATTGCACTTAATCCAGATTGGGCCAATGTTCAGGTTGGTAAAGAAACCCACGGTATCATTATTGGTACACTAATTAGTCTAACTAGAGCATTGAAAATTTAGCAGCCACGGTAAAAACACTATTTATTTTCAGTGTTGTCTATGTAATACAACCCAATTGTCGTTGACGAAGGTTAATTCTATTTTTATTATCTTAAGGCAGAGGATAACTCAGTTGGAGAGGATCATGGCACTAATAAAGAGATTTAGAATGATTCAAACACTTTAATAATACCCCCCACTCAAATTCTTTCAATAATTCTTTTTCTTGTTGCCAGGACAATAATATATCAATAGCACATAGCTATTTATTAAATTGAACAACACATTAAAAATCAATCGGTTAATGAGCGACAGACACCTTAATGTTTGATAAAATTTGTCCCTACTAAAGGCACATAACTCAGTGGTAGAGTGCTGTTCTTACTTTACGGAAGTCGCTCGGTTCGATTCCAGCTGCGCCCACCACTCCTGATTTACGCACTCCAAATATCTCGTAATATCTTCAATGAAAAAGATAAATTAGCGGTTTCAATAGGACGTGAAGGGTTTAGGTTCACTCTTTGCCAGAACTGATTTATCAAGTCAGACCAAGACTTGGCAGCTTATCTTTGTTTTTATTTTAGGTCTAATATTGGATCAGCCTCTCTTGTTTTAATTCAAATTACATTAACATTACAAAGGCTAGTGCGCTTTTCCATCCAAAAAATGAGTTAGTAACCCTCCGATAACATACACCACAGACAAAATTTATTTGTTGTGACCTATCCCCTAAATTAGTACCACTTCTTTGATGAGATTCATTATCCTATGCCACCTTTCTTGCGTATTCAACAGGAGGCATATAATTTAGAGAGCTATGAGGTCGAACATTATTGTAGTGTTTACGCCATTGTTCAATCTCAAATCGTGCTTCCTCCATTGTTCGAAACCAGTGCTGATTAAGGCATTCATTTCTGAATTTCCCGTTTAAGCTCTCAACAAACGCATTTTGAGTTGGTTTTCCTGGTTGAATAAACCCTAAAGTGACATTCGTTTCTTTGCTCCAGAAAAACATCGCTTTACTAGTAAATTCTGTACCATTATCACAAATCACTTTAATAGGCTTATTTCTTTGCTCAATAAGTTGGTCTAAAAAGCGAGCCACTTGTTTGCCACTGATTGAGGTAGATATTAGCTGGCCAACCATTTCACGAGAATAATCATCCACTACATTCAATATTCGAAATCGTCTCCCATTGCTAAGTTGATCCGATACAAAATCCATCGACCAACGCTGGTTTGGTGCAGAAGGAACTTCCATTGGTTGGCGAGGACGAGTCAGTTTTTTCCTTTTCTTTGTTCGAACTTGAAGTCCCTCCTCAGTGTATAATCGATAAGTATGCTTCTTATTCTGAACCAAGCCTTCAGCTTTAAGTAGTCCATGAAGAATTAAATAACCATAGGCCGGATATTGTGCGGCTAAAACCTTGAGTCGTGTTCTGGCCTTCTCATCCGTACGTGGTTTACATTGATAACGAAATGCTATGCGGCTTAATCCTGCCAGCTTGCAAGCTACTCGCTCACTCAACTTAAAGAAACATATTAGGTGCTCGATGATCGACTTTCTTGCTGCTGGCTTCACCACTTTTTTGATAATACATCCTTCATTGCCTCTAGCTCCAGGAGCTTATCTGCCAACAGTTTTTTAAGATTAACATTCTCTGATTCAAGCTCACGAAGACGCTTGGCCTCATTCACTTCAAGGCCAGCATACTTACTTCGCCAATTGTAAAATGTGCCTGACGAAATTCCATAGTCTCGACATATCTCTTCGACCTTTATACCTGCTTCATGCGATTTGATTGCTTTTATAATTTGTTCTTCTGTGTAACGCTTTTTCACTTTGAGATCTCCTTTTGGTTTAGTTTATCGGAAATCTCATCTATGTCATGGCATTATTTTTTGGGGATAGGTCAATCTTCTAAAGTAACTCTTACGAACAAAATAGAGTTAGTAAGACTAATGGAAAATAGTTACGAGTTTCCTATTAATGTGAATCCTGAATTTCTAAAATAAAAATCTCAATTAATATTTCTATCTAACGAACCGGTTCCAATTTTCAGACGCTACCTCCACTATAATCAAATTTAGGAGTTATCTACTAAAGTTATCTTACTCTTCTCTGGCATTGTAGAAAAAAGCACAGCAATCGAACTAATAGATAAAATAATAAGTATTATGGATACATCTAAAAGACTATCGTTCCTTATTAATGTACCCAGATAACTACCCGCGGCAAAAAAACCTATCATTAGCAAGCTTCGGATTGAAGATGCAGCACCTCTCTGTTCCTCATAGCATTGTAACGCTCTTGATGAGCTTGCTCCCCATAATAAAGCCGCACAAAAAAGATAAAATCCAAATGCCAATGAGGTAAAAATCGGGTTATAAATGCCCGTAAAATGCAATCCTAGTAATATTGCTCCACTAAAGGTTGATAATTTAGTGCCCATACGAAGAAGTCTATCAATTCCCAATTTATTCAGCAGACGAGACGCTAATGTTGTGCCCATAATGAAAAAAGATGCGCTTAACGCCATTAAAAAACCAACTTTATCAGCAGATAAATGCATTGTATTTTCATATAAAAATGGAGCAATAGTTAAGAAACACCATTGACCGCAAGCTAATAGAGCAAATAAAGAAACATAACTTACAAATAATTTATTCGTTAAAATCTTTGCATATTGTTTTATAGCATGTTTTGTTGAACCCATTTTTTTTGTTGTTAAGCGACTCTCTGGTAGCGCGGATAGCCCTATCAAGATAATGCCAGTAATGAACGCAATAAAATAAAAATCACCCTTCCAGTGAAAGTAATTTGTGATTTGTCCACCTAGTGCTGGAGCAATCATTGGGCCTAGAGCAATAATACTTCCTATCGAGGACATAATTCCGGCACTTTTATCTTTAGGGTACATGTCTTGAATCAAAGCCCATCCAACTACAGGAGCAACAACACCTCCAATACCTTGTATTATTCTACCCAATAAAAATGTATAAATATTGGTAGCTAAAATACAAATTATTGTGCCTGAAAAAAATAAATACATTCCCATTGAAAAAGATTTTTTTCTTCCAATGTTATCGGATAAGGGACCCCAAAAAAGTGTGGAAAGTATTTGTCCACCTAAAAACAATGATATTGAAAGCTGGGCCTTAGAGTTGTCTACAGCAAAATATTCCGCTATTTGCGGCATACTAGGCAAAAAAATATCACTTGTCATTAATGTTATTAATGATGAGGATATGATTACAAAAAGTGACAGTTTCTTATTCACAATATACTCCATGTACAATTCTGCAAAGAGAATTAGTTAATTGGTCCACCAGCGTTCCAGAACAGGATAAAGAGATTCAATCTGGCGTTTTTTAACTAATTGTACTAATGCTCTAGTTTGTTCCTTAATAACAGGATGATCTGTAATTTTATCGATAATGCGAGTGATAATAATCAAAGTACTCTCGCAAATTAATTCGTCTCTGCTGAGCACTGCCATACAAAAATCAAACATAGAGTCTATTGAGTTTAATTTAGCGGTAAATAGTAGCTCTAACTTTTGTTTTTGCCCAATATCGAGATTATTACACAAATCTAATACATCCCTAATATGCATCTCTTTAGTAATAAAACTAATAATATTTCTATAAGAATTGAAATCAATCTGTTTACTTATAAACCATTTATGTATTTCATGCAATCTATTAATTTTTAACTCATTTTCTTCATTATTTAAATCGGTAGTTTGGCACCTGAAATGTTGTTTTAAAAAATACCAATAAAAAACATACGTCTTATTAATTGTAATTTTTATGAAATTTTCATAGTCAGAAATATTGTCATTTTCAGGATAAAATTGAGATAAATCACCGTCGATTCTTTTATTAGAAGTTAACGGAATTTCCTCACAAATTTTAACATCATCGGTACCCAAAAGAATTTTCAGCACTTTAAGCATGTTACGGCCCCCAGCAGCGAGCTCACAATATGATTTATTCCTGGGTGATAAATATTTAATTGAAGGATCCAATGTGTTTAATTGAGAGACAATTTGAGCCCATTGATTATGACTTTCTATTTTCTTAATATCTAAAATACTATTATTGTCTTTATAAAATTTAATGACTCTCGCATCTATATTAAGGTTCGTTTTTTCCAAATAGCTTGAATCCAGGATAAATTCCTCATTATTCTTAATTAATATGTTAATAAAATTTCTTAACGAACTTTCTCCACAATCTGAAAAAGTTATTGTTGTATCGCTGTTTGGGGTGCTCGTTGTAGTGATACAAAGTGGAGGGAAAAAACGGCCAAACACCTCACTATAAAATAAATGATGGGGCAAAGAGCAAAATTTTTCATCAGATAGAGTATGTTTAAAAACTCCTGGGCTGTAGTCTTTTAAAATCGAGGCATAAATCAATGCTCTGACAACATTCACTTCTAATTTTAAACAGTTCCAATGTAATGAAAAACACCAGTTAACTATATTGGACACGAAGAAGCAATTTTTTTGTGACAAAACCTATCAGGGGTTCAACTCATGCTTCCTGGGTTCTATTTTATCAACCACGATAAATCTATCCCTCTGATCTTCGCCTTCTATTTGTACGGAGTCATCTTCATTCTCTATTATAAATACCCTGCCTTGTTCATTTGCGGAAAGAAGTGTTGTATAAGTAATAAAACTAGATGCAATACCGGATAAGTTTTCTTTCAATGCTATTCTAAAACTATCTGACTGTCCCATCTTGCATGCAAAAACCTCCAAGTAGGGGAGATTTTTATCTTCTAGTTCCAAATCCTCTTTCAGCAGCTCCAAAAAAACATCAACTTCTAATCCAGCTATTTTATCATCATCAAGATTACCTTGTGCAACAATGATTAATGTCTCAATATTTTCTAACAATTTTTTAAAATGCATAAGACCATTTTGTTTAGTTAGATTATGAACCACATCACTTGCTTGTCTTTGATGGAGACTCTCTTGGATATCGATAACCATTGACTCATCCAGTGAATAAATGAAATGATCATTTTGCTGGTACCGTTTTCTTAATGGTACTCCTACGTCTAGGTTTCCAGTAATTTCATGATTGTAGTTTTCACTATTTTTTTCTTCTTTTTCAAAATGAGAGTAAAGCTCCAAGATGAGCACTTTACTTTCTTTAGGAGGGGGATCCACTTTTTTCTTTTTAAATATCCCTATTTGTGAGCTTTCAGATTTTTCCAACTTCCGTTTCATAAATACATACTCTAATTAAAATCAATATACTTAATTATAATCTAAATAGAAAAATTGAGCGGTATATATAAATTTTGGACGATCTTAAGAGCACCTTATTATGGACGTAGTTATACGTCCTAAAGTGTGTAAAAATTTTCAACAGATCCCTTTTTCGTATAACATCACAGCAAGAATATTCCTCATCAGTCACCGTATTGATGCAACTCGTGTTTATAAACAGAAATAATTCAAGGTTAGGCTGGCCACTTCTGCTTCATTTAATTTTTCATTAATTTGATTATTGAGTTGCTCTATAGGGGACGATATTGATTTAAAAAAAGAGCCGCCGTGACGCCGGTAACTTGCATAAAGCAACTCCCCTTCATTTGCTGTAACTGACTTGATGATTTTGTTACGAATTATTGACCTGCTGGGTAGGTGTGCTTGCTCTGGTAAAAGGAAAGATAAAATTACACTTGCCACATCAAAACTAACTATTCCTTGTTTTATAGCAGACATTAACGGTAATAAAGCTCGAGCAAATGAAGGTTCGCCATTATGGGACAGAAGCAGCCTACCATTTTGCTCAAGAGGTTTTAATGCATTCAATATCGCATCACGTTCAGCGTATGTTTTATTAAGAAATAGTTCATTATAGCTTAAGTCAATACAGGCAACTGAGGATGGAATTGCCTGTAAAGCCTGCACTAAATGAGTCACCGTTAATAGAAATATGGAGTATATTATAATGAAGTTGATGCTGCAAAATTAGAATTCGCTCAAGGTAACTGCTTTTTTATCAGCAACTGCATTGCGTGCAAGCCATGTAACCGGACTTAAATGATCTAATCTTGACTTACACAGACGATGCAATAGCTATCGGGGCCGACAGATTTCATGTAATCCGTTTAATTCCACATCAATGTATGATGAGTTATCATGCGCTATAGAGCTAAATAAAAAACAATAGAGGTATTCTAGCGTTACTAAGAACAAGACCCGATAACCTTTGTGGAGAGAAGAAAACCAATCGCATTCCCGACCAAGTGTATCTTTGTTTTGAGCCCCCCTTTTGCACGACTCATATCTTGATTACCGCCCTTAGTTCCACTCCCATGAGGATGAGTTTTGAAATTGCCAGCATCAATCCTTAATCATTTATAATCAGGAGCATCAAAGACGTGCTCTAACAGTCTTTCCCACACGCCTCAATCGCGCCAACGACAAAATCGGTGTTGTGTACTTTTCCAGTCGCCAAGAGATGAGAGTAAATCCCGCCATGGTGCATCTGTACTGAATATCCAGAGCACTGCATTAATAAATATTCTATTATCCAAGGCTGCGCCGACCAATGCTACTCGAACTCCGTAGTAAATGAGGTGACATAAATTCCCATATATTCAACAATGTCTTATAAAAGTGTATTTTCAGGATTTTCCTATTTTCCTTAAGCCTGCTCCGGCATACAATCTTTCTTCGATGGACTCTAAAGATTGCCCTTGAGTTTCTGGGCAGAAGATAATGCTGATGAAGCAGGCGATAACACATATCAAGCTAAAACCCGCAAATATCCAGCTTATTCCTAAGTGCGACTCCAATAAGGGATATGAAAAGGTAATAAATGCATTAATACCCCATGAAGTAGCGGATGCGATGCCCATGCCAGTATTTCTTAGATGCAAAGGGAAGAGTTCGGACATAATTACATAAGGGATAGGCCCCATGCTTAAGGCAAAAGATGCAACAAACGATAATAGCATGAATAAAGAAAACCACTTCATAATGGAATATTCAGATAGTAATAATTGACTCACGCTAAATCCCAAAAGACTAACGGCCATAATAAATAATCCATAAATTAAAACAGGCCTTCTACCCAACGAATCCAGCAAATACATCGATAAAAGAGTAGCAATGATATTAATCACTCCAACTAAAATCGCAATTTTTAAACCACCCTCCAAACCGAGAAATCCTGATTGCTGAAAAATACTAGGGGCATAATACAAAATCGCATCAATCCCACTTAAATTTTGGAAGAGAAATAAGCCCGATGCGAATAATATAGCTGGCAAAAGTATTGGATTAAACAATGCCTTAATTGAAATAACACTAGGAGAAGAAGGTGCTTTTTTATTTTCCTTCCAATGATATCCATGTAATCTAAAAAAAGTGTCATGCGCCTCTACAACACGATTGCTCAATAATAACCAACGCGGACTTTCTAATTGGGTCAAAGTAACCAGAAATAAAATAAGAGCAGGTAGAACAGCAAGCCCAAACATCATAGGCCAATTTTTACTTTCCACAAAATAATAACTAACGATATAAGCACTCAAGATTCCAATGGTGATTGCTAATTGTACACTTCCAACAAGAAAACCACGTAACCTATCAGGGGCAGTTTCAGCAACATACATAGGGCCGATTACAGTACACATACCAACAGCTGTACCTGCGCAAAAACGAGCTAAAATCAAAGACCAAAAGTTTTGGGACATGGCACTCCAAATTGAACCAAGAATAAAAATTCCAGACATCAAAAGTAATGTTTTTTTATGTCCGAAGGGTGCAGTGACTTTTCCACAAATTAAGGAACCGGTAAAACCTCCCATTAATATTATAGCAACCAAAAATCCCTGATTTAAATCATCTAAATTAAACTGTTTCGTGAGTAACGGTAAAGCACCCGCTATGATTGCAGTTACATAGCCTACTAATAGTCCTGAGCATATGGCTATCGATAATATTCCACATATTCTCCAGTAATTATGATTCGCTTTTTTCATTGAAGAATCTTTTTAGCTGTTTGTTTAAAAGCACTGATAATTTGGTCACAATCCTCATCAGTTAAAGTTGATGCAATAGTCAATAATGCGGCATGATCGTATAAATAATCGCAATGAGGTAGTGTACCCTTGTGATAATGAATCGTGCGAGAAAATTCATTCTTTGGATGAGACCAGGGAAAACCATCTGGACTTATAGATTTTTTATTGACTAAGCTATAGTTATTAAAATACCAATGCAACCCCCACTCATGCATGGTAATGCATGCAAGACTGCCAGTTTGCCCCTTAATGCCAAGGTTTTTTAATTCTTCGGTAAAGGCCTGACACAATTGTTGCGTAGGATAAATTGTGATTAAAAAAGGACCAGAGTCCCCTTCTTTAGACGCAATATCGCGGAATGCTAACCCCTTGATATCTTCTAACTCTTGGCGAATGCGCCATTTTGCATCATGCATGGAAGCAACAATTTTATCTAATTTACCTAATTGGGCCAATGCAAAGGCGCCTGTTAATTCGGACATTCTTGCGCCTACTCCCCACAATTGAAACTCTTCATTTTGAGTCTCCAAACGTCCAGCTTCATTACGAGGATAACCTAAATCATGAATAGCAAAACAGCGCTGGTAAATTGATTTGTCGTTGCAAACTATCATTCCACCCTCACCCGACGTCATATTTTTATTGAGCTGAAAGCTGAAAATCGCAGCATCACCAAAACTGCCAAGTGGTTTGCCTTTATAAGAGGCACCAGCAGCTTGGGCACAATCTTCCAATAAATAGAGTTTATGGTGCGCAGCTATAGCAACAACCTGATCAATATGCCCTGATGCACCACTCATATGAACATACATAATCGCTTTGGATCGAGGACTGATTTTTCGTTGTAAATCTTCAGGATCGATACAAAAGGTATTATCAATATCAACTAGAACAGGAATGGCTCCCAGACGTACAATGGCTGACAGGCAACTAACCCACATATAACCTGGAACCAATACCTCATCGCCAGGTCCTACGCCAAATGCTGCTAGTGCAATATGGAGTGCTGCCGTTCCAGAAGTAACACCTAGAGCATAATTTACTTTAATTTTAAAGCAAAATTCAGCTTCTAAACGATCCACCATGTGTTGTAAATCAGGACCATAATAGCGGAATGGACTATGAGATCTAATGACCTCATCAACCAGGTTTTGTTCGTCCTCATTAATCCAAAGAGCTCCAGGAAATTCCCAGGGTAATGTTTTGGTACGTACTGGTTTTTCCTTACTCATGTGAATCTCCTCTTTTCTGTAGATCACTGGTAATATGGCTAGCGAGTCTATCTGCTAGAGCCATAATAGTCAGTGTCAGATGTTTATCTGGTAAGTGGGGAATTACCCCTCCATCACATAAATATAAATTATCATGACTAAAAGTTTTAAGATAAGCATCCACTATAGCCTCATTTTTGTTATTGCCCATACGACAGGTCCCTGCATAATGAATTCCAGTTCCATCATTGCTTAAATCATAAACAATATGTATGCCTGATGCCTTTCTTAATACTTTTCGGCCAAATTCAGCCATTTTTCTCATTCGCTCTTGCGTTTCTGCAGAGCTTTTATAATGAATATCTACTTGTGGAACTCCATATTTGTCTCTATCTACTGATGGAGACACTCTATTACTAGCTAATAAATCACCTTCACAAAATAAACCTAAAGTCACAAAAGAATGAAACATTGATTTAACGATAAAAGGCTTTATGATTCGAGGTATCCAACGAAGATCATTAAGATAATAAGGCACATCAGGTGGCGCTGAGATTGAGTGACCAATGAAACGAAATAATTTTTCATTTGATAACTTGGCTTGTCCACCAATTATTAATAAATCACCATAACCAATATCAGGAGGTCGTTTACTAAACCACAATTTATATAGAGAAGTGGCTAAAACCACCTTAGGATTATCTTGAAGAAAACAGCCCAAAGAACCATTATGATTTGCCAAACCATTTGGAAATGCGGTGTCATGAGAATTAAATAAAATTCGCGGTGTTTCTATAGCGCCAGCACTTAAGATAAAAATTCGTGCTTGAATGGTTTTACGTTCATTTGATTTAAGACATAGGTAATCAAGAGAACTAATCTGATTATTTTTATTGTTGCGATTCAAGCGAACTACTTTGGCATTTAATAATAAAGTGTAATTGCTCCGCTTACGAATTTCAGGTAAAAGGCGTGTAGAAAATTTATAAACCGCTCCTACTGGACAGCCAAAAGTACATATTCCTGTACTGATACAATGATTTGGTTTTTCTGTTCTGGTTTCAATTGCTTTGCGATTTGGAATTGCAAAACATTCAGGCCAACCACTATTTTTTACTGCATCAATGATGAGCTGATCCACAGGTCTAATCGGTTTAGGGGCAATATATTTCCCATTGGGCAAAACAGTTAAATGTTCTTCAGTTCCACACACACTAATCAGCTGTTCTACAGAGCTGTAATAAGGGGCTAAATCCTGATAATTAATAGGCCAGGTAGCTAAATCTGGTTCGCTGAAACGAACTGATACAGCATTCCACAGGTTTTGTAAGCCATTCAGTGCATAAATCTGAAATTGGCGAAACTCAGACTCCGATTTTTTACTGCTGGAACGTATCGAAGAATCTGCAAATAAATCATGAATAAATAGTGCATCGCCTATGTGAGGTGGAAACGTAGTCTTAGGTTTGATTCCAAAACCTTTCTTAATCCCGGGTGGGTTAATATCAGTAAAATAATTGGAAGGCAATTCATCACCTTGCTCCACTGAAATGACATTAAGACCCGCCTTAGCTAAACGGTAGGCTAGGATTCCACCAGCTGCACCAGTTCCCACAATGCAACAGTCATATGTTTTAGTAATCAATTAATCACCCCGCATCTTTTAAAAATTGAGGTGAGGTAAAATAAAGATAATCAAAGAAGCAATTTATTATCCTTTTATCATCACTCCCTAAATCCGACCAAGAAATAGTCCTGGTATTTTGGAAATTACTTTTTTTAGCACAGCGTTCCAATAGCTCATGTAATTGATTGTTCGCACTAATAAACGAGGCAAGTGTATCGGTTAAACCCATTACAGTTTTCTCATAAAAATGACCTTGTGCTAATTGATTTAGCATTTCCACCATCATTTCACCTGTAATTACATAACTCATCGCGAATCTACTTGCAAAATGTATTATTTATAAGTTAAGTATAGTAATGAATTTATTAATTTTGTGATGTCAACATTCTTTTTAAGGCGTATTAAGGAAAATCATTATGGCCTGGTTAGTAGCAATTATTGGATCAGTAGCCGGCTTTTTATTCGGGTATGATGAAGGAATCATTGCTGGTTCTTTGGATCTAATTAAAACTCAGTTTAATATGAGTCATACTTCAGTTGGGGTGATGACTTCTGCGCTACCTTTTGGCGCATTATTTGGCTCCATGTTAGTTGGTTCCATATTGGCCTCTAAAGTAGTCAAACATATAGGCCGAAAGAAATGCTTATCTTTTGCGGGAGCTTTGTTTTTTATCGGTGCTTTAGGTGCTACTTTTGCGGAAGCTGAAGGGATATTAATTATTTCTCGGTTTATTCTTGGAATAGCAATAGGTATTGCAGCAGTTACGACTCCACTTTATTTAGCCGAGACAGCCCCAGCCCACTTACGTGGTGCTATGGTAGCTATTTATCAATTAGCGATTACTATAGGGATTGTATGCGCCTACTCTGTCAATTTGCTTTTAATTAATTATGGCTCCTGGCGAGCTATGTTTGCTTCAAGCCTTATCCCATCCACCATTCTAGTTTTTGGCGTTTTATTATTACCAGAGTCCCCACGATGGCTTCTTAGTATCGGCAAACGTGATGAAGCTAAATCAGCTTTGCAAAAACTTCATAAGGAAAACAGTCAGGCTGAGTTCATGGAAATTGAGCAGACATTATCACATGAACCTCCAAAAGGAGATTGGCATGCCTTATTTAGAAAGCCTTTATTGCCTGTTTTGTCTTTAGGCATGATTTTGTTTTGTTTGCAACAACTCAGTGGAATTAATGTCATTATCTATTATGCCCCTGAAATCTTTAAGAATATGGGATTTTCCAGTAGCACTGGACAGATTTTAGCAACAATGGGTATTGGACTTGTAAATATGGTTATCACCATACTAGCCGTATTCTATGTTGATAGAATAGGACGGCGAAAATTATTATTGTTTGGTTTTGCTGGAACTGGTATTAGTCTTGCTGTTCTGGGCTTACTGTCTTATCATCAAGTCAGTTTTCTGGCTTATTTATCTGTTATTTGTTTGACAGTATATATTATTGCTTTTGCCATTAGTCTGGGCCCGATTCCTTATATCGCAATGTCAGAGATTTTTCCATTATACGTACGTGGTGGAGGAATGGGATTATCTTCTATAAGTAATTGGGGATTTAATGGTATTGTCGTGTTTATGTTCCCCATTATGTTTCATGCCTTTGGGGTTGAATATACCTTTTTGATTTATGCGGCTATTTGCTTCGTAGGGTTAATGTACACATATATTTACATGCCTGAGACAAAAAATTTAAGTTTAGAATTTATTGAAGAATATGTTATGAGTGGGAAACCGTTAAGATGGTTGGGGCGTCGTTGATGTAAGTACATGGATTTAAATTATGGCCTACCGAAAATTTTATGAAATTACTAGTTACCATGAAAAAATCAAACGCTTCAGGCCAATTAAGATCGAAGACTGAGTACTTTATTCTCTTATGGTGCGGTTATCATGACATTAAAGTTAAATCATTAGTCATTTAAATAGCATTGTTGGCTATAGTATGGATTATTTCTTGCGTCATTTTATTATCTTAATAGTTACAATCCTTATATTTTTATCCCCTTTAATTCAAGCCAAAGAAGGAGTTTCAACTCCAGAACCACTTTCTGAATATAATGAAAATGATGAGTTACCAGTAGGCTCAGGAACTTTACCGGAATCTAAATCTCAGATGTTAGAAAATTGGTCTAAAACACCCAGTTTAAAAAAGTTGGGAATTGAACCTAAATTAATTTGGGTTAGTGATTTGTTAGGTAACCCCATTGGCGGTGTACCTCATGGTTTCCGTGAATTTGATAATTTATTTTTTGGATTAGATGTTAATCTCGAGAAATTAACGAGTGCACCGAAAACCAAATTTTTTACCTCTATGTCATAGCGATCTGGGACAAGCCTTACAAAGTTGGATATAAAAAACACATTCTTTAGGAGAGAATTCGAAGCATGGCGGTGATTTCAACATCCGAAGACCTCTTTCTTTGCTTTTAATATTTCTTTTTCTAATTGGAAGGGCAATTGATTCGCATAGCGATGAGGCCTTCTACTTCTATCTTGTAACCCTTCTAAACCACTATCTTTATAACGATCAAAAATTTTGTATCCTGTCTTACGAGAAATACCAAATTCTTGGCATAAAGAAGACATTTGTTCGCCATCTAACAATCTTGCTACAAATTTTATCTTTTCATCCACTTTATTACACTCCTGCCAGGGCATTTCTCTTCTCCAGAAATGTCTTTATATATAGCACGCCATTGTTTATTTAATCGTATCGAGCGCTGTCCCTTACGATCCCCTACAAGTGGTTCATCATGCCAACCTGGACGCTTCCGAGTTTCTTCAAGGCCTGATTTATTAACAGCCACCAACCAAGCGCGAAATTTTTCCTGAAGATAAAGTGGCGCCGTTGTTTTAGTTCCAGGAGTTGTAATGATGAACCATCAAATCATGAATTAAATTTACCAAGCCTCATCCATACCATTCATGGTGCTGGTTCTATTGACTTCCACTACTACCATACTGTCAGAAAAATGAGGGAAATAGCAAAAAACGAAGAAGGTGAACTAAGTAAGTATTATATGAGCCAATATATTACTCCTGAACTTTTGCAAAAAGATTTTAATTCTAAGTTCCCTAGAGAAACGAATTTTTAATCCAACTTTTTGAATTTTGGGTTTATGGGGCAAAATCGACACAGACCACCTAAAATAGGGATTATATAGACAAGGCTTCAAAAATTATGGCGTAACAAATTTGTAACAAACTGTAGTATACACCCTAGTTGTTTCAAGCAGCTTTAGGCAGTAATTGCTAATTTTGTTAACTCGCAACCTGCTGATTTTGTTAAATAATTTTCTTGATCAATGTGGCTAAAAACCAGGGGGGTCTGGGGTTAGAATCCTTCCAGGAGTGCCGTTTTTAACTAAATAAAATCAATAAATTAGTTAAAAGCTTGTGTCATAAAGCCAGCTACTGTGGCAAGAACGTGTCGTAAACTCGTTCTGAAGCCATCTTCATAGTTAAAGCTCCATTATAGTAATTTGTTCGCTCTGCTCTAATAAATGTTTACATCTTTTAGCGACAATTACTTGATATTCATTTAAATATTTCATTTTTTTATCATCTACAGCAATACGCTGAATTTCCTCTTGCAAAGCAGTGGCCAGTTTATCAATTAATAGCTTTAACCGTTTAGCTACTAACAACCTTGGCAACTTACATGTATCAGCAAAGTCAGCCAATTGATAAGCATTGACATTATCATCTTCAAATTCATCTCCTAATGCCATTGCCAAATTATGCTCAAATTCAGGATACATTTTTATATTGACTAAATCATAAAATGGTGCCAACGAAATGCCGTCAACTCCGACAAAAAAACTTATATTTTTACCATGAGCGTCACAATTAAATATCAAAACATTAAATAAAACCCAGTCGAGTATTTGTTGCTTGGTTTTTGCTGGGTTCATACATTGATTTGCAAAATCAAATAGTTTAGGCAAACTTACCCCATCTCTAATATGAGCAACATCCCTTCCATTCCCAAAATTTTGTTCATACTTATATTCAGGAGGTAAATTCAATGCCTGACAACCATCTATTAAATGACGTCTTTTTACTGTATTAGTAGTAACCAGTTTCCTATCAAAACGCTCTACCAATAAAGCAGAATGCTGACCAAAATGCAGCATCTGAACATTGGCAACACTCAATGCACAACGTCTAGCAAGTTGCATACTTAGATATTCATTTAAAACTAAATTTGAAAGTTTTTGTGTTTCAAATTTAAGAATATGTGTAGAGCATAAACCACCTTCTCCAAAACCAAGCTCCCCTTTTTTATTTATTACTATATTAATTTTATCCTGCACTCCAGCAACTGAAAGTCGGGGTTTTCCATCCCAAACAATTAAACTATAAGAATCAGGATGATTTAATCGCTCCTCTAATTCTTCATTAGTTATAAGCCGAAAATTAGCTTGGCTAGGAATTGCCTGATTCGATGGCAATATTACTAATGAGCCAGGAATATCCAATCCTAAGGCTCTAATAAGCCCAAATGTATTAGATTTACTTACATGGAAACTATCAATCAAAACTTCTAGAGGTTTTCCTTCAGGTAATAAATTTCGTAGAAATCGTTGTACATTTAATGGTGGGATATCTTCATAAAAAGGCAAGTGTGGTGAAATAGCATACCCTGCCTTTTGCCAATTTTCGCTATAAGTCCAGTACAGCTGATCCTCGATAGGTGTGATATTAGCTATTTGAATTTCTCCTAGATAAACATCCAGGACCTTCTTATCTCCAATCATTTTCCTCCTCATCGCTATCTACCCATGGCTTTATATAAAGATTTATTCCTAAACCAGAGCAAATTTGCAATACACTCGCTAATTGACAGTTCGATTGGCCATGTTCGATTTTCATAAAAGTTTCTTTAGCGACACCGCATAAAGCAGCCGCATCCTCCAATCGTAAATCACTTTGAGTTCGACGTGCTTTAATCACTTCTCCTAGTAATTCTACGGTTAAAGGTTGTAAAAGATTAGGGGTTTTAAATTTTTTAATTCGCTTAGCCATATAATCCTACTGGAATAGACTTATAAAGTATTTCGATTTAAATTTACTATTAATCCTATTATAGTAGGATTAAATTTAAAAAGAACAATATTATTATTTAAAATCCTATCCTAATAGGATTTTAAATATGTACTACTTTACCACTTAAGAACTCTGCGTCCCCCAAAATAGCGATATCATCCTAATTTTAAAGTTTAAACTTTGAATTTTAATGATGACAATATTCAAATAGTCAGCTCAATTCTTACACAAAGAAAATTTTGAGATCTAATTAATTCATACGTAAATTTATTTACCTCGTGCATTAATCTCTTAAAATTTCGTTTTCAAAATTGAGTTCTGTTAAGCCTGCATTTTCTAACTTATATCTCAAATAATTTATTTTATTATGAGGTACCACGAGAATAAATATTTTCTTAGTACGAGTTAAAGCTACATACAATCCTACCGAGTTCGGTATGTACTCCATTTATCATCGCTTTCATATGCCCTTTAGTGCCTGCATATATAAAACTGCTTCAATGCTTTCTACTTTGGTCTGATGGACCGTATCTATTCGTATTCTAGATAAAGTGGAGATATTTTATCATAACCAGATAAAAGTAAACTTGAAAGTTATCGCTTACTCAATTTACAATTTATATTGGAAATAGGCTATAGCCCATATGTATCTCGACATTTTTAAGAATTTCACTAAATTTGTTTTTAATTTCTCTAACCATTCAGCATTTGCATTTAGAGACGATTTAGGTTTACATTAAGATCTGAATGGCCTTAAAAGTTTCTAATAATACCTGAGCAAGATTAGACATGTTTCTGAAGGTCTTTCACTTTGGACTACTTAAGAATAAAGCAAAATATGCTCAAAATCAGCTTCTCCCCTAATTTCATCATCCAGCAAGTTCCTTAGAGACCATTGAATGTATGAAAAATCATGTGCTTGTCACTCGCATCTGGCAAAAAAGATGTGATTCAATTTTATTGGTCAAATGCAATAAATTTTATCATTCCATGCTGGAAAAATGGATACAAACATGGCAAGAGTGAGACTAATTTTTGGGGTTAAAAATCCCCATAAAATTACCTTCCGAAAGATAAATGCTATAGTTAACTAATCATCTGGGAGTTACTTGGCATTTATTTTTCCTTTAAAAAAGGTGGCGAATAAAATCATAGAGGACCTTAAAAATCATGCAATTGAGAATGATGTAGAGGAGGAACAGAATATACTCAAATGTTATCACCTCTATCGAAATGCTCAACTATAGGGAATTGGTATGAAAATAACTTTCTTACACGAGCCAGCAATTCTTTTTTTAATGATGCTCTTTGTTGTTTTTTTTATGCCGCTGCTTTCGCGTCTAATCTATATTCCCAGCATTATAGGATTAATCATAGGGGGAATCATTTTTGGGCCACATGTATTAAATCTTCTTCCCCTAACTCCCACTATTGAATTATTTGCATCCATTGGTGTTATTTACTTGATGTTTACCGTTGGATTAGAAATTAATCTGGATCAATTAATATCAAATCGGGTACGAACTTTTATCTTTTATTTATTAACGTATCTCTTGCCATTAACTTCCGCTCTTTTGATTGGCTGGATTTTTGGATTAGGCATAAATAGCTCAATTTTACTTGGAGCTATTTATGCGTCTTATACTCTGGTTGCTTATCCCATTATCACGGAACTAGGAATTTTAAAAAATGAAGCAGTTGCCATTTCGGTAAGTGCAGTAGTGTTAACAGATATTACAGCACTCATAACGTTAATTGTTTCGCTACACATACATTCAGGAAATACATCCTTTGTGAGTTTGTCTTCATTAGCGCTCGGTCTTATTCTTTATGCTGCTTTTGTTTTGTTATCATTCCCATATATAGCCAAATTATTCTTTCGCTATTCCAAGAGTAAACAATCTGATTTTGCATTTATGTTAGCAAGCTTAGCAATTGCCGTTATTCTTGGTAAAGCGATTGGTATCAATATGATTATCGGCGCATTCCTGGCGGGTCTGGCAATTAATCGGGTTGTTTCGAAAGAAAGTGGTGCCGTAAAACAAACTCTTTTTCTTGGAGAAAGTCTTTTTGTTCCCCTCTTCTTAGTTTCTATTGGAGTAAGACTTAATCCCATGGCTATTTTTTTAAGCTGGAAATCATTAGTTTTGGGGTTATCTCTAACCTTAGCTGTCTACGTTACAAAATTTGTTGCTGCTTGGATAGCCTCTTATTTATTTCGGTATTCGCGCCAGCAAATGATGGTGATGTGGGGATTATCTCAAGCTCAAGCTGCAGCAACACTAGTAATTATTTTAATTGGTATTAATGCTGACCTATTTCCTGAATATTTTTTAAATGGAATTATTCTTATGGTTCTTTTTACTTTGTTTACTTCGCCACTGCTTGTTAAATATTATGGTTCTAGAATAAGGCCAACGGCCAAAATTAACATTCCACTTTTCAAAAGAATTATTACTCCCGTAGAACATAATGAGTTTCCAGATAACGTAATTAACTTTTCCGCAAGACTTGCACGTTACGGAGATGGAAAATTACTCATTTTGAATATTGCTGAAAATGAGTGTGAAATACAGGAGAAACGCGAAAAATTACGAGCAGGCCCAATGAAAGATCCTGATACAGATATTGAGTTAATTAATCAAATAGAAAAAAATATCCCTAAAATTATATTAAATGAGGTGATAGAAAGTGAAACATCCTTTATTATTATGAATTGGTCTCTAGAAGAACATAAACGAGGGCGTATTTTCAGCTCTAATATAGACCATGTCATGTGGACTTCCACCGTACCTGTTGCAGCAGCTTTATTAAAAATGCCTATCAAAGGAATCAAGCGGGTTATCACTGTAATTGGCGCTCATGCAGTTGGCGTTAAATTTAATGAGCAATACTTGGATGTGATCGTAGATATCAGCAAAGCCTTAGCATTACCATTAACTATCATGACTACAAACTATTACCATAATAAACTCAATTCAAAATTTGAAAAAATAAAAAACTCAGACATCCAGTTTATTAAAATTAATGATGATATCATTGAGGCTGTTTCGGAGATGGCTGAAGAGAATGATTTAATTATTATTCCATCTATGAATCATCAAAAGCGGTTTGATACCAATAAAAATCATATCCCGTATGGGTTAATGCAACACACTGAAAGTTCATTAATAATGATACACTTACCTAAATAATTCTACTAAAACAGTACCCATTGGCTCGGTAGTTAGCGAAGAAACTTGAAAGACGTTCATTAAACAAACATCTCTCCAATCAGAAATGAACTGAAAAAATCAGAGACCGTTGATATCAACCACAGGTCGTTGGGAAGCAGTTTGGGAGCCTATTAATTGCAGGTACCAAGAAAAAAGATATTAAGTTTTCCTACTTCCATCCATGATTATAAATTATTATTGAAGGAAAAATTCTTCGCTATCTTACTATAATGGAGAAATGACAAATATTGACATCCGAATATCTAGCTGTTCAACTTGTTTAATTGAAACAGAAACATTATATAAATTATATGTGATTTTTTTATTATCCAGGAGAATAAAGATTAATAAAATGGATGGAAAGAAATGTCCGAAAAACTAGTACTTTTATTTTCCCTAATTTTGCTGATAGGTTTTGTCTGTCAGTGGATTGCTTCGCGTCTTAAAGTACCCGCAATAATTTTTTTACTTATTAGTGGAATCTTTATCGGCTCCCAAATACACTGGCTCGCACTCAACAAGCAATTAAATAATCTATTGTTTCCTTTTGTCTCCTTTTCAGTAGCAGTGATTTTGTTCGAAGGCAGTATGACATTAAAGTTTTCCAAAATCAGAGGAGTAGGTTCTGTAATTCGTAATTTAATTAGTTTGGGAGCTATTACTACATTTTTATTGGTTGCCACAGCAACTCATCTGTTAATGAAATTCTCCTGGGGAATTTCATTTCTCTTTGCTGCACTCATGGTTGTCACTGGCCCGACGGTTATTGCACCCATGTTAAGAATTTTGCGCCCTAATGCCAATATTGCTAATGTTTTACAATGGGAAGGAATTTTAATTGATCCCATTGGGGCTATTTTAGCAGTATTAGTCTTTGAATTTATTATTTCAAATACACTATCGGGGGGATTTATTTCTGGAGTTTTTACCTTTGGAAAAATAATTTTAATTGGTGCTTCTCTTGGATTTATTGGTGGCATGTCCTTGGGGATAGCTTTTAAAAAATATTGGATACCTCAAGACCTCCAGAACTTTGCAGTGTTAAGTTGTATCAGTGTTATTTATGCAAGCTCTAATTATATTATTTCTGAATCTGGGTTACTTAGTGTAACTATGATGGGGCTGTCTCTAGCTAATATTAAAGGCATCGAATTAGATGAGATCTTGAATTTCAAGGAAAATTTGAGCTTAGTTCTCCTGTCTATATTATTCCTTATTTTGGCAGCACAAATTGACTTATCCTCATTTTTTGTTTTAGGGTATCCTGCTATTCTATTATTTTTGGTAATACAATTTATAATCCGACCCCTGAATGTTTATTTATCATCTTTAGGCTCTTCATTAACAATCCCGGAACGGCATATGATTGCCTGGATTGCGCCTCGAGGTATTGTTGCTGCAGCCATATCTGCGTTATTTGCAATGCGCTTAGGAAACTTAGGTTATGCTGATGCATCAAAACTTGCTCCCTTAACATTTTTTATGATTATTGGCACCATCACATTGCAAAGTCTTACAGCTAAAACAATCGCTCTAAAATTAAAAGTAGCCGAACCTGAGCCTCAAGGATTTCTTATTATTGGTGCGAATAAAGTCGCTCAAGCAATTGCAACACAATTGCAGGAAAGTAATTTTTACGTCTGCTTAGTTGATGAGGAGTGGTCTGCTCTGAGTGATGCAAAAATGAAAGGATTAATAACTATTTGGGGAAATCCAATTTCTCAACATGTTGAAAATAACCTTAACTTACTTAAAATTAAACACTTGCTAATCCTTAGTCCGTATTTAGAATTAAATATTCTTGCAGCGAAGCATTATCGTTATTTTTTTTCAGAACGAGAAATTTTTGCAATACAAACTGTCCTTCCTCAAGACGGACAAATAGAGGAAAAATTTTATTTCAAACACAGTGGCAGAAATCTTTTTACACAAGATGTTACTTATCAATATTTAGAAAATTTGTTAACTTTAGGCGCTAAAATAAAAACGACATTACTCACAGAACAGTTTTCATACGAACAATATTTGAAAAGCGAAACAAATATTATCAGCACTCCTTTATTTGCAATTGATCCTAAAGGCTACATCTATGTTTTTTCAAATCAAATTACATTTACTCCGGGTAACGGGTGGAAAATAATAGGAATATCATATAGCCAAACTAGACCTAGCGCTCAACTTGCGCCTTGATGCAAGATTTTTGATGAAAAATAGATTTTTATTATAGCAATCTTCAAGTATGGCCACGAACAAAATGTACTAATAAATAATAGGGTTCTTACTACTGTTCCTAATCAAAATAAAAGAATACAAAATAATTGTTTGTGTAATTTGGTATACTATCCGAAATATACCTCAATAATATTTTGTGTACCCTCCAAATCAACCAATATCAGCTCAGCATGAGGATAGCGCATTTGAATGGCTTCCAATTGCTCCAGGTTCATTTTATTTAATTCTTTAATCGTTAAAGAGACCTTAGCCACATTTTTCGGTAGTGACTTAAAACAAGCATCAAATCACTCTGCACTCTTTATCCAAAAGCCATTCTGCTTTAAATCAAGGGTACTCACCCATTGCGGAATGAGGACAAGTAACATCATGTCCAACGACACTGTTAATTAACTTTATAGCTGCTCGTGTGTATATCAATAATTAAGATTAGGACTTGTTGACAATTGCCCCGCCACCTAAGTACCGCGGGTTGTCTCTGAGAGATGGTCTCAATCAGCTTCGGCTTACGATAAAACTCCTACGGAATACCAAGCTCTTTCGACACGATAATGATCAAAAACGAGCTATATAGGCATGGTAGTTCCTTTTGAACTCATCACTTTCCTGGTATTTTATTAAAGCATTGTTAATACTTTGCAATAAAGCTAAATCATCCTTACTAACGGCTATGCCTAAACCAAAGCCGTAACTAAATGATGGACCAAGTACTGTAAATTTTTGTGCAGAGTGTGATTGCCAATAAAGTGCCGTAGGTTCATCCATTAGACCCAAATCAATCTTGTCTCGATTTAATGCTTCAATTAAGTTATTTGAATTTGTATAAGAAATAATTATTGGTTTTATTACTTCCATTTTATGGATAAAATCAGGAAAAACAGAACCCTCGGTAATACCAATCCTTCGATTGTTCAGCAGATTTAGACCAAATGCTTGATTCGCTAGCTGTTTAGGACCAACAAAACGTGCCTTACTTAATAAATAGGGAGTTGAAAAGTTCACTATCTTCGATCTTTCTGCCGTGATAGTAATTGAACTAGTGGCTACATCCACCTTTTTTACACTCACATCATGAAGCATTTTATCAAAACGAGTGGGAATAAATTGACACGGACGCTTTATCGTTTTGCAAATGTATTCCATCATTGAAACATCGTATCCATAAAGTTGATTGTTAGCCCCTCGCATAACAAATGGGGGATTAACTGGGTCAACCGCAACTCTAAGTGGCTCGCTTTGAGCTCGAAGTGGTTGAACAATGACAATACAAACAGAGAGTAGAAAATAAATATGTTTCATTTTATCAATCCAAGTTTTATTTACCAAAAGGATATATGGTTATGATTTAATTGAAAACGATTAATTAAATACATCATTTGATAATCTGTGCGGCCCTAATAATTTTCACTTTCGTTTGACGCTTATCGCACATTGTAGAAGTAGCAATAGCAGGTGCACAAATTTTTTATATTATAAAATAGAAAAAGCATTTCAGCCGCTCAAAGAGCGATATTAGGGGTGAATCATTTAAGTTCAATAATTAAAACACAGCCTGAAGAGGCTTTGTTTCTTAGCAACAGCTGTAAATGCATCTGACAAAGAATGTTTTTCAACTCCATGATGTTGAAACAACGAATAAGAAAAGACTAGAGTCAGCTAGGAGCCAGGGGAATTGGGTTCAAATCCTTGCAGCGGGCCATTTTTAAGGGGTTTATTCTGAAAAAATCAGTTACAAATTATACTGGCTCTAACCCCTTTCCCGGGACACTACTTAAGAACACAAAATTTTAGCTCTTAACCCCTGGTTTTCAAAATTGATAACCCTATAAGCACAACATTGAATCAGCTTAATTTTTTTGCAATAGAGCAACAATTGATTTTATTTTAATAATTTTGTTTGAAATACAAACATAAATGAATTAATATTTAACTAAATTGATCAAATTGCGTGCAATCGTGGGAAAGAAAAAACCAATGTGGCAAGTATTGTCTGATATGGGTTTCGATAGTGTTGCTGTCCCTATTTTTAAAGTAGCACAGCGGCTCGAAGAATTAAGTGAAACAAACCCTAAACAGGCAATTAAATCTGGAGAAGAATACTTAGCCCATAAAACACATAAAAAAATACAGAATATGTTCAAAAAATACAGAGCATTGTGGATCACTTAAAAATGAACCACGGCAAACAGATGAAAGGTGATTTACATAAATTTAAGGAGGAACAACCCTCGAACTATGACAATGATAGCCAATTTAAAATATCTCAAGAATCATATAGACCAGGTTTATTTGTTCCAAAGATTGATCTAAAGGATAGAATCCGTTCAAAAAAGAAAGTCAAATCAGATGACTTTTCAATATTGACTCACTCCTTTCAAAAAAAATCTCTCGATTTATTAGATCAAACCATCATAGCTTTTCCAAAAGAATTTGTTAGCAATTTAGTATGCTTACTTCCAGAAAATTTTATTGAACATGAGATTCTTGCCCAATTACAGGCAAAGATAAAATTAGATAAAACCGTTGAAGATGACCAAGAAACCTTTGGGGTTGCTTTTACACAAGTAAAAGAAAAACTTAAAAAAAATGGTGTGGACATTGCTATTAAAGAAAGATGTTACGATCTCTATAAAAACACCTTAGAGGGAGTTACTCAATTATTTAATGATTTAGCGAATGACATATTACAACAAGAATACCCTTTTATTTCTTCTCATGAGTTAAATATCCTACAAAAATTTTATACAGACCTTTCAAAAAACGAACCTTGGAAGTCAGATAACGAGTTACTCAAATCAGTATGTATTCAGCGAGGGATAGCATTGATTTATAATAATAAAGCACGAGAAATAATAGAACCTGAGGTGGAAAAAACAATTAATGCACTTTGTGCCAAAAAGAAATTAGATGAACTAGAGTATATTATAAAAGACAACGCTATAGCAGTGTTCTCTACGGGGGGAATAGCCTCTGGAAAAAGTACCTCGCTTAAACTCGTGGCACAGGTTCTTGAAAATGGTCCCTCCGTTCCTATTTTATGGAATCAATTAGTGCATCAAAATACTGATAGACTAAGATCCTTTCTGCTCCAGCCGCAAGATCCAAAGAGATACTCTCAGTATACATATGATGAAGCTAAGATGATTACAGACAGAACAATGAAGCTTATTGCAAAAAAAGGCCTTCAATCAGGTGGGTATCCCCATTTTCTTCTTGATCAAACTCAGTTAAAACCTGCTGAGCTTAAAGAAGCGAATGAACGTTATGGAAAAATAATTGTTGTTGCTGTTTCGACCGATGTATCCGTCTCCCTTGAGCGAGCGGCTCAACGGGGTGAGAAAACACGTCGATTTGAACATACAGAGGCCCTTCTGTATTCTCATCAGGCAGTTCCTGGAGCAATGATAAGATCGTTGAGTCAACAGGAATTGATAGGATCGGATATAGAGGTGACCATGTTCGATCAAACTAAGGATAAGGAACAGGCCTTGTTTGCTACAATTAATATGAAAAATCAAGAGATTATTATTTATAATGAGCAAATGATGCAAGACTGGATAAAAAAACAAACGATTAATCCTAAAGCCAAACCAAATGAAGCACTGTATACTGGTGAGGAGGTTCGTTCAATTGAAGAATATTTCAGCCCATTAATTGAGCAAAATTTTAGTCTTATTATGAGTGAACCAAATGAAGATATAGAATTACAAATTAGATCTTATTAAAATATTTTAATAATGCCTTATGGGGAGTGCATGATGTCAAAAGAAAAAGTTAATGATTCAAAAAACAAGGGAAAATGGACACAATGGTCTTTTATTGAAACGTCTCAAAAGATATTAAAATCGGATGAAGGAAAAAAATTACCAGCGAGAAAAAAAAGATAGACAGTTACGATAATATGATAGAAGCGGAAGAGAGTGTTAATGTAAACGCAGCGCAGCAGCCATTACCCAAGCCCTAAATTTAATCGATTACCAAAAGCCGAGAAATGATATTAGATGGCCTTCATCTCTCCCACTAAAGCAGTCGCAAGTTCGCGTGGGGTTCACAAAAATTAGAGATTTTAGCCCAGAAATGATCAATACAAATCTAAGTGAAGACATCAAATGCTTTTAGTTTATAATCAGCAAGAAGTAATGAACGACATGGTTCTGGCAATGAAATCGGAACCATAATCCGAACGAAGTCCAAAATTATTTCTCATAATCCATAATAAACCCAACAGAGTTTTTTAGCTTCTAAAGCCGTCGATAAACCGACTAGATAACGTTTCAATTTCTCTAAAAGAAATATTTCTGGCGTGTTTTTGTCTGTGTATTGAATGCATGTGTTGGGCTTCATATTTTGTTCTCCATGTGTTTTTCCATAGATTAATTATCCACAGACACGAAAACCAAATTAGCCACTAAATTATAGATAAGAAATTGTGCGCATTATCCACAACCAATTACTTGAGTCTGATGAACTATATCTTGGAATTCAATACTGAGGATTTGTTGGACTTAAGACAATTCAAACACCTGAAATTAAAGATAAAGAGTGTAATGAAAATTTGATTGCCATTTTTTGTGTGCAATCTTATGATCTTATTTTATTTAGGTCATCTATTGCAGATTGATTAAAGTTTAGAATGCCCACTTTTATGGTGTAACCATGGTGATTTGCAACGAATTTTGTCCCTTGTATTGTTGGTGACGAATACAATTATCAAGTAGAATCGATTATAATCACGCAATTATCTTAAAAGGGACAATTTATGCTTTTTGATCCAAAGCCCTTAATGGCTTTAGGACAAATCTTCTTGATTCGATTTTATTCCGTCTTGGATAAAAATTGATGGTTTACTTCAACACTAAATTGCACCGCAGAATCCCTGCGAATCTTCATGGAGTCATGGAGTACTATCCCGATGTTGAGCTGTTTGAACTGGATCAAGCTGAATATACCCAATTGTGGCAAAAGGCGTCTTCTGCAAAATATCTTTATACGAATGGCTATGAAATAAGACCAACAAACTGGTTTATGTATGCTTTTCAATCAATTAAAGGTTGGTTAGGTTTTAGTAACAATTGCCATCCACAAAAAGTCTCGTTCATTTTAAATAAACTTGCTTATTATGGGTATGTAAAACAATTTAAGCAGCCGGATTTTTCATCAATAAAATACGGGTCTTTGTCATCTGAAATCTGTGCCTTGGTCATTAACAAGCGCAATGATGAAACTACCGCTCAGTTACAAAAGAAGTTAATAACTGAATATTTTAATGTTGAGCCTTATCTTAGCTTTAATGAGTCACACCAAAGACTGTACTCCACTCATCATTATGGAGAGAGCTGGATAAGATTGAACTTGTGGGAGCTTATACCTCAATTAGATCCTCAAGACGACAGTATAATCGCGGATACTTTAAATGCTTTAGATAAAAATCAAACATTAATAGAAAGCTTTTTACCTAACAGTAAATATGCTCATTCAGCAGCACAGTATTATTTGGGCAAAGCTAAAAATATTCAAGAGCCGTCATTGCTTTTACGATTGTTTTGGAAAGATCCTCGTCCTGATTATCTTGAGCGAGCGCTGGTTTATGATCCTGAAATTGCCAGGCAAGATACTGAGAATTACGTTAAGCATTATTTGAAACAAAGGAAATACCAAGATGCATTTAACTTATTGGAAATTTTGATACCAAACAACTCTAAATTAGTTCTAAAATATTTGTTAGAGATTCCAGAAATAGAGCGCAATGAACTCATTCAAAAAGACTCACCAATGGCAGCCATCATAGCTCAATTTTACATTGATAACATGCGCTATAAGAGCGCAAAACAGTTTTATACCAATATCGAAGTGCTCAGTCCAATTGCCGCATTTAATCTCGAAATTGAAGAACATAATTATATGCATGCCTATGCTATTTACAAAAGACATGCTTGTTTTCAACATTTTTCATCGCCTAAACGAAAAGAGCTTGCTGATCAATTCTTCATAGATGCCGAAACGGCATATAAACACGGAAAGCCTCTTAGAGATGATAAACAATGGCATAAAGCAGAGCAGTACTATCTTCAAAGTTTGGAGCTAAAAAAAGCCGCTTATGCTCTCCACCCTTCTGAGGAAAACATTGAAAATGTATATACGCATAAGCGATTGTATGCTTTATTATTAATTGATGCAGATAGAGATCTTCATAAACCAGAAGAAAGTGATATGAAATCAATTCACCAAGCGCTCTTGCTACTTAGAGAATGTAATTCGAATATAAAGGAAGAACAAACTTATCACAAACATGCTCTTATCACTGGTTTAATGCGTCAAGTAGATATGCTAAGAGAAAAAATTGCAATGAAGTATTCAGATCACTCTTTCATCAACGATCATAAAATCAAACACCAAAAATCAATCTCTGCTTTTATCAAAATATTGAAAGAGATAATTAGTTTATTAGAAGGAACTAGAGATAAACCTCTGCGCATTCAACTAGGTAAAGCACATTACTTACTTGCCGATGTACAAGATTTTTTAATATTAATAGTCCTAATATAAATCAGCATTATAAAATGGCTATGGAAGCTGTTCCGGATAATCCATTTTATTTACTACGTGTTTCAGAAATATTTCAAGAAGGAAAAGAAAAATATCAACAACGCGGCATTTCCAAATTAAAACAAATGGGATATCAAGCAATAGATTACGTGCACTGGTTTGACGAACGTTGGGTTAAACGAGATAAGATAATTTATGATATAAAAGATATTCATGAACCTCCTTTAAAATCAAAACACAGTGCTGAACTTACCTTTTCATTTTTTTAACATCGTTCAAAATGATTGAACTTATTGCCCGGTTCCAAGTACCAATTTAGGCTAAAAAATTCATGGAGAGGTTATCGCGCTAAACCTCTGTAAAAAATCATCCATACTGCCAGCCAGAGGCTTGCTGTAAATAGCTAAGACGATCACCAGAAGATGGAATTTTTCCTTCGCTTATTGAATCTTCAATCGTATAATCCATATATAAATGATCATGTTTATCTAACATTTCTCTTTCGGGTGTGGCTTCTCTAAGCGGACATCCTTTGTTGGGTGTAGGGATGGTATTAAAGAATTTATATCTATTGCTGTAGTTAATCTCATCTGTATACACAGAATTACTCGTTTCAGTTGAATATCCGTAATCAAGAGACTCGTAGTTTTTAATTGAACCATTAGGACGAGTACTAATATCTATAATACGTGGATCCCAAGCATCAACTTCCCATAAGGAATAATCAATCTCCCCGAGTAATTTAATTTTTATTTCCAGGTATACATGATCAAACTTCATTGAGCTAACGATACGAATTCTTGCAAGAGCATTTTGACGTTCAATTTCTTTACCAATTTCTACGAGAAGAAAATCTGCTAACTCATGACAATTTCCTAAACCAACGTGTCTCAGGAGATCATGCCTATACATATACTCATCTTCACGAGTATTAATAAGGGGATCGCGAACATTATTAGAGAAATAATTATTCTCTTTAATTTCACGGTGAAACTTTTTATAACCACTCAATTGATTATTGATCGTTAATTGGTTTCTAGTATAAAAAATTGCTTGGGTACATATATTGACAAAATCTTTTCTTGCTAAAAGCATGTTATTCCTTCCAAATAACAAGGCCGGCATTTTATCATTTAGATAATTAAGATATCATTAAGGGATTCATTTAAACACAATACTTTCTTACTTTGACGTAATATTCACTCACAGATAAAATAAATTAACCTGTAATTTCAGGACATTATTTCATGAAATTATAGAATAAAATCAACAACGATGCTAAATTTGGCGCACCTTGTGGATTTTATGAAGGACACCGATGTTGAATGTAGAGGAATTGAAGTTTATTGAATTGGTATTACAGCAATTTCAACAGTTTTTAGAATCTTACGAACCAACCCCCATTACGAATTACCCCAGTCTGAGAGATGCTGTAGCCATCAAAGAGTTAGTTGAATCGTGTACGAAACTGAAAGAGTTAATGAAACACCCTGAAACGTTTAAAACACAGTTTCTAAATTATTTTCATCAACGACAAAATCTTTTGGCCAATACGGCATTAAGTTTCACTGCCTTACCATTGGGCTCAGCAAATCAAATCTATTGGAAATTAGTTCAGTATCTCTTCCAACCCCAAACGTTAAGCGAGATGTTGGCTATTATTATGCCTCATGTGAAAGGAGTTCGAAGTATCGGAGTAAAAGAACGAGTTCCATCCCATATGAGTATGGACGATTTTGTCCAAAAACCACCTTTTTTCATACAAGAGCAATCCTTGGCAGAGTATCCTTTGGCTCAAAATGCTTGTCCAGATCATTTAGGCTCTTACATCGTTGTTGATGATTATCTGTTTTTTCTGGAGGAAATTGCTTCACAACCTTTTCATTATCATCAACAAATATATATGCTTTTAAAAGAACAATACCCTGAGCTAGCCGCTAAAATTTATTCTCATAGCCATAACTGGGAAGTATTGGAACAGGATATATTACTTTCTTTCGGCCAAAGTCCAAGAGAAGCTCTGTCTGCTTTATGCAAAGGATTGATTTTAGGAGGAGAACGAATTACAGGGCAATTATATGCTGGTGAAAGTGCCCAGCAAGCATGTAAACGATTTACTATTTATTGGAATCATCTTTCTTCTGAATTCAAACAACAACTAAATCAACTTAAAGATGCCCATGGAGCCTCGCTATCAGAAATTTTGCATATATTGTTAGATAAAGGTGGGTGTGTTGAAACTGCTGCGGGTCAATTAAAAAGTCTTTTAGAGCGTCCTGAAAATACCGAACTTTTAGATATTGCCTGCCATATTCCGCCTGAAAAAAAAGCTGCTATTGCATTAAAGTATAATCCTGAGCGTAACCCACAAGGTATTTTTACCGATGGCCAAGAGGTAGTAGATGCACTACCTGAACCTTATCTTAGCCAATCTTTAGCACAAATAAATCTTCATAATCTTGATGATTTTCTTAGTTTGCTTATTAAATTTCCTACTAATTTTTATGCTACGTTGCTTTCGTCCATTCAATTTAAAGAGAACCATCTTTTTGAAGAGCTAAGAGTATTGACTGAAGAACATATTTTATCTCCAGAACAAGCTACTGCTCTAAATGATGCGATAGAAAATCATTTGTTGAATCTCAATGCTGTATTAATTCATGCCATTACTACAGACAAATCTGCTTTATTTGAGGAAAAATTAACCGCGCTCTCACTTGAAGATGCAAAAAAAGTACTGGAAGCACATGATCTGCGAGGTGAGACCTTACTACATCGATTAGCATCAAAACCAGAGTTCCTTCGTGTTGTTTTAAAGCTATATAGCGCTCCTGAAGAGCGAATGCGCTTATTGCACCTACCTGGAAGACTTGGTCAAACATTAGTGCATCGAGCGATACATAACCTTCCTGCTTTGCAAATTCTTTTAAGTGCATGCCCAACTGATGAATTTAAACTAAAGCTCTTTACCTGTAACCAAAGTATGAAACCTATCCTGCTTGAAGCTGCCAGGTCTCCTGAGGCTGTAACTGCATTAATGCACTCCTTCTCCGACCCAGAAAATAGCTTAAAAGCAATTCAAACTCCATTATATAAGGGAGAACCTCTCTTACACCTTGATGATATTTTAACTCGCCCCCAATGCATACGAGCCATTTTAAATGCATTGCCTTCGCAACTTGTGCCTAAAGCGATCGGCTCCAAGTCTGTGCAAGATCAAGATGCGTTCCAAAAAGCCATCAAGGACCCTCATCGTTATAAAGAAGCAGTCGATATTTTATTACATGCTCTTGAACCAGGTAAACGATGGTCTTTTTTACTCATTCATTGCATATCCGAAATCTTACCACCTCAAAGTGAACTAAATGGAGGATTGCGATGGGATGCAATGACAATCAAAGCATTTAATGAAATGAAGCGACTGATGGAAAATAACCTGCTATCTCCGGAAACAATACAATCATGGAAAGACGCATTTATGGAAGTGCCCACAGAAAAAAGCGCACCGTCTTATAACTTTTTTACTATAAATCAACAGGATGTTTTGAACAAGATCCTGGAGGTTATTCGATGTTTTGCATCGGAATCACATGTTCAATTAGAGGAGCAGATTAGCCTAAGCTCTAGATAATATAACAACACCTATCAACATAGCCTAAGTAAAATGAATGTCATCTTCGGCACTGCGAAATCTCTACTTAGGCTATACTGCCCGCATCTTATACTAAGTGAATTACTACCCTTCCCGCATTTTTACTGCAAATTGTATCCGGTGCGTTGCTTATTATTTATTTTTAAAAATTAATAGGAAATATGGCACATAACATGATCGTTATGATCGCTATCAGGTTTGTGACAACTAATAATTTTCAGATCTACGTTCGGCAACTTGATCGTGGGATTCAAAGGCCTGAACTGTCACCTGACTCTAGATTTTTTTCAAAAAAAACTCATCCTCAAACGTTCCTTTAGGCTCATTTTGATTGAAATCTTTTGGTGAGGTCTTATTACGGCTAAAAAAGAAATTTTTACCAAAATCTCGAAGAATTGCAAACCTGTTTTTTCTTTCAGGAATCAATATTTCCTGTTGGAAGTTAATTTGTTGTTCTTCAAAAAATGTTTGAATCTCTTTGTGCGCTATTTTATAAGTTTGTTCCAATGCGCCAGTGGCACATAGTTTCTGAATCTCAAGCGCCTTGTCAAATGAAATAGACTTAATCAACTCAGGGAACACAAATTGCAATGAGTCAAACTCCGGCCTGAAATCACCACTTTTATGATTGATAATTTGCAAAGTATTATGTTCATCAAAAAAAACATTTCCTGCAGTGATACAAGAAGCATCGAACACTCTGTGAGCTCCTGTCATCTGCCAATGTGCTGGAATAATACCATTAGGACATCCCTCATGAGCAAATACAAGCTCACCATTTGTTCTTAACAAAAAGCGAAGAACTTTATAAACCTTACCCCCGCAAATTTCCTTGTGACAAGTTTTATCTTTAAGTAATTTATTAATCTTGTTAGGTTTTACTACAAGTGGGGAGCTATTTTCATAATGTCTGATTGTACCTGTCATTAAAATAGGTCGTTTAATATAGTCTTGGTTAAATAACTCAGATAACATGTAAAACCCTAAAAGAACAAAATTTAGGCTATTTTACAGGGTAAATATTAAATAAATATTAAAGTACGACTAAACAAAGAATTAAGGCATTAAATGGTAAAATCATATTAATTGCCTCCACACTTTTTGATGCTCTGAAAGCCTTAATAACCCTTAAATCAGTTGATTATACGCTGATATTTTGCAGTTTGATTGTGACCGAAAATTACAGCTTAAAGACGTGGAGAGATGCTTAATTATCGTATTACAACTATAATCATTTTGAATCAGCAGGAAATTGATTAATTTTTAGAGATAACTATACACAAGGACGAGATTCGCAGAGATTTTGCAACTGATCCACGGTTCCTCCGCATCACTGCAATCGCTATTTTTGTTGGAGGGCTTAGCACGGTTACTGCCTGCTGCTCCATTTAATTAACTTGTTTACCAATCTTTTTTTCTTTTGGCATAAAAATAACCGACTTTGAATTTATTATACTCGAACACTGATCATATTCGCGCACTATCTCCTTATCACCACCGGATTTAACTCTGGCGTCTCAACCTCACTTTTTAAATCACGCATCTTATTTCTGAAATCTGCAGTATTGGCAGCATTGGATAATACAGATTCTGCTTCAACTGTAGTGGGTTTTTTAACGGTTTCATCACGCACTTGAGCCCCTGATATATCTTGAGAGTCTGGTTCCGAGGCGCGAAAGTGTTTCGTTAATCGGGTAAGTTGGCTTTTGCTTTGATATTTTCGTTCCAAAGCAGCAGCAGTCACAATCTCCGTTCGTTTATTATTAAAGACGTTGTCTAAATCCTTTTGTTGTGTTGAACCAAGCGTCACTAGCGCTGTTTTTAATTCTGGGTTCTCATATATATTTTGCAGCTGTTGATTCAATAACTCTCTATGATTCAGAACTTCCTTGGGATCCATGTTATCAAAAGTAACCTTAAGATAGCTAATTGCCTCAATTGCCTTTTTAAATATACGTTCAGCTTCTTTATTATTTTCTTGAATGCTTTTTATGGCATTCTTAAAATATGGAAAAGCTTTTCCTTCCCAGTGACGCAAACGAGCCTCCTTGTCAGCAGATGTCTTATTAATTCCAGATCCAGCGGCTTTAATGTTCCCTAATTCAACTGATGCCACTTTCCCATTTTTATTCATTAGATCTGCCTCCATACTTTTTATGATATTACTCCAGCCTTGGTGAAGCGCATGATTCATGATGATGTCACGTGTTTGTTGATCTTGAATACCATTTGGGATTAGGTTTTCTTTCTCCAGCAGGCTTTTTATCGCGATTTTACATAAGGTTCTGAATTTCTTGATTTGATTATATAATTCCTCGTAATCCTTTGATCTTACCGGCTCTTTATTTAAGGCATTTATTTCCTTAAGATCCAGGGTGTCTGGAGCTCGTTTAATCAAATCGGATATGATTTTTTCGAGATCAGGGCTATCTTGAATTAATTCTCTATATTTTCTTTCACAAAAATTAATAACTTGTTGCGAACATTTATTATAAGTTTTTTGATCTAAACATTCAAAAGCGGAAGATGTGGCGGTAACATTTTCATCGAGTAGTTGGGCTTTAATATAGTCTCTTTTTCGATGAGCGTCCATAATAGCTCGTACCTGATCTTGCCATTTTAAACGTAATGCCGCTAACCTCTGCCACTCATCTTGTTTTGCAGTATAATTATCATCTTTCTCTTTAATGAAAGAAGGAGTAGTTAAGACTTGAAGTACTTGCTTCCAGTCTTTACCTTCTGCTACTGGTTCTATTGAGCATAAACCGGATTTTTTCGCCTCTTCAAATTGGGCATACGATTTATGCAGAAGATCCTTGGTTATAGTGATGCTTTCTTTTTCATTTTCTTCCACAACATCCATATCAAAATTATGGCCGGGGTTACTACAAATAAGTAAGTACAGATGAGATTCCGGAGAGTCATTTATTTCTCTTTTTATGGGGCGGTGAGCATCAGGATGACCTATCGCACGGTGTCTTGTAATCGCGGATATTGTTCTTAAATCGTTATCAGTTAATGTGGTGGGAATATCTTTAACCTGATTTTTAAAATGGTTATTTAAAGTTGCTAAGTTTTGATTCGGTGTTTCTGGTTCATTTACTGTTTTTGGACCATATATTATGTTGTAAGTACCCGATTTAGAAACATAGATGAATTGGCTTGGAGTGAGGATATAGCCTGCATTTGAGTCAGCAGGAAGTAGCTTTTTTGTTTCCTCTGAGTCAAAATAATTTTTTGTACTTTTGATTAAAATACAAGATTCTTTGTTTTCTTTAATTTTAGGTAACTGGATCTCTTTAATTTCGCCTTCCTCTACCGTGAAATGATTTAATATATCGTGACAATATTGATTAGCTAAAGTTGATTGTTGTTCTGAAGCGGCACTTATCGTTTGTGGTGTTGTGATTTTGAGGGAAATAAGATTACCTGATGGGGCTTTATAGAACAAACCGGGTGTTGGACTTTTTTGATTGGCTGTTTTTAAATCTTTAACAAAGATATAACAATCCTTTTTCTCTGCTTTTTCAGCAGTTGTCTGGTCATTTACAACATATACTTTTCTATCACTGTGATTTACCTTGTCGTAATAATGCAGCGTAACTGACTGTAATTCCTCGTTATCGACTTTCGTTAAAAGATTATTTAATTCTGTAGTCCATATAACTGCTCCAGCTTGCATATTCTGAAATAAGAACGCATGTACGTTATCTTGACCTTTTATTCGCTTTCCTTCTTGTTCTTCTCTTTTTTCTACACTAACTGCTAAATCTTCTGAAAAAGCTTGCCACATGTAAACATAAGGATTTGGTTTATGTGGTGCCTGACCTTTTGGTGGTGCGGGTATCCATGGGTATCCAAAATTTAAACCATCAAACAATCCAACAATGGTGCCCTCTAATACAGTTAGTCCTTGTTTTTCTGCCAACTTAATAGCTACTCTTTGATGAATTTTAGACCAAAACGCGACCCCATCCACTTCATCTAACTGGTACGTTTTTGAAAAAGCTTTTATCTCTTTAAGAAACTTTCTTAATTGATCAGTTGCTTCCAAAAAACTCTTCAATGCTTTATCGCTATCAGATAACTCTTCTTTTGTTTTACCAGCAACTTTCTGGTTAAATTCCTCTCGTTCCCTCTCCGTCTCAGGTATATTGACACCGCCTACATTCTTTAATGTAACAAATCCATCTAAAAACTCATTTCCATATTTCCTCATCACTTCCAATGACTCAATATCTTCAGTGATTTTTTCTATTTTTTATTTAACTCTTTTTCATTCGTTTTCTTTTTTTCTAGGAATTCTTCCCATTTTTTTTCTCATTCTCAGTTTGCTCTATACCCTTTTCAAGATATTTTTGAACATCAGCACGTACGCTATTATTACTCTTTAAATCATCCTTTGCGTTTTGTATCCCCTGACTTTTTTTCTCTATTATTGTTTCTACCAAGGTTTTTATGTTGGACTCTTGAGTTAAATTTTTAAAATATTCCTCTTTTCTTTCCTTGAGCGTTTCTTTGAGTGCATCTATTCTTTGTTGAACTACGACTTTATCCTTTTTAAATTTTGCTATATCAAATTTCCAATCGTCAGTGTTTATTTTGCTTTGCATCATGTGTACCTACAGCACCTGCCTTTTGAGATTACATTATGTCCACATTAGAAATAAATTATCCAATTAGTTGTTTTTATAAATCATATGAATTATTTAAATACATATCGATCTAAGTGCACTTAGATTAGGTATTCAATCTTAAAAAATGCAGTTGAATCATAGCTAAAGACGGTTAATGTGATGAGTTATCAGAAGCCGTGAGGATCGGCTCCTCTAGATAGGATTTCAGTTAAATCGAGATAAAATCCATCATTTTTGTACCATTTTATCTCAAACAAATATTGAATATTGGGCAGAATTTTTCCATTTACCAAAAACAGACTCTGAACAATTCATAGTTCATTTTACACATTCACGTTCTGTTCATGAAACTAGAAAAAGGATCCTCCTATTCACAATAAATTAAAGCCGGAGAAAGAATGCGAAACACTTATACGCCTAAACCAAGGTTGAAATTATTATCTGTAAATCCTCGGTAGGTTAAATGAGCTTAAACTCCATCACTTAGGCTTAAAATTCTTTCGGGCACATCATTTTATCAAGGCTAATTCTGGAAACATAGGTTACACTTTAAACTCAAAGACCACAGCTCGCGTCGATTTCAATTATAATTGATACTAAGATTATTTAAAAATTGACGATGATAACAACCTAACACGTAAAATATCTGTCGCTGATCCCCTATTTATAGTGAGCTGCAAGGGAATTTTTTCTGGTATCGTCACAATTTCTTTGTCAGTAATTTGGGGAACAAACTCCTGGCATTGATAAAACAATTGCCGCATTAATTATTGGTTTTTGGGGATACGGAGTCAGTCTTGTTTTATTTGTGCTTGCACTTCGCGGTCTAGGTACTGCGAGAACAGGCGCTTACTTTGCGACTGCGCCATTTATAGGTGCTCTTGTTGCCATTGTTATTTTTCACGAACCCACATCATTTTTTCTTTGGATTGCTGCAATTTTAATGGGCATTGGGGTAACGATTCATTTAACTGAAAATCATATCCACGAACATATTCATGAAGAGGAAATTCATAGCTATAGCCATTATGATGATGAACATCATCAGCATGAGCACCCATTTGATTGGGATGGAAAAGAACCACATACACATACTCACCATCATAATGAACTGCGTCATACACATCCGCATTTTCCAGATATCCACCACCGGCATAGGCATTAACTTGATAGGTATGTTCTTTTGATCTTATGAAATTTAAATAATGCACCATGTAAAAAATGGCAATCATTTGGAATTAGCTTGCTAAGCTTTCTAACAATAAAATTAACAAAAAGCCCACAAAAAAGCATAAAGTAATGGATGGAGTCTCACGAACTTTATGAGCTTCAATTAAAAGCTCTTCTGTAACGAGATAAAGTAATGCTGCAACACCAAAAGATAAAATTACATTAGTAACCGTTTGAGGTAAATGAATCAACAGGCCAGCACCAAGACCTGCGCCAATTGGAATCAAGATCGCTAAAATAAAAGTAGCTAACACTCGGATAGGTACATTTACTTGCCTTGCACCTAAGGTGGATGTGGTTGATAATCCTAAGAAGAAAATTTCGATAGAGAGGGCTATAGCTATAAGAATTCCTCCCTTTTCACCTGCTAAAAAAGAGACTCCTATCAAAAGACCATCTACTAACAAATCAATTCCAACTGCAGTCAATAACCCCCATGATATGCCTTTCGATTGTTGTTCGAGATCCTCCAATCTACTGGTCAACCATTTTAGGTACAACATGCCGATAATACCTAATGAAAAGCCAACAATAAGCGCGACAAAATCATGATAAGCGCCTATTTTTGGAAGGAGTTCTTTTGCTACCGCAGCAAAAACAACTCCAGCGGCAAAATGTTGCGTGGCACTAGTTATTTGATTACCTGGTTGGTAAATACTAGCAACCCCACCACCAAGAAGCATTAATGCAGCAGGCATTAATGAATATAAAATAATAAAAGTAATGGAAGAAGTCATAGTTGTATTTTATTAATCTAATAGTTACAGCATAGTGAAGCATTTGAGCAGATTCAAGTAATGTAGTGAGTGGTTCAATAACTGGTAACATGTTGTACTAAATAATAATTTACTCGCTTTCTACAGTACCTCTTTCTCGTGAATTCCTTATCAATCAATCGAAATATATCTATCGCTAAATTAAGGACTCCAACCACTAGAAGACGAGTTTCTCTTTAATCCTTTCTAATGGGACTATAACTAAATGAAACCAAGCATCTTTTGCAGTGTAGGGATGAGACATTATATGGAAAAAATTCTTGATAACAAAAGGAGCCTTCGTCAAAAAATTACAATGATGTATTTATTTTTGGTGTAATTTAATCTTGTAGTATGGCTTTTGGCTTTTTATACTTTCTACAACTCACCCATGTTATTTGGGGCGGCGGTGATGGCCTATAGCTTTGGCTTGCGTCATGCAGTAGATGCCGATCATATCGCTGCGATTGATAATGTTACTCGTAAATTAATGCAAGAAGGAAAACAACCGGTTGGCGTAGGTTTCTTTTTCTCTTTGGGTCATTCTTCTGTGGTTATTGTAGCCACTATAATAATCGCATTATCTACTAAAGCATTTATGCAGTCTAATTGGGCTCAGTGGCATGAAATAGGTAGTATACTGTGTACCTCATTCTCAGCGATATTTCTTTTATTTATAGCGTTAATTAACATTATTATTTTTTTTGTTATTTATAGGATTTTCAAACAAATTCGTCTAGGAAAAATATTGACGGAACAGGATACAAATGAAGTTATTGATAAACAAGGATTTCTCGTTAAACGTTTTCGTCGTTTCATAAATCTTATTTCACATAGCTGGCAAATGTTCCCTCTTGGACTTCTCTTTGGAATTGGTTTTGATACGGCGACTGAGGTAGGGCTTCTTGGACTATCAGCATCACAAGCAGCGGATGGGGTTTTAATGCTAGGCGCTTATGGGTGGGCTTTTTTAAATCCAGTGAGAAAGCTTTATTACAATTTAACTATCACGCTCGCATCAGCTCTGGTTGCTTTTTTGATTGGAGGAATAGAAGCATTGCATTTAATTTCCGCAAAATCAGGTCTAAAAGGTTCATTTTGGGATTTCATCAATCAACAAAATGAACGATTTAACAGTATTGGCTTTTATATTATTTTGTTTTTCATCATAAGTTGGATTGTCTCTATTTTTATTTACAAATTGATGAATTTTGAGGCGTTGGAGCACCGGGTTGTTGATGAAAAACAAAGTAAAATAATTTGGAAATAGGAGGATATTCATATGTCTCATATATCTGAAAATTACACATCTTTATTGGAAGTGATAAGAAAACTTGTGCCTGTGTCGCGACAGGAGATGGATTTACCCTTTTCATTAACTCCAGAGGCAGCGCAGGCAATATTGCATGTAGTTCATGATATTGGAGGTCAACCCGATGGACCTTTAGATAAGTCGCTCCATGAAACGGAGCTTTGGGAAATGCTTACACATGCAACATCAGAATGCTTAGCCTGGAGAGGATATTGGGTTTCTGAAGAGCGTAGACGACAAGAAAACGATTTAGGAGTTACCCTTTATTGCGGAACACCTTACTATGCTCGCTGGTTATTGGCTGCTACAAAAATGTTACTTGATAAAGGTTTAATAACTCCTGATGAGTTAATGTTGAAACTAGATCAAATCAAGAAACGTGAGGAGGCTTGTAAATGAGCACTAAATTTAAAGTGGGCGATAAAATAAGAGTAATCGATTTACCCTCACTATTTCACACACGAACTCAAGGATATACACGCGGAAAAATAGGTGAAGTCGTCATGATAAGACCTTCTTGGGTAATTCCTGAAGATGAAGCGTGGGGCAGATACGAGGGTCGTAGAGAACCATTTTATATGGTCCGTTTTAACATGACGGATTTATGGGATGACTACGGAGGGCCCGTCATCGATTCGCTGGATAGTGAGTTATCTGAACGATGGATAGAGCATATATAGATTTTATTTATTGGGAGAATTCTATGACAAAGAAATCTAAAACTCAACTTGTTGTGAAGAACATGATCATCTTCATGAACATAGTCATGGCGATGAATATGTAAATTTGCACCCTGTTAAGGAGCGTCATGAGGCTGTTGAGTTTACTATTTTAGAGGCAGCTATTCGCGAACTTTGTATTGAGAAGGGTTTATTTACAGCCGATGATCATCGACGTTTTGTGGAGTGGTATGAAAGCATTGGCCCGATGGGAGGTGCTCGCGTCGTGGCTCGCGCCTGGGTTGATCCTGAATTTAAAAAAAGACTACTTAAGGATGGCGTTGCAGCGTGTCTTGAATTAGGTATCGATTGGCTAAAACCCACCGGACAAGGGACGCCAAGTGACTATACTTTTTTACTTGTTTGCGAGAACACGCCCAAAATTCATCATACTATGGTTTGTACTCTGTGTTCTTGCTACCCAAGACCACTGCTAGGTACATCACCCGCATGGTATGAACGCATGAATTATCGCCGAAGGATGGTCCGCTGGCCACGCCAACTTCTTGCTGAATTTGGGACAATCATACCAGAGGATGTTGAAGTAAGAGTTCATGACTCGAATCAAAAAACTCGTTACATGGTTTTACCCATGCGACCTGAAGGTACTGAGGGCTGGACCGAAGAACAACTTCAAACCTTAGTTACACGCGACACTATGATTGGAGTAAGCATTCCCAAAGTTGAGCGTTTACAAGATAGTCATCCAGGAAATCAAAAATGAGCATTAGAGCTTTTTGGCAACTCCCACTAATATGGAAAACGGTGATGTTGTCAAAATTCTCCTCTACTACGACCATATCGTCACATAAATCATTTTAAAGCCTGCTTCTCAATAATTCTGTGATAAACAGCTTTTGCAAGCAAGTTAATGCGGAAGAAAAACAACGATATAAGAAAAGAAGTTTATCATTAAAATCATTTTTGTAATGCCGCTCAACCAAAAGATCAACTATTGATCACATGGAAAAATATTAAACCAGATGCTATACCTACCGTTAACGCTATAAATCAAGGAAGATTATGAACTGCATTACTCGACGGGCTTTATTTCATCTCTTTGCAAGTACTGCATTATTACTAAGTTTTTCCACCTCATCTTTTACTCAATGCACAGGCAATACCCAACCCTTTGAGTCCGGAACAACAAAACATAAAAAATGGGAATTAATAGGTAATAGTTACAGTAAATCAACCAGACAAGCTGTGCTATTTAATGAATTTACAGGGGGTATTGTTAAACTTCCTAAAGGCCACAATCACCCTCCACATTTTTACAAACATAAATTGCTCGTTGTCATTATGGAGGGAAAACTTCACCTTCATCTTAATGGTAAAACAACAACCTATAGCAAAGGAGAATATTTCATCCTACCCGCTTACACTTGCTTTAGTAGTCATTCTAAAAATGGCGCGACCATAGTTATGGTTGGAGTAAAACCTGGGGATAGTTATCCAGCCAAAAAATAACTAGGGGATCGACTGTGTCGCAAAAATTGTTCGGTCTAAAAATGAACAATTTCTGGCGAGTTTTAGGTCGCCAGATCATAAAATGGTTCATATCAAACTAATAATCGTGATTACTAAAGAGAAGCAAGATTAATAATATTTGTGCTGACGGATGAATATATTAGAGTCCCTTTTATATAATGGCAGCGTAAGGCTGCTAACACTTATAACCTAGAAAAAATGGATATTTCTGAGGTAAGAAGCTTCTAGAGAGCGTATTTTGGGAACGAGAATCAGGAAATTACTCATTCTAATTAAATATGCAAAATTTCATCTAGACTTAGGAATTTTATTTGTCTTCTAATCAGGTGAGAACCCTAACCACTAGGAAAGTAAATACTGAACCTTGAGCCTGATAAAAGAGGGGAATCTGCTAAAAAAATATGCCCTCCATGTAGTTCTACTATCGATTTGGTAATAGCCAAGCCCAATCCAATGTGTTTACCAAAAGACGCCCCTGCTTCTAGCGTGACAAATGACTGGAATATAGCCTGCTTATTCTCATCTTCTACCCCAGCTCCATCATCATCAACATGAATAATGAACTGATCATTATTTGCATTTAAAGTAACCTGTATTTTATGGTTTGCGAATTTTAATGCATTACTAATTAAATTATTAACAGCAAATTTTAATAACTCTGGATCAAATTCCACAGTGCATTTTTCATCACCAAATACGTCTAAATTAACCTCCAAATCATACCCCTGGTGGCTATTCACTAATTCAAAAAGCCACTTTTTTATATCTAAGGGCTGCTTTTTTATTTTCATTTCGTTACTCGAGCTTTGTGAATATATTAAAAAATAACTCACTAATTTATTCAGATCTTTAATATCTTCTCTCAGGCTATTCATATGCTTCGAAGGATCTTGTTTCTTTTTAAACGATTTTTCCATTGCATCCAAAGCCAATTGCATCGTATATAATGGTGTTCTAATTTCATGGGCTACAAAACGAGATATATTTTGTTGTGTTTTAATTAAGTTCTTTATTTTATCTCCCATATTAACAATATTATTATGTACCCCATAAAGAATAGAGAGCTTACTGAATTTAACTCTTTTATCAAATATCCCTCTGCTGTAATTATTAGTTAATCCAAATAGTTTTCTCACATTTCGACTAAAAATCCAGGTAAACAAAAACACAGTCAAGGTCGTTAAAATCATAAAACTTATAAGGTAGTAAAACTGTAATTTAGGCACTTTAATTAAAAATTTTGGGTAATTTATGGGGCCTAGAATAAGTATCATATCCAGGTCTTTCAACTTAAAATAGACTTTTGTAATGAGCCCCTCTGACTTAGGAAGCTCGTACTGCAATCCCTTGATATATTGTTTGTTTTTAATAGTTAAAGGTAATTGTTTGCTATCTGGAGATACAATTTGCAAAGGAATATCGTATATCGACTGAAAGTGCTTCATTATTTTAGGCCAATTGTCTTTTTTTGAGGTTTTCAGCTTAGTGGTAATAAGATGGGTCATCCATATTGTATTATCTTGGATAGTAGTATACATCGTCGCCTTATCTTGAATTTGCAAGACGTATTTCGTATCTCCTATTTTTTGCAAAGCAAATATATCGGGTAAGAAATAATTTAAAAAATAGTGTACTGGTCCAGTTAAAATTACTATCTTACCTTGCCTTAAATTGTCTTTTTGTTCCTTAGAAATTTTTAACTCATCCATGTTTAATATTTTGGCCTGAGGGCTACCTGCTGGCTGAATCAGATCAAGCACCGTACCCCATGAAGATCGGGGAGTATTTTTAAGTAGCTGCTGAATTACAGTAAAATTACCATTTACAAATAGACGATTTATTGTTAACCGATTTAAATCAATAAAGTGAAAGTAAATAAAGTAAACACTACCTAAGATTAATAGCGATATTATTATCGACATTGTGACTGTTTTCGCGTAAAGATTAAGCATATTTATTCCAAGCCAAAAATAAATAGAGTGCCGTTAACTTCATAACCTGAGTCTTGCAGCAGGCTTCATTGAGATAGTTGACTATCTTAATGTTATCTTCTGTAAGCAATATTGATTTATTTTCCATTCTTACTCTCTAAGCTTCTTAAATAAGAAAAACTATCTAATCAAATTCAGTCTAAGTGATTCAGTTAAGTTTTACATAGATATAAGGATGTAGGCAAACACACAGCACAAATGTACATTTTATATACAATTATTTTTTTGAGCTCGGTATAATAACAGTTAGGTTGATTATTGTACTTACCTAATCATAGTTCAGAGATGGATGTGTGGAGAGAAATGATGAAGTCTAAAAATAATTTTGACGATAACCTTGATAGCATTTCAAGTAGCCGTACTCAATTAGATAACAATCCTTGTGGAATATGTAGAGCAAATGGTATGCCTATATGTAAAGGGCATGGGACTGGAAGCAGTGGAGAAAGCTCGGAGATTAATGACGATAAGACATCTCAAACAGTATCTGCGACTTCTGATAAATCGAGCCTGCAATCCATATTTACATCCTTAAAAAAAAGCCAACTTTGGGTATCAGATTACGAAGAAATGATTTTTAATTATCTTAATCCAGATAGTTTAATCTTGATCACTGCTAATACTGGATCTGGGTTAATTAATATTTCTGGTATTCCTATAAAATCTGAATCTCAGGAGAAAGCACAAAATGAACTACTTAATGCAATTGAACAAGAATTGAATCAATTTTTAGAGGAATCTGAACATGAAGTTTCTGTAAAAATCCAACGCACCGGAAACAGATTAGAGATAAAAATTTCAGATAAAACTTGCTATGATGCATTTATACAACGTTTAATGGATAAAAATTTATTGATTACTCGTTCAGCTCACTTGCTTCATGACGTCCCACACACACAAAAAATACACTCTGCCATTAAAAGATCGATGAGCTCTTTGGAAGAATTACAGGACAAAAATCATCTTCCAGGCATTGCTGTAGCAATTATTTCTAATCAAGGTAAGGTTACAACACAATCAGTGGGAGTCACGAACTCAACTGTATTTGAAGCTGCCTCATTAAGTAAACCTGTATTTGCGTACATTGTTTTAAAATTAGCACAAGATGGAAAAATCAATTTAGATACCCCTCTCTATAAATATGGCCATTTTGGCCCTCCAGAAATACGAATCCACCAAAATTATAACAAATTAACCGCACGGATGATTCTATCCCATCAAGCAGCATTACCCAATGAATCATCATTACCAGAATTTATTCCTGAAGTTAACGTAGGAGAAAAATTTAATTATTCCGGTGTAGCTTATCAATTTTTAGGTGAGGTAGTGCAAAACATCACGAAACAATCCCTAGAAACTTTGGCACAAAAAGCCTTTGCGAAGATTGGTATGACAAATAGCAGTTTCATGCCACCAACCGGTTGTAGCCTCATTAAACTTCCAGATAATGCACTAAAACCAATACCAGAAAGTATGAATGCATTATTACAAGGCACGCTAGATAGACATGGTCAACTGAGTATCATTTATCATCAAGATAGATTGTTTATCGCTGAAAAAGCAGACGATGGACAGATACAAATTATCGAAAAGGCCCCCAGTCAAATAGAGGAAAATAGTCTCATAGCAATAAAAGAACGCTTTGCCGACATACCTAATAATCCTTTCTGGCTATCAAAGCCCATATCCGTAGAAGCACGGGAATTGCCTCTTATAACTGCTATTGTCGGACATCCCCCCAAATATGCCGCAACAATAACAATTGGTCATAACCCAGATAATTCAGTTGATCTTAAGAAAAAGTTTTATATCGCTCACCCTGGTGCTTCTTTATACACAACTGCTGAAGATTATGGAAAATTTTTAAGAGAATGCACTACAGATGAATTTATTCGAACGGAAATGTTTGGCGTGAAGATATTGGGCGAAAAAGGCAATAAAACGTGTACTCCGATTGTTCCTAGCTTAGCCGGTAAAGATACCAAGGCAAAGGATAATTTAGTATCTCCGGATATTTTAATGCAAATGGCTTGGGGGGTTGGAATCGGTTTACAACGTAATCCGAATGGTGGTTTCATTGCCTTTCATTGGGGTGATAATGGAAGTGGACGAAATTTGGCAGCGATTAACCTTACTACCAAGACGGCTGTTGTCTGTCTCACCAATAGTGCTAATGGGCCAGTAGTTTTTCGAGCAATTGCAGAACCTGTAGTTGGTGATTTAACTGCTGTAAGTCAGTGGTTGTCTCTGCGAGAAGGGTTACCTATGGCTCAAGGTATCAGAACAAATCTAACTCAGGAAATGAGACTGTATTTACACGAGCAGAAACAAGTATCAACAACTACTGTAAGCTCAAACGAAAACAAATGTTGGTAATTTGAGAGAAAAATTTCACATTGAAACCACAATCTAACACGATTAATATTGCGGTTAAATTATATGCTGATCTATCTAAAATAATAAATTAAATTATAATTTAATAATAGATTTAACAACCTAGACTCCTGCTTACTAAAAGGATAAGAGTATGTGCAAATTACTAATGCTTCGGTTAACGTTATTTATTTCACTTTCTGCATCACCGTTCGTATATGCTGTTACTAATAATGAAGTAACAGATTGGGTTCAGAAAGTATTAATGCAGACCATGTCAATTAGTTATCAAACCACGCCCAATGAAGAAGAACAGGCTGCAAAAAATTTCTCTCATTCTGCATGGGAGCCCATGAATGACTTTTATTTTAATGAATCCCAAATAATTAAGCAGTACAAACTTACACTTCATCCTAAACCATTGAACTCCCCTACTTTAATTAACAAAGATCTTTGTTTTGGGGCACCATGCTGGAGAGTCAATCAAAATTACAATGTTCCTGAATTGCATCTTAATGTTTCCTTTTCATTACTTATTACAAACCAAAAAACAACTAATAAGTCACCTTTTATAGTTAAAAGTCTTGATATGAAAATCGAACATTATTAAATAAAGACATAGATAAGATTGTATGTTTTGATTAGGGGCGGTTAACAATTCGATTAAGCCTAATTGTGGCATTAAAATATTTCTCAAATTTGCATTCTTAAACATCAATATAGGATACAAAAAATATATGCCCCCTCATCCAGACTTTAGCTTAGCAACGCAAATCGCATATATACCTAGTGGCCTTTACCCTTCATTGATTAAAATTGAAGAAGAAAGTGTTGAATATGGGGCTTTAACATTTACACTAGATAACAAACTGATAACATTTAGAACAGGAAAAATAACACCTACTAAACCAGGATTTTTTGTAACATTATGGCAAAGAGTAAATGGCTTAACAAAACCACACCATATCACAGATTCGTCAGATTTTTTTGTTATCAGTGTTCATGATGATATTGGCTTTGGACAATTCATTTTTCATAAATCAGTTTTGCTTCAACATAGCGTTATTTCTTCAGGCTCCAAAGAAGGAAAAAGAGGGATCCGACTGTATCCACCGTGGATACAAAATTTAAATAAACAAGCTAAGCGATCGCAAGATTGGCAATGCAAGCACTTTATTAAATTTGACTGCAATATTAGTGTTAAATATAGGACTTTAATTAATGCATTTAAGAATCACTAATTTATGTTTTTAGCGTGCTTAAAAAATAAATATTGGTATCCTGTAGAATAACTTGGTTTTGTGGACTCAAGAGCTGATAATTCAATTAATTATCTTTTTTTATCTGATAGAACCAATTTTTCTAAATTAGGATTTGCCTTTTCTGTAGAATTAGCTAACCTCGATAGCATCGGTTTCGTATGATTAACTGCAAAAAAACAACTTGGCTCATATTGGGAATTATTACTGGGTTCAGTCTTAGCTTCTTGTATTTTGCTATTGGAGTTTATACCCATTCCCAAAATAGGAACTCCTCGAGTATCTCGAATATAAATTCTAATTATGAGCACGCAGGAATAACAAGAAGATGAAAATAGAAAATAAGATTACAGGCCAAGAAAAATTTATCCAATTCATTGCAGGAGTTTTTATTGGAATTATCTTATGGTGTTGTACCCTATGTATATTATTAACTCTTAACTGACCGCTTATGTTGGTAAATTTTATGCGGAATTAATATTTGTTTGACCTTATTAAAGGCCCCATCAGCGCAAGCTGACAGGGCTTTTTCAAAAGTTATTGGCTGTCTTACTTAGCTGCTGCGGCTTTCTTTTCCTTTTCTTTGGCAATTACTGCTTCAGCTACACTGCTTGGGCAAGGAGCATAGTGAGAGAATTCCATTGAGAATTGGCCACGACCCGAAGTAAGCGTGCGCAAGGTACTGATGTAACCAAACATTTCTGAAAGAGGTACATCGGCCTTAATGCGGACACCAGCTGCACTGGGTTCCTGACCTGAGATCATACCACGACGACGGTTCAAGTCACCAATCACGTTCCCAACATCCTCTTCTGTACTATAAACGTCAACCTTCATAATAGGCTCAAGCAATTGTGGTGCAGCTTTTGGTATGGATTGACGAAAAGCACCTTTTGCAGCAATCTCAAATGCAATTGCTGAAGAGTCAACGGGGTGATAAGCACCATCGCAAAGATCAACTACAACATCCAATACAGGAAACCCTGCTAAAGTACCTGTATCCATCATTGAGCGGAAACCCTTCTCAATTGCTGGAAAGAACTCTTTTGGGACATTTCCACCCACAACAGATGTAGTGAAAGTAAATCCAGTGTTTGGCTCACCTGGTGAGATAGTGTAGTCAATTTTACCGTATTGACCAGCACCACCAGATTGTTTCTTGTGAGTGTAGCTGTCTTGAATTGATTTGGTTATGGTTTCGCGGTAAGCAACCTGTGGTTGGCCTACTATTAACTCAACGTCATAAGTACGCTTCAGAATATCCACTTTAATATCAAGATGCAATTCCCCCATACCACGAAGAATGGTTTCACCTGAATCTTCATCGGTTTCAACCCTAAACGTTGGATCTTCTGCGACCATCTTACCAATAGCAATACTCATTTTTTCGGTGGAACCTTTATCTTTTGGCGTGACAGCAATAGAGATAACGGGCTCAGGGAAAACCATTGCTTCTAGAGTACATTCGTGATTAGGATCGCAAAGAGTGTGTCCAGTTCGAACGTTTTTCATGCCTACAATCGCTATAATATCGCCTGCTTCAGCACTTTGTAATTCATTACGCTCATTTGCCTGCATCTCCACCATACGGCCAACACGTTCCGTTTTACCAGTAAAGGAGTTAAGGATAGTATCCCCTTTATTGAGCTTTCCTGAATAGACACGTACGAACGTTAGAGCACCAAAACGGTCATCCATGATTTTAAATGCCAAAGCCCTAAATGGCTCATCAGGAGACACAATAGCGAATTGGCCGTTTGGCTCACCTTCAGCATTGGTCAAAGGTTGTGGATTAACTTCATGGGGGGCAGGCAAATAGTCAACTACTGCGTCCAATAAAAGTTGCATTCCTTTGTTTTTAAAGGCTGAACCGCAATAAGTTGGGAAGAACGCTAATTCAAGAGTGCCCTTACGAATGCAACGCTTAATTTCATCTATTGAAGGCTCTTCCCCTTCTAGATATGCCATCAGCAATTCATCATCCATTTCCAGTGCTGTTTCGATTAATTGAGCGCGATACATTTCAACGTCATCATGCATATCTGCGGGTACATCAGTAATCTTGTAATTTTCTGGCTGCCCAGATTCGTCCCAAACGTACGCTTTACGGGTTAGTAAATCAACAACACCTACGAAGCTGTCTTCAAATCCAATAGGCAAAGTCATAATTAACGGATTTGCACCCAATACTTTTTTAATTTGCTCGGTCACTTTCAAGAAGTTCGCGCCAATCCGATCCAGCTTGTTTACGAAAATCAAACGAGATACTTTTGAATTGTTCGCATAACGCCAGTTGGTTTCTGACTGAGGCTCAACGCCGCCAGAACCGCAGAATACCCCGATTCCACCATCGAGTACTTTCAGTGAACGATATACCTCTACAGTAAAGTCAACGTGTCCTGGGGTATCGATGACGTTAAAGCGATGACCTTTCCAGAAGCAACTTACTGCTGCTGACTGGATGGTAATACCACGCTCCGCTTCCTGCTCCATGAAATCGGTTGTTGATTCACCATCGTGAACTTCACCTATTTTGTGGATTCTACCAGTGAGCTTAAGAATACGCTCAGTAGTGGTGGTTTTTCCGGCATCTACGTGGGCGAAGATCCCAATGTTTCTATAAAGGTTTAAATCAGTCATAGCACTCTTATTAAAATTTAATGGTTAAAAAATTGTCGCATATTGTACAGTATTTTATCCTGATTTGCAGCAGAATTTGCTCTATTAAACTTATTTATATTATTTCGTCTACAAGTACATAGCATAAACGTTAATTTCTGCTACAAAATTAAGCGTAGCAGGATATAACCTAGAAACAGTTAATGCAAATAAATTGCCCAAAATATCGCTAATCAATTAAATAAAAACAAATTTCATACATATTTAGTTGGCGAATAAGAGAATTCAATTTCTATTTTTCTATTCAAACTCATCCTTAGAAAATTCTATTTTTTTTCTCTGTAAAATTTCATCCCGACTAAATTCAATAACATTCCTGTTTGCTATACAACGCCAATTTTGCATATTTGTTATATACTCTTTATCTTTAACTTTAAATATGTCTGGTGTAAATGCTGCCACATTTTCTCCCACTTGTTTATCTCTTGCTGAAGAAAATATAAAAGCCTCAACTTTTGCCTCCCTCATTTCCGTACCTAATAGTTGACTTTGTTCATAATTTGTTTTGCTGGAAATTTTCTCTTTGTATTTTTGAAATGGAGCTTTTGTTAAGTCAATTCCATTTTTTGTTTTTATATAAGCCTTAAATGCAGTCATTCGAATCTCAATGTACCCTAAGTTAGCGCAAGTATCATCAAAAAATTTCAAACGGTAAAATGCTACTTCTGCAAATGCTGTTTGCAAAGATAAAGACCCGTACCACAGTGAAGGCTCATAAGTATTGCCAAATCGAGATCCATACTCAAGGGGTGGATATCTGAAAGGAGTAAAAATTAAATAATGCTTACCATTGATTGCTTGAGGTTTTGAATTGTCTAGTATTTTTTCTAAAAGGTCATGTTCTTCGCTACTATCAACTAAATCTCTAGAGCTTGAGCTATATTGATCCTCAACTATCCGCCAAGGTTCCAACTCTAAATATTTGAAAAATTTCCCCCCCTCACATTCAGTCCAAATACTCATAATTTACCGCGCATTGCATCTAGATAATTAAGTACACGAATTAACCCAGGAATAGTTTTCATTTCTTCAATAGGTTTATTTCTAAAATATTTATTTTGACTATTCAGCCATAATTTAGCTTTTTCATGATTGTTTCCTACCATAGCATTTAAGCTTCTGTATATCCGTAAAAGCAATAGCGCGATTTCACCTTCTTTTGTATGAGGTGAAATTAACTTTTTTCCTTGACTGAGACGCGATGCACTGGGCTCACTTATCCCAATAATTTTACTTAAATCTTTGCCGGTTAAAGAATAAAACTTTGCCAAGTTACATAAAGCCTTCGACAAAACAACTTCTTCTTTATGGCGTACATTATTGGCAGTTTTCATTTTGAACCTCCTTTCATTTGAAATTATAGTAATATTATATTTCATTTGCAAGTGGTTTTTTGTTTTATCCTGGGATTATAATCATGCACATAAATAGTACTCACCTTTATCAAGACGAAACGAGATACCAGTCTAGAGAGTAGAGAGCATGATCAGGCACATGGAGCTATCAACGGCGATGCAAACGTAGCCAACTCACTCGTTTGATAAAATGGATTTATCACTTCGTTGTATTCATTTCCTGAGATCTTAATGCAACTGAGAATGTCTTTGGGCATAAAATTTAAAGCGAGCAAATGGCCTTTACCAACACTTTTGCTCTTATGAAACATCGCCATTTGTGTTGCACTAAGCATCACTTTGTAACAAGAAACTGTTGTCCTCCCTGCTTCAAGCGCTTCTTGTGCAAACAAAGCAGTAGTAGAAGTATAGAGCATCCGGGATACCAAAGGATTTCTTGCATAGTTCCAAGCACTTACTTGCTGCATATTATCCATAACTTCAACAATTGGGATGTAACAGGTTTGCAGATCATTTTTCTTTATTGAAGGGGTATCTCTTTGCGTAAAAAAAGTTGCTTGTATCATTTATATCCTCCCTATATGCCCATTTGTCCACTAATTAACTACTTTTATACGCCAGTTAATCTGTTTTTAATAAAATCTTAATTCTTATACCATATAATTTGTCCATTAAGCACCCACCTTTAATCAATTATGACCGAATTTGTCAGCACAATCACAAAAGCAAATGCAAAATTAGCTGTCTTCAAAGAACTTGCTCGTAAAGAAAGTATAAAATGGTTTCATGATGATTCACGTTATCAGGCAATTACACACATCGAAAAAAAATTAGGCTTACATGATCATATGACCATTAGTGAACTAGAGAATGCCATTCGTTTTATAGAGGAAATGAACATTATTGTAGCGAATAAAAAAATAAAGGATTTCAAACAAGTACTTTCTCAAGATTTTCATTATAGAACTCTAGCTTCTTTTGATATTGATGCATTTCCTGCCAGATTAAAGAAAGCGAAAAAATCAGAACCATTAGTTATCATCAGTAAATGCAGCTCTTTATGTGGTTTTCTTGCTGAAATCCATAGTACACTCATTAGCCATTATGAACTCTCAAAAGCCCACACAGAGGGCCATATTCCTGTTAGCGAGATCTATTACACCACTGATTTAATAAAACAAACGCAAATAGCGCAGGACATTCAAAATACAACAAAAGCAGCTACAACCAGTGATGACTCGACGTCTGTGATGGATATGCGCCGTGGAGGAACAACTTTTTATGGAGTAAAAATAGACACTGGAAAAAACGATGTCTATGCTATTCCCACTATCGAAAATTTTGCAGGTGATAAAATTAATATCCTTGGCTCCAGAGCCAATAAAATTTTTAATTTTGGTGGTCAGGTATTGCATGGGATAATTTTAGATGAGTTTGAAAATTCGATGAAGCTAATCGATGGCGATCAATATTTGACTGAAGGTTTAAAACCTACTCTGACACGAGGGCGAGTCAATTGGTCGAAAAATTCAGAAACAGGTGAAATTTATGCAACAGTTGAATTAAAAATTCTTGCTTGTGCGTTTATCGATCCCATCGATACAAGTAAGATGCCAAAACATTTTGCAATAAGAAGTGATGGCACCACTCTAGACACGATTGATGAAGGCATGCTTCCTCAACTCAATCGAGTCGCTACGCTGGATGAAAATGACATTGTGCCTATTTGTACTTTTAAAGCCAAATTGGATCTGATCCAAGACCAAGGCACCCAGGAGCATTATCTAAAAATGAATGAGTTTGCGGTAAAAATCAACACCACCGATATGATTTCACGCAAAGATCCTAATCACCAACCACAACCCAGTTGGTATTATAATATTTAAAATATCAGATAGATATTCATTGTTTCTCTAGATTGCTAAAAATACATCGGACTTAGGAGATACACCCTATATTTTGGATGATTTTAAATACAAAAAACCCCAAAGGCAGGCAACAGATACATTGCATAATGTTTTATCAAAAAATATTTCCAAATCATCATTTTCCAAGCACGTTCAGTTTGATTAGCACCTATCAAGAGTTACAACTGCCCCAACTCTTATTTAGCTCATCCCTAATGTTTTTCCTGTGCTCGCGTCATTAGTAAAAAATAATTTTCTTTTATTTTAATCCAAACTTTCGGTATGAATATGGCTAACTTACTAAATATTATAACATATTTGTATCTTGTATATGATATATCAAAACAATTGACTGTACTTATTAATAACAGAATGTTTATATTAATTACAATAACAAGGGAGTTTAATTATGAGAATCAAACAAATTGAACAATCAGAAGAAAATCCTAAAATTTCCAGACTGAATGATTTAATTGAGCAATATAATCAAATGCACTCAAGGCCAAATGCAATAGTATTATTACAGAAAATTGAGGCAATGAGGATGCAAATTTATTCAGATCGCGAATTAAGAAAAAATGGCAATTTTATGGAATGGTATTTCACCAATCCAATTGCGGAAGAAATAAGAGACTCTCTAAAATTTGACAAGGATATAAATCTTATTTTTATCGAAAATTCAAAAAGCGAGATAAAAAATTTAACCCTCGAGTATTGGAAAAAAATTACCAAACACGCGATGCTAGGAACTCGTTCCAAAAATTGCTGTAAAATGGATAATCTCATTTCCGAAGTGGAAATTGCTCGTCAAAATTTGAATATACAGCAAAGCACTCAGGATCAAAACCTATTAAAACTGAAAAACTCATTGGAAGCCTTGCAAAAGCAAACGCTGTTTATGATAAATAATGAAATTCTCAGCAGCAAACGTAATACACAGGAAAATTTTGAGACCCTACTACATACAACCAATTATCTTTTAAAAGATTTATTTGATAGTTATCCTGAGTTGATACGTACTTCAGAACATAAAGATACATCTCTAATTGAATCATTAGTTGCTGAAGATAAGAAGTCTCAGGGAGAAATTTTTCGTAGACTCTACTACACTCAAGCTCCCCAACAATTAAATGAATTCAATATCACTCATATCGGCGGCGGAAATAATAAAATCTGGCTAGCTGAAAACGTGAAAGCTGGTACAGAATTTATTATAAGAATAGAGAACGCTGACGTACCAAAAACAGATTACGATTTAGTAGATGAAATGAAGAATGATGATTTAATAAAAAAGAATCTTGCACAAGATTATTTTTATTGTCCGGTCATATTACCCCAGCAAGGGCGTGATCCAAAACGGCGCATCAATATTGCGGTATCAGAGTTTTGTCCAAATGGAAACCTCCACAATCATCATATGCAAACGATTGCAAATTCACCTGAAACAGACAGAACCATTAACCGCTGTCTTGGTACACTTGACGCAATAGAGCAAGTAGCAAGAATTGCTTCTAATTTGAATCAAAAAAATATGGCTTATATGGATATCAAGGCTACAAATTTTTTGAGGCGAGCCAGTAAGCTCATAACAGCGGATACAAAATCTGTTGTGCGCACAGATAAAGACAATTTGGTTGACGTAAGTGATATCAGTACAACCTTTGAACCACCTGAATACAGATTTGGGGTTGAAAAAACTGTAAATGCTGGAGCTTATATGGCCTATCAAATCGGCTTAATGGCGTATGATCTAATGGTTAGTACTGAAGAGCATAATGCCCAGGACACCATCTTGGATAATCTCCAAAAAAGAGCGCCATTAGATTTTAATTTGCCAATATTTAAAACTCTGGAAGGTGAACACATTAAAGAGCTCATTGAAACCATTCTGAATCCAGACCCTCATAGTAGACCTCCTCTTGATGTGATCATCGGCAAAGCCCAGGCTTTAAAAATACTCCACGGTAATGAGATAGAAGAGCGATTGGAAAAGAATACGCATAGCGATAATCAAAGTGAACGACCTTTTGTATTCGATTCACTCAGGCCCCTAAAAGATTGCCAGGAATCTTTCAAGCAATTTAAGTGTTTGTATAAAGAAACTACTCAAACAAAAGATCAAGAAGAATCTCTGCTCACTTCAGTGCAATATAAATAAAATGCTTGGCCTTGGGTATCTAACAAACCGAATGCTTCATTTGGGGCTTGAATCTGGTGAGCTATCCATTGATTTATTGAGTTCCTCAGAATCTTGAATAAGCAATCGAAGCGTTTGAACGCTTAACTGCATAGCTACTTTATGATTTCCCTTTCTTGTTTCTATTGCTTGACGAGTTCTAATTGCCTTCTCTACTCCTCGTAATAGTTCAGTATTACAATCTTCTTCACCTAACAACAACTTGATGGAAAAAACATTTTTTACTACAGATTCTGGCGGGGAGGTTTTTATATATTGACTTAGAATAGTTACAGCCATTTCTGTAGGTTCAAGATTCCCGCGGAATCTTTCTTCCTTTAAGCTATCCAAACCACCTAATTGACTTGTAATAACCTTAAATATTTCTTGGACTCCAGGGAATTCACTCTTCGCTTTCATAATAAACACCTGACGATCAAATGATTAACAAATTACCCAACTGTATATATTTAGTATATAACAATTATGAAAGTCTAACTAAATAATGCAATCGATCCCCTATGGATTGCTGTAAAGATACATTTAAAAACTACTGGACGTATCAAATAATCAGGTATCTACAATCGATAAGAATTACTCTCAAAAAAGTTTAAAGTTTTATTTTCTACGATTTACGAATCAAAGCACTCATAACGGATAAGCTTGCATAGGTTTCAACAAACAATGACCGATAAGACCTTAAAAAAACCATAATGTACTATTATTTAATATAAGCTCCACTGTCAACTTACATTATTACTATCAATATTGATGTTTAATACATGTTTAAACTCTGTAATTGGAGAATGTTACCATGTTTATGAAATTTGGAATGAAGCCCAAAAAGCAGAGTACAAACTTAAAAAAGCAAAAATTTGTTGCTAATTCTTTAGATGGAATGCAGAACCGTGGAATTTCCAGCTACGCCTTTAAGGCATTTAATGAAGAATGGAATAAGCCTGAAAAGCAACGCATTGCTAAATGCAATTACCATGAATACTATCGGGTCAACGCCTCATCTTTCACGAGTAAATACAGTACAACCATTGTTTCCTTCCGGAAAAAAACAACATCCTTCAGTAGTACATGCTATGGGAAGTACTTATGGTTTGCTGTGTGCGGTAGATAAAATTTTTGCTGTTTGTGCTGAACATTACTTATTAATAACAAGAAATCCAGCTCCTGAACTTCATGAAGCTTGTTGTATTATAGCAGGTGAGCTCGGAAAAGAACTGGAAAAATTAGATCCAAAAACTCTTGCAGCTATTTTTGATCTTGGATCTAATGTAGCAGAGAGTCGCTCTAAAGATGTCCTTGACAATCAACGTTTATTAATTGAAATCCTTAAAAACAGCCAACAAGTTCCCCCACAAAAACTGTTTCGGGTTCTTGAAGTAGTCTTATCCCCCTTGGGGATGCTTGCGAACACATATGGAGGAAAATTCTGTAAAATTGCAAAGGCAAAACAACAAGGACTAGATGTAGAAGAATTAGACAATTTTATGAAAGAAACAATCATGCCCTCATTAAAACCTTTCATGTCCCATACATCAAAGCACCAGAATCACCCTACTCTCATTTACAGATAGAACAATATATACATGGAGCTGAAATATCGTAAGCCGAACTCGTTACAGTAAACCATTTTCTTGAATGCTGTGAAGGAAAGAAAGAAAATATTCCCGAAACTCCTCGGTTACGCAGTGTAAAAGTGTTAGATCCTACGGGCAGGACAATCCAACTACATGACCATATGAATCTACCTCATTTTTTTGATATCTCTGGTACTACTGGTGCAGTAATGCAAGCTGCAATGGGGCTTTTACATAAAGCGGGTAGATCAGATCTTATAGATACATCAGAAAAAACAATTCAGTTGGGCATGGTTCTCGTTGGTTGTAATTTCTACAAACAAGGATATCATAACTACTACGAAGTTTTACCAGCTTTAAACCATTCAACCACAGGGCCTATGAACAAGGGCTTATTATTCCAATTATAATAAGGAATCCCGCATTCCTATGTGTTCTGCTTTGTTAAGACAGACTTAATTTAATGCGTATAAAATAAGCACCGATAGTCACTTCAGGAAACCTCATCGTATTAAGTATTACCGAATGAACTAGAGATCATGGAAATACTTGCGAACTGCGTATGGCCTAAAAAACATTTTTACGGCGATGAGCTGAGTGAGCTGCAATTCTATAAAAATGCATTGTTTAAGATTAACGGAGTGTTCATTATGCCTATTACTAATAATGATATCAGACCCTATATTGATGAAATAAATAGCGCGATTCAACAAAACTCCATCAATAAAGCTGTTTCAGCATTCTACAAGCTTGGTAAATTTCTACATAGAGAATATCCTGAAGAAACAAAAAGTGTTGAAGAAACTCAAAAAGCACTAAGAAAAGCCGCAATAAATTTCTCTGCGTTGGAGTTACCTAATCTCGAAATTCTCAGTTTTTTGATTGCGGCCAGAGAAGAGTTAGCGACCAATAATCGCCTGGAAGCGAGTGATCTATTAGGCACGCAATTAATTGGGATCAGCAGTTATTTGGCGATCATGGATGAACTTAACCCCTCTTTTGGTGAAGAAAGTAGAACCACTAAGGCATTTAACCGCCTCGGCGAAATCATAAAAATTTATCCAACTGAGTTTGAGAACAATATTAATAAAATAAAGCGCGTTTTTGAGGAATTTGAGGTAGTAAAAGATAATCCCAAAGATTTTGAGCAAGAAAGAACTGAATTTACTTCCATCATAAACCTTGAATTTCCAAAGGAGATTGGAGCAGTATCGCCTGAGGTTCTCAAAAAGATAGGACAAGGAAAAATTGACTCTCGATTATTGGGACAACCTCCGGAAACTCTCGATAGAATAGGTGCCATTATGACTCTGTTATCCACATTGGAAGAAAAAGTTATCGAGAGAATCAGAGCAAAAGAGCAAGAAAAAAAGAATATAGAAGAACAATGGCCACAGGTAGAACTCCTTCAAGCAAATCTAGTAGAGGCAAATAATAAAGAAACACAAGCACGCGATAGACTTCTCCAATCACCTACAGACGAAAAAGAACAAGCTCTCAATGAATTTAATGAAGCAGCAGAGAATGCAAAAAACACAAAGCAAAAGTTAGAGGAAGAGCGACAAAAGCTAAAAGATGAACCTCAGGTCAAGCAAGCACAAATGACTATCGATCAGGCTAGAAATGATAAATCGAATATCTCAAATTTTTGTAGAAATATAAAAGGGATTTTAATTCAATATTATTCAGGTGATCTGGAAGCAAAAGTTCTTCTTAGTGAAAATATTAGTCATGAGCTTCAAGAGCATCAGCAATTGATTAACCAAATTGACAGTAGGATTCTCAAGAAATTAGCAAAAATCGGTATTCCTGCTGATGAGTTAACAAAAATAAATAATTTAATTAATTCTTTTAAATCATTAGAAAAAGAAGTAGAAGAAATTACGGATAGCACTTTTGATAAAAAAGAAATTTTAGATTTTATTAAAAATTCCAAAGCACAGTTTAATGCGTACTATGAAGGAAATAGAACACAACAAAATCGAGATATACTGGAGTCACATATTAAACGTCTGACTAATCAGGTGGAACAGACAGCGAGCAGCTCTCATTCGGTGAAAGAAAAATTTGAAGAGGTACTTTTCATATTAAGAGATATTTTTAGTTTAGGATTTTATTCTCTGGCAAAGACCGGTCGTTGGGGATTATATCATCATGAAACAGGCACTCAAAAGGAAGCGAGCAAGATTAATAATTCGTTTTTTTCATTAAAAAAAGGGTGGCTCGTTGAGGAAGAAAACCCTGAAAAGCAGCTTGAGAACTGTTCGCCCTCTTCATTCAATATGTAGCAAAAAATTTTACTATGTTAGCTGTATTGTTACACTAAACGCGGCTAACATACAATGTCTGTAGTTCTCCAATGAATCATTATTTATGCGACATGTACTCCAAACTCTTTTGCCCACATTCCATTTCTATTTTTATTTTATCTTTACAATCCGTTTCTGGTAGACTTTGGCCAGTTAAAAAAAAGCTATTTCCTAAAAATATTGATTCCTCGAAAAGTTTACGGAATTTGCCCATTTGATTCTGAATAGCATCTTGGATTTTCTGCTCGGATTTTGCTTTCATAACAACAGTCCTTATGGTCTGACTTTGATATAGAACAAAACAGTGTCGTAAAAACACAAATAAAGTAATCATTAAGTGAATTAATATTTACTTAAGGTTAATTGTTTATTATCACGAGTAACTTTATTTAAAATAACTCATATTAAGCGATACATGAAAAAAAAGACAGAGCAACCTCCTTCTAATCCTAAACCGTTTAATCAAGAGGAATTCAAAGAAAACGTGCTAAAAGGTGCTGTAATAGGTGCAACCAGTACAACAACAACTTTTGGCTTAATGGATAAACCATTGGCTCAAGCGACAAAATCGGTTGCTGAAAGCCCCAAATTCCATTCTCAGGGTTTAAAGTGGGTCACTCAACAAGTAATTCAAGCAAATTTTGCACAGATCTGGAATAACAGTTTATATGCTCATGCTTATCGCGCTGCATGGATACATCCGTTCAAAGGATATCCCATTGCTCTCTTTAATTCCTGCATGAAAAATACCGTACTTTTTCCTGCAATATACCTCTCTGAAAAAGCATTACATTCGCAATTATCAGATGCGGAAAATGCAAAGAAATACTCTGGATTTCTGGGCGGACTTGCAACTGTTTATATAACAACCCCTGTCTCTGTAATAAAAACCAGAATGATGACTGATGTGCCTCTTAATACCCTCAGCGCCAGCCGTTTCATGTCTGGGGTAAATGCTATCGCTATGAGAGATGCTGTTCAATATGGTATTTATTTCAATACATTGGATTACCTTAAAGGAACATATGGCGATAATTCCTTAATGGCTGGTGTAGCAGGAATTGTGGGATATGCGTTCAGTAATCCCTTAAGTGTCATTGGACTCAATCAAAAAATCACTGAAAAACCAGTGAATATGGCTGCCATGGCAGGTCAAATTTATAAAACAAGTGGTGTAAAGGGATTTTATCCTTTAATTGGCTTATCTGCTTTTGGAATGTTTGCACGTGGGATTGCAATTAGTCATGGAAAAAAAATATATGATGCGTTGATAAGTAACGATCAATTCGAGCCAGGTAATAAGTTATAGTTTTCAAAAAATACCTCAATGAACAAAATCGCCTCTTTCAAACTATTTTACCACTAAGTACATTTATTGAATGAAATGACGAAATTTAAAATGTACTCTTTTGGGAAGCATAAAATAACAGATAAATAGTATATTCTATACTATAATCATGCATACATGACCCGAATAGGATTTTCCCATGTATGAAGAGTTTCCCTTTGAAAACTATTATGCTTTTTTATGTAGCGATAATAACGACTCTATCGCAAAAAGAAAAATAGCCCGAGATGCACATGTTGCTCGATTGAATCACTTAAAAGAAGAAGGAAGACTTTTATTGGCCGGCCCTCTTCTTAATCCAGAACATTTAGACATCCCCACAGGGGGGTTAATCATTGCACAATTTAATACTTTAGTGGAAGCAAAAAAATGGGTACATGAGGAACCCTATTTAAAAACAAACGCCTATAAAAAAGTGGATATACATGCGTTTAAAAATGTTTTTATTAATTCATCTACTTGAGCAAATCAATGAATAAAAATAATAACTCACTCATCTTTATTAGCTTAAATGTCTCTGCAGAAAAAGAGGCTGAATTTAATGATTTTTATCATCACGTTTATATTCCCAATTTATTAAAAGTTATTCCTGAAATAAAATTTGCAAGGCGTTATGAAGAACATAATATTGATGGCACACTTAGGTATTACAGTAAACGATTCATTACTATTTATGAATGTGCTACAGAAACTGACACACAACTTGCTTTAAAAGCGATTAAGGAACGCCCAGGTCGAGAACAGGAAAAAATGCAGTGGCAACAATTTCAACTCAATGATTTACACAATCTCGAAAGTGCTTGTATTTATACGCTTCGCTATCAACATCCACGTGGCATAAAAAATGAGCACCATTTTGGTAGCAGTCCCTTTTTTATGGTCAGTGTCGAAGTAGTTTCCGAAAAAAGAGACTCTTTTAATGAGTGGTATGAAACTATTTATTTACCTAAAAATGTCGCTGATGTGCCAACCTGGACATCCTGCCTTCGCTATTGCAGTCATACAAGAGAGCCTGCGCGATATGTCACTATTTATGAAACACAAGATTTATGTACCTTAAAACAAAGCTTGGAATTAATGCGCGCGCCCCATCGTTTAAAGGAAAATGCCTCATGGAAGCAATGGGATACAGGTAATAATGCTGCTATAACATGGGAAGATGCGAGTAGCTTTAAACCCATTTTTCGCTACCCCGATTAAAAATTCGTTTCTAATCTCTTCCGAGTTACGCTAGAAAATAAGCGTATAATGGCTCATTTTAAGATTTTCCCTCTCTAATCACTTTGGCGTGTTTGTTTCGTACCCTCTTTTTAGAAGAAGTAGCTCTTTTACCGAGGTTTGATATTTTCTCTTGAGTTTCTTGTTGTTCTGGAAGGAGAAACCTCATAAAAAATAATGGCATATAATATAAATTAAGTGTATTTGCTATAAAAACCTCCATTTGGCTTTCGATAAGGTGAAGAGGTGAAAAAGCTTCACTCCAGTCTTGAAAAGGAGGATAAGCTAAATTTAACAAAAACCTTTCTGGTGCCATAATGGTAGATAACCAATAAGCGTTCGGATCGTCCATTTTTATCTCCTTACTCATTCTCAATACTAATACATCCTATATTGAGTAGAGGGAATATTTGTAAAAATACTTTTTTACAACATAAGCGATTAAAATCACAAACCTGTATAAAATATTATAAAGGCTCAAAATAGTAACTTCTTATTGCTTGGGTAAAAGAATCAGCATTCATATCAGGCCAATTCTCCTTGTCAAATCCGGGTGAATTTTTAAGTTTCTCTTTATCTACATTTAAAATAAATTTTTCAAGTACGGGATCATAAGAAAAAACTTTCCAAGGCAGGGCAAATAACTTGTCACCCAATCCTAAAAATCCGCCAAAGGAAAGAACAACATAAGCCACTTGACCACTGATTTTATCGATCATCAGCGCTTCAATTTGTCCTAAGTCTTCTCCTGCAGAATTTTCCACACCAATACCTACTACATTATTTGAGTTTACAAGATTCATCATATTCTCCTTAAATGTATTGCATGATGTTCGAGGATGAGGTTTTGGGCTTTATTTTTATTCTTATTGCTTTTTAACTGACTTTGCTGATTAATGAAATTGGATAATTAAAGATGGTATATGACAGCACCTCTCTTCCAGGTCTATCTCCCTATAGAGCAAAGTTCCATCCATGTGTATTGTTTATTATAGAGGAAGTTTGAAATATTTTTATTATTTAATTTAAGCGAGGCCACAATAATATTCACTCTGTGGAATAGATTGATCGAAAATTATTCGTTAAATTTTCATCAACAGACTTCTCTGTACTGGACAAAAAACCCTATGCAGTGGTTCTCCAAGCTGGATCAGGAATTAATTGATTAATAATATGTCTAAACTCTTTGATTTTATTATTTTTGTAGTTTGGTCTGGTTATTAAATCTCTAATAAGATCCAATCCATATCGAAAGAAACTATACTGAGGCCGTTTTTGCTTTCGGATTTTTTTAATGGGAATGGCTTTTCTAATAGCTCGCCATTCACCTACTTTGTGGGCCCATGCAAAGGCGATGGCAAGAAAGGCAATGATTTTTTCAATACGTATTATTTGAGTCACATGCGTTTCCTCAAATCGAAACCCACGTCCTTTTAAAGATTGAAACAAAGATTCAATTTCCCAGCGGCGCAAATAACATGCAATTGCATTTTTGGGATGTTGGTTTGTTACAACAATCAAGAGCTCTTCCCGAGAATTTTTACTCCCGGCCAAGTAAAGCGGTTGTCCGAATAAATGTACTCTCATGCCAAAAACCTGCTGTTGAAAAGGCTGAAGATGTGAAAATAGCTGGGCGGAGGTTTTAAATTTTTTACGTCTAATACAGATATCCATATTCCCTTTGATGCGTAAATAAAAGGGAATATTCTCTTCAATCAGCCATCCAATGAGCGTCTTATTAGTAAATTCTCTATCAGCCAGAACACCTTGTATACGTTCTTTGCCGAAGAGATTGATAAATCGCGAGATAAGAGCAATTTGTTCCTTTGCTGTCGTGTTGCCTGCTTTGTTTAATAGAGTCCAAAATAGTGGGATAGCAATCCCTTCATAGCAGACAGAAAGCATAAATATGTTTATTTTCGCTTTACCAAAAAACCAATTCGTTCGGTCAATGCTAATATACAGTTTCTCGTTATTTGTAAAAAACAAATAGAATAACCACCGCGCTATTGATGTAAAATCAAATGTATAACCAGAAAAAAAACGATAAATTCGTTTATAGCGCGAATCAATCTCCGTTTCAGATGGCATGCTTACCGCAATTTCTCTGAAATTTATCGTCCGACAGATAAATAAGCCAACTAATGCTTGAGCAAAAAATCAATTCGTGACTTGTGCCAATTTAATTGCTGCTTTAATATCAACTTCAACTCGCTGATTTCATTCATGTATAACTCCTTTTTCGCGAATCGAAGTATACTTATTTAGTTTGATATCAGCGAGTTACCTTGCCTTCCTTCTGTATTCCCCTTTATTCCTTAATTTTTGTCCAGTACAGAGAACAGACTTAATTATCAAATATTTTCTTAATAAAACCTTAAGCTTTTACTCTTATACTGGCGACGAATTTGGCTTAAATTATAAGGAGAAAAAAGTGCCTAGACATCATCACAATCATCCTGGAAACATACATGTACCCCCACATGTTCATGTACATAATCATCCGCATATACATGGCCATCCTCGCGTACGTATTTTCCCTCCGATTCGCCCTACTGTTCATGTTCATCGAGGTTACGGATACTATAGTTCAGGAGCATTATTACTAGTTGCTGCGATCTTAATTCCTGCCATGATTCTTGCTTTATTATTAAGTCCTACTGCAGGTGTTGCTGGTTATGCTGCTTCATCAATGACATTAGGAGCCGCATCTGTAGGAGCAGCCACCGCCTTTAGTCTCGCCACTTTTGGTTTAGGCGCGCTTGCACTTTATGGTGCGATAGGTTTAGCTTATCTTTATTCCAGTGCTAAAGAATGTTATTCAGGCAATAAAAGTATGATGGATATGATGCATTCACGTGTCGTAAATGAAGATGGTTTATCTGTTAAAGGCGTTTTAAAATCTATAGGCGCCGTTGTTTGGTCACCATTTCTACTTATTGGTGGATTGGCTGGAATGGGAGTTAAAGCTGCTGCCAACGCATATAACGCTAGAAAGGCAAACGCCCAAGTTGATGAGCCATTATCACAAGTTGATGAAGTGGTACAAAATACTACTTGTGATCAAGAAAAAGATCTTACTCTATCAGGCAAGAAAAAAGAGCCTACTCCACCCATTCACACCAAGTCAATATTTGCTGATTTAGACAAAAAGACTGAAGAGAGTCTTACACATAATACCAGTTATACTCTTCAGTGCTAATCTAACTAATCAAGTTGAGCCTTCACCAAGGGATACTTTTGCAAGGCTCAACTTGCGATCCTATGAAACGTGAGACTGATGGGGATCAAACGCATCTCTCACAGCATCGGCAAATAAGTTTATCGCGAGCACCAATAAAAACATAAAAAGAAATGCAGCAAACATAGGCCACCAAATAACCGGATTACGTGCCAACTCAAGGCGTGCGCTGTTAATCATATTCCCCCAACTGATTGTCATTGGTGAAACCCCTGCCCCTACATAAGATAATAGTGCTTCAGCCATGACTAAAAAGCTGAAATCTAATACCAAAGTAATTACCACAATATGCATCACATTAGGCAGCAAATGTTTACGAATAATAGTAAACCAATTTGAACCTAAAGCACGCGCGGCTAAAACAAAATCTATTTCACGTAACTTCAATGTTTCAGCACGCAAAAGCCTGCATAAATTAGTCCAACTCGTGACTCCTAAAATGAAACAAAGAGCTAACAAACGTGCATCAGCGCTTTGGGCTAAAGTAGCAAATTGTCCTGGGTGGTTGGCAATATATATTTGTAATGACAAAACTGATGCAGTAATTAATAAAACTCCCGGAATAGAACTTAACGTAGTATAAAGGTACTGAATCACATCATCTGCCACCCCCCCAAAATATCCTGCTACTATTCCTAGGAATAAAGCCAAAGGTAACATAAATAATGTAGTTAAAAAGCCAATCACCAAACCAGTACGAATGCTTTTAATGGTAAAATAAAATATATCTTGGCCAATTTGTCCTGTACCTAATACATGGAATGTGCGTGATAAATCATATCCAAACACCACAAAAAAGCTAAGTATACCTAATGTAATCAGTGTACTTAAACTTGTAGGAGTTAAAGTACATAATTTTAAGCGTAAACTAAATCTTACAACGACTAATACAAATCCACTTAAAAAAATCAAAAAAGTGCTGCATTGCAACGCATAAAGAAGCGAATTTATTATAACCCTTTTTCTCTCCTTTTCAGTTTTGATCTTGGCCGTATAGATAAGTGAAGGATAAAATTGCTTGACCATTCCATTAATTAGAGTAGTTTCGCTGACAAACTGCCTTAAAGCCAATGGAGCTGAATAGGTTTTTTCTGTAATTTGATCAATAGGTGCTAAAATATTATCAAGAACGGTGCTCGTTGTTTCTGCTTGGTGTTTTTTGGCATTAAATGAATAGAGTCTAATACACCAATAGCAATAAAAAACAAAAGGATAATTCCCGCACTTACCGCAATGGGTCGATGCAAAATAATGGAAAAAGAACGTCTAACATGTTGCTTACGCAAACTCGATAAAATAACCAAGATGCTTAAGACTAATAAAGTAAGAAAACATTTATCTGTCCATAAAAATTCATAGGTCATCTTGTTCCTTAATATTTGATGTTCTCATAGCCTTATATTAAATTAATAAGATCGAGCTAAATCCAGATCCGTCAGGGTTCAGTATCGTCCTCACGCAGCGCCCCCATGTTTATGGAAGTACAATGCTTCTATAGAAATGGATGTCCACTTTCCAGAAGAGGGTGCGCGAAGCGTAAAATACCGTCTCGAGCGAGATTAGATTCTCTAACTACCGTGCGCCTTTGCCTGTCCTCTGGACGAACGGTTCTAAGTAATGGCTAAATCCTCCCTATTTAAATTTTGTGATTATTTTTCAATAAATTACGATATCTTTACACGCGGATCGACGAGTATATAAGAAAAGTCTGTCAATACTAGGCCGATAATGTAAAGAATAGACCCTAAAAAAACCATTGCTCTCACTACAGCAAAATCCTGTTGCTGGATTGCATCAATAGTATAACTACCTAACCCCGGTACACCAAAAAAAGACTCCAGAATTAAACTCCCCATAAATAAGGAAGGTATAAGCACTACAACTCCAGTTAAAATAGGTAACATAGCATTTTTTAACACATGAAGGAACATCACTCTTTGTTCAGACAACCCCTTTGCTCTAGCTGTTTTAACATAATCTTTATTGATTTCCTCCAAAAATAAAGTTCTATACCAACGTCCACCGGCCCCTAAACCACTTAGAACAGCAACACTAATTGGCAAAATAACAAATTTCACCGCGTCAAAACCTCCGTCATAACCCGAGATAGGAACTAAACGCAGTAATTTCCCAAAAAGATATTGACCTCCAATAATATAAAACAAACTCGAAATCGACATTAAAATAATACAAATGATGACGCCAGTTAGATCAAGATATGTGCCTCTAAAAAATGCCATAGCCATAGCTATAATAATATTGCTGATTATATCCAGAAATAAAACCGGTAACGCAATTGACAGGCTAGGCCACATTCTATAAGTAATGTCCTCACTGATGTCTCGTCCAGCATCAGAAATACCAAAATCAAAAGTAAAGAGCCTCATGGATTTTTGAAAAAATAAAGTTTCTGTTATTTTTTGCATTCCTTTTGTTTGTTGATTATAAAACAAGGGTAAGTTATAGCCATGTGTCATTTTCCAATCATCGATCACGTGCTGCTCGACATATTTTTGTCCCAGGTGCATACGTGCAATATCATCAGGTGTATTCACCGTAAAAAACAAAATAAAAGTAAGCAGGTTAATCCCCAAAAGAATGGGAATTGAATAAGTAATGCGACGCAACAAATACTTAATCATAATATATCAAATCCTTTTTGCCGGTTGTTTCTCTTTCTTGTGATAGGCGATCACCAGAGGCAGAATCAAAATCAAAAGAAGCAAAAATAACAACCCCACAGGCCAAAAAATGGGTTGATTCCAAGCTTGCCGCAATGTATTTCTCTTTGCTACATTTATCGCTGTATATTTTAATGTTCCATAAGTCATAGCATTAGGCTTAACATGGGAGACCCAACTTTGGGACAATACAAACTCTTCAGGATTAATGCCCCAGATCCAGGGAGCATCATGTCTTACAATATTCACCATAGCATCAATTAGCTGCTGTCTTTGCGGATCATTTTCTCGATTTTTCATTAAATTAAATAAACGATCAAACTCAGAATTTTCATAATTAGCAGCATTTTCCCCACCAAATTTTACCTTGCCATTGCCGCCATACAATTGAAACAAAAAATTCTCAGGATCTGGATAATCAGCCACCCAACCCCAACTAAATATTTGGGTCTCTCCAGTGCGCATTTTTTCTTGAAAACGATTATATAGAGTTGCTCTTACATTCAAATCAATACCAATTTTTGCAAATTGCTTACGCGTCCAATCAAATAAAGATTTATCTTCTGGTCCTCCCGACGAAGTCACATCATAATGAAGAATCAAGGGATTGCCTGTTTTTGGATCAATACCTCCAGGATAACCTGCCTCAATCATTAATTGTTTCGCATCATTAATCGGCCTGCGTATCGCCTCATCATTTTCCCATTGATAAATATAAGAATTAACTCCTTCTTTGCCTTCTTTATAGCCAAAAATACCAGGAGGGATTGGGCCTTGTGCAGCAACCCCCCGTCCATTGTAAAAAATAGCAATTTCTTCATCGTAATTTACGGCAATAGAAATAGCTTGCCTTAATTTACGAGCACGCTCACTAACGCCACCTACAACATTATCGAGCATATTAAAGCCCATATAATAAGTGCTGGGTTGTACTATTTGCGTTAAATACATATGCTTTTTGCGCATCTCTCGAGTTAGAGTCGCATTTCCGTGTCGATTAATATGGATAGCCTGATCAAAACTATTCGAACCAATTGCTGAATTATCATAATAACCCTGCAAAAACTTATTCCACCGAGGAATGGATTCTTTTTCCAAGGTAAAAATTATTTGATCCACTAAAGGAAGACGTTTGCCGGCATTATCTAAATACCCTAATTTTTTATCTCTTGCAGAACCATGACTAGGATAGTACATTTCCCTAAAATTAGGATTCTTTTTAATACCATACTGCGGTTAGGATTGTTTTCCACCAACATGAAAGAACCAGTACCGATTGGATACCAGCTTAGTGTAATATTATTATCAGCCATTCCTGGTTGAGAATAAAAAATATCCGCCTCCCAAGGTACAGGTGCGAAAAAACTCATAGCAAGCCAAAATAAAAACTGGGTATATACCCCTTTTAAAGTAATCTCAAACGTATAATCATCAAGTTTTTAATCCCGGCCAAGGGATAACGACGTAAATCAATGTAATGATTAGTGCCGGGAAGTGTCTGTCCATATTTTTCAAAGCCAACAATATAATTACTCATCAGCCCATAAATTGGCGAGCTCACTGCTGGATTAGCTAAGCGCTTAATTTGATATATATAATCATCAACAATTAACTCTCGAGTACCTATATATTTAAAATCTGACAACTGATGAATCTCAGCATCGTCTAAATAGTCTTTTGATAAATGATGGTAACGGTAGTCTCCTTTTTCATCTTTGGCAAACGCAGGATGAGGTTGATAATAAATTCCTTTTTTTATATTAATCGTATAAATACTATAACTCGGGATAACCTTGCTTTTTGGAGAAAGTACATTTCCTTGCTCATCCAAATATCTTAGTTGTGGCATTTGTGTTGCCGTTAAAGGAACTAATTGATAAGGCCTTAATAGATAATCATATTCCAATAGTGGCTCATAAATTTGAGCAATAAAAAGATATTCATTTAAAGAATAAGAAAGGGCTGGATCTAGTGTTTTAGGTTGTTCCGAAAAAGAAGAGTAATAAATATTCTTTTTTGATTCACTTTGAGGATAAGGATTATTTAAAACCCCAGGCCATGCATACACACAGCCTAGATTTTTAAAAAAAATAAAAATGAAAATTATTCGATGTATGCGATTCAAATAAAATCCTTGTCTGAGCTCATTTTAATTTATAACATATGAAGAAATTGTTCTTCATCTAAAATGGAAATCCCTAAATTATTTGCTTTATCAAGCTTTGACCCTGCTTCAGTACCAGCAATTACATAATCTGTTTTTGCCGATACGCTACCACTTACTTTAGCACCCAGGATGAGTAATTTCGCTTTAGCCTCTTCGCGACTTAGTGTATTTAAGGTTCCAGTGAGTACCACTGTTTTTCCAAATAAAGGATGCTCTGTATTCTGTTGTTTTTTCTCAATTTTTGGCCAATAAACCCCAAGTTCTAACAAATGTTGAATCACTTCCAGGTTATGGGTTTGTGCAAAAAAATGTACTATATTTCCAGCGCCAACAGGCCCCATATCTTCCAAATTCATGAGTTCTTCTACTGTTGCATTTGAAATTGCTTCAATATCACCAAAATGCTCTGCTAACACCCGGGCACTTGCCTCACCAATTTCGCGAATTCCTAAAGCATAAAGAAAACGACTTAATGTAGTCTTTTTACTCTGTTCTAAGGCTTGCAATAAGTTTTTTGCAGACTTCTCGCCCATACGCGGTAGATTAGCCAATGTAGAAACATCAAGCCTATAAAGATCAGGGAGATGCCGTACAATACCTTCATCAACCAATTGCTCAATTAAAACAGAACCTAATCCTTCAATATGCATTGCCTTACGTGAAGCGAAATGCCACATCATTCTTTTTAATTGGGCCTTGCAAAACAAACCACCAATACACCGAGCAACCGCCTCTCCTTCTTCACGAACAACATCAGAATCACAAACAGGACATTTTAGAGGCAAACAAATCTCCTTAGTATCTGTTGGTCGTTGTTCTAAAACAACCGAAACCACCTCAGGAATCACATCACCAGCGCGACGGATAATCACTTTATCCCCTATTCGAATATCTTTTCTGGTAATTTCATCCATATTATGTAAGGTAGCATTGCTCACAGTAACTCCAGCAACATTCACTGGGGCTAAACGAGCTACAGGAGTTAAAGCCCCAGTTCTACCTACTTGAAAATCAACTGCTAAAATTTCTGTTATTTCTTCAGTAGCCGGAAATTTATGGGCACAAGCAAAACGTGGAGCCCTCGAAATAAAACCTAATTGCTGTTGCAAAGCAATGCTATCAACTTTATAAACAACACCATCGATTTCGAAAGGAAGTTGATCTCGCTTAGCGAGCATATTGCGGTAATAATCCAAACAACCTTCAATCCCGACTTCCCTTTTTGATTCAGAGGAAACCTTAAAACCAAACTCTTTTATTAATTGTAATTGCTCCCAATGCGTGCCTGGTAAACGATAATCCTCACAAGCACCAATACCATAACAATAAATCGCTAGTGGTCTGTTTGCCGTTACTGCAGGATTCAATTGCCGTAAACTTCCTGCTGCTGCATTACGTGGATTTGCAAAGGTTTTTTCACCCAACTCTTTGGCTCTTTTATTGTATTCCTCAAAGCCTGCTTTTGGTATATATACTTCGCCACGTATTTCAATAAAACGCGGTGGCTTATTGGTTCTTAAAACTAATGGTATTGCCGCAATCGTTTTAATGTTGGCAGTAATGTTTTCACCTGTAGTCCCATCCCCGCGAGTAGCTGCATAAACCAATACTCCATTTTCATAAGTAATATTTACAGCAAGACCATCTAATTTTGGCTCACACGTAAAAACTAATTGCTGGACTGGCTCATCTAATTTTTCAGTGACTCGTTTAATAAATGCCTGTAGTTCATCTTCGCTGAAGACGTTTGACAAGGACAACATAGGTTGTCTGTGAGTTACGGGCGCAAAAGCATCTGCAGGAGTACCACCAACACGTTGTGTTGGTGAATCAGCAGTCAATAATTCAGGATGCTTTGTTTCTAAATCGAGTAACGCACGAAAACATCGATCATACTCAACATCGGGTACTAAAGGATCATCCAGTACATAATAATGATAATCATACTGCCTTATCTTATCTTTTAGCTTAGCCATGTGTTCTTTTATTTCATCAATAATCATTCATCGCCATCCATCTAAAACATAACTACCAAGCATAATTCAATACTTATAATTATCCTAAAAACATTAGTTTATCACTAAAAAATATGCTATAGATACATGCTGATTTAATATAATCTAGGATAATAAATAGGATAATAAAATGGATTTTAAACGTCTTCTAATTAGTTTGTGTCTGCTTCTATTTTCTTCATGGATTTATTCGCATCCAGATCCTAATGGCAATTTAGGCATTGCATTAGTCCATGGCACCAAAGATCATCGTGATGATGCCGAAGGAGGCTACTGGAAAACCGACTTTATCCAAAGTCTCGCTCAAGCACTTCCAAACCCCGAAAACTATTACGTAGTACACTGCGATTTCAGCAAGTATATGTGGGATGAAGATGCGGCTGGATGCACAGCAGATCAATTATTGAATTTTATAGCCGATAAAAAAATTAGCTCATTAATTGTCTATACCCATTCTAACGGTGGGAATGTCATGCGTTGGATTCTTTCTAACCCAACCTATGATAGTCGTTACCTACAGCTAAAAAATAAAATAGAGAAAGTTATTGCTCTAGCACCATCCAGTGGAGGAACGCCACTCGCTGATGCCTTGCTTAATGGCGGAGTTTTTGAGGCCAGCCTGAGCTGGTTATTAGGCTATACTGGGGATGCAATAAAACAGCAACGTGTTGGTGATATGTACATTTATAATGAAGAGCTTTTGTTTGGTACAAAAAATCGTCCTACCTTACCAAAACCCTTTAAGTCTGTTGTAGGGACTGATGTGATAGCATCACCTTTTAATTCATCAAGTTATTGTAATGGTTATATCCTTAATAGTGGTCTAAAAATAGCAAAACTTTATTTAGATAGTTGCGCTGATGGCTTTTTAAATTGCAGTTCACAAACAGTTGCCGGCTCAATTTGGTTTTATGATAAAGATAAATTAGAGGATCATTTGACCTTAAGCCATAATCAGAGCAGACACTCATGCTTTGGTTTGGAAAAAATACTTACCTCTGTCATTGATTCAGAAGGAGCTGCTTGATGAGAACTACACTTACTTTATTATCATTGTTATCTTCTGTTCAGGTAAATGCATACAACTTACCTCAACACCCAATCAAATCTTATGATTGCGAGATCTGTGATACGTTATCTCATGAAAACCTGCAAGACAGCTGGCAAACTGCTGAGGTTCCTTTGAAAAATGCTGGCAGCAATGTCCAAAAAAGTTATAGTTACACTAAGAAAGTATCAGCAGCACAACTAGAACAAGGAGTAATTTTACCTATCCACGCCCCAGGCGCGGTCATGCGTATTATTCCTTTAGAAGATAAAGCCATTCCTGCATTAGAGCTAAAAAATGCGTCGGCTCCCTTCATGAGCTTAAAAGAGGCATCATCTTTATACAGCCAAGATGAAGCCATTGATGAATCACTAAAAATGGGAACACATCAGACGATGTTGCAAATCAAGCCTGAATTAGGCATGGGCAATTTCGTCATCAAAAGCAAAAAAGCGAAGTCTCATAATGAGTCGAATACTTATCTGATTCATGTTTTTGAAAAATATTCGTTACTCTACCTACAAATTGAGCCCGCTGCATTGCAGTATCAATATGGTGATCAATTTAATGCAACCATAACCTTAAAGGATAACGAGACTTCCTATCCTATCGATAATATTAATGCCACTCTAATCGGCCCTAACAATCAAAGTATAACTCTTAAATTAAAAGAAATAAAACGCAATCAATATGAGGCAAGTGCACATTTACTTTCGGATATTAATACACGTGGTGATAATTGGTATATAGAAGTAGATGTGACAAGCGGGCTTGATGAAAATAGTCCTACTCATCGTACTGGACGCGCTGCGTTTTCCTATTCCATACCTTCAGCCGGTTTAGTCAGCATTAAAAAAACATCATCTAAACCTTTAACTTTCGCTGTAATTGCAGATGTTGCCACCGCAAGTCGCTATGCATTACAAAGCGTCCTTTACAAAAGAAATGCCGCAGGTGAAAATATTCCAGTGGAAACAGCCCAAAGCGCACTATGGCTAGAACCAGGGAGACAAATAATCCACTTTAGCTTTGACAATTCCGCTCAATTAGCAGAGGATCAGCTTTCTGTCGGTTATTTACATTTAACTGATTATGGGCAATTAAAACCGGTTTATCAACACGATCTTCCGATTAAACTCAGTCAAGTATTGGACTAATGAATGCAATTTTTATCATCAATCTCCTTAATTGAGGGCATAGCATGTGCTTTAGCCCTCCAATTTTTAATAGTTGTATGGCTTTTAATAAAGCAACACCAATTAAAGAGTCTTAGTGAACACTATCAGGAGAAAATTCTCAGCACATTCACTACAGAAATACATCAAATACACCTCGATATTAGTGCAAAAATTGCTCAAGGCCAATTAATAACACAACAACTCATCCATGATTCGGTTCAAAAGCAAATGACGGATGTTCGTGAACAAATAAACCATAGCTTCAAACAGCATGCGAGTGCACTAACCTCTCACTTGCAATTACTGACTGAAGAAATTCGTAATCACCTTCATAGTTTAACGCAGCAAGTCAATCATAAATTAACCGAAGGCTTTGAAAAAACTTCCTCAACTTTTATTGATGTAGTCAAACGCTTGACTATTATTGATGAGGCACAAAAGAAAATTACTGAATTATCAAATCACGTCGTCAGTCTGCAAGATGTCCTGGTTGACAAAAAAGCACGCGGTGCTTTTGGTGAAGTACAGCTTTCAACACTCATCAGTAATATGATTCCTGCCAATCACTTTCAAATGCAATATACATTGAGCAATCAAAAACGGGCTGATTGTATTTTATTCTTGCCTGAACCCTCTGGAAACGTGGTTATTGATGCTAAATTTCCCCTGGAAACCTATCAACGTCTTATTAACGTCGTCGAACCAGGATCAATGGAAAGAAAATCCTTACAACAACAATTTCGACAGGATATTCAAAAGCATATTAAAGATATTGCAGATAAATACATCATTCCTAATGAAACAACTGACGGAGCTATGATGTTTATTCCTGCCGAATCTATTTTTGCTGAAATCCATGCCAATTATCCAGACTTAATCGCCCTATCACAACGACTAAAGGTATGGCTTGTCTCTCCAAGCACTTTGATGGCCGTACTCACTACGGCTAAAGCAGTACTCAAAGATGATGCCACGCGTAAACAAGTCCATATTATCCAAAAGCATTTACAAGCACTCGCAGATGATTTCCAACGTTTTGAAAAACGAATGGATAAATTGTCCAAACATATTAATTTAGCACATCAGGATGTCAGTGAGGTAAATACTTCAGCTAAGAAGATCACATCACGTTTCCAAAAAATTGAATCTGTAGATATAGCATTAGATGAATTAGAGCTGATTGAAACTGAAACATCAAACGACGCTTAAGTTATCGCTTCATATAAAATGAATATAAATTTTGGGGTAAGAGAGCCTGATTTTACTGTGGAAAAGCGGAAACGCTCCAATCACTAAACCTTGCATAACAACTCACAATCGTCATAAAAAAGCACTGCGGAAAATAATGCTTCATCTACTTAAGCTCGAATTACCCCAAAATATTTGACAACCTATAAACAGACTTATCCACAGAAAATGTGTATAACTTACCCTAATAAACTGATATGAAAATGAAGAAAAATCTAGAAAAAACAATGACTCTTAAAAAATTAAGTGTAACATGCGGCTTGTACTTGAAAAAATATCCACAGGTGTGTGGCATGAGGAAGCGATTCTAGCGAGAGCTATTCTATACAAACAAAAATAAAAAAAACAGTCTTGACTTGAACTATTTTCCTTCTGATTGGCTCGAGAGACTTTTAACCAAAATAATTCCCCCTACAAATTCGCACTTTCCTACTTCAAATGAGTCAAGATAAAAATGCGTCTTTATCCCAAGACCGACGTTAAGTATCATATGAGACCTCAAACTCATTTAGAGCAAATGAATGACACATCTATTTCATGAAAAGACATATAGTGAACAGACATTCACCGAATTAACTATAAAGAAAGAACAAATAGAATTGATTACTTTCGAACATTGCCGGTTCAAACAATGCAAATTCATTGAAACAGTTTTCAGGAATACCAAATTTATTGACTGTGATTTTGAATCCTGTGATCTTAGCCTCTCAAAATTCCCAAATTGCAAATTTTCAGAGGTCTCTTTTAATCACTCAAAACTCATTGGAATCAATTGGACGGAGTTGAACTGGCCTCTAGTCAAACTTACAAGCCCGCTCTATTTTTATAATAGCAATGTAAGTCATTCCAGTTTTTTTGGTTTAGAACTTGCTGATCTTCAAATGGAAGAGTGTAAAGCTCATGAAGTTGATTTTCGAGAAACCAATTTAAGCCATGCACATTTTACAGGTACTGATTTACTTGATAGTTTATTTGTGCATACGAATTTAACCTCTGCTGATTTGACAAACGCGATCAACTACGGCATTAATCCAAACGAAAATAGAATCAAAAACGCACATTTTTCATTCCCTGAAGTTATTACCTTATTAAACTACTTCGAAATCAAAATTAATGACTCGCCATTTAATTAGGAGTTAACTTAAATGACCTCTCATTAGTCTCAGCTGTAATTTCAGGACTCCTTGAAGGTGATATAATAGAATAAAGCTTTTCTTTGAACTCATTGAAAACACGAACATTCTGTTTTACAGCGTTAGCATATTCATCATCACTGTCTATTTCAATAACAGCTTTGTTGCTTTTTTGCCCACCATTATTACTAAAGGGTTTAACATTTTTCTCATCAACATCACATATTTCTTTGGGCGCAAATTGCTGGACTTTATCATTATCTACCTGAATTTTGTTTTGATTGGTAAGAAATTCTGAAAAACGTATCAAGGCTATACCCAAATTCTGCAGAATACCAATACTTCGAGCTTTCTTACTGACAATTAACTCATCTGCCTCTGGCGTAAATTGATAGCCACTCTCTTTTAAAGTGATAAAAATTTCGACATTGTATTTGTTAACTACTGACAACCCCATATTTAAACAGTTTAATTCATCTGGTGATATTTTGAGATTAGTGATTAATGATCTCACCATTACTGGATCATTGTTCTCTATAGCTGCCTTTAAAAACCCTAAACGATTATTACTAGAAATGATTTGGTCAAAATTAGTAATTCTTTTAGCAAGCAGACTTATAGCATGAGCGTTTTGTTTTTCTATGGATATTTCTATCAACTCTGATACAAGTGCAGGGTTAAAAACGTCTTGTCCTTGTTTATCCAAAACATCTTTCATTACTTTACCAATCAACTGCTCATTCAATCCCTTGCACACGTTTTTTAATGTTTCTTCATATTGCATTTCTATACAATCAGCATACAACTCTGACATATGAGGATTTTCCAAAAATTTCTCTATGCATCTAGCACTACCCGAAGACAATGCATAGTAAAAGACAGCGTCAAGAGCATCAATTTTTTCATTTTTCAAGTTTTCTAAAAGCTTACCTAATGCATTTGCTGAATCACGGACAACGGCGCATAATGCAATTCGACGAATCTCATTATCGTCTAAATTAATTAAATTTGTCTCGCTATCATTTAAAATATACTCAGCAGCTTTAGCATCATCAAATTTCATCGCAAAATGCAAACCACCACCAAGCTTGGCATCTAACCTTTTTTGCTCAGGTGTTAGATATTTACCCAATAGATCATTTTTATCGGGAAAATTTCTATCTATTGGGCTTGGCTGATGACTAATGACACTTATATTCATATCCAACTTGTCGGAGCCCGAAGAAACTAAAGAGAAATTAAATGCTTCTTTGGATAACCACTGGACCATTTCCTGTTCATTTTGGAATTTCTGATTTATGTTTGAATTATTTGGGTCATATACTTTATAATTGCCCTCTTTATCCCGTGCAATTGCAATAGTATGCTGTAAGCTGCTGACACGCATTACTTCATTGTCTCTTAAATTGATATCCCTTACTATTTCAGCCCAGTTATCAATATTGGTTTGAAGGCCTATTTGAAAAACTGACTCCAAATTTTGTCCTTTTACCTGTAGCTGTTCATGGGAGTTAGATTGACTGTATTTATTCCGGGTGCTTTTCCCTTCTTGTAATGCGATTATTTTTTCAACTAAAATAAATAGTTCTGCATCGGGAAACTCATTGCTCTCCGCCGGGATCTTTTGGGCTACAAAGGATAAAAGCTTTTCAAACTCTTTCTCTTTTCCCTCCAATGTATATTGAATGTACAACGTAGATAAGGCATGGCAGATTCCATCTTCATTTACTTTGAGTGGCAGATTATGATATTTAAGGTAATTGTTTAAATTCCTAATTACTAAATATTGTTCTGTGTTGACGCTGTCTCTTGGCATAATATAGCCCCTAAAATTAATACTAAACATATTTACTATTTAAATATAAAAAAATGAGGGTAGTATTAAGGGGGCTATTCAATTTTCGTTATCGGAATACGTTTATCGATATAAGATTTTAAAATCGCTACTAATCGACAACTTTAAGATACAACCTAAGCAACATATCAGGTATAATAACTGATTTGTCAGTCGATTAACCTAGCTATGTCCATAAGTACACTACTCTTCCAACCAACACAAGCCAAACAAACATGGGGACAACTCCATGGCAGTAGCCTGGCACTTGCACTAGCAGAGTATTGCCAACAAACATCTGGAATTAAGCTTTTGATTGCACAAGACAATCTGAGTGCTAATCAATTACAAGCAGAGTTAACCTTCTTTCTAAATTCGACTTCATCTCAAGAATTACTTTTTTTCCTGATTGGGAAACACTACCTTATGATCAATTTTCCCCACATCAGGATATTATTTCTGAACGATTGTATGCTTTAAGTCGTATTCAACAAGTGACTGATGCAATTATTATCACTTCAGCAAGTACCTTGATGCATAGGTTATGTCCCCCTGAGTTTTTGAATCAACATGCATTAATGCTTAAAGAGGGACAGAAATTAGACCTAAATGCTTTTCGCAACCAACTCCAGCAATCCGGATATCATTGTGTCAACAAAGTACTCGAGCATGGTGAGTATGCCTTACGGGGTTCAATAATTGATGTATATCCCATGGGCTCAGGTTTACCCTTTCGTATCGAACTTTTTGATGATGAAATTGAAAGTTTAAGAGAATTTGATACTGACACGCAGCGTACCATAGAAAAAATCAAAGAAATCAATGTATTACCCGCGCGAGAATTTCCTTTAAACGAACAAAGCCAACTCAAATTTCGGCGTGCTTTTAGAGAGTTATTTTCTGGAAACCCAAGCCAATGTCCGATTTATGAAGCAATCAGTGAGGGACAATTCCCTTCTGGTATCGAATACTATCTTCCTTTGTTTTTTGATAAAACAGTGACTTTTTTTGATTATCTTCCAAGCACGGCCAAGGTATGTTTCATTGAAAATATTCAAGATAAAGCAGAGCAATTCTGGCTAGAGTTAAATGAACGCTTCGAACAAAGACGATACGACATTAGCAGGCCTATTTTATCTCCATCGACCTGTTTTATTAGTCCTAATGAACTTTTAACCTTGGCAAATACTTATCAACAATTACGTTTATTTCATCATGCCTCAGATAAAAAGGGTGCAGTTAATTTTGAGATTGCTCCTGGCCCACAATTACCGATTGACAGGAAAACCCAAGAGCCTTTAAGTAAGTTACGTGAGTATTGTTCTAATTCTTCTAGGCGCTACTTAATGGTGGTTGAAAGTGCTGGACGACGTGAAGTATTACTTGATCTGCTCAAACCAAGTGGGCTTACTGCTAAAATACAGTCCTCATGGGATAGTTTTATACATGATACAGCTAAACTCAATATAACCACAGGAGAGCTCATTTACGGATGTGAGTTAATCCAGAATAATATTGTGATTATTGTTGAATCACAATTATTTGGAGAGCACAGCACACCACAAAGACGTAGTTCACAAAAATTGGTTGATCCAGACCTGATTATTCGTGATATGGCTGAATTACGTATCGGCTCTCCTGTAGTGCATTTGCAGTTTGGTGTTGGACGTTATCAAGGATTACAGCATATTGAGTCCAACGGAATGGCTAGTGAATTTTTAGTTCTCGCCTATGCGGGAGAAGACAAAATTTATGTTCCAGTGACATCCCTTCATCTCATCAGCCGTTATACTGGTGTAGATAGTGAGCATGCGCCTCTCCATAAATTGGGAAGCGATCAATGGCAAAAGGAAAAGAAAAAAGCCGCCGAGAAAATCCATGATGTGGCGATTGAATTACTTGACCTCTACGCCAAAAGAGAAGCACAACCGGGACATCAATATCAAGTCGATCACAGTGACTATGCTAAATTTGCAAGTGGTTTTCCTTTTACAGAAACTCCTGATCAACTAAACGCAATTGAACAAATTATCAAAGATATGGAGTCTTCGAGGCCCATGGATCGCTTAATTTGTGGCGATGTGGGTTTTGGTAAAACTGAGGTAGCTATGCGTGCAGCATTTGTGGCTGTTCAAAGCAATAAACAAGTGTGTGTCCTGGTACCGACCACACTTTTGGCGGGACAGCATTTTGAATCATTTAGGGATCGGTTCGCTGATTTCCCTATTAATATTGAGCTGCTTTCGCGTTTCCGATCCAACAAAGAAAGTGAAGCGGTACTTGCTGGATTAAAATCAGGTACTGTAGATATCGTTATAGGAACACATAAACTATTTCAAAGCAGTATCGCTTTTAAAAACCTGGGACTTCTCATTATTGATGAAGAGCACCGCTTTGGAGTGAAACAAAAAGAACATATCAAAGCACTACGTACCCACGTGGATATTTTATCGATGACAGCCACCCCTATCCCCAGGACATTGAATATGGCTATGGCAGGGATTCGTGATATTTCATTAATGACCACCCCTCCTGCAAAACGTTTGGCGATTAAAACTTTTTGGCAGGAAAAAAAGGATCCTATTGTTCGAGAAGCGATATTAAGAGAAATATTAAGAGGCGGCCAAGTATTTTTCTTACATAATAATGTAGAAACCATTGAGCGTATCTGTGAAGACTTGCAAACTTTAGTCCCTGAAGCCAAAATTCGTAGTGCGCATGGGCAAATGCGTGAACGTGAGTTAGAACGAGTCATGTCTGATTTTTATCATCATCGTTTTAATGTTTTAGTATGTACAACGATTATTGAGACAGGAATCGATATTCCTACAGCAAATACAATTATTATTGATAGAGCTGATAAATTTGGCCTGGCACAACTTCATCAGTTACGCGGACGTGTAGGACGATCCCACCATCAAGCCTATGCTTATTTGCTTACCCCAAACGAAAAGTCCTTAACGTCTGATGCCATAAAACGTCTTGAAGCAATTGTATCTTTAGAAGATCTGGGAGCAGGATTTACTTTAGCGACTCATGATCTGGAAATTCGTGGCGCAGGAGAGCTTTTAGGTGAAGAACAAAGCGGTAACATGCACGCCATAGGATTTAATTTATTTATGGAGATGCTTGATAGAGCAGTAAATGATTTGAAAGCAGGGAAAACACCTGAATTATCTGCCCCTATGTATCAAGGACCAGAGATCGATTTAAAGATTAGTGCAGTAATTCCTGATGAGTACATTTCTGACGTGCATAATCGTCTTATCATGTATAAACGAATTTCAAATGCAAAAAATAATCAGCAATTACACGAGTTACAAATCGAACTCATTGACCGATTTGGCTTGTTACCCCAACAAGTGAAGCATTTATTATTGATTACTGAATTAAAATTAAAAGCAGAAAAAATGGGGATTCAAAAAATCAGTGCTGGCGCCCAGCAAGGCAAAATAGAATTTGGTGATGCCCCAACTATCGACACTGGTGTTTTAATCAGTTTGATACAAGTACATGCCAAAAGGTATAAAATGGACGGGCCTCAATGTTTACGTTTTACCCTCGACAGCACTTCTGCTGAGGAACGTCTTTTTGAAATTGGTTCTTTGCTTCATAAATTAGCAGGTTCAAAAGTTCCTATCTCTTAAAATTAACTATTAGGGTGTGTCAACACCCCCTAATATTCATAATATTTTTGATAAATAGAAATGTAAGATCCATCTTTTTCTATGCTTAAAATTGCCTCATTTATTTTCTTGATTAATGCTTCTTTATCTGGCAGTGCAATAATGCCATAACCATCTCCCATAGATACAGAAGACCCCACAAATTTAATATCATAATAATTATTGCTAAGTAATGTTAAAGCAATGGCATTATTCAGCGCAATAACATCAATTTTATGTTGTACCAAATCCGATATGAGAGCTGAATTTGAATTATAGGTAAGAATCTGATTGGAATTATTATGGGAAGTCCTGAGACAGCTACGCCAATTTTTAACGGATTGGAGTAAGAAATTGTGCTGATAAACAGCATCATGATAAATATTATTTTTTGTCTCATTTTAGAATTTGACTTACGTCCATGCCATACTGATATATTTTACTTTAGGAAGTTAAAAATACTTTGTCAAATACTCATCCAGAGCCTCAGTACAAAGATGGGATAGAATCGTTGGGCCTTATTAGCCCAACAGAATACTCAAAAGTTAATCTCGGGGTAAGATAGTTTTTTAATGTGTACCACCTACTGTTAAAGCATCTATTTTAAGCGTTGGTTGCCCTACGCCAACTGGAACGGACTGTCCTTCTTTTCCACACACACCAATTCCGCGATCTAATCCTAAATCATTTCCTATCATACTAATTTTTTTCATCACATCAGGGCCATTACCAATTAATGTAGCTCCCTTAACTGGGGCAGTAATTTTTCCATCTTCAATAAGATAAGCTTCGCTCGCAGAAAATACAAATTGGCCAGAGGTAATGTCAACTTGCCCTCCGCCAAAATTAACTGCATACAAACCGCGTTTAACAGAACGAATGATTTCTTCAGGATCATATGAACCAGCTAACATATAAGTATTTGTCATTCTTGGCATAGGCACATGAGCATAGGATTCGCGACGACAATTACCTGTAGATTGCATGCCCATCAATTTGGCATTCAGTTTATCCTGCATATAATTCACCAAAACACCATTATCAATTAAAGTGGTACATTGTGAAGGGGTTCCTTCATCATCAATAGTTAATGATCCACGCCTATCTTTTAAAGTGCCATCATCTACTACGGTAACGCCTGGTGCAGCAACCTGTTCACCAATACGTCCTGAAAATGCAGACAATCCCTTACGATTAAAATCACCTTCCAATCCATGCCCTACTGCTTCATGTAATAAAACACCTGGCCAACCGGGACCAAGTACAACGGGCATAGTTCCTGCGGGTGCAGGGCGAGCTTCCAAATTAATTAAGGCTTCACGTACGGCTTCTCGTGCATAACTTAAAGCATTTTCTTTTTCAAGAAAATAAGAGTAGGCTACTCGACCACCTCCTCCAGAACGAGCGGATTCTCGTCTCCCTTGTTTATCCTCCACAATGACGCTCACATTGATACTTACTAATGGTCTCACATCAGCGATCATCTGTCCGTGCATCCCCGCTACCATGACAACTTCATAACAGCCACTTAATGCGGCATTAACTTGGATTACGCGAGGATCAATCCTACGAGCCTCTTTATCAATTGCTTCTAATAAAGCGATTTTTTCATGTTTACTCATACCTTCCATGGGATTTAACCCTTGATACCGACTTACCACAGCACTTTTAACATGAATGGATTGGATTGGCATGGAGCCAGTTAGTGCGATGGAGCGTGCCGCATCAGCTGCTCGCAACATAGACGGGAGTAAAATATCATCGCAATAGGCAAAACCTGTCTTATCACCACTAACGGCACGAATACCTACCCCTTTATCCAAAGAAAAACTACCACTTTTCACTACTGAGTCTTCTAAATACCAGGACTCATAATGGCAACTTTGAAAATAAAGATCTGCATCATCAATATGATGATTCATCATCGTCTTAAATAATTTTTCTATCCCCGTTTCATCCAGAGCCGCAGGGGCCAATAAAACTTTTTTCGCTGTAATAAGTGCTTCTGTCATTTAATTACCTATTTAATATAAAATATTTATCCAATTAAGCTGTATTAAGCAGACCCTATATCTATAAGTTTAATACATGATGGTCCAAACAAGGGAACTTTTGACGTAACTCTTGCTGATTTTTTAAATCAATATCTGCAGTAACAATACCAATTCCAGTTTCTTTTTGTGCAAGTACCTTACCCCAAGAATCAACAATCATGCTATGACCATACGTAACTCGTCCATTTTCATGTATCCCAACTTGATTTGCTGCCAAAACATAACATAGATTTTCAATGGCTCTTGCTCTTAATAGGATATCCCAGTGCGCAAGGCCTGTTGTTGCTGTAAATGCAGAGGGAACAGTAAACAGCTGAGCTCCTTGGAACATTAATTGTTGATAAAGTTCAGGGAAACGTAAATCATAACAAACAGTTAAACCTATTTTTCCAATTGGCGTATCAACAAGAGCAAGCTCATACCCACGCTCAATAGATGAAGATTCCAGGTAGGATTCTTTGGGTGATACATGAACATCAAATAAATGAATTTTATCATAACGCGCAGCACATTTACCTTGTTCATCATAAACAAGGCAACTGGCGCGAACTTTAGATCCCGAACTTTTCAAGGGAATAGTGCCGGCAATTATCCATAAACCTGACCGCTTTGCTAATTGACTAATTTTTTGTTGAATTGGGCCTTGGCCATAGACCTCCCCTATCTCCAATTTATCCCTCTCTTGTAGCCCCATAAATGCAAAATTTTCCGGCAAAAGAATAACATCAGAATGGGCTTCGCGTGCCTGGAGCACCAGTTCTTCTACTTGTTGCAAGTTATCAGTAACTTTTGCTGAGGAAACCATTTGTACTACTGCTGCTCGCGCCATATATATCCCCAATTTATGACATCAAACTGTCGAACTAATGCCTATTGTAGACATAGGACACGATAATGTAAAACATACCCAATCTAGGAAATGCTTCTTTAAGATCAATCATAATATGCTTGAATTTATGATTTATTTCATTATCCAGACAAGCAATTGTTTATCGTAACAATCTATTCGCTAAATTGTGTCAGGCGCAAAAATAATTCGCTAATCGCCATGATTTGCTTAGAAGAGCCCTAAAATTTTATTTATAATGCTCTCGTGAAGAATTATTGAATTTAAAATAAAAATAATAGGTTTTAGACTTGAAATATGGGAAACTTGCCCTTAGATATGCTAGACTAAATATATAGAAAAAGAGGAGATCTAAATAATGAACCGAAATAATGTCACTGTCCTTACGCGACGTAATGAATCTGTACTCGCAAGCAACAAAGTATTGCGTAATACATATCTGTTACTGAGCTTAACCTTCTTCTTCAGTGCGTTTATGGCCTATATCTCCCTTACAAGTGGTGCTCGGCCGATGAATCCGCTACTGATGATAGTTGGCGTTTATGGGTTAATGTTCTTAACTCAAGCTCTACGTAACAGCGTTTGGGGCTTAGTAAGTGTTTTTGCTTTCACCGGATTTCTAGGTTATACACTAGGTCCAGTGCTTAATTTTTACATCAGTAGTTTTTCAAACGGACCGCAATTAATTGCTACTGCCTTAGGCGGTACTGGTATGATTTTCTTTGCATTATCAGGTTATGCGCTTACGACCAGAAAAGACTTTAGTTTTCTCGGTGGATTTCTTTTTGTCGGTGTAATGGTTGCGTTTTTAGCAATGATTGCAGGAATTTTCATTCATATTCCCGCATTACAGCTCGCTATTTCAGCTGCCTTTATTCTTATTTCTTCCGGATTAATTTTGCTGCAAACGAGTGAAATCATCCATGGAGGAGAAACAAATTATATTTCAGCTACAGTAGGTCTTTTCGTATCCATATACAACTTGTTTGTGAGCTTGCTTAATATATTAAGCGCCTTTTCTGGTCGCGACTAGTTATCAGTCTCCTCTACCTGAATCCCGGTTTTTTATTGCCGGGATTTTTTTTATGAACACCACTATACGCAAGCTGAGTGTATTGTTTAGCAGAAAAAATAATGCAAGAGCAGTTAGTCGTAATTATCGGGCCAATTTTAAGAATATCTTCAAACCAATACGGCCAACGATAAGAGGATTTTTTGTTATTTTCCTCTAGGCTACCTTATGATTCTGCATAACCAATTGAGTTGCTGATTCTAGAGTCTCTGAAAGATGGCTGATAGTACTAATTATGCTTTTACTGGAAATGAAAACTTAGTCAGATTTTAAGGTGTTCACACCGTATTTATAATTTTTTAGAAAAGTCAAGACATCAGAGGATGGCATAGGTTTAGCAAGCAAAAACCCCTGGCCATAAGTACATTGATTTGAAATAAGAAAATTTAATTGATCTTGATTTTCGATACCCTCTGCTAAAACAGAAAGATTTAGAGTTTGTGCTAAATAAATGATGGCTTTGATGAGATTTTTATTATTTTCATTGTACATCAAATTTGATACGAAGGATTGATCAATTTTTAACTTATCAAGGGGAAAATTTTTTATACGATGAAGATTTGAGTATCCTTTACCAAAATCATCTAAAGCGATTGTTATTCTTTTTTTTCGTAACTCTTTTAGTGTCGTCAATACCTCCGCTGATCCCTCTATCAACGTTTGTTCAGTCAATTCAATTTCGAGACATGAACTTGGCAAATCATAAAGCTCTAATGCCTTATTAATATCATGCAGTAACTGGGCATGTTTAAACTGTTGGGCGGTTACATTTATAGAAATTTTAATTAAGGGCTGTCCCTGAATCCTCCAAGAACTGAGCTGACGACAAGCTTCATTCAATACCCAGTTTCCTATATCGTTTAATAACCCTAACTCTTGTGCGGAAGAGAAGAAATTATCAGGAGATAATAAGCCTAATCGCGGGTTTTTCCATCGCAGTAATGCTTCTAAGCCAATAATTTTTTGATTTTTCAACTCAATCAATGGTTGAAAGAACAATTTAAACTCTTGATTTTCCAACGCCGTATACAGTTCATTTTCAACTAACATACGTTCATAAGTATATTCACTAAGCTTCTTTGTATAATAAGCTACGGAGTTTCTACCCTGCTCTTTTGCTCTAATCATGGCGATGTCAGCACACCTTAGCAATTCATCTGCTTGAACTCCATCTTGAGGACAAATCGCCACTCCAACAGCACATGACAAATTCAAACAACTGTCGTAAAACTCAAAAGCTGGCTTCAAAGCAGTCATAACTGTTTTAATGATTTTCTTACTAGGAACATTATGACCCAGTGATGCAAGAAGAACAAACTTATCGCCACCCAAACTGCACAAAGTACCCATGTCTTTGACAGCGTCTTTTAATCGTTCAGCGATCATACATAAGAGCTGATCCCCTTTGCTGTGCCCAAAAACATCGTTTACTTGTGTAAATCTATCGATATCTATAATAAAGACACCAAATTGATGATTATCATTTAATATATCCTTAATAACTATATCCAAAATATCAAATATAGAGGACTTATTAGGTAATCCAGTGATTAAATCATGCTTATTGCGATGTATCATCTGATTTTCAAGATTTTTGACCGCCGTCATATCATGAAAACTTAACACTTGAATAAGTGGAAGTTCCTTGGATTTTGAAGTTTGCATGAAAGCCTCAAAAAATCGAGAGCCTTTAAGCTCTAGAGTTATTCGTTTATGGTTTTCTGAAGGTTGGATAAGAATATCCATTAATTCACGAAAATTTTCCTTATTTTTTGCTTTTTCACTCATTTTGACAAGTAAATTAAAAATAGAATAATTTTTGACTTCATTAACAGGCACCCCCCATAATTCGGTAAACCTAGAGTTACAATGAGTAATAATCCCCCTTCTATTCCAGGCAAGAATACCATCATCAGTGGCATCGAGTGTTGCTTCAGTTAACGATCTAAGCTTTTTCTCTTCTCTTGAGCGTACTCTTTCCTGCTGAACATAGTAGAACAATAAAGAAAACATTAATGTAAAAATTGTACCTAATATAAATATAACTAATGGCAACAAAGAGTGGACATGGCTTATATATTCTTGTTCATGTACTGATAAAGCCAGCAAGCTGTTAATTAAAAACATGCCCAGACCAATTATCAATGGCATAGCAGGCCATACAGAAACACCATGATATTGACACCTATAGAGTAATGAACATAATAACGTTACAGAGAGTAGTATAAAACCTAGAGAAGTATTAAGAGCCATAGGTGTATAATGGCTCCATTGATACGCTTTTTCTAACGAAGAAAAATAACCGCTTGCAAATAATAAAGACATAAAAAACAAAATAATGGCAAGAATTGATGCAATAACCCCCATTCTAAATGACCATTCATGCTTACCTATAATAAGAATAACCACTCCGACAATAAGAAATGAAACGCTTGTATTTGGCGCCATTCTTCCTGGGAACAAATTTGAACTATTGTAATAATGATGCAAAAATAGCTCATCTACATGCAGATTAACTCCCGCTACTGATTGTAAAAGTACTAATAAAGAAAGCGTAATAGCGATTATGTTTAGAAATTGGCAGATTTTATAGTAATTAAAAAGCAAAAAGAGTAAGCAAAGACCATAAATCAAAAAAGATAAAGCCGTATTATAAACCATGGCAATAGTATTAGCCTGATACCGCAACAGCCATGTGATGCCAAAGTACCATCCAATTAAAACAGAACCACCTAGCACCATAGTCAAACAAGAAAACAAGATACTTAGCTGTAAGAATATTCTTGGTTTTTTCATTACCGATCTATTAGTCCTTTATATAATTTATAGAATAGATTAAAAAAATGAATTGATCATCTTCTTTGATTTAGGGTGTGTTACCCCTACTATCAATAATAATGATTTTAAAAAAAGAAGCGTCATCTCGATGATTGTCTTAATGCAATTGTGAGACAAAAATCTCTTTAAGTAAGATGTTAAATATGGGTCCAAGTAGCCTTGGTCTTGAAAAACTCGAGGAGATCATGAACTTTTTTCTTTAAATTTTGCTCCAAAGTTTCCGTTTTCAGGAAGTGCGGCACTGAGAATTAGTTGCTTACCAACCAACCGCACTCCATCGCCAGAATCCCTAGTAATCCGAATTGCAATCATGTCAGTTGTTGACATAAAGTCTTGCTTCTTGCATTAACTGGCGCATGTGCCTTACTGCTTCTTTCATTCCACAAAACAAAGCCCGAGCGATAATAGCATGGCCTATGTTCAGCTCATGCAACTCTTTTATAGCCGCGATAGACTGCACGTTATGGTAGTTGAGCCCATGGCCCGCATTGACAATAAGATTTAAGCTCGCTGCATATTCTGCAGCGCGCTTAATTCGCTCTAACTCATACTGTTGCTGCTCAGCCCCCATTGCATCTGCATAGCATCCAGTATGTAACTCAATTACAGGAGCACCAATTTCTGCCGCGGCCTTAATCTGTTCCAGATCAGGATCAATAAATAAAGATACTTCACTACCCATTACTTGCAAACGTTTTACAGCCTGTTCTACGATTTTCTGGTGAGTAATAATATCTAAACCACCTTCGGTTGTTAACTCTTCTCGTTTTTCAGGGACTAAACAGGTATGTTCGGGAGAAATTTCTTCAGCAAAATCAAGCATTGCCTCGGTAACTGCTAATTCAAGATTCATACGCGTTTGCAGTATTTGTCTAATTAGACGAACATCGCGAGCTTGTATATGCCGTAAATCCTCTCTCATATGCAAGGTAATCCCATCTGCGCCCGCTTCTTCTGCATCAATTGCAGCTTGAACTGGATCTGGATAGCGAGTACCACGCGCCTGACGTACAGTAGCTATATGATCAATATTAACACCTAATAATATCGGCTTGTTCATTCTACACCTTACATATCAAAAATTAAGAGTATACGGTTCATCCTAAGTGAAACACAAGTTGATTCAATATAAGCGTCGAGCTTCATGACGGGGTCACTTATTTAGCATCCACAACATACAAAGCTCGTGACTTGATCTCACGTCCTCCTACGAGATGATCTATAGCCTGACGCATAATTTTTTTTGCTGATTTCAGATACGCTGCGTCGCTTAAATCATCTTGTGCCAATGCAAGAATATGTTCGCCAGGGATGCCGTCACTGTCAATAACAAATCCTTCACCTGCCACAAATTGATAATATAAATCAGCAACAATCAAATTTTCAGTTCTCGCTTCCTGAGTTAATGAAAAAGAATAGCCGCAAGTTCGCAGCACGGTCCATTCAAAACGTCTTAATAGAGCCTCTAATACGAATCTATCGCGTGTTGAAACGAGGTTATTTAAGGTAAATAAGTAAGCATCAAATAACACCGAGTCAGAATAATTGGAGCCTAGAGCATAATACAGAATTTCATTGATGTACAAACCTGCAAAAAGAGCATGGCCTATAAGTGGCAGTGTTGATGAAATACTTTCAATAGATTGTATATAATATCGGTCATAACGCTCAGTAAGGCTTATCCATAGAGGAGTAAAAGCTTGTAAAAGCGCCTGTTTTTTAGGAGTACGGCCTCCTTTATAAAGGCATTGAACTACGCCAAACTCACGCGTTAAAAAACTGACTCTAGCACTGGTGTCCCCAGACCATTGTTTGTGTAAAACCCATGCCTCTACAGTCCTAATGGTCATAGCCGAGTTGTTTTAAAATACGCTCATCATCTGACCAGCCTGACTTTACTTTACACCAGCATTGAAGAAAAACCTTTTTGCCTAATAATTTTTCCATATCTATCCTGGCAGTTGTTGCTATTTCTTTTAACTTTTGTCCTTTATCACCAATAATCATGCGTTTATGATTATCTTTGTCAACTAATATCAATGCATGAATACGTACAAGAGCACCCTCATCTTTAAACGATTCAATATCTACAGTAACAGAATAAGGCAATTCTTGACCACAGAATCGAAATATTTTTTCACGCACAAGCTCTGCACATAAAATTTTGTAGGTCGATCAGTTAATTGATCATCTGGAAACAAATGCGGTCCTTCAGGTAAATAAGCCTGTAGTTTTGCCTGTAGTTCATCAACCTGCATTCCTGTTTTTGCCGAAATAGGAATAATCGCTGCAAACTCATGCTTCGCACTCATTTGCTCCATCCAGGGTAACAACTGATCTTTATCGTCAATTTTATCCACTTTATTAACCACTAAAAGACAAGGTACTTTGGCTTGCTTCACCAAACCTAGAACATATTCGTCTTCTTCCTTCCAATGGGTACCATCGACTAAAAAAGCAATTACATCTACATCGCGTAATACACTAATCGCTGTTTTATTCATCATACGATTCATTGCTTTTTTGTTCCCTTGGTGAATACCAGGCGTATCCACGTAAACAAATTGATAATCTCCTTCAGTACGTATACCTAAAATACTGTGCCTCGTCGTTTGGGGTTTTTTGAGGTAATACTTACTTTTTGTTGCAAAATACAATTAAGTAGTGTTGATTTACCCACATTAGGCCTACCAACTAAGGCGATATAGCCACAATAACTTGTCATTAATTTAGATTCCTACTCGTATAACTATTCTATCTGTCCAACAATACCATGAAGTAAAGAGGTGCGCTCTTTTAAATCGATCTCCTACGACTGCTCTGAGCAATCCTTTTCTCTCCCTGGTTTTGTCTGCAAAGTGTTAATCATAAAGATGAATAACTATTCTGTTTATTTTTAAAGCATTGTATCAGTGCCCCTATAAAATTTCTAGTTATACGGTTTGAGCCACTTGATATTTCACTAAAAAACCAAGTATCCTGTGCACTATGTGAACAACGGAACGTTCTAATGCCTGATTTTGTAACCACAAATGGCCACACTCAAATTATTGTTCCCTTAACCATTATGCCCCATCGCCATCAGGCATTGCCGACTCTAACAGGCAGTCCCTTTAGCTATGAAGCAGGAACAGTTTTATATGGTCATTATAATATGGAATACCTTCTCCCAGGAGGCGACATACTCCGTTTAATTGCCAACCACAATCAAAAAACGGTACAACTTATGTTATTCACTCATCAGCCGGACTTAATTCAACTCCTTCCGGGTGATCGACCGTCTTCATTAGTTGCAAATGTAATAAGTAAAATTCATCGTTACCGTATACGATCTGCAAGTTACAACCAGCCTCTGACACCGATACAAGAACAAAAACTAAAACTCACTAACGAATGTATAGACTCATTGAAAAAATTGTTAAAAAAAGAACGGCGATTAAATTGCCAGGATCATGAAGGTCACGAAGCACTAAGAAGAAAAGTAATTCAAATTGTAGGCTATTGCTCCGATCAAAATCGCTTATTAGCAACATCTCCTCTTATATCTGAAGGATTTCTAGGCAACGTGCTTTATGAGGCTCATAAAACAGCACAGCATTATTCGTTTAATCGTATCTATTCAGTGTCACGACAAGATCAAATGGATTTTAGCAGAATAATAAAAAACTCAGGAACACAACAGGAATTACCCTGCCTTGTTTGGGATAGTGAACTCCATATCGGACATAATAATAAAGATTTGGATGATGCACTAAGTGTCATTTGTGATTACTATAAATTACCCCCTGCAACGAATCTAAGTGGTGTCCCAGCAAACAGATTTGCACAGCTCACAACATTTTTCAGTAAATTATGGGATGATGGCCATGATTGGATCAATTACCTGGCTATGGATGCTAAACCCGAGCATAAAACAGAAACACAACAACGCCTGGATGGGGTTACCCTAACTCAAATAAGCCCATACTATCGATTACAAGGATTTCCACAACAAGGTTATCTTGATTTAAAAAGCCTAATTTACCGACTTACCAATATTTCAAGCGAACCAGTTCTTGCAAAAAATATGAAACATGCCAAAAAAATAATCAGTCAGCATCCTCATGGCAGCTGGGCTATTATTCCAAACAAAGAACTGATTCTGATAAGACTGGAAAACAAAGTAGTGGAATTGCGCTATTTTGTTCACGACAAACTTTTCTATCCCCTACCAGAAGGACAAGATCTATATACTCTGGGACAAATTAGTAAACGCCATCTCTATTTACCTGAGCGGGTGAGTCTAAGACTTAAGGCCTTTATTTCACGTATCCCAGGATTTTTTAATAAATTCTACAAAAATATGCACCAATTTGTTGTTCATGATTTGCAGGATGATTTTTTCAATCATATTCAAGAAACACACATCCCAAAACCTGCAAAACAAGATGCGGATGAACTGAATGAGCGAAGAGTTAAAATACGAAACTCTCTCATTTTAGCCCTGGAAAATAAAGGGCTTTTAGCCACAGGCCAAACTTTGGAAGAGTTTATTAAGGAGCAAATTAGCAAAAGCCCCTATATAATTGCACGCCCTAATCATCCTCCCAGCCCTCATCCTTATGATAATCCTGTGCATCGCATTTTAGGAGTGATCCGGCATGCTGCAGGCTTTTTTATAGATATCAGTGAACAAAACCCCTTAATCGGTACTTTAGCAATGGCGGCATACGCATATGGCGGCGGTGCAGTACTTGCGCCCGAATTACTCAAATCAATTTTAACCAAACTCCATTTACACGGTTTAATTGCTGGTATTGAACCAACTCAAAAATTAGCTCGTTGGATGAGTCACGGAACAATTTCTGAATCCATTTCGGCATCGGCAATCTACTGGCAAACTACAGTAGCTGGGGGTAATCTTGATAAGTTTTTTGTTGAAGCGATTAGTGTTCTCAAAGAAGATCCTGGAGAAATTGCTATTATTGCAGCCTTAGCTCTTGGCCTAGGATATAGTTTAACCAAACTTATACCCTCCTTAGGAGAAGAAATGGGCGATTTTCCCTATACCAACTACGCAGCTCTGGGTGGGAAAGGAGGTGCAGCTCTATATGATACCATTATGCATCCTGGAGATGATTGGTTTCTTGGTACCTGTAAATGGTTATGCAAAGGTTTTGTAACTTTAGGTAAATTATGTATCGCTCCTTTTTTTGAAGGATATTATTATGGCTTTAATAACGGTTTTCTTAATGGATGGAAAAAAAGCGGGATTCTTCTTAAGAGCTTAAACAAACAAATATTAGCAGCGAGTGTTGATTTTGTCTTAGCCTTATTCACTATCCCACTACTTGAGTTAAGCGCTCTTTTAATTCACGTGCCATTTCGTGGTATTACTAACCTATTGATAAAAACTCTTGCTATCCTTGGTAATATTAGTGCTCCTGGTGAGTTATTAATCTCTTTTTCTACAAGAGAACCGTCTAAAAACTTAATAGCTAATTTCAGATTTTCACCTCTTTACGGTTTTACCTCGCCTTTTGGACGTTTTTCAGATAATCCATTTGTCAATATTAGTATTAACATCATCCGTGTTCTCTATTTGCCACCTTTACAATTAATTAAAAACCTAGTTATATTACCGTTGCTTGATGTGATTTCTTTCTCCACTCGCTTATTTCTTACTGCTCTAGACCCTATAACCCGAATAATGACTTATGCTGTAGGCAGTGTATTAATTACAGTAGGCGAAGCCTGGGATAATTCCTTCGGTATATTATTTGCAGCGAGTTCAAAAGGAATGGCCTCCGCATGTAATTGGATAGATAATAAGGCGAGTACCGTAAAACAAACTGCATTATCATTTATTGAAAATCAAAGAGGACAATTATATCACTGGGCTTTCGCACAAGAAGATCATAAATTACACAGCACATTGGATGATGCCAAATATTACTCCAGCGATCCCAGGCGTTATGAACTTATTCCCCATTCAAACAGTCATTGCTTATTGCATGCATTATTAAACACCAATAATGAGACCTCTTTTCAAGAGGAATGCCATCATACTCCATCTCATTATCAAAATTTATTCACAATAAAAAAATCAAGTAAGGAACAAATCATTAGCTGCCAAGACCAATCAATTAATAGTTGTATTTAATATGGTATTCTTAGTAGATGCCCCAGGGAGCTCATGTTTTATCGAGCAATATTGTGTATAATTAGATCAAGATGATGTGAATAGGATATAAAACTTATGGCAACCGAACTTTTAGAGACGCCTCTAAAACAGCTGACACAATTGGAACTAGATACTATCAATCAAAAATTGGATGAAGCAATCCAATTAAAACAAGACTCTGGTGCGCTTCAATTAAAGCAAGACACCAGTGAACTTCGATTGTCTTTGTCAGAAAGTGATATGGATCCTAATCCCTCAAGTATCGATCTGAGTAAATATGGCTTAAAAAATCCTGAAGATATAAAAATTTTTTTATTAACACCTGCAGGGGAAACAGTCATTCATGAAATTGGTACTGAAATATCTCTTGAGCGGGCACGTGAAGAAGAATTGCAATTTGAAATCCAGCAGCAAATTATAGAACAGGAGCGGATAAGAGCATTTTTATTTCATTGGCTATTAGAAGAAGAAGCCCAGGCTCAAAAAATCCAAGAAGAGATAATAATGGAGCAACAGGAAAAAGTGCTTAATAAAGACGAACATCAAAATCCGTCCAGCCCGCCTCCTAAACCTAAATCGGATTATAATACCACATTAAGAGGTTATGATAGTTCTATAGACAAACTTTCTAAAGACCAACGATTACTGAGTGAACGCATAGAAAAGTTAGAAAAAGAACAACAATTAATTACCGAAAAGTATGATGATTATGAAAAAAGTCTTGATGAGTTTTATGAATCCTCCGATAGATATACAACGGGCAGTGAAGAAGAAATCAATGAAGACATAGCCAAACTTAATAACGAAAAAGATGAGATTAATGAAGCAATTAACACCACGGAAGACCCCCAGGAAAAGCATCAATTCGAGCACAAAATTAAAAAATGCGAGCACAAAATAAAAAATCTGGAAGATATACGGTCTGTTCTAAAAGGTGAAAAGCGATTTGCTGATGCGAATGGACGTTTTGAAGATGAGAATGGAAAACCAATTACCTTCAAAAACGCAGCTTTTGTTCTTTCTAAAGATCAAAAGATAGAAAAAGAGAATGATAAATGTTTTCTCCTGCAAGAAGGACAAACATTGGCTACAATGAATGAAGAGGAAAAGTCAAAATCCCACCAGATGTATATGCATGCAAAAAAAGATCTCCAAATTGTTAGGCATGGTCTACATGATGCCAAAAAAGACGAACTGCAATTAAATGCGTTGCAACTGGCTAAAGATAAAGCAGAACATAGAATGCTCCAAAATCAAATTAATTTAATGCATACAGCTCGAGCAAAATTAATACAACAAGCATTAACCCCAAACCCTCGTTTAAATGTTCCTCAATCCACTATGACCCCACAAAAAGTAGCGTCAATTTCTAATAATCCTACTGGAGCATCCCAACCTTCAGCCAAACCGCCACGCGCTATGGACGAGGTGTTTGGTAATTTTGTAAAGAACTCTCCAAAGCCTATGACTTGGGGTATGTTATTTAAGTTTGTAGAAGAAATTCCTAATCCTAAAGCTAAAAATGAAGCCACTAAAGTTTTAGTCGATCAGTTCCAAAAGGAGAAGGATAAAGTGCTGGATGAAGATCCTAAAAATACCAAACAGAAAGAAAATTTAGCAGATATATTGAAACATCCAGAAAAATTTAAGGCGTGGTTAAAAAACACATTAAGTGCAGCACCTGTCCCTGATGCGACAATGCAAGATCTATTGAAAAATATGGCCACTAACTCGCAAAACCCATATGATCCTGATGTAACCTCATTAAAAAGTCCATTAGAATTACAACAAGAACCACAACAAGAACCACGCAACGCACCTATGAAACAATAAGAGAATCCTGTAGCTTAGAAACCAAAGAATGCAAAAAGCAACATCTAGGCTACAACTCATTTTAGGGCTCAGTAAATTTCCTTATTTTCTAAAATGAAAGAATTTGTTGAATAAGAATAACAATATGCTTGCCATTATAAGCTAACTCTTCTAACATTGGGTTTTGTGTTTTAACCAATATGAAATATTGTTTACTAAAAAATATAATTATCGGCGGAATTCACCATGATCTTAGATAAATTACTGGGCAATCAATCTGTAATCATATCATTAGATGTAGACAATTTTTTATTTGAACGATTAGAACAAATTCGGCAAGCAGGGTTCAATTTAGTAGAAATTAATTCTACAGATCAAAAATTATTAGAACAAGCAATCAAACATTGTCCATCGATTAAAATTGGCGCTGGTAATATTATTGATACGCAACAATTGGAAAACTGTTATCAGGCAGGTGTTCACTTTGCTACCAGTCCTGGTTATTTGCCCGCGATAGCCCAAACAGCAAATGTTTATTCAATGAATTATTTACCTGGAGTTGCAACAATTTCCGAAGCAATGGCGGCAATGAGTTTAGGGTATATGAATGTTCGTCCCTTTCCAGCCGATCTGACTTTTTGCACACTCTTAAATAAATGCCTCCCTCACTTAAGATTACTCCCAGCCGAAATTGAATGGGAAGAAGCAGAGCATTTCTTATACTTACCTGCTGTAGCCGCAGTAAGTATCCATAATCCCGATGCCAAACAACTCAGTGCACTTACAGCAAGTATTTTAGCATAAAAAAGTTAAACACAGTTGCACAAAATCAGGAACAGAATGTACCTAAGCTTTTGTTCCTATTGCCCAAGCACTGAACCTACTTGATTTTAAAGAAGAGACAACCTCCATAATTTATCCACTTAAGCCAGAAGCATTTGTTTTATTCGTCCACAATTTCTGGCAAAATCTATAAACAATGTTAGGGCTTTTAGAATGTAATGATGTGTATAAAATGAATGGTGTTAATTCCAAAAATAACATTCTTATCGCTTCCGACCCTTTACTTGTTGTTGGTGAGTTTTCCCCAATATAGTGTCAATAATCAGAGAATTTTTTGTGCATCCTAACAGAAAAAGGAATGATCTTCTTAAACTAATCTAATTCGATTAGCGACGCACTTTGTGATTCATAATTCTGGTCGTGTAATTAATTTATTGATTTTATAATATTTTCTATTTTTCAGAGATAGAAGTTCTAGCAGTAATGAGAATGTTGTGATCGATATTCAAGCACAAATTTAGGATAAAAGGTAAATCAATTACAGAAGCGCAGCGTGCCTTATAAAAATAAAAAGAAAGTGCTTAGGTAACGTCCCTTGTATGGATTTGACCAAAATCCTGTGTCATAAAATGTAGTAGTTCAAACTTGATCTGACAGTTGCCGGTTTTTCAAGAAGTGTCTGTCAGGTCAAATTTAGTTTATAAATTTTTCCATCCAGATTTGTTTGCTATCCATCAACGTTTGCATTGGTGTCCGCCCACAACACATTTTACCCTGATGAGTTCGCTCATTATTATAATATTGTAGCCATTCGTCCAGATCTTTTTGTAATTCCTCCATTGTTTCATAAATTTTCTTACGAAATGTAACCTGATAAAATTCCTGTAAAATCGTTTTATGGAAACGTTCACAGATTCCATTGGTTTGTGGTGAGTTTGCTTTGGTTCTTGTGTGATCAATATTGTTGATGGCTAAATAAAGCTGGTAATCATGTTGCTCCACCTTGCCACAATATTCTGTTCCTCTATCGGTTAAAATGCGTAGCATTGGTAACGCGTACTGTTCAAAGAAAGGCAAAACCTTGTCATTAAGGATATCTGCTGAGGTGATTGGCGTTTTAGTCGTATAAAGCTTAGCGAAAGCTACTTTGCTATAGGTATCTACAAAGGTTTGCTGGTAGACGCGACCGACGCCTTTTAATGTGCCAACATAAAAAGTATCTTGGGAACCTAAGTAACCAGGATGAGCTGTGTCTATTTCACCGCAAGCCTCATCGTCAAATTTCTTCTTCTCTAAAGCAATAACTTGAGCCTCTGTCAAAATGATGCCCTCAGAAGCTACTTTGTCTTCTAGAGCTTTTAAACGGTCTTTAAAATTAGCTAACTGATGTCGTAGCCAAACACTCCGTACGCCACTACCAGAAACAAAAATACCTTGTTTGCGAAGCTCATTGCTAGTGCGTTGCTGGCCATGCGCAGGGAACTCAATAGCATATGCTTTTACTGCTTCTTCAATAGATTCATCTACTCGATTTTTAACATTCGGTTTTCTTCGGCTTTGATCAAATAAAGCTTCAACTCCACCTTCTTCTACTGCTGACTTATAACGGTAAAATGTATCTCTCGATAAGCCCATTACCTTGCATGCTTTCGACACATTTCCTAATTCTTCTGCAAGATTTAGAAGACCAACTTTATGTTTAATTATTTTAACTGTATTATCTATCATGAGAGTTTTCCTCTTGGTTTTGTTTAAAGTTCGCACTTCTATCAAAACCGGAAACTCTCACTTTTTCAAGTACTTGTGTCAGATTAGGTCTAAACTAATTCACATAAAAACCAGGAGGATTAGGCTCATTCACTTGTTTCTTGATGTTGGCGAATCTCTTTGCTCCATTATCTGTTCACTTTCAATGGATGGGTCAGGACTTACCCTAAGTGGTGTCAATATTTTGTCATTGCTACTACTTACAGCAACAGGGGAATCAAAATCATTTGGAGTTGGTTTTATTTCATCTTGTATCTCTTCTTGAGTCATTCTTGAAAGCATACTGCCAGTACTAGAAGAAACTGTAGCAGAGGAGTCTTGATTTGCTTCAATTAATCCAGATTCATCATGTGCTTCCTGTTTCGGTTCTAACCATGCAAATTCATCAAGTATTTCCTTTGTACTTTTAGAAGATAACAAAGATATTTTTGAGCAGGAATCAGCTATACTCTCTAGTTTCTCTGTTAATTCTTTTACATCAAATTCTGGCTCCTTAGAAACCTCTGTAGTACCCCAGACTCCCAAATACGTACCTAATGGTGTATATCCAGGTTTATTGACCGTCCGAGTCAGTTCTGGTCCCTCCAGTAAGCTTCTTTCCTCATTTCTAACATTCTCAATTTGTTTACTCATAGCGTCCAGACTCTTCGCCAACTGCTCGCGGGTCAGTTCGGTGCTAATTTTCTTAGCCTCCTCATATAAACTCTCCACCAGCTTCATAGCTAGATTCCTTTGAGCAAATGCTATTGGAAAATCTTCTTCCTTACAATTTCTCTTTTTATTATAAAATCATCTAGGATTTTCAATTCAGTAAATATTCTTTTCTTTACGTTCTCAACCTCACCAAATGTAGGAAACCCTTCTTTTTCCCGTTTATTATTTTCACTTTCTAGAGTAGTTTTAAATTTTTCATACAGCTCTTGAAGTTCGTTGAGCCGCTTTTTCTCTCTTTCTTCTCCTCTTCCATACAGATATAACTTATCTGTCAAATATCCCAGCCCAGGATTTTTAACTTCATTAATTTTTTGAATTATTTGTTTTTCGAATTCTATGGGGCCATCTTTCAACAAAAAACGCATTTTGTCCTCAGAATTTTCACGATCGATCTGCTGATGAACTTCGGAGTTTGGAATAATTGATTGTAACATTGCATCCATATTTGCAGGGCGAATCGCCCTTATAATCGCTTCTTTACGCTCTTCAATAGAACCTTCTTGTGCTGCATTATCTACAATGCATTGGCGTAACCTCTCGTCATCAAATACGACCCCATGAGCGCCATTCATAGCTAAATGCTCCCAGCGATGTTCTTCTCCTTCAATAATTTTAGGATTGGTGGCACCAAATGCCTTAAGCAGAGTATACGAAGTTTCAATTTTAGTCGACATCACATAGATTCCATGGCACTCGGGATTAACAAGATGATCCTCTCCATAATCCGAACGCCCTGCCACCGCATCAAGAGATATCCATAAACTATTTTCAATATCTAATAATGTCCTCTCACCTGCTCCTGCTTCTCCTTTATTTAATAAAATTCGATTCACCTGTTTTTCAAAAATTTTAGAATCACTCGCCTTCTGATCAACAAGAGCTTCTCTTAAATTAATCGAACATTCGTCCATTGTCAGTTCACTCTCTCCAATTTCACCATGGGAGGTTTCCTTGTTCTCAAAAAATACCTTATATTGCAATTTACCTTCCCTCACATCCTGAGTAATTTCAATTCTATCCTTCAAAATAGAACAATTAGGTGATGCTGCATCTACGAGAGGTAAAGTAGGAGGGATAAATTTGCGCGAGGCCTGTTGTACTGCAGCTGCACCGCGACTAAACCCAATAACAGTTGCTTTTGGCAAAACTGTAATTGTTGAGTTTGTTTTCCGCATTTCCTTACGTATCTTACCTATCATTTGCAAAATCTCGCTTTGTTGCGCTTGCATCTCTTCAATGGTGGGGTTCCTTCCCAAAGAAGCTCCCAAGGCTGTAGGGATCCACCTCCTTCCTTGCCCAGGACCATAAGTGATACACTCTACATTTTGAGTTGCAGGATTGTAAGTAACTAAGGTGTCTTTATAACGAAAAGTAAGTTCATTATCATTAAAAGGCTTCATATTCCAATGTTGAGAAGACCCCGTTCCATCCCCAGGAGTACGACCCGACCCACAAAACATCGAAGTCAAACGGAAATCCTTCTTCGCTGGATTACTACTATCTAATAAGCTTCTTAATGCTTGCTCTCCTTCTGCAAAATTTTCAATTGGCTTCAACTCATTTACGCGCTTTGAACTAATTTCAGAAGTCATGGTAATCAGCTTAAAAATTAATCGACCTATATTAATAATAGAGCAATTGTTTATTTTTGAACGACATGTACGTTTTTATTAAATCGCACTAATTACAAGATTGGCGAAAAACCACCTAATTAGGTTAATAGATCAAGCAAAAATGCTTAATTCACTTGATGTGCTAACCCAATTTATTAAATTATCAACAAAAATACGGATCATTCGTTCATCAGCACGCTTTTTTAAAAAATGACAATAAAAATCAATGGTGGGTGCATAATTAGCTATTTTTAATGGAATAAGATTAGGGTTCAACAATCGTTCAAAGATAATACTCCAGCCCATGCCATGCTCTACAAGGGCAATATTATTATAAATTAGGTTGGCTTCAGATCTTATTTTCAGTGTCAGTTTTTGCTTTTCAACTTCTTTATCAATAATTTTGCGTATCATAAAGTTTTTTTCCATAAGTATTGCCTCAAATTCTGCTAATTCAGCCAAAGATAACTCTTCTTTAATCTTTGCCAATGGGTGTGATGCCCCTACTACAAATATAAGTTTTTCACTCCATAATCTAATAGATTTAGTTTCAGTAGTATTATCGACAAATGGCGAAATAATAAGATCATTTCCCCCTTCCTTTAAACTATCAGCGACGTCTTTATCGGCCGTGAGATTTGTGTTAATAAAGTAATTTAAGCCCAGAGAATTCATATAAACCATTAGAGGAGGGACAATATTTTTTGCTACATATACGTTGGTACCAAGATTCAGTAATAATTGTGGCTGACTTACATCTTTACCTGTATTTTTGAGTAATTCCTTATTGAGATGTATCATTTGTCGAATATATGGCAATAATTGCTTTCCTTTCTCTGTCAGCTCGGTTCTCAATCCTGAGGAAATAAACAGTTGAGCATTCCATTCCGACTCAAGCTTTTTAATCCTTTTACTCAAAGCAGGCTGAGTCACGTGTAGCTTTTTCGCTGCGAGTGAGATGGAATGAAGTTCTACAACCGCTAGAAAAGATTGCAAGTCGGTAATGTTCATTACTTTAAAAACCATTTATGATATGACTTAAGTTAATACTAGGATAGTTTTTATTTTTGCACAAAAATAAACCATTTGTTATAACCAATAAAAATAAGTAATAGCATTCTAATCCCACCATAATATTATACCGTCATAATAATGATCAATATTTAAACATATAGGTTAATTTATGACAATCACGGAATTATTATCTTACTTCAATAACAAAAAATCCAAGGAGCTAACTCCAGAAATAGCCCATAATATTGCTCAAATAAAAGAAATATGTGACACCGAGTTTTATAATCAATCTTTTTACGGCAATAGCGCATTAAATCGGCTCATGCTTTTGAATGAAAGGGTAGCTGATCTTCTTACTCCAGAAGTTATCGAGTATCTATTTACTAATGAACCAACCGGTGAAAGCAAAATATTCCGTAATTCAAGCGGTATGATTGCGCTTAAGGATGCTATTTTTCATGGCTTTAATGATGGTCTACTTGTCATTAAATTCATGACCAATAATGAACAACAATTTGGACCTGAGCAATATGAAGCTCAAAAAGCAAATTATGCTAAACATACTACCCGAATAGTAGAAAATATAAAAATTGCCGCAGGTGTTCTCAAAGAAATTGAGGATGATAGTTCTCATGAAATATCACTTATTGAAAAATTTGAGCGCATTGTTGACACTATTGATAAGATAAAAAAAGCAGATAAATCAGATAAATTACTTTATGTACCTGGATATACTTCTCAAAGTATGCGTAGTCAGGTCAAAGGAGGATTTAGTCATCTTTGCTCCGCTTTGAAAATTGCATTTGATAATGAGTTTAATGAAGTAAAAAATGAAACTTTGGATTCTTTATGTGAAAAATTTCTTAATAGCCCTAATGCAATGCTAGATGGAACAGTTATCCATCTATTTTATGATCGTGCCCACATTGAAGCGGCTCTAGAGCAAGATACAATCATTACCATCGGTGGTGTAGGTTATCACTATCAAGATATTTTCCGTGCTATGGTAAATAAAATCGTCTCTGCTCCCGAAAAATATCCTGCTTGTGCCAAAGAACAATTTGATTTGCGTTTCACTCTGGTTATGAATGATTTGGAAAAACGTAAACAGCAATTTGAACCCGATTTATTGGTAATTAGCGTTGATGCAAAAATCCAGTTTTTGAATCTTTTACATGAAATTAAGGATAAAGTTAAGGCCTTTAAGCATGATAATCAACCTGAAGCAGCCAAAGCAGCATCTCAGCTACATACCCAATTATTTACAGCAAGCTTGGAATATTTTAAAGCTGAATATGTTACACGAAAAAACTATATAATATTTAATGAGGTCTGTGCTCATGCGATTCATGAAGCGAGACCTGTACTGGAAAAGCATCGTGGATGGAAGGATTTCTTTGCCAAACTCATAGTGGGAATCGCAACCTTAGGGATTGTACCCGCTGCTATGGCAATAAAAAGCAAGATACAAACAGGGAGTTTCTCATTTAGGTTGTTAAAGACTGCAAGTCAAAAACAATTGGATTGTATCGAAGAACAAGCTCGTGAACTGGAGCCAATACAATTGATGTCTATGAATTAATCTTATCTTCACAACACTGAGCCCCTATCCCTATCTTCTTGCTTAGATAGGGATATTGTTTACGCTGCGAGCATATCTTAGTGCTCATTATTTTTTGTTTATAAACACATCCAAAACAAAAAGTCCGGCACCAATACAAATAGCACTATCAGCTATGTTAAAAGTGGCGAAATGATGATGTTTATAATACAGATCAATAAAGTCTATTACATAGCCATGGATTGCTCTATCGAATAAATTACCAACAGCGCCCCCTAAAATAAGACTAATGCCTGCTGAAAGTAAACACGTTTGATTTTCAGTCTTATATAACCAAACCGCAAGAATTATACTTACAATAAAGCTAAAGGCCGCAAAAAACCATCTATGCCAATCCCCTGCTCCACTTAAAAAACTAAAAGCAGCTCCGGTATTATAAGCCAAAGTAAGATTGAACATTGGAAAAACAGGCAATGGGTGATACGGAGTTAAAAATATGCTAACTAAATATTTGCTTAGCTGATCAGAAACTATCACAGCTAAGCTCAGCATAAACCAATACCACTTTTTCATATAAACTGCCTCATTTCCTCATGGCCCATAATGTTTCCTACACAGCGTAAACATAAATCAGGATGCTGCTCATTTTGGCCTACATCAGAACGCCTATGCCAACAGCGTGCACATTTTTCGTACTGACTTGCTACAACAGCAATAGAAATACCATATTCGGTAGTTGCTAATCCGGTTGGCGCTAAATGCATAGGATGCACTTTTGCTTCAGAAGTAATTAATAAAAACCTCAACTCTTCACCCAAGCGGGTTAATTTAGGTAAGGCTTTAGCATCTGCATACAAAGTAACTTCTGCAGCCAATGCAGAACCAATCTCACCCTTTTGCCGTGTTGCCTCTAAAGCTTTATTCACTTCATCACGGATTAAATGCAACTCATCCCAATCTTCCATATTTACCGAATCAATTTTAGGCCACGCATTATACCAAAGTTCAGTAAAGATCGTTTCTTGGTTATATCCAGGTATATAACGCCCAATTTCTTCGGCAGTAAATGACAAAATTGGCGCAAGCCAAAGAGTAAATGCTCTGATCATATGATACATCGCTGTTTGACAAGAACGTCTCGCTCTACTGTGCTTTGCCGAGGTATATTGCCTGTCTTTAATCAAATCAAGATAAAAACTACCCATGTCAACCGCGCAAAAATTATGAATCTTTTGGTAAATAACATGAAATTGATAATTCTCATAAGCTTCAATAATTTCTTCTTGAAGTAACTGACAACGCTTTAGAGCCCATTTATCTAGTTCTAAAAGATCACTTGCTTCTACACAGTTTTCGGTAGGATCAAAATCAAATAAATTAGCCAGTAAGAAGCGAGCCGTATTCCGAATACGCCGATAAGCATCTGCATTACGCTTAATAATTTCATCGGAAATACTCACTTCATGACGATAATCCGTAGATGCTACCCATAAACGTAATATATCAGCTCCATATTGATTAACGAGCTGATCTAACGCCACATAGTTTCCTTTGGATTTAGATAATTTCTTGCCTTCCGCATCGACAGTATAGCCATGTGTCAATACAGTCTTATAAGGAGTTACATCATACATCGCCACTGAAGTAGTTAATGAAGAATTAAACCAACCCCGATGTTGATCAGAACCTTCAAAATAAATATCTGCAGGAAATGACAAATCCTTATTTTGTTGCAATACAGCGTAATGCGTGACACCCGAATCGAACCATACATCCATGGTATCGTTAATCTTTTCGTAAAGCTCGGCATCATGACCCAATAATTCTTTTGCATCCAATTCAAACCACACATCAATCCCTGATTTTTCGATAAGCAAAGCAACTTTTTCAATCAACTCAAGCGTATTAGGATGCAATTCACGTGTTTTGTGGTGTACAAATAAAGGCATAGGAGTTCCCCAAGCCCTTTGCCTTGAAATACACCAGTCAGGCCTATTTTCAACCATATTGTAAATGCGCGCTTTTCCCCAATCAGGTACCCAATTGACCTTATCAATTTCTCTGATAATGTTTTGTCTTAGTTGATTTTTGTCCATAGAAATGAACCATTGCGGGGTAGCAAGAAAAATCATCGGTGATTTATGCCGCCAGCAATGAGGATAACTGTGTTTAATGCTTTCTTTCGCTAAAAGAGCACCTTTCTCTATTAAGGCTGATAAAATCTTTTCATTAGCCTTTAGCACGTGAAGTCCAGCAAATAATGGAACATCCTCTGCAAAACAACCATTTGTTTTAACTGGATTTACTAAAGGCAAATTGTAGGTTTTACCGACCAGGTAATCATCAGGGCCATGCGCCGGTGCAGTATGCACGCTTCCGGTACCTGACTCAGTAGTAACATGATCACCTAAAACTACAGGAACAATACGCTCATAAAGTGGATGATTTAATTTTAAATGCTCAAAGACGCTTCCTTTTGCACAACCAAGAATCGTGTATTGATCTATGCCATAACGCGCCATAACGGATTCAACTAGATCTGTAGCAAGAATCAAATAAAACTCACCGCCATCAACTAAAGAATAGTCGATTTCCGGGTGCAAACACACCGCTTCATTAGCAGGTAAAGTCCAGGGAGTAGTTGTCCAAATAGGAAGACTAACGGGTTTGACTTCTACTTTTAATTGAAAAGAATGAATAAATTCTTCAGGATGCACTGCAAAGAACGCCACATCAATAGATGGTGAAACTTTCTCATCATAATCAACCTCTGCTTCCGCCAACGCTGAACCGCAATCAATACACCAATGTACTGGTTTGAAGCCCTGTTGTAAATGACCATTTTTGATCATCAACCCTAAAGCACGGACTATATTAGCCTCATAACGAAAGTCCATAGTAACGTATGGATTATACCAATCACCAAAAACACCAAGCCGTTGAAACTCATCACGTTGAATATCAATTTGGCTTGCAGCATATTCACGACATTTTGCTCGAAAATCTCGAGCAGATACTTTATCTCCAACTCGACCTATTTTTTTTTCTACATTGAGTTCTATAGGCAGCCCATGACAGTCCCAGCCAGGCACAAAAGGCGCATCATATCCACTTAATGATTTTGATTTAACAATAATATCTTTAAGAATTTTATTTAGCGCATGGCCACAATGCAAATGACCGTTCGCATAAGGAGGCCCATCATGTAAAATGAATTTTTATTTCCTAATCGAGCGTTACGAATTTTTTCATATACTTTCTTTGCCATCCAATCAGCTAAGACTTCTGGCTCTCGAGTTGCCAAGCTAGCTTTCATTGGAAATGAAGTATTAGGAAGATTTAATGTATCTTTATATTCTGCCATAAGAGCTCACTCTGCGAAATCGTTAATTTTATAGTAATTATTTACCTGGAATTATGGAACAGCTGACCTTTCACTAAAATTTTGTGGTGAATGGTTGTACGTTCTAAGATATGCTTTAGCCGCTTTAATATCCTCATTAATCTGCGCGAGCAAAGCATCCACTGACGTGAATTTAACCTCATCCCGCAATTTGTGCAAGAAAAACACTTGCATTAATTCACCATAGACCGATTGATCAAAATCAAACAAATGAACTTCCAAAATATTTTTACTACCATCTACTGTGGGACGACGTCCCACATTTGCTACTCCATACACCATTTTAGAGACAATACGAACTTGAACAACAAATACTCCATGTAAAGGCAAAGAATAGCGATGAAGAGCAAGATTTGCCGTAGGAATACCCCACTGACGTCCACGGCCATCTCCATGCAATATACGCCCACAAATACTGTAAACCCTGCCAAGGTATTTTGTCGCCGTGTTCAAATCACCTTTTTGTAAAGCACTCCTAATCTTTGTTGAGCTAATTCGGTCTTCATTGATGCAAAAATTAGAATAAATTGTAACCTCACAGGCGTATTCTTTACTGAGTGCTTTGAGTAAATCTATGTCACCTTCTCTATTTTTACCAAAACGAAAATCTTCGCCCACGAGAAGGTGTTTCACATTTAACATAGAAAACAAATAATTCCGAGCAAAACTATCTGCGGATGTTTGTGCCAAGTGATTATTAAACTTAAAACAATAAATGTAATCAATCTGACAACTGCGTAATACCTCTAGTTTTTCTCTTAAACTTGAAAGTCTTGCCGGTGCTTTCTCTTTCTGGAAGTATTCCCTAGGCTGTGGTTCAAATAAAACAAGAACCAAAGGCAGCTTTAAGTGATTTGCCTTAGCCTTTAAAGTTTTAATAAGACTTTGATGACCTAAGTGCACTCCATCAAAATTACCTATAGTTGCTACCACGCCTTTATTAAAAGCAGAAAAATGTTGAACACCACGCAACAATTTCATAAGTAGATTCATCATATAAATCGGAATTTAGTAGTATACCGGTTTTCTAGTCTCTTGAGAAATACAATGAGGGACAAACTTGAATTAAGAAAAAATCATAAGCTCATGAAACTAAGGATCTCTGCTACTGAAGAAACCCTTAGTTCCAATAATAAAATATATATTAATGGGTTTGTGCTTGTTTCTCTGGAAGAACGGCTCGTACAATTAATACATCACACTCAGCACCATGCAAAATTGAGTTTGCTGTCGATCCTAACAATAAAGACAGGCCATGTTTTCCATGACTCCCTGTAACTATTAAATCAATATTTCGCTCTTGTGCTACTCTTAATATTTCATTTTTGGTAGAACCAAACTCTATGAATCTATGTTTTGCATCTACCCCTAATTTTTCACCTAATTCATTAAGCTCTTTTTCAGCTTGCTCCCGGATAGACATTTCAACTTCTGCAAACCCAGCAAATCCAGGATAAGCATAAGCAGGAATAGGCTCTACGACATGAACAAGTATTAAATCAGCCCCATTTTCATCAGCAATTTTTTTTGCTTTATGTGCTGCTATAATGCCAACCTCATCAAAGTCCGTAGCAAACAATACCCTCTTATACATCTTTTTCTCCTTAAAATTCTTATACTATTTAAAGACTAGCAGATTTAAAACTTATTGCATTATAAATGGAGACTTGAAGAGAGTACATGGTTCAACTTTTATTTTCTTACTTGAGTGCGTTGGCATCATTGAATTAATTAACATTTTTATTTTTTAAGCGAATATGTTCCTCTGCCTTGGCAATCGCTTTTCGAATCGACTGAGCTTCTTCCGATTGTGCGGGCACTAGATTTAACAAACGTTGCCAATAATCTATTGCATCTTCGTACGCATGACTGGTGAATGCATCCATGGCTAGCATAGACAAAGCATCAGGTTGGTTTGGATTGGCCTTTAACAGCCGACTAAAAATTTCTGTAGTTTGTTCCGTAAATTGATAATTATTAAGCACCCATAAGCTATGGGCATAATTCACCGCATACTGTTCATTTGTTGGTTCAAACTGATAAGCCTTTGCAAAAGCATTGGCCGAATTTTGTTTTTCATTTTGGCTACTATATAAGCGACCCAAAAGATACCAACCCTTAGCACTTTGGGGACTGTCATCTAATTTTGCATGCAATTTCTCAATTAACTCTTGTGGACTCTTGATGCTCTTAAGCACTTCATTCGCTTTTTTTTGCGAATCCAGGAGATGTACATACTGTTGCCATGAATCAAAACTCCCCCAGTAAAAATAACCTGAAAATGCGGTTACAAAAACAATTGGAAGCAGTAAAAAACCGGCAAGCAAGCGACGTCGCAAAGGATAAATAATAAAAATACTAGCTAATACAGTTAGTCCAAACAGTAAACTTAGCAACCACCACTCATTCATAATAACTCACTTTTATAATACTTGGGTAAGCGAAACATATCTGTTACAACGCTTGCTTATTCTTGCGAGTCGCCAAGCAAGTTCGCCAAAAAATAATAAGCCCCAGTAATAAAAATAAAAAAGGACCATACCACAATAAAAGAGTAATTGATTTCACTGGTGGTTTAAATAAAATAAAATCACCGTAGCGTGCTGTCAGATAATCACTGATTTCACTATCACTTTTACCCTCTTTAACCATTTGGTAAACTTGATCACGTAAATCTTTAGCTAATTCTGCATTGGAGTCTGCTAAGTCTTGATTTTGACAAACCAAACAACGTAAATCTTTTAAAAGATGATTAAATTGGACTTCTTTTTTTGCTGAATCAAAAGGATAACTACTGTTTGCCCAACCATATGAACCCAAAAAAAGAAAAAGAACACCCAAAATAAGTTTGGTAAAAATTTTATTCATCAAGCCCCCTCCAATTGTTTCATTAAGGGAGCAATTTCTTTTAACCAAGTTTCTTGGTTTATAACACCCGCATGGCGATAACGAATAACTCCTTTTTTATCAATCACAAAAGTTTCGGGTGCTCCATAAACTCCTAAATCAATAGCAACTTTTCCTTTCCTATCTTGAAAGACTTGCTTGTAAGGATTTCCCCATTGTGACAACCATTGCAATGCAGCAGTTGAAGTGTCTTTGTAGTTTAATCCGTAAATGGGTATTCCTTGACGAGCTAATTGCAACATAAAAACCTGCTCATCCACACACGCCGCACACCAACTAGCCCAAACATTTAACAAAACTACTTGATCCCGAAGCTGACGGGAGTTAAAAAAAGACTCCGGATTTTGCAACTGAGGTAAACGGAAATCAGGTACGGATTTCCCGATCTGAGTAGAAGGCAATTCATGGGGATTAAGAGACAACCCTCGCCAAAGAAAGACACTTAGCAGTAAAAAAAGAAAGATAGGAATACCTTTCCAACACATTTTTATCATACGGTAAGCTCCTGGGTTCCTACTACGACTGAACGCCTTCGTTGATAATATCGTTTATCGGTCAGGGCAAGAAAACCACCGGCTAAAATCATAAAACCACCAAACCAAATCCAACGGATAAAAGGTTTATAATAAAGCCGTACAGACCAGGAGTCATTGGTTAAAGGTTCTCCTAAAGCCACATAAATATCCCTAAATGGCGTAACATCAATTGCAGATTCCGTCATAGGCATTTGCCCTACAGTATAAAGTCTTTTTTCAGGATAAATAACGTTCGCTTTGCCATTATAGCTTATTCTAAATTGAGCTCTAGTGCCTTTGTAATTTGGGCCAATAAGCGGTGCTTGACGCATAAATTCTATAGAGTAACCAAGTAAATATGCTTTTTTTCCTGGTGCCATCTGCACATCATCCTCTACTCCATAAGCAGTAGAAACTGCAATGCCAATTACTGTAGCAGCAACGCCCAAATGAGCTAAAACCATACCCCAGTATGCTTGACCTACATGGGATAAACCACGCTCCGTGACTCGTTTATATGCTGCCTGAGCCGTACTTAGAATCACCCAAAAAGACAAACACAATCCCATATAAGCTGAAGCGTCAAATTCCTTGGTAACCATTAACAAAATAAATGGAAGTAATAAGCTCAGCGCAGCCGTTCCACAAAATTTTTTTAATACTATCCGCCAATTATCTTTATTCCACTTTAAATGAATGCCAACTCCCATTAATAACAACATTGGAACCATCAACGGAACAAATACTGAATTAAAATAAGGAGCTCCAACTGATAATTTACCTAATCCTAAACCCTCGATAAGAAGTGGATAAACTGTGCCCATTAGAACTGTAAGCATAATAACCACTAAAAAAACATTATTTAATAGCAAGGCACTTTCCCGAGAAAAAGGACTTGGATTATTTTCTGAATGTAATGTTTGTGCTCTAAAAAGAAATAATACCAAGGAGCCGCCAATAACAAAGAGTAAAAATCCTAAAATATATAATCCACGTTGGGGATCAACAGCAAATGCATGCACCGAAGTTAGAACACCCGAGCGAACTAAAAAAGTGCCAATTAAGCTTAAAGAAAAGGCTGCAATCGCAAGCAACATGGTCCACGCTTTAAATTGTTGTCGTTGTTCTGTCACCGCTAAAGAATGTAATAGAGCTGTTCCAACTAACCAAGGCATAAATGAAGCATTTTCAACAGGATCCCAAAACCACCATCCCCCCCAACCTAACTCCCTATAAGCCCACCAACTTCCTAATGTAATCCCGGCTGTTAAACAACACCATGCAGCCAATGTCCAAGGCCTTGTCCATTTTGACCAACTTGCCTCCACTTTGCCGGCCCACAGAGCCGCAATTGCGAAAGCAAAAGCCACAGAAAAACCAACATACCCCATATACAACATGGGGGGATGAAATAAAAAACCCGGATCTTGTAATAATGGGTTCAAATCACGCCCTTGTGTATTCAAAACTTGAAATTGGCGTAAAAAGGGATTGGATGTGGTCAATAAAAAAAGAATAAATCCAATACCTAACCAACCTAAAACGACTAAAACCCGTGTACGCATCTCCCGATCAAGACCAGAACTGAAGAAGGCGACTAACAAAGTCCAAAAACTAAGAATTGAAACCCACAAGAGCATAGAGCCTTCATGTCCGCCCCATACTGCACACAGTTTATAAAACCAGGGTAAAGAAATACTTGAATTACTCACCACATAAATCACTGAAAAATCATCCTGCAAAAAACACAGGGTAAGCAACAAATAAGACAAAGCGATAAAGAAAAATTGACAAATTGCATACACTCGGGCGGTATTCATCCAGTCACTACGATTCAGTTGTACCCCTGCTAAAGGAATCACTGCTAACATCATGGAAGCAATCAAAGCCAAAATTAACGAAAACAATCCTAATTCTGCAATCATGAAGACACCTTTTTAGATAAAGCAGCCTTTACTTCAGGCGGCATATAATTGGCATCATGTTTTGCCAGTACGTATGTAGCACGAAAATGTTGATTATCAATGAGTTGTCCCTCAGCAACTATACCTTGCCCTTCTCTAAATAAATCCGGAAGAATGCCTGTATAAGTTACAATAATTGTTTGATCAAAATCAGTGACCTTAAATTGCACTTCTAAACCCTGCGGGGCACGAATAATTGATCCCTTCTCTACCATACCACCTATGCGAATCGAATGGCGTTGTGGGGCTTCACCTGTGATAGCCTGAGTTGGTGTATAAAATAAACTAATGTTTTGTCTTAGCGCATATAAAACCAATGCAGCAGCTATAGAAATAACGCCCAAAGTAAACAAGAGGATGATTAACTTACGTCTGCGTGTTGAGACCATTTTCTATCGCTTAAACCATTGTTGTAATTTTTGACGTGTTTGTTTTCTTTTCCATTTCATCCCTAATAAATTCATGACTAATACCACACTAACTAAGCCATAAGCTGACCAAACATAGATGGAGTACCCACCCATAGTAAGCCATTCTAAAAATTGATTCACTTAAACTCCCCCTCAAATTGAATCTTGACCCAAGACTGCCTTTTTTCTCGAAACAATAACTCTTGACGGGCTTTATCTAAAATAATCCATAGGCAATAGAGAAAAAAACCAGCAAGAGTGAACAATAAAGGATACAACATACTGCTATCAATCTTAGGTTTAGCAAAAATGGATAAAGTAGAGCCTTGATGCAAGGTATTCCACCAATAAACGGAGTAGTGAATAATCGGCAAGTCAATAATACCGACTAAGGCCAAGATAGCAATAATTTTATCGCCATCTTCTTTATTTTTTGCAGCCTGATATGTGGCTAAAATTGCAGCATAGAGCAAAAAAAGTGCCAACTCAGACGTTAAACGTGCATCCCAAACCCACCAAGTACCCCACATGGGCTTTCCCCAAATACTACCGGTGGCTAAGGCTAAAAAAGCCATATAAAGGCCAACTTGCGCGACAATGTGGATAAGAAGGCCCGCAATTTTAATACGCCAAATTAAAACCAACACTGCTAAAAAGCCCATCCACATATAAAGTGCCATGGATAAAAACGCAGTAGGTACGTGAACATAGATAATACGAAAGGCATCCCCTTGCTGGTAATCAGGTGGAGCAAATGCCAATCCCCAGACTATGCCTACGATGAGTAGCACTATGGAGCCCACTGCTACACTCGGCATAATGCGTCCAGAAAATGTGTAAAAAAATTTTGGTGATGCTAATTGGTATAAAAATTTCCACATAGGAATAATTGAAATCAAAAAAACCGGATTTTATCATGTATCCTGATTTTCTCAAAACACGATGAATAAATTATTCAGCATAACTAATACGCATTATCCCAGCAATTGCATAAGGTAAAAAACCAATGGCGATCACAGACATCGCCAACAATAAAGCCAAATAAGCACTTATGGGCATGTCTTGCATCGCTATATTCAAAGTCCCACTTGCAAAAATCAATAAAGGTAAGGTAAGTGGTAATAAAATCAATGCCATTAAAACACCTTTTTGATTGCCAACTCCAAAAGCAGCAACCATAGCGCAAAGAAACAATAAAGCTGGGGTTCCGCAGATAATAGTCAAGGCCAATACCCATGTCTCCCACACACTTAAAGAAAACAAGACAGCAACTACAGGACATAATACCAGCAGTGGCAATAAATGAAAGAACCAATGCGCAATCACTTTGGCACTCACAAGCAATGGTAACGAATAACCTGAAACGAGCCATTGCTCAATAACGCCATGATCATAATCCTGTTGAAATAAACGTTCGGCAGAAAGCAAGAACGATAAGAGAATTGCCATCCAGACTAACCCAGGAGCTATAGTACGCAATAAGGTTACCTCTGGTTTTAACGTAAGAGGAAACATAAAAAGAAAATTAAGAAAAACAAACAAGAGTTCACTAAAAAACGCGGTTGACGTACTTGAATCAATAATTCACGCTTACATTGTTTTAAAAACAAGGAACAGGTAGAACTCACAAGCAATACTCCTGATAGTCAGAGCGATTGAGAGATAAATTCTGATGTGACGTTAATAAAACCGCCCCACCTTGCTTTCGATGAGCCTCTATTCTAGCCATAATCACTGCAATCGATTTTTCATCCAACGCCACTAAAGGTTCATCAAGAAGCCATAATCTGGCACTGGACATCCATAAACGCAACAGACCTACTTGCCTGCGTTGTCCTGCTGATAATAGACCACAGGGAAAATCCAGATAATGCTCGAGTTTAAAAATTGCCGCCATCTCATCTATTTCTTCAATTTTTTTGGATAAAACAGGTGATGCATGAAGGTCGAAATAACAATTTTCTCTTAAAGTTAAACTAGGATTAATACCCGTCTTATGACCAACAAAGCACAATTGCTGTTGATAAGCAGGTCGATCTTTATCTATATTTTGTCCAAAAAATTGAATTTCACCATTCTGAGGACGATATAAACCTGCGATTAATTTTAATAAAGTCGTTTTGCCTGCCCCATTTGCTCCACGTAGATGAAGCAATCCTCCCGTGGACAAACGAAAAGATACATTATTTAATAAAAGTTGATCCTGATAATCAAAATCAAGATTAATCACATTAAGCATAGATAAACGATACACTGTAGGTTTTGTCAACGATCTGCAAATTGCAATAAAAATGAATTTATTGAGCTTTAATAAATCCTAGAGCTACTTTACTGCACCCAGAACTACAAATTATCCCAGGATAGTACTAAATCTAAAAAACAAAACAAGTTTTTTAGTTTAATTAACTCATGTGGACTATTTGCACGGCATAGAAAATCACTTCTATGCCGAATATGAGAAATGAATGTACGGTGATTACAGTGCTTTGTTGCTGTTAGCGCTGGTTAGTGCAAGTTCATCCATCGCTCTGGATAAACCTGATTGTTTCCCTTTCGCGAAGAGACCTATTCCTGCAGCCAAAATACCTACCCCCACAGCCGCAGTTACAGCACCCGCAATTACACCAATACCAGTGGCGGCCAATGTGACACCCACAGCAGCAACTGCTAATCCTAACGCAACCATTAAACCACCAAGAACTTTCATACCCATAGAAGGCTTACCTTGAACAGTTCTAGCTTCGGTTTGGTAATCCTTAACTGCCATTTTACCCTTTAACAAAGATTGAGTATTATTTAGAACTTTTGTTAGATCGATAATTGATTCGTTACCTTCAGTTTTTAATGCTTCGATTTGGCTAACGACTTTCTTAGCATGTTCTCTAATTTGAGCATCCAAAGTATCTTGTTGTAACTGTTCTTTTAATTTTTGTAGTGCACTCTTATAGTGGGCTAGAGGCGACGTAGATGAGAAAAAATCTATCAGTGGATGCAATATGACTGTTTTAAGGTTAAAAATATCAGTTTCGCGAGGAAATGTTGTTTTTATGCGAGCAGAATCAAAATGGCTTTCAGCTAACTCTGGATATCGAGTCATTTCATAAGCAAGAAATGCTTTTTCTAATGTTGAATTACGCATAAAAGTGTTTTCGCCTGCATCTGGTGCTCTCTGGATTATGCGCTGAGTTAAAGTATGCAAAACCTCGGGACTTAATTCTTCACCAATTGTTTCAACAAAATCTTTGATCGCATCCATTTGTGTATGGTTTGAATCAGTAACCGGTTTATTTGGATCCACATAGCCATTTGCAGGAGAACGTTTAAAAGTATTTGGATGAAGCAGTTGCTCGAGTACTTGATCGGAAATTGTTCCGTTTTTTAAAGACTTACCATATTTATTCATTAAGTTACGTGTTTGTTGCAAAGGCATACTATACTCCCAAAAGCCCAAATACAGGTCAAATTATATACAATTTAGCTTAAGGAAATATTATCTACACGCAGATTTGAACGACTCCAAATTATTTGCTTGCTATCAACTAAAATTGAATCGCTAATCGCGGATTTATATCGAACTAAAAAATAAGTTACTTTTTGAACAAAAATTAACAAACTTCACTGTGATTTTTTAATAAAATAAAAAATAATGAACTTTTTTTAAAAAAAACTGCGATCAACACTTGACTCAAAACGTATCTCAGAGTCTAATAGCAACCCTCGGGGCCAGATAGCTCAGTCGGTAGAGCAGAGGACTGAAAATCCTCGTGTCGGCAGTTCGATTCTGCCTCTGGCCACCATGAGAACCCGAGTATAATCAATAAGTTACAATCGTTGGCTCTTTCCCATTTAAGGGGGCAGCTTTAATCACGCGTAGAGCACTCTAATAGGCACCCTATAGTTTTCAAAATTTCTAAAACCGTACGTCCTTCGCTGAATGAGTTTCATTTTGCGATGAAACCCTTCTGTTATTCCGTTTGATTTACTAAACCGCCACATTCTGGCCCACTTCATCTTTCCAAGCACAAAGTGTTTTACCTAATGAAGCTAATGCTTTAAAACCACTTTGCTTTAACTCATCTAACATATCCAAGAAAGTAGGTATTACTTTACGGCACTCATGCTGTGTTAATGCCCTTTTCATTAATAGTGAGTGCAGTTGTTGCTGAAATTGATAAATAGCTTCTATTGCGGGATTTTCAGTGAGAAACGCATCTCTTTTGACTTTCTTCTCATCACTTAAGTTATCAGGTCTTGTTCTCAATAAGGCTAAGATGCCTCTATTGTTTTTAATTTCAGTGGAGAGTTCTCGACAGGTCATCATACACTGATGTTGAATTAAACGAATTACATGAAACCTATCAGCCACTATCATTCCATTAGGAAAGTATTTCTTTACTAAAGAACGGTACGTACTACTTAAGTCCATACAAATCATTTTGACACCTTCTTTTCCAGGTAATTGCTGTAGATATTCTTTTAATTCTTGCTCACGACGGCCACGAACCACATCAAATACCTTATGTTTTCTGAGGTCACAAAACGTTGTAGCGAAGCCTTCTTTCTTACTAAATAAATGTTCATCAATACCAAGCACTAGCGGGCATGGGCGATTGAGTAACTCTCGATTTTGTTCCTCATAATGCCGTTGATACCAGCGCTCTATGGTCGCTTTCCCTTTCTTATAACGTTCCGATAGGTCTTTTTGTGATACTCCTCGACTATGTTCATGAAATACTGCTGATTGAGCTCGCCATGTAGCTCGTTGATGTTTATTAATACCTGGAAATTGTTGATTCCCATAACGACCACAATCATGACAATATAACTTATAGGCTTTAAACCGTAATATACTGCGCCTATGACCTATCAACTCATGATGAACTTCCCGTATATAGGATGATTTCTTGCGTACCTTTTTACTATGACAATGACCACAACGTGCTAATCGATTATAAAAAACTTCTAATAATAACGGTTGATAACCGCTCACTTTTACTATAGAAAATCCAGGTAAATTTAGGATAAGATTCTTCCTAGGCACTTTAATCTCCTTTTTGATCGCGAAATCAAGGATTTAGTCTAGACTAATTTGATTAAAGTGCCCCCTTTTTTGGTGTAGAGCCGAGTTTTTCCTAGCGAGGCTAACGTTTTAAATGCGCTCTGCTTGTCTGCTTCTTCGAGGTTGCTCGAACCAGTGCTTTTTCGAATTCTGCATCCAAAGACCGCTTTATCGATATGCCAATACTCCCCTCTTTTTAAAGGACGGGAATGGCAAGACTATTAACTAAATCAAAATTTAAGATGGCTTTAGAATACCCGACAAAGCGTTGGTATTATGATCGTCCCAATGAATATACAAATCCGATTGTAAGGACATACAATTAGTACTTGCCATTGTAGCAGTTTAAGTTAAATCTAAGTGGTTATAAATCAAACATGACCTTGTTTTTCCAGGATCCTGCCCGAGTGCCTGTTATAATTAACTAAAGTGGACAAATTTGATAAGTACCGTTTTGGCATTTTAGGCGGCCTCATTAGCTGCTATCTATGGTCTCTTCAGCATGCTGAATGATAGGCGGTATCTTTGTGGTTCTCATCTACTCAAGCATTGGCACCAAAAGACTTTACTTATCGTTCATCATATTCTCGCCAATCTTCTGTAAGTAGCACTAATTCATGATCACGCAAATCCGGATCTGGTTTAGGATTACCTTTAACGTCAAAGCAAACGTCGGCAGTTTTATCTTTCTCTGAGAGTGCTGTAAGGATCGATTTATTCAATGGTGCAGTTAATTTGAAACTTACATTTTTTTTCTCATCTCAGCGCATAGGCCTTAACATAGGAGCCGGGTTATGCAGCACACCTTTGTCACTCTTATTTTCTTTGGCAATCGAGAAAAATGACTGCCTGTTTTGGGGTAAAAGATCCTTATTTGAAAAAAATACTGCTTCCTTATTTTCATTACTATAATCAGTTTTTACAGGCAATAACGCTAAAATAATCTTTAAGCTTTCAGCATTCATAGCAGCACGATCAAGTACTGTCTTGCCATATTCGTCTTGAATCCTCACTGCCTCTAAGCGCTGATTTTCTGGCAATAACGCTAGAATGGCCTTTAGACTTCCAGCATTGCTAGCAACCTTATGAAGTATTGTATTGCCAGATTTGTTTTGAATCATCACCGTCTCTAAACGTTGATTTTCCGGCAATAACTCTAGAATGGTCTTTAGGCTTTCAGGAGTATTAGCAGCCTCATGAAGTACTGTATTGCCTTCTTTACTTTGAACCATCACTGCCTCTAATCGTTGATTTTCCGGCAATGACACGAGAATGATCTTTAAGCTTTCAGGAGTATCAGCAGCATAATGAAATACTGTATTGCCTTCTTTACTTTGAACCATCACTGCCTCTAATCCTTGATTTTCCAGCAATAACGCGAGAATGGCCTTTAGAGTTTCAGAATTATCAGCAGCCAGATGAAGTGCTGTCTCGCCATGTCTGTTTTTTTGTTTTATTGCCACTTCTTTTAGGGACAAGATTTTTTGTGCGATACCGAAATGGCTATTGATTAGTGCTGCCATCAGCGGAGTCTTTTCTCCTGGATAACTGACCCCATTGACTTTAGCACCGTGTTCCAAGAGTACATCAAAAATGTCCTCATCTCCTTTCTCAGCAGCCCAAAATAAAGCGGTTTTCATGTGGGCATCCAAGGTTTCAAGACAAGCTCCGTGCTCCAGCAAATCGTTCACCATGGCTAAGTCTTTGTTTTGAACGGCGAGGATAAGCGGTGTATTTTCATCATTATCTTTGATGTCCAGTTGCGCCTGCGCTGCAATCAATTGTTGGGCAATATCGCGACCCACTTCGTTTTTATCTTTGTAGAGCACTTTTTCAAGGGCACGGATTAAAGCGGTATTGCCGTCTTTATCTTGGATGTTTACATTAATGCCCCGTGCCATGAGGGTGCTGATGCTCTTCTTGTCGGCATTTAAGGTGGCAAGATGCAAGGCGCTTTGCCCCTTTTTGTTCCTCGCATGAATCGCAGCACCTTGTTCCATAGCGTCAAAATCAATGATTCCCTGGTCTAATTGGTGCAGATAATCCCGGTTAGTCGCTAACAGCGCGTCAAAGGCTTCTTGGTGATGAGAGGCGTACTCACCTAATAACTGAAGTAACTCATCGTTTCTGGTAGAGAGGACAAAAGCAAGGACTTGTTGCAAGGCTTCGGTGTTTTGCAATGCTTCCTGGGTGCTGAATAATTCTTGGAAAAAGCGCTTCGTCTCTTCTGCAATCATGGCTTGCAATTGGGAAGAGGCTACCTTGCCATAGAAAAGGTAAGGCATGGTCGCACAGGCCAAGGGAAGCTGCGATTTAGAATCGCAATACCCTGCATAATCCTGAAAGTGTTCTTTGACAGCTGGATAATCTTTGCAGGCCACTTTACGCGTGATGCCACTTTGTGCCCCTGTATTCACGTGGGTGATGTGATGCTTCTGACACAGGGTGTGGCCCAGCAAACGAAACATATCCACCACCTGAGCTATTTTTTCTTTTTTCACTGCAGACTCAATTGAATCCAAACACAACCCACCCTGTTGCCCTTTCCATACCCAGGATTGCGCCAAAATGGCATCATCCAGCGATGGGTTTTGCGCCTCACCTTGGCATAAAACATAAAACCCACCATTAGGAGAGGCAATACCATGAATCACACACTCACTGCCTGCACCGCCAAGATACTGGCAGCAATGAGTTATTTTTCCAAGACAGGCCGCAAGTGCGGCTCCCTTATCACTGGTCGTATCGAGTTTTTTAATATAAATCCCAGGATAGCCAATCTTTTTCCCATCAATAACCACAGCAGGAATTGTCTTCTCTGCATTATCGCGCTTGAGTGCATAAAATTGCTCTCTATTTTGGGGACTGATGCCGTTTTGAATTAAAATGTTTTGGGCTGCACTGCTTTCTTGTTGGTACTTGGCATAAAAGGCTTCCAGAACAATCATGTCAATATTTGCTAAAGGTAATCGTCCCTGGCAAAGAGAAACAAGTTGGGTTTGCAGCTCAAATAGGTGTTGACTGAATACTTTCAGCTGTTCCTCGCGCACCCTTCGTTCTTCGGGGTGAGTCAAGGGCTTTTTCTTAAGGTTCTTATATTGTTTTGCTACCGTAGAGAGTTCCTTTTTGACGTCTTGAATTTTATCCCTTATTGCCGCATCGAACTTTTGGCCTTCTTGTTTCGTTGCTTTCTTGCCCATCCTCCCCATCGTCTCAATAGCTTCTGCATGCGGCAAAAGAGCACGAAAACGGGGATTAGCGAGGTACAGATTGGCCAGTTTTATCCATTGCGGCAACGCGCACGTATCGGCTTGGGGCAGCTCAAATAAGCAGGCATCATGAACCAGATAGTTATAGACATTTTGGTCTTTAAATTGGAGCAAATAATGCAATACCGCTTTTTCATCCTTAAAAATCGTAGCTAATTTCAATGCATGGTCTTCAGCCACCCCATTGCACTCCACAATAAGGGCTAATCGACATAAAGGAAGCACTTTTTGATAACATGCATGATTTTGCACCTGATGCGGTGGATGAGTGGGGGTAGGCAGTGCCGTTGCTTCAATAAAGTCACCTAATCCCCATTGCTGCAACGTGACCTTCATAAAATAAGCAGCTTCATCACCATAGTCATCGTGAACGCGATTGATTAACTCATTGGCTTTGTCGCTAAAGACAAGTGATTTTTGTTGTAATCCCTGAATAGTTTGTAGCTCTTGTAGGATATCCAGCATGGGTAAGGGTGACATATCTTTTTTCTCTAAGGTTGGAATCATGCAAGGTGGTCAAATCAGTCATTTTTACTAACCACACAGGGGTTGATGTTTATATAAGTAACAAATAAACATAAAAATGACTAATTACATTCCAGTATGAGCATACATTAATCTATATGGTTGTTAAATATAACTGTCTAAAATGAACAGGTTAAAAAAGCTGGAAAAATGACGAAAATTTAAACCAAACTTTAAATTGTAGAATTGCTTAAGACGAGCAAATAAAATGAGGTGGACTAAATGAAAATAAAGTTTTTTTAATAGGCGCAGGTGTTGGTGCGTTGACCATCGGATATATAGCTAGCAAATGATTATTAAATACAGCGATTGCAAATCCGGCTCTATCAGCAGCGATTGTTGTTGCAGGAGCTGTTCTTTATAAAAGCAATAATTAAGAGGTTAGATTAACCGGGCTTAAAGGAGGGGCAATTGAGCTAAATTAGGGAAACGCTAAAGCTCAACTATATTTCCAAAATTTGTTGGACGGGACTTAGATTTGTGTTTGAAATAATTCTTCAATTCTCGGTTGCCTGGTTTTTTGAGTAACTCATCGCAAGAGTTTAATGTTTGGTTTATAAAGCTAAGTTGTTTATCAATTTTCTCAAGAGCAACAGGCATATATTTTTCAAAATAAGTTAATATCGAAACCACTGGTTCTTCATCTTTTAAAGTCTATTTCATTTTATTAAAACGAGAGAAATGGCCGATTATTTCGTGATATTTGTTGTTAGCCAAGTAAAAAGATTGGAGCATTAGAGAATCTCCAGATTAATAATTTTTCATGCTTTTTAATTTAAATAACATATCGCTCAAGTCATTAATACAAATAGCTATTTTTTCATCATAATCAAAGTCTTGTACAATATAAACGATATCTTCTGGTGGTGATTTTGCTTTTAACAATTTAATTTTTGACAGTTTATCTTCAATTTCTTTTTTTGTTTACTAATTCTGAGTATTGGATAGACGAAATAAAAAAGAGCTTACATGATAAAGCATAAATATCATTCCTTAAACGAGTATTAGCACCATATTTTTGTTTAAAATGATTGATTAGAACTACGATTAGAGCACCAATTATTCCTGATATAACAAATTTGCCAGTATTCAGCAATATTTGAATATAATCCATCAATTCGGACTTCAATGTTTACTCAATGCATTACCAGATCAATGGCTACAAGTTGTTTGTCTGGTAGGTATTTATACCTTCGAAGAATGATTCGGGAATGGTTACGCATTTTTGCTCTTACACTCTCCCGCTTTTGCTAACCAATACTAACATTATTACAGATTTTTTGTGTTAATTCATGTGCTATTTTTTTAATGTTTCATCACATACTCTCTAATGGTACTTTCATTTTCTGCTAAAGCCTCATAAAAAGCGAGTTCACCATCATTTAAGCCAAGATCTCGCTCATGCTCAATCTTTTATAACCTTCCTGGGATATTTAAACCCATTGGTAAATAGATTGTAATGATATTTACCAATGGGGAATTTGCGTATTTGAGTAAGACACTGTTATACATCGTAGGACATTTGCAGTGGTTTCCTGAGATATAAATTACAATAAAATCAATAAGTTATTTTTCATCTGGTGACTGAAAATCCTCGTGTGGGCAGTTCGATTCTGCCTCTGGCCACCATGAGAACCCGAGTATAATCAATAAGTTACAATCGATATACCAAACCCTTAAAAATCCTATGCGGGGATTTTGTGAGGCACAGATGACACAAGGTTATAAGCTAATCACATTATCAATTTGTGTTGTTCTTTTCTCTTTTCTTAAGTTTGGGTTGCGAAGTAAAGTGAGCACCACCCCGCTTTTCTGTTTTCGCAAACCTTACTTGTAGCTTCATATAGATTCTGCAATTCAGCTGAGGAAGAAGCCGTTGTGATCCGTCCAGAACGATGCTCTAACAAATCCTGCCGCTCTTCAAAGCTCACCCCTACAGAACGCAACCGCCGTCCAAAAGTATATTTTATATCATGAACACGTACATATTCTAATCCAGCTCTCTTTTGAGCCCCCTTCCATGCAGTATTATGTATCCGATTCATTGGCTCGCCATTATAAGAACGCTCAAAACTATTACCAGATCTTGGAGGATTTATCATGTTCTTTGTTTCTAATTGAATTTGATTGTTCGGCAGATATGCTTGTATCTCCTATTAGCAAATATGGTCCAAAAGACCGAGATAAAGGTGAAAGAGTAAGTTACTTAGCAAATGAGCTTGAACAACACTTAAAACGACACTTCTCGAAGGACAGCTAACTCAGAACGACCACTTTTGGGGATTCTTCCACACGACACCTTTTGGCCTAACTGGTGAAACAGCAAAGAATACTATGATGCTGCATCGATTTCTAACGACTCATATTAAAGGCACCGGCAAAGAAGAAATAAAATAGTCTTATCACAATCATTGAATTATTCAATTTCCCTTTGTGAGACAAGGTATTATATAGTGACTCATATCTTAGGGATAAATAAACGCAAGAAAATATATGAAAAAAATATTAATGCCTCTAATGCTATTACTTAGTCTATGTGCTTACTCAAATTCACATACCGGCATGTTTAACTGCTTCGGTCTAACCTACTCAACGACAGAGGTCACATGTAAGTTTCCGCAGTATTTTATTAAAGGCCTCGGCAAAAACATATATTTGACCGAGTCTCCAGATGTGATGCAAGCGATCTGTCAGCAGTATGGGGACGGTATTTATCTGAACTACGAAACGACTACAATTAGCTTTTTATCAAGTATCTCCGATGGTCAACCAGATATCAAAGAAAGCCAACCGATAATAATAACAATAACGTGTAATTACCATCGCTGACATCATATCTGGTGGTAAGGATACTAAAAGAATAATAATCCACCAAATATTAGCGATATGGAATATACGGATTCAATGTAATAAACCATCCCACTTAGTTGGAATTTATTCGGCTTGATACCTTTATTTTCAATTATCACTAAGGATGGTCGATGAGGACCTGAATAATTGCTACTTACATTTGGCTTTTCTTTTCTCCCTATACCATTCTTAAAATCAATAAGCAGACCGCATTAAATATCTATAAAAAACAATGCAGTTAGTGTACTCTGACGATTTTTTATAGGCAAGTTTTGAAAAATGATAAGGATTGAGGAGTTACTCGGAAAATCACCTGAGGAATATGGTTATCAGGAAGCAGGATGGCAGATTAATTTGTTGCGAGATTGGTTTGAAAAACAAGGCGTGTCTGCTTGTGATAACACGTTGGTAACATCACTTAATCGATTAGGCTTTGTGTATAAACGATTTTCAAAAACGTTACCTGCAAATGCTCCATCCTCGACTGAGAAAAAAGTACGAATAAGTGAGATTGTTGAGGAGATTAGGAAAGATAGTGGAACGGATATTGAAATACTTTTCGCGGATGAGTCTCATTTTTCAAACCAACCATATGTCAGTCGAGGTTGGTTTAAAAGTGGTAAAAAAGTAGTCAATACTGTGAAAGCCAGACTGAGCAAGGCTATTTTTGGCGCATTAAACATGCGAACAAGCTGATTTTATTGGAAGCAGGCGGATACAGGAAATAGCCAGCAATTGATCCTGTTCTTGCATCAACTTCATCAAGCAAATCCTAATAAAAAGTTAATGATCGTTCTCGATAATGGACCAATACACAAAAGTAAGAAGGTTCAGAGGTTTGTTCAAAAGAATGACTGGGTGCAACTTCTTTTTCTTCCTGCATACTCACCTGAATACAATCCAATTGAACGATTTTGGCAATGGTTAAAGCAGAGAGTCTGGGGTTCTAAGTCATTTTCTACTATGGAAGAGCTCTTACAGAAAATACGAAAGTTAGTTTGGCACTTTCATGAAGGGAGGACGGTTTCAAAAATCAATTTTAATTATAATGCTTATACTGATTTGTTATAGATATTTAATGCGGTCTGCTTATGTATCCTAGCCATTGGTTAGCCATTATAAGTAAACACAAATTCTTCATGTTTACCCCTCTGGCTTTCAACAGCCTCCTTTGCCGTTTGGTTACATACTACCAGACGCTCTTCACCATTTCTAACGAGCTCAGGCGGGATAATAAAACCAATAAATGTGACATCTCTGGAATGGCGGAGCATATGGGGTGTGAATTCAAAATGCTCATGCTCTGGTAAGAATGCTAAAGCTTGCTTTAATACCCGCTGGCAAATTCGATAAACATCTTGGGTTTGTATCCGAGTCCTATATCTAGTTATAAATAACGGCTCATCTTCTTGTGCATCCCGTTGCTCTAAATACTGGTCTAAATACTCCCTACTCTCTTTTGGTAATGGAATTTTTTGACTGATTCGCTTCGACTTATGGTGCAGAACATTAAACAAACGCTTCGCGCCAAGGAAGGCGGAACGCCAGGGCGTGTAGTCCGGGATAGGTTGCGATTTACACAGACAGCCCGCCAGGGATGCGTAGTAAATCTTTCAGCAACCGTTAGGTCATTGGCGCAGGTATCCGTTTTTCTTGTTCAGAGCAAACGTACCGTAGACAGGACGCTCAAGGCCTTTAACCTGTCGCGTTGGTGAGTGAATTCTGGGGACTGGGATGTCCCAGAATTTATAACAAGGTAGCCACACGCTTGCCTATTTATCATGATAAATAGCACCAATAAACCAGATACTGTCAAACAAGCCTTTAGACCCTGGCGGTCACACGAACAAAGTGCAGGCAAATCTCCTATGAGTTATGGGGCAGGTCAAGGGACTATGGGGTGATTATAGTCCTTCGAAAATCTGCCGTCATTTAGGGATTAGTCCAAGTAAAAAATTATTATCTGTTCAGAATACTAGCCTTCAGTTGGTTGAGGTAAAATGGAAGCCTACGGAGCTTGATTCAGAGTTTCTATCGAATAGCAATGCGCTTTGTAGTGTTGAACCAATTTTTTCGGGGAAAGATCAAATTATTGAAAAAACGTGACTAATACATCGATTTTAAAAAAGCGATTAATTTGTGCTTTTTTAAAGCAAATTGGTGACTCAAATTTTCTATTGTCTCAGGTTTAATGGATCAGACTTTTATAGATTTTTTAACTTGCATAATTATTATTAAAATGTATATCATTTAACTTCTGTTTGAAAAATCAGTTCTTCATAAACTTTTAACTAACAGATCTAATCTTTTAACTCTTAATAGAAAAGGACCTAAGAGATGAAAAAATTTCTACTTGCCGTACCATTATCCTTTGTATCCATGGTATCCAATGCTGGCCTTTCTTTACTTGATAATGTTGTGCTTATTTATAGCGGTCCTGCTACAAAAAATACTCACACGCTTCCTGAAATTTTTAAAAGTGTTTGTGCTCAAACTCCTACGGGGGTATGTACGCCAACAACTACAGTACCTATGACAAATGCAAAAACAGGAAGGTTTGTCGGAGAAATTCATGTTTGGACCAAAGACGGCACAACTGGTTCTTTTGGAACCAGTTGTTTTACGGAACTCATTGAATATAAGTTAATAGGTGGGTCTATTTATACTATAGGGAACACAAATGGAACCTGCGGTGCTGCTGTTGATCCCAGTTTAGTACCTGTCCCTTCCTCCGGTCCCAGTGATCCTATAGTGCTTGTTGGTGGTGGTTCCGGTAAAATCGTTGATGCAAACGGATTCTATTTTTATTTGAAGGATGGAAAATATGTTGATAGAACGTATGTAGGCCTTGGTGTAGGTGCTGGTGGAGTACCTGAAATTAAGAATTATAGTGGTTTGTATTTTCAATTAATGCCAAAGTTCAGAAAGGTTTCTGATAATCCTGCATCATAGACAATGACCATATCCCATATGCACCTTCTGGAGTTATATGGGATATTGGTGGTGCTTTCTGTATAGTGGGAAAAGCATTACAGTTTTGAATTAATGACCGAGCCACTTTTCTGCTACCTGCACAGCATGTTTAAAACAGGGCTTACGAATAAAACCGTTTTAATGGATACCTGGTATGCGAGCAGCATGTTGATGTTACTTAGCCTGACGCTCTCATATTATGGCTTAGTAGAAATTCTATTGTAAATGGAGCTCAAAATTCTATTAAGATAGCATTAGAAGTTATTTATTTCTGATAATCGAATTTTGAGTCATGATCTATTAGTAAAAAATAGGATTACTTTAAAAAAGTTTAATCAAGGATGCATAAAAGCAAAATTTTGAAAGCAAAGCATACCCCTATAGATATAGAAAACATTCAATTAGCTGAAAGATCACAAATATTTTCAGATTAGCTACAAAAAAGAATCGAATCATAATGTTATCCATTTAACATGGGCATTGGCATTGATATCATATTCATTAGTAATGCATTGATTTCTAGTATACAGTTACGAAACAGTACAGGGCTCAGAACTGTAAGTTTTTCCACTGTGGGGAATTTGCGTACGACACTGTTTTACATCGCAGGACTTTGGCAGTGGTTTCCTGCGATACAAATTACAATAAAATCAATAACCTATTTTTCAACTGGGTGACTGAGAATCCTCGTGTCGGCAGTTCGATTCCGCCTCTAAACACCATAAAAACCCGATTATAATCAACAAGTTGAAATCGACATACAAAAATTCGAAAATAGCTCTTTCCCATTAAGGGGATAGCTTTAATCACCCGCAGAGGATAACACGTGCTCTATCTTCTTAACTCACTATACCTGCTTTGCTACAATAGATTCATTTTCAGATTCAACTGCAGTAGTTGAGTTGAAACCCTTCTTAACTAAGTATATTCTGGAGAGTTGCTGCGATAACAATAAAGTGAAGTTAGGCTCAGATTTCAACTCCTTAACATTATCCCCCGCTGAATTTGATATGATACACACTAATTCCTCGATGCTGAGATTGGCAAGATCAGTATTCATACATGCACAAATTATTGCCGCCCCTGCCGTAAGCTCATCTGGCAGAAAAAATTTTTGATTCATGGCGCGATTTACAAACAAGTCATATGCAGCTCGCGAAATCCATTTTCTTGACAAAGCATAATCAAAGATACTTTTAATGTCTTTAAAATTTTCGTTGACGCTATGTATTTCGTCGAATTTGGCCATTTTACTCTCGTTTTAGGAGTCATATGATAGTACCTCTTGTGTATCACTCTTGCTATGCCGGTTAGATCTACTAAACACTTTATTAATTTCCTCTTTCAAAAAGAGGCAATTATAAATCATTTTGAATAATTATTAAACCATTTTTTATTTCCTTAAAGAGTAGTCAATGTTTGGAGCTATATTCCCACCAAAATAACAACAGAGCCTGTTTTCAGGGATATTTATTACATAAAGAAATAGCAATATTGAAATTACATATATAATTCCTGGCATATACTCTCGTCAACTATTAATGGCAATGCAGGACTCCAAGCTACATGGCAAAGCAGCCGATAAATCTGACAATAATGTGAGTGCAAATTCTGCAACTCGCCTGAAGAATAATGTGTAGTGATTCAGCCTAAGCGATGGCCCAATAAATCCTGCCTATCTTCAAAAATCATGGTCTATGCAACCCACTGTAAAGGTATGCTTCAGATCATCATCGAAACGAATATAATTTATGGCAGAGGCAGTTCTGGGAGCATAGTATAAAAAATGATAAAGATTTGGTTTGTAACACAAACATTTACTAGGTCAACCTTAGGGAGCTAGGCTCCCTAGGTAAAATAGATACTTACATACCTTTTGTATATCTTATAGGAGCTTCATCTGACTGGTTATTAGAAGAATTTATTAGATCAGTCATATCGCGACCATTTATAATAATTCTATTGCCACCAATAAAAGACATACCGCTAATGGAAACAGAATTACTTTGACGATTAGGTTTATTACGTTTAACACCATTTTCGTAAATATCACCACTCATAGTCTCAATAGTTGTAGATCTATCTACGCGTTGAACTTTTACATCACCGCTCATTGTTTTAAGAGTCGAATTGCTTCCAACAACTCCTGCTTTAACATCACCACTCATCGTCTTTAAAGAGCAGCGAACACCTACATCTCCTATTTTATATCACCACTCATGGTTTTAAGAATTGAGTCAGCGCCAACATTTCCTGCTTTTATATCACCACTTTGGGTGGAAAGCTTACAATTGTTGCCGATATTTCCATTCACATGTAAATCGGAAGATGTAGAGGAAATAGTTACTCCATTCTCAATATCTCCCTGAACAGCTAAATTTTTACCTGTATTTACTCCACTGATTGACACATTATTCATAAAAAATGAACCAGAAATTACTACGGAATTATTTTCTTGCGCCACCAATCTAATTTCAGAGTTAGTGCCTACATTACCATCAACAATTAAATTTCCATCTTTAATAATTACGGTGGCATTTTTCCCAATACTCTTTGTTACTCTCACATCACCTTTATATTCAAAATGTTCATTGTCTTTGACTGTTTCAATTGTTATGCCCATTTCACTACCTTAAATTTGAAATTAATTATTTTGCCCAAATTTAATACAATCAAAAAGTGTAATTATTCTGAACTCATTAGAATAAGTTCATACGCTTGATCTCAAAATTTGAACGGACAATTAATCGCTTAGAAAATAAAAGTAGGTTTTGATGCCGGCATTAGACCACTTAAGCCCCTCTAACGATTACAGAAGGAATTTCATCAAAAATTCAACTATGAATCTAATGAATTAAATCAATATGTGATATTAATTATTTTAATATCACATACAAAAGGTAAAATTCAACTAATAAAGAATTACTTAAAGCCTTAATCAAAAAAACTTAAGCGCGTGAAAAAAATTATGGGTGCGCTATAAATTTACTAAAGCACATGCGGAAGAGTAAAAAAATTATTAGCCCAATAGAATAATCCCACACATAACTATGGGAGTAATTAGAAATAAATCAAAAATTCACAAGCGTGTGGCTACCTTGTTATAAATTCTGGGACATCCCAGTCCCCAGAATTCACTCACCAACGCGACAGGTTAAAGGCCTTGAGCGTCCTGTCTACGGTACGTTTGCTCTGAACAAGAAAAACGGATACCTGCGCCAATGACTTAACGGTTGCTGAAAGATTTACTACGCATCCCTGTCAGGCTGTCTGCGTAAAGCGCAACCTATCCCGGACTCGTTCCGCCTTCCTTGGCGCGATGCGATAGGATTTTATTATTACAAAATTTTCTCTAAAAATACTGTGGGGAATTTGCGTATTTGATTACGACTCTGCTATACGTCGTAGGACATTTGTATTCGTTCCATATTAACTGTGTCGCATTGGACTCACTAAGACCTGTCGCGAATATAAATGCTGCCATATCTTTTAAATGTCCTGACAGCTCTTTTAGCAAGCAATTAGCCTCTTTTTTTGTAATCCAGAGTATACGCTTATTTTCAACCTTTCTCATTCGAATAGCAGGAATTGATTCAAGTCAACCCTACTCTTTTGAGCGCAGTTTAAAATGGCTCCAATTAACTCCAAAATTCGATTCACTATGGTAAGCGCCCCAGCCTAACCCCGGCAACAACAGTTTACCAACTCAGTGGTATGTGCCAATGCTTTAACTGAAGGAATCTCCAATAAATAGCGCAAGTCCTCTGTTAAACCTGCGTTATTTCGGCGAATAAGGTTGCGGACAATATAAAATAATAACTTTGCCTCCTCAGTCGAGGTCACATCAAAGACAGCATCTTGGTAGCGCGCCTGCATTTGTTGTTGCCGTGCACGGAGCTCCGTTAGTTTATTTTCAATAAAAGGGGTAACATGAGGTTGCTGGTATTCATATTGGTGGGCTTCTGCATAGGAAAATACCGAAGCATGGCTCAACAAGTGGTTGGTAACATCAAAATGCTTGTTTGCTGCCGCATATCTAAAACTATAGAAATTGCCTTCCGCAATCATGTCTTGCAGAGTTTCTGCAGAGGATTTCTCTTCTAGATAGTGAAGGATATCAAGATGGCCGTTTTCTGCTGCGCGTCGATAAGCATCGAAGTTCTGTGCAGCAAGCATGTCTTGAAAGGTATCTTAAGAAGCATTTCTCAGAGAAACACACCTTGGGAGCCAGTTATAAGATAATTATTTTAAAATAACTTGATCTACAATATAGATGCTATACTAATCACTTTGCTTATTTGTGCTTTTCATTTTTCTTTTCTTAAATTTGGATTGCAAGGTAAAGTGGGCACCACCCCACTTTTCTGATTTTCGCAGTAAAATCCTGGTGAGCAAGATAAGCGATTAATAAAGGCAATTTAGCGTTTGAGTCAGCGCCTTCTTCATACCATTGAATGAGCCGATGTGCCATAAATGAACTTTAATTATTTATTACACAGAACATTGTGGGTAATAAATCAATCTCCAGCAACTGCCTTGAAATACAGTTCAAGAAGTTGCTACGCTCGCTGAATACTTTGTTTGAAATTTTCTAAAATTTTATCACTTATACTAATGTCAAGCATTTTAGGAATTTCTTGGGGAAGAACAGGCCGACTATAAACATAGCCCTGTATTTCATCGCATCCCAGTGTTTGCAATAAGCGTAGCTGCTCCAATGTTTCAACACCCTCCGCAAGGACTAATAAATCAAGATGATGCCCCATGGCTATTATGGCCTTAATGATTGAACCGCCATTAGGTGCGATTGCACAATCATGAATAAATGATTGGTCAATCTTCAATTTATTTACGGGGAAATTTTTAAGATAACTAAAACTGGAATACCCCGTACCAAAATCATCTATAGCAATCTTTATCCCCATTTTTTTTAATCGGCCGAGAGTTTTTATAATAGTTTTACTATCCAGCATCAAAGCACTTTCTGTTAATTCGATCTCTAAATAACGTGCATCAAGCTGAGTTTCGTCTAAAATTTGAACTATAGTTTTAATGAACGCTTCCTTGCTTATTTGAATGCCAGACACATTTATTACCACTTGCACAGGGCGTAGACCTTGTTTTTGAAAGCTTTTCAGTTGACTACAAGCTTCACGCATTACCCATTCCCCTAGTTGAGTGATTAGACCACTTTCTTCAGCTAAAGGTATAAATTCATTCGGAGAAATAAAGCCCATTTTAGGATGTTGCCAACGAAGAAGTGCTTCAAGAGAAGTGATATGACCACTATTTAGGTCCAAGATTGGCTGATATACCAAAAAGAATTCTTTATTTTCTATAGCATAATGTAAATAATTTTGGATTGTCATACGCCTTTCTAAATTTTGGCTAAGTACTTGTTTATAAATTTGATGAGAATTTCTTCCTTGGTTTTTGGCCGAGTACATTGCGATATCAGCATTTTTTATAAGCGTTGATGGATTGTTACCATGGTCAGGATAGAAACTTATTCCAATGCTTACTGTGACAATAACATCATGAGTACCTATTTTTATTGAACTGGAAAGATTACTATAAATTTTATGAATTACTTGATCTATTTCGTCCCACTTTTTCAATAAGCAAAACATCACAAACTCATCGCCGCCAAAACGGAAAATAGTATCAATCTCGCGCATACAGACAGCCAACTTCCTGCCGATCTTCTGCAGTAAAATATCTCCCGCATCATGTCCGAGACTATCATTTATAGTTTTAAAATTATCAATGTCAATAAACAATATAGCTATAGTAGTTTTAAAGCGTTTTGCATATTTTATTTCTTGATGAAGTTTTTTGGTTAATGAGGTTCGATTAGGCAATCCAGTTAATGTATCATGGAGGGCTTGATGATAAATCTTTTCCTCCATTTTTTTACGTTCGGTAATATCACGGAAACTCCAAACACGTCCATTAATTTTATTTTCACTTATACGTGGTTTGGAATAACGTTCATAAATTTTCCCATCCCTAAACTTCAGGATATCAAAGCTTTTCAAATTTATTTCTCGAAAGAGATATTGAATTTTTTCTACAAATTGTTGTGGATTTTCTAGTTGCCCTAAGACTTTATCAATAACCTCTTCGATAGTATGAGACTCTATATATTTCGCTGAGAGTTTCCACATATCTAAAAATCGTTGGTTATAATATTCAACTTTTTTATTTAAATCCATCACCAATATCCCATCACTTGTTGTCTCTAATATTGAGGTGGTTAAAGCCAAGGAGTTTTTCAATGCTTTGGTATGGGATATAACCTCCTCGTTTAGCAATAATGACTTTAAAAAAAACTTATTGGTATAATAGGCTGTACTAAACATCAGTCCTATATATAGAAAGCTCATGAACCCAAGAAGCGTATAAAGACCACCCTGTAAAAAAAACCAAATGGATAATGGTACAAATGCTAAAATTAAAAAAAGCGCACAACAAGCTAAAACAGGAGCATTAAAATTAGTCGCTACCGCCGTTACCCCAAAAATGATCAATATAATAAAATTTTGATAAAAGACAACTTCGTCGGGCATCAGAAATATAGGAACAAATCCCCAGCTGCAACCAGCAATGAAAACTGAAAAAATGAATAGAATGAGCCAAGTGTCATTAGAAATATTTCTTTTATGGAAGTAGAACTTAATTAGAACCCATCGACCCAAACCAGATGCAATATAAATGTATAAAAGCCAGCCAATGAGTAAAGTATGATTCGTAACAGTCCACAAAGCAGCACATATGACCGAGGCAACCAGACTTTCTGCTAAAAGTGTAAATCCCGTTAGTTGCTGATAAATAAGTTTAATTTGTTTGGCTCGAATTTTTTCGGATAACTGGTATGGGTTGAACCAATCTATAATCCAAAGAATCCTTTTAAACATTTCATTATCCATTAATGATGCAAATAACAGTAATTCTTCACTTTGTATTTAAAATTATCTTAATTCTTCTAATTAAGTATAGTATCCTGGATATGAAAACAAGCATGACTTACCATATATTAATGTTCGTATATAGGATGATTTCTTGCGTACCCTCTTTCTCTGACAATGGCTACAACGGGCTAATCGATTATAGAGTACATCTACTATTAATGGTTGATATACGCTCACTTTTACTATGGAAAATCCAGGTAAATTTAGGATAATATTGTGCGTCGACACTTTAATCTCTTTTTGAGCGTCAAATCAAAGAATTAGTTTAGACTAAGTTGATTAAAGCGCCTCCTTATTTGGTGTAACCTCTGATTTTCAGCAAAGGGCATTCCCACTTAAATTAAGTGTACTCACCCTAATTTTTCTTTCCCTAGAGAAAGCAAGCGTTCTTCATATATTCTTTCTTTTTCAAGAATTTTCAAGATATCAGGATCTAAATCCGTTTCTTGTTTGCTTGCTTGGTCACTATTATTTTCTTTAGCAGTCGATAAAAATGAGAGTCTGATTTGGGATATTCTTAAGATATCTATATTTGAAGACAATACGGTTTGTTCCTTATTTTTATTGCTATAGTCAATTTCTGTAGGCAACAACGTTAGAATGGTCTTTAATTTTTTTGGGTCATGAACAATAGAATCGAGCATTGTCTTGCCGTCTTTGTTTTGAATCATCATCGCCTCTAGGCGTTGATTTACTGGTACTAACGCTATAATGGCCGTTAGGCTTCCAGAATTGCTAACAACCTTATGAAGTATTGTATCGCCATATTTGTTTTTAACCATCAACGCGTCTGGACGGTGATTTTCTGGATATAATGCTAGAGCGATCTTTAGGATTTCAGTATCCTTAGCCGCCAGATGAAGTGCTGTAGTGCCATGTCTGTTTTTTGTTTTATTGTCACCCCTTTTTGTGACAAGATTTTTTGTGCGATACCCCAATGTCCGTTGATTAATGCGGCCATCAGGGGAGTATTTTCCTTGGGGTTACTGACCCCATTGACTTTAGCACCGTGTTCCAGCAAATCGTTCACCATGGCTAAGTCTTTGTTTTTAACTACGATGATAAGCGGTGTATTTTCATCATTGTCTTTAATGTCCAGTTGCGCCTGCGCTGCAATCAATTGTTGGGCAATATCGCGTCCCACTTCGCTTTTATCTTTGTAGAGCACTTTTTCAAGGGCACGGATTAAAGCGGTATTGCCGTCTTTATCTTGGATGTTTACATTAATGCCCCGTGCCATGAGGGTGCTGATGCTCTTCTTGTCGGCATTTAAGGTGGCAAGATGCAAGGCGCTTTGCCCCTTTTTGTTCCTCGCATGAATCGCAGCACCTTGTTCCATAGCGTCAAAATCAATGATTCCCTGGTCTAATTGGTGCAGATAATCCCGGTTAGTCGCTAACAGCGCGTCAAAGGCTTCTTGGTGATGAGAGGCGTACTCACCTAATAACTGAAGTAACTCATCGTTTCTGGTAGAGAGGACAAAAACAAGGACTTGTTGCAAGGCTTCGGTGTTTTGCAATGCTTCCTGGGTGCTGAATAATTCTTGGAAAAAGCGCTTCGTCTCTTCTGCAATCATGGCTTGCAATTGGGAAGAGGCTACCTTGCCATAGAAAAGGTAAGGCATGGTCGCACAGGCCAAGGGAAGCTGCGATTTAGAATCGCAATACCCTGCATAATCCTGAAAGTGTTCTTTGACAGCTGGATAATCTTTGCAGGCCACTTTACGCGTGATGCCACTTTGTGCCCCTGTATTCACGTGGGTGATGTGATGCTCCTGACACAGGATGTGGCCCAGCAAACGAAACATATCAGCAACCTGCTCGATTTTTTCTTGCCTTACTACAGCCTCAATTGAATCCAAACACAACCCACCCTGTTGCCCTTTCCATACCCAGGATTGCGCCAAAATGGCATCATCCAGCGATGGGTTTTGCGCCTCACCTTGGCATAAAACATAAAACCCACCATTAGGAGAGGCAATACCATGAATCACACACTCACTGCCTGCACCGCCAAGATACTGGCAGCAATGAGTTATTTTTCCAAGACAGGCCGCAAGTGCGGCTCCCTTATCACTGGTCGTATCGAGTTTTTTAATATAAATCCCAGGATAGCCAATCTCTTTCCCATCAATAACTAAATCATGAGGAAGAGGAAGCCTTAGATTCAGATATGTGGGTTATACTAAGCTAGCGCCAAACGAGAGAATTTCTGGTTTCGAGTAATGTTTAAACCAACTCGGAATGAGAGGTTCTCTACCCCAACAAAGCTGTCTGTTCATCACATCTTCATCAACTTATTAGCCATCCTAAGCCCTTCAACTCGCCCCTGTAAACGGAACCATCCTTTCCATATGATAGACCAAGTTGCTTTTCCAGGGCTTTTAGAATCAGTCCAACCTCCCACTCGAAGAACCAATTTAGAAAGAACCTATTTTAAACTGACCCTCTACTGGTTTAACTCCAACAGCCAGAATTGAGACAATACACACTGATGAAGTCCTAGAAGAAATGCAAAGGTTAATTGAGCATCTTTTTGAATTTAGCCTGGCAAAATTAACCTTAATGTAATGCCTTAGTTAAGTTGCTTGTTTTTGAATAAAGAAATTCCGCATTGATGCATGCCCAAAAATACAATTTTAATATATCTAAAGACATTAATTCGGAGAGAGCATTACAGATTGGAGAATAGAGATACTTTTTAAATCCTTTTATTTAAATAAAAATTTCTTCTTATACAAAATAAATTGTATATCTACATTTTTAATCAAAATCCCCTTATTACAAGCGAAGGTAATTGATAAAAAATCAGCCAAAAGATCGGTGCGAATGAATGAGGTACTGTGCTAATCAAAATTATGTTCAAGGTAAAATGTTTTGTGGTCGTGCTCCAATGCAAACCATGGTAGAGGACAGACAAATCTGGATAGACAAATTTATAAACTCAATTTGACCTGACAGACATCTTTTAAAAACAGGTAACTGTCAGATCAAGTATGACTGCATCTTATATCTAGCTAAGATTAAATTTTAGGCTTATTTTCGAGATCCAGCTCTTGATTTAAATCCATATTTAATGCTGGATTTACAATTATTATCCGACAAATAGATGAAAGAGAAGAAGATACTAAACAGCTCGTCGGAAATTTTGAAAAAATTTATAATTCTATATATCCCATCAGAAAAACTATTTTTGCGTTGGCAGCACCAATGTATTGCTTCTATGCTAAGTTATCTCCTTCGACAACAAGTAATTTGAGGCAATGCGCTTGTCGTGTATACGACATAAGCCATCAGGATTTCTTAAGCTCAGTTAATTATCATGCGTATGTGATCATCGTTGAATCTTCGATATAGAAACTTGGTTGTGATGATTTAGATTGGATTTGATGTTCTGATAGTCGTACCTTTCAACGGAATCAACTGAACATGGGTTTGTCTGAGCTGCAGAAACTCATGTGCCACTATAAATTTGTCCCAATTATAGAATAACAAAGAGAACACTATGAGATTTTTAGAAGAGCAAGTAATAAATATCCTCCTCGAGTCAGATATACAAGATTATGATACTCAATGTAAAAATCAGGAGGTATTGCAGGAGGTATTGCAAAAGTTACTTCATGAGGAGCCTTTCGGAATTTCAAGCTCTAAATTTAGAAATCATCCTGATCTAAACTATCATTTCGAAAACGCCTCACGTGATGAGCAAAATTATTTTATGCTGTGGCTAAGTATAGAAGAGTACATTAACCATAGGGACATTGTTGATTCGACACAAATACACTTAAATCGAATCGAAGAAGCATTAAAAAAATGTCTTGGAACAGTTAGCCCAGAAGCAAAAGCTCGGGGGACCTCATTGCTTCCATTAGATATTGCAAATGCTCAGTTCATGAGGAGACTTTATTCATTGAGGGATGAAAATCTTAACAACTTATTTTTAAAATATTTTCCTAGACCAAGAGCAAAAGTATTCAAGTGGCAAAACATTCCAGAAATAATCTTAAAACAAGAACAAGACTCAACCAAAACAATAATAAATCTGTTGAAGTCGAACAGAAACGACCTATCTTATGTTGAAAATACCATTGTTAAAATACAACGAAACATTAGAGCAAGAATTAGAAAAGAGGAAAATTTACACCGATTGCCTTACCAATATAGAACTCTATGGCAAAAATCAGATAAATCAACATCCTCTGAAGAGGGTCAAGTATTTGCCAAGAAACTCTTGGTTGATGCGAATACACCTTATCATCCTCGATGTGAAGAAAAGTTGGCTATTCGAATCATGGAAGCAGCAAAAAAAATTGAGCTATTTTCTACAGTACGCCATTTAACCGCTGCATCTGCACTAGAATCTATTTTTAACGATGGCATTTACGGACGGCGCAATATGATAGAGCTTTATATGCCTTTTCGGCGAGCAGCTTTATTCCCAAGTGATGTAGACCACGGAGATGCCAATGTTGTTTGTCTTGGTGCTAATGAAATTGATCCGCAAGCAAAACATGGCATTGAACTGCAATTTGATACAAAAAAAATATTATGGAACAATCCATGTGTTTTTTATAAGCAAAGGGATTTAGGCTACGATCCAGATAGAATACGTAATGTTAGAATTGGTGCTCTCGATTTATATTTTTCTCATACATCAACTTACAGAGGGCAACCCCCTGAAGTTTCTTCGCTCGTGTTATGCGACTCCCATGGCAAAGAAAATTACGCATTATCTAATGTAACAAAGGCTCTTCTAATTGCGGATAACACAAAAGATATGCATCAAATATTAATACTTAATTTTTTTAGATTTGTTGATCGATTGATGTATTTGGATTTCTCGGAACCTTCCTCCTATAAACAAGCAATATACGCCGAGTTAGACAAACTAACTGACGATGAGTTAGTAAAAACATTACTACAAATAGGCAAGAATATGACTGATACAATGGAGTTTAATTTTTATGGTGCGTATGCGATTGATTTTTTTGCTCTACTAACCATTAAAAAAGAACAACCATTTTATGCACTCAATTTGCCTGCTTTTGCTTATGAATTAAAAGCCGGTAATCTTGAAAAATTAACCGAGGTGATGGCGGAGTTACCAGAGATATTTAATAGTTACCGCTTTATTGATTTTCTGCTCTCCATAACGAGTGATAAGAGCGTAGTTGCTGAACTAATGCAACAAAGAAGCAAATGTAGACAACCTTGTTGGATGGAAGACATTAATCCACCAGAGTTACTGAACATATTTTAACTTTATCAATAGAGGCATCTGGGGTCAGGCATTGCATTTTGAATTTATCAAACTATGAGCATGCTTTTTTAAGGATAGATTATACTGATACTAGAATAGTGAAAACCTAAATAACTCCCTATTTCTTTTAAAGTAAATTGACCACTTTTGTATGCTGCTTGAATACCTTCATTTCTTGTATTTGCTTGCTGCTCTATCTCTTTTAAAGAGTATTTCTCTGTCCTATATTGAGATTTGGGTATATCTATCAAATTCATTAATGGATCAGTTTTTTCCTGCATCTCATTCGATGAGAGCCATGAGCCAAAAGCCCCCCAAAGGACATGGAAGACTGCCTCGCAGCCTACAACAATGCAGTCGAACACTATATTACTGAGGAAATGGCTGTCGATTCCTTTTAAAATAGATGAGGAATCGAAACATCTTGGATATGCTGAACAACGGCGCCTGGTCTACCACCAGAAGCACAGCTTGCCTGCAATGCTTGTGGCAAAGAATACATGGAGCATCTTTTATCGTCCCAACAAGTAGAACCCAATGAATTTTTGGGTAAAGCCATAAAATACATGCTAAACCATTGGGAAAACTTACCCGTTTTTTACAAATCCAAGGTGCACCCATCCCCACAACGACATGGATCGCGGTTTAAAAAGTCCCTATCAGGAACCGAAATACCTGGTTGTTTTACAAAACCGAATACGGCGCTATGGGAGGAGGTGTACTCACCAGCATCATTTATACCTGTGAGTTATCCGGCCTCAATCAATAAATCAAAACCAAGCCCAAGATTTTCTCTCAAGTTTCTGAACACCACAAAAATTTACAAACTCAACATCTTCCCATTGAGTGTAACCTATGCTCAATAAAAACATCCGTCACTGCTTTTAAAAACTCGAAAATTTCGTGTAGACGCAATAGAGACAAATTAATTTAATTCTATTACCAATACTGCGCCTGAAAATCTGTAAAATACTCCTTTGAATCAGCACCCTCTCAAAATTAAAAGCTGAATATCAGCTTGGGGAATAATACTTACGGGTAGTTAATGCATCCTGCTCATTATCCGAGCTTTTATCATCCAGGTTTGTAGCTTGACTATCCTTAAACAAACCCAAATTTATTTGGGAACTAGTACGGGTTAGTGAGGCTGATTTAAAACGAGTTGATATTTGCTCCTGAGTATCGTTATGAAGTGTGTTATTTTTTCTTGTTGGCTCTATAGGTTTCAAGTGAGTTTTAAATAACTCGAAGCTTTTAATTGTAGAAATTCTTTGTGATGAGAGTTTAACAATTAATTCGTCGCATATTTTAGCTCTAGAATTATCATCTTTAATATCAGCTATTTCTTGAAAATTATGTCTTATATTTTTTGGTACATCATGTATGATAAATCGATCCATTTTAAGAGCACACAGAATGAGTTCATCATCCTCTTTGAATTTTCTAGAGAAATTTCGATACAAGGCTGGTTTTTTTTCAATCCCTGCCATAATAATTTCTTTATCGTCTCTGAATACTCCCAGAGGATCGTTTTCCGAGCAATTCAAATACATGAGAAAAAATGGATCTTGCTTTACTTGAGATATTGTTTTGTACCAAGCTTTATAAGTCTCCAAGAATTTTTTATAAAAATCCTTTTCTGGTAAGTCAATATATGGGAAATATGCTTTTAGAAAGTATTTCCATAACTCATCATTTTGTTGATCCATGAGGTATTTTTTCAAATCAACAGATGTAAATGTTAAGCTCCATAAATCACTCCAAGAACTCACAAATGAACCAATTACAGTAAACTCATCCATAGAGAGATTATTTAATTTTTTCGAATTTATTGTTGTCATATTTTTATCTCTCCTGTATCTATTTTAAAAAAATGAATTTATGATATACATACTTAACTATAAATGTATATATGTTTCTATATTTTATCTTTTTGTTTAAAATTGGAGTTATTCAGAGCCTGTCTATTAGGTTAATCAGCCGAACAAGGTTTATAAGTTTGTAAAAACTAGACTGGTGAAGTCCTCCTTAAAAAAAATGTCGATATGGAAGGACATCCATACGAGTTATAAAAACAGGACTCTATCTAGGAGGACAATCTCGATTTTCTGACTGTCGCTTTGTTGGTGCTGGTTTAATGCAAAAGTGTGGCAAATCGATTATGAGAAAAATAAAGCAGGTTGTCATCTAAAAAGTACCTATTGACTTTATTTACTAAAATTAAATTATATTATATTGATTGTGAATTTTATTATGCCAAATGATGAGCCAACGAAAAATGAAAGCATTCCCCATGAAAGTGTAAAAACAGAGATCACTAATGAAGAAAGAAGTTCCCGTAGTGATAACCCCTTAACTGAGCGGTCCACCGAAACGATTGGCCCAGAGAGGCTTCCTTTATTTTCACGTCCTAATCTTCTGATAAGTAGTCGCTCGGAGTTTTCACTTAAAGCTCTTCGTTTAATAGAGGGACGAACGGATGAGTCTGTTGAAAGTGATAAAAGAAAATGTTTAGACTCTATTGCAGAAATCCTTGAAACAATTTCCTCTCATTCAACCTCTTTTAGTCCGGAAAGCAAAGACAAAATTTTATTGAAACTGTTCAATTATGTGGATCTGGCATTTGGGATGGAAGATAAAATTGCACGTTTAGAAGCTGTTGGTGATGATAAGGTCAAAATTAATCTATGGATAAATAATTTACTTCGCGAGCAACACACACTTCTTGGCGTCCCTATAGAAGATTTAAAGACTATTTTTAGTACTTCAGCTGCAGGGCGTGTTTCATTTTTCCTGAAAAATAATCCCCGACTTGCAATCTCTCAACTTAAAAAAGGTCTTCAAGAGGGAGTGGCATCAATACACGATCAATGGGCTAAGGTAAAACTAATTCCAGGTCGAGACGCAAGTATATTGTTTATTAAGTGTTTTGATAGACCAGAAAAAAATTTAGGTCAAACAATCCAAGAAATTACATGTTGGAATCCTCTCGCTGCATGCGTACAACATTATATGCGCCAACCCCATGATATAGAAAAACAAAGCAAATGGGAGATAATTGAAGATATTCAACGAGAAATAGAGCGTGCTAGCCAAAAAGGGAAATTAACTTCGGATGATTATAATCAAATGAACAATCTTTATATGCTTGCTTATTTTGCTCTTTGTATCGATGGCGATCTTATCGAGTTAAACAAAACAACAAGCAAGGAAGAAATTCAAACTTGGATTGACGGATTTCTTATTAAAATTCGCCCATTTGAAGATCAAACACATCAAACAATATACAAAGAACATTTATTTGGCCTTGATTTTGCTGCAAAACAAACAAACTCGCGTGTCAGTGCCAGTGATCTAAAGAAAGAAATCATCGGAGTTTTGGGTCTGGGATTAAAGAATTTAGCGTTACAATGGAAAAAAGTAAAAGACATCAGTGGAGAAATAGAACAGCAGAATGCAATGTACTCCATATTTAATTCTGAAAATGTCCTCAACTCACCTAAATTTTATTTCACAACCATAAGCTGCTTTCATGAATGGGATCCCGATCCGTTAGTTTATTTTATAAATAATACAATGAAAAATATAGATATGAGTGGATCTCAGGAAGATGTTTTGCAAAGTGTTTTAACGCATAATGCATTATCAGCAACGGAGCTTTTCAGCACGCATCCCAAAACAGCGGCACTCTATGCTGAGTTAATCTCAACAGGAGGTAATGATAAAGCAATCTTAGTAAAATTAATTGCTGCAAAGATTGAACTTTTTATATCGGAAGAGGATAAAATAGTTACTCTTTTAAGCGCATTTATACCTAACAAGAAAATTTTAACAGACTATTTACGTAGTGATAAATTTATTCTTGCATTGGTTAGGGCAGAAAATTTAGCACCTACTCTTACTTCAGAAGAAGAGCCAAGAAAATTATTGATAAAAAGAGAACTTGCTCGTTCAACTACAGCGAGCACTTCAACTGTCACGTTGGGGCTATTTGCTCAAGAAAATAAGGATACTCCGCCCTCAACGTCTTTGGGCAGCGATTCTGCTACAAATTCCCCAACGAGGACTCCCGCCCCACCAAAAACTTAACCCTATACTCATGCTTTGAAAATTTCCTACTCAAAAATAGTTGGCTATGCGCACTCTTTTCTCCATAGCGAAATTTAAATAGAAACGTCATTCAGACGGATAAATTTATAAATATTTCAAGCGTGTGGCTACCTCGTTATAAATTCTGGGACATCCCAGTCCCCAGAATTCACTCACCAACGCGACAGGTTAAAGGCCTTGAGCGTCCTGTCTACGGTACGTTTGCTCTGAACAAGAAAAACGGATACCTGCGCCAATGACTTAACGGTTGCTGAAAGATTTACTACGCATCCCTGTCAGGCTGTCTGCGTAAAGCGCAACCTATCCCGGACTCGTTCCGCCTTCCTTGGCGCGATGCGTTTGAGCGTTGCTTCTATGTTAATTGGTCAAATAGACACAAGATGCTCTCAGCAATAGCTAATATCGTGTTATTCCTTTATGCAATGAAACTCAACCTGCTTTATTAAAAGAAATTTAAAGATTTAATCTCAGGGAATGAAATTTATAAATACTTTTGGTTCTCAGTTATTGCTAAGGAGCTATCGACAAATCCTAACAGAATTAAAGTCTCCATCATTGGTTATCAAAATAATTTTAGATTTCCCAGCCGGCCTCGGTGACAGTACAACGCATTTTCAAGAACACGTTGGACAATATTAAAACACCAAGACAACATCTATTTTTATATAGCATTTGACAGAATATAAACAGACTTATCCACAGAAAATGTGCATAAGTGAGAATCTAATGTTTTAACGAATAATGGAAAAAATCCTTATAGAATAAGGCTCTTAAATAAAATAGGGGTTTAAGGAAGGTATTTAGTGTGAAAAATATCCACAAGAAAAAAGTGGGTACTAAGAAACTTTACGCCTTGCTATTCTAGACAAATCAAAATTAAAAAAACAGTCTTGACTTCCATTATTTTTTACTCATCCAACGATTAGACCAACTGTCCTGATTTTAAAAAATTTTTATAGTGACACCACGAGGATTTTATTTTTACAATGGCATTTAACTTTCGAATACTTGGTTAAAAAATAATGCACCCCGAAATTGGGATGCATATGAAAATTACTAGTGATATTTTTTCTTAAACGCAGCCATTTTTGAACCAATTTCAAGCAGTTGACTTTCACTAAGAAGTTTTGCGACCTCAGGGAATAACTTTTTTTCCTCCTCTTCCGCATGATGCTGTACCTCTTTTTTAAATTTTGCAAAATGCCCTCTCCAGGCAGCTTCCGTTTTTAATTCATTCATTTTTTTTATTTCTTTTTCGGCCATATTTTCTTCTTTTATTAAATGTTTCACAGTATCCGGCAGGCTATTTTTAAAATAAGGGTACCATACAGTATGTTCCATCGCTTCATGACGAATTAAATCCTGACCCAAACGATCAAAATGACTTCGTTGGGTCTCGAAACGATGCGAATCATCAGCAATATCAGCCAGCATAGTACGGACTCGATTATGCTCCATAATTAAAAAATCAATGGCATTCATTTTCTCCTCCTTAAGAAAAATAAATCTTATTAGGTATAGCACAATTCAAGAACAGTATTGTTAAATAATATCGCCTTCTAAGCTTATCCTTTAGATAAAGAATTTGATGTATGAGCTTTATTATATAACTTTATAAGCTCATAAAGTGTTCCAGGGAAATTTAAAACGCGAAGAGAGAAACATCATTGGTTAAATAATTGCCGGGGTATAATCTGGTTAATTTATTACCTTTAATAAAGAGATTTTATTATAGATAATTTAATACGGGTACCTTTCAGTCTAATACTTCAAAAATAATGAAAAATCACCCCGAACATTTAACCTGGAATGGGTGGATTGTATTTTTTTAAGTGCAAGCTCAAGTTGTCTTAGCGCCTGTTATGGAATGAAATGCAAAAAAGAAGAACCAGGATTACTTCAAGATAAAAATTTTAAAGCGTGTAAAATCGTCTATAATTATATGTACCCATTCACTCAAGGAGGACAAAAAATGAACAAAGACATTTTTGAAGGAAAATGGGAAGAGTTAAAAGGGAAAATGAAACAAACTTGGGGTAAATTAACAGATGATGACTGGACTGTCATTGAAGGCAATCATCAAGAGTTATTTGGCAAGCTTCAAAAACATTATGGTTATACAAAAGATGAAGCAGAAAAAGCCCTCAAAGACTTTCAAGATGACACCAGACATTAATAAAAATTGACAAGGAGATGTTATGAAAAAGTTAATTATAATTTTCTTTATTTTGGGTTCTTGCGTCAGTTTTGCAGCAACGCAAACAGATATGAGTTCCAAATGGATTTGTACCACAAATGCCAGTAGTAGCGATGCAGCTGCTGATAAAGCAGCAGACGATAAAATGGCAAATACTACAGGCGCTGCTGACCAGTCTTTTGCTTTTGCTGCTCAAAATTGTCGTGATTGCACCAAAATCACCTGTGAAGCTAAAGATTAAGCATGTTAAAAGAGCTGGAAAATTTCCAGCTCTTTTCTTCGAAATATCCCCATTAATTTCATTGAGATTATAATTAATAATAGAATGAATCACACACCGCAACATGAAGTTATATTTCTCTTTCTATCGAATCCGATGTAACAAAACAGAAGTCCCTTTTTAAGCCATACTTAAAGGACATACTTAAAAAGGAATTTAATTATGAATCTCATTTTATTTATTATATTAATAGTTCTTTTAATTGGCTTACTGCCCTCTTGGCCCTACAGTAGCGGATGGGGGTATTATCCAAGTGGTGGTGTAGGTTTAATACTCCTCATATTAATTATTGTACTGCTTGCACGAGGCGGACCTTAATCGTCCACTAGAATTTGCCGACAATTAATAGAAGTAATCTCCTCTTTGAAAAACAGGATGTTATATTTTATTTTTTGGAGCAGGCATATTTTATCTGCTCAATCTCACATATCTCAAGGAGAAACATCATGAGTGATTTTAATGACAATACAAAAGAAATAAAAAAGAAAGCTTCTGAACTCTATGAGGCCGCTAAAGAAAATACAAAAAATGCATATTATGAAACGAAACCTAAAGCAGAAGAATTGGCCGCACAATTCAGCACCACAGCATCCGATTTATACAAATCAGGCAAAAAGAAATAGATTGCACAGAAAAGTACATCCAAAAATCCGTCGAAGGGATATCACAATCCATTCAAAAACAACCGCTCAAGTCCGTTTTGATATCTGCTGGAATTGGTTTTCTTTTTGCTAAATTTTTTAAATAGATGAATCCTGTTAAACTAAATCTTGTCTATCAAGAAGCAATGATCATTTATTACCATCAAAATAAATAATTTATTTGCTAAGGCCTTGTATAGGTAAAATTACAAGTAACTCCTTATTCCAGAGAGACATAGATAATTGTTACTAATCCAAACCATATGTACCAAATAAAATTGCGCCCCTGGTTGGAGCGCAATGTGTATTCATCGCTACGTCGTAACTATTGAAAATGATGATAATGACTCCAAGTGGATGATAAATGGCTATTAGGGTGTGTTTCATTGACACTTAATACAATTCCTCCTTCTTTCATACCAGATGCAAAAACTTTTGCTTTATCTTCGGGTATTCCCCACCCAATCAAGGCCCTCATTAAACCACCACTGATTCCACCAGCTCCTGCACCAGCAAGCCCTGCTACTAAAGGACCAGCCACTACAAGTCCCAGTCCTGGAATGACCAGACTGGTTCCAACTGCAGCTCCAGTAGCGCCCCCTATTGCCAAACCTTCTGAGGCTTTAGAGCCTTCTTTTACTAATACTAAATCATAATATCTTTTTCGAGAATCTTCAGACATCATCACATTTATCTCTTTCGGGGTATAACCTTCATCAACAGCATCTTGATAGGCTTTTTCAGCCTCATCCGTAGTTTCAAAAATTTCTGTAGTTAAGTGAACATCTCTTTTAGTGTCTGTCATTTTGATCTCCTTAAAGGAATTAACTTTTTAAGGTTCATCCCACTATTACTAAATTAGTTTTTCAATACAACCTGAAAACACTTTATAGCCATAGCTACCTCCTTGTAGATACAAAACTAATAAACTTATTATTTAACTATAATATAAAATGGGACGTGCTCTTGATTTAAACTATAAAAGATGGCTAGAAAAGGGGGATCTTTTATTAAGACGCGTTTTGACTATATTTAAAGAAACTACTGTACTGCCATATTAGAAACACGATTTTATTTTCGCTTGTCACTTACTAATAATTTTAAGATTTTTCGTATTGACTCGCTTATTATGTCTGATGCGATTTACAATAATTCGTAGCAATTTCAACCGAAAATAATTAATAAAAAATCGGTATAACATTAAAATCTCCTCTATCTAATATAGATTAGAGCTAATAACTAATTACCGAATAATGGTTTGGCTCACCAAAACTCTTAAGCTCTCCCCGTAAAAAAACATGGTCATAATGTAAGGCAATAGACCTCTTAGGAAACTTTATGCCGCTGTCCCTCTATTATAAATTCCTTCAAGCGAATTAAATTTCAATCCTAAGCGTTCGCCTATTTTGATAATAATGGAATAATTTTCTTTAATACCAGCATCATTAATACCACTAATTTTCTTTGCCAGTTATTTAGGGTTAGCTAATTCGACAGCAAAGGCAACTCCTAACTTAGAAAAATTACTTATATGGGACATAGAAAGATAGTCAATTGAATCATCAGACGAATGGATATGAGGATTATGGTTGTCAAAATGAGATTCAAAAGGGAATGCTGCAGGAACACCTGCGTTATGCCAACTTACATGATCACTACACGCGTACCCACAATCAGTCTCCTTAACCTCTAAGTGCAGATAAGTATGCACTAAAGTTCTCAGAAAATCTGTCAAACTTGTATCAACATTATCATTTACCATCCATATACTAGGATCATTTTCAAAAGAGTATCCTGCTAAATCAAATTGAATCACTTCACTAACAGGAATCTTCTTATTTTTAAAGTGTGAAACAACATATCTAGAGCCTACTAAACCGCGCTCTTCTGCAGAATACCAAATAAAGTAAATAGGTTTTTGAAATTGTATTCCACTAGCTATTAGGACTCTAGCAATTTCCAAAACAATCACACTTCCGCTTGCATCATCATCTGCACCTGGAACATTTTCTCCCTCAAAACTTGGTATCGTATCAATGTGGGCGCCAATAATAATCCCTGGCTGATCTGAGTTGCCCAATTTTAAAATTACTGAGGGTTGCTTATAATGTCCAGTCTCAACGAAGGAAATATTAATATCGCTTCTTGAGTAATGAGTCACATAATTTCTTATTTGATTTTCTACCCACTTAGAAGCCTCTACACCTAAATCTGAATCTGCAGAACGATCATGAAAATTACTTAATGTGATTAGATTTTTTTGCATTTCAATGGAATTTATATTTTTTAATAAGGAATTAACTTCTTTAGTGTAGTTAACTTTATACTTAACATCAGAACCAGTCAGATTTTTACTTGGTTTGTGAGGTAGATATTGTTTGAGTAACTCCTTTGCAATTTTAATATTATGTTTCGAGGACTGTCTTAAAAGTGTCTGCCCCTCCTGAGTAACATCAATAAATCCGCCACAGGATTTCTCATTGGTGACTTTTTTGGAGTATATTAATTTGTTTATTCCAGCCTCATTAACAGAAATTAATCGATAGGATTTATTTTGAGCAAGCAATTCATAATGAAAATGAGTTTTCTCTAAAAGACATGCTGGTGCAACTACAATGAATTTTGACTCTTTGTTTGAAAAGGCAAAAGAATGAATAGAAAAAGCAAAAAGGCATAACCCTATTGCAGTTTTTTGAAAGCACTTTTTTAACATAAATTTACCTTGACAATAAAATCATTTAATACGATATTCAGGAAAAATATAATGGTTATATTTCTCTAGGAAATCAATATGTTACGATTATTTTTTCACTGTGTTTGATTTTTACTGTTTTTCCTGGTTTTGCATTAGAGATTTATTTAACGAATAACACAATTCATCCCATTGACTATTTTGGTTTTCCATTAAATCTAAAATCTCCACCTCTATCGCCAAATCAAACCCGGTTAGCTCCTGAAGAGATAAATCAGTTATTAAATAATCCCATTCCAAAAGTAGACTCGAAAGTATATTATTCAATTGAACATATTCTATATGACTGTGGTGAAGTTGTTTTTTATCCTAAAATGGCTGTTTCTTTAACTATTAAAGAGACTTCGATGCCTCCCAAACATACTTGTATTGTTAACTCTTGGTAAGAATGAATCATTGACATTCAATGTAATCAACCATGCGCGCTATGAACGGCCGAGGATCGTCCTGGATAGCACTCGATTTTTTTATCAGCCCAACAAGGGATGCGACCTTTTTTCATTCAGTTATCTCGATGTTATAAATTGCTGTAATCAGATTGAATCTTAATCCGAAAGTTTTCGCCTATTTCGGTAACGATCAGATATAATTTTAAATCGTTTAATCATCCCAATAACATTTTCATTTAATACACGTTCGCTTGATAATTTTCGGTTTTTACGCTTGTCTTCTTTGGTTAAAGGGCTTTTCTTTGTCTTTTTCTTAGGTAGTTCAGAGTTAGAATGCATCTTATTTATACCTTGGTAGCCTGTATCAGTAAGCGTTTTTATTTTAGGATGTATTCGCACTCCCTATTCTTTAAATAACCTAAAATCATAATGTTTCCCATTTGTGAAATTGGTACAAATTATTCCTTTACTTTTCTTATCAACAACCAATTGTGTTTTCAATGTGTGTCGCTTCTTTTTTCCTGAGTAGAGTCGCCTTCTTTTTTGGGGGGCGTCCAATTGGTGTTTCAGTTGCATCGATAAGAACTACCTCATACTCAATATCACTTTTTAACAAGGCTTTTCGCCCAGGTAGCGCAAAATTAGGATGTTTTATTAACGTATTTTCTATCCACTTAATCGTTTCATAGCAAGTACTCTCGCTTACTCCATAACTTTGGCTGACATGAAAATAAGTGCGATATTCACGTAGATACTCAAGCGTCATTAGTAGCCGATCCTCCAGTTGTAATTTTGGTTTTCGGCCTCCTTTTCTTCGCTTTCCATTATCCATTTCTCTTAATATCTCTATCATCTTTTCAAATGTGGCAATTTTAACACCCGTTAGGCGACGAAATTTTTCATCCTCAATATTTTTTATTCTTTCATATTTCATGAGCGCTCCTTTTGCAGAGCTTTTACCCGCATTTCTATATAAATGCTAGTTGGTAAAGAGAATTAATAGCGTGATGAAACCTAGAATGAATAAAATTATATCTTATCGTTATCGAAATAAGCGAAAACATTTCGGATTGAAATTTAATCTGTGTGAGGTTATAAAAAAAGAAAACTGATGAGTATTTTTAAAATTTCAGTTCTCAAAACCCATTTAATTTCCCAGCAAAATTATAGGATTTTGATTCATCGCGTGGTTTTGGATTCATATCCTCTTCAACTCAAGAAGGAGTAACAGGAAATCGAGGTTTGGGGATAGTCATAATCGTATCCGTTCTTTTAATTTATTATGTGTTCAACAGATTTGCTTTTTGATAACCCATCTTGATTTTGGACTAATACCATCCAAATGGTATCCATGTTTACACACCAAGCCTAATAATAGGAATTAAAATTTTTATTATGCCGAGTCAAGACAATCAGCCTGCTCATCAAATTATTTGGATTAATCAAAGTGATCCTACTAATCAGGATGATAAATAAAATTCAACCTCTAAAATGTTAACTAGGATACCTCCTAATCAAGCGGAGAAAAGCTCTAATTCCATACTACATGCAGAAAAAATTATCTCTGAAGTAATGATACCTATTCTTTCTCAGGTAAGTTCAAATAAAGAACAGGCTGAGCCAGTTAAATCGCAAGAAGAGGAATCCTCATTTAAGTATCGCTAAAAATTTCATTGTAATTTAAAAAGAAACATCAGGACTATGCCTGAGTAACGTTTTACCCGAGCTAGGGAAACAATTAAATGATCAATGAATCCATCGCACCAAGCTCAACCTCCGCTTTCCAAGTACAACAGTTTTATACCATAATTTCCGGAAGACTATAATTTCTTCCTTTATTCTGCTCATGAAGCCACTCAACCAGTGGTTGAAAATATTCTAGCATTGCTTTGGCATTCAGCTCATCACCAGTTGACTCGTTGAGTACTTCCCTCCAGTCCTTAGACGCCCCATGACGCATGATATGCAGTAGAAAGTCTCCTATAGCTTTCTGACCAAAATAGTTGGTCGCATGAGGGTCTTGGTGCAGTATATGTTTGGCTATATGATTGTGTAGCTGATATAAGAGGACATAAGACAATGCATAATCATAATATTGGGCAGGATCGTTGTTGATATGTGTTTTAGTGGCAGCATCGCAATATTCTTCACCTCGAATAAATGGCGACTCAATTCCTTGATATTTCTTAGCCAATTCCCACCACTTTGCGTTGAACTGGTCTGGAGATAAATTATCAACATACATGGCTTTTTCAAAATGGCTCATCGTGCCCGCAGAGAAAAAAATAAACACTACAGAGTTGAGCGCTTCTTTAAGAAGAGTATACATATTATCTATTTCTACTGAGTTATCGATCAAACCACGCTCCACCAAATAAGGCTTCTTCCTGGCAGCAAGCCCCATCATGGTACCAATAGCTTCGTGAAAGGCACGGTTCGCGCCTTTCCGTAACAGTGGCGGAACATCTTTGTTAGTATAAGCGAGGTAGTAATAGATATGACCTAACTCATGGTGAGCTGTCCTGAACGACTTGGCATTAGATTCTAAACTCATTATGATGCGTATGTCTTGATCAAGGTCAATGTGCCATGCAGATGCATGGTTATTCTTTTTAATGGATGAATTGGAAGGATAGGGATAAAGATTTGACTTTTTCCAAAATGTTGCCGGTAGTTTGGGATAACCAAGACTTACATATAGACTCTCTGCTGATTTCATAATCCAATCGGGTGATTTGTTTTTAAGGATATCATCAATATTAATGCTCTTTTCCTTCAACACAGAACTCCAGTCCTGCCCCCAGCGGTTTGGTAGCCAGTGTGCGGGCAGATATTTAGGTACAGTGTTTACACCATATCTTTTAGCGAGTTCATAACGCATCCAGGTATGCAGTTCGCGGTACAGAGGATAGAGATCCCTCATGAGACCATCAAGAGTCTGCATCATTTCATCAGTGCTCATGTGGTAGTTGTTTACCTGATATGTGAAAAAATCAGGGTACCCTAATGCCTGTACTGTTTGATTTCTTAAGTGGCGTAAATTGATAAGCCCTGCCTTGAGAGTAGATCCAACTTGTTTACTTGCTGCCCATGCTGACAGACGCTTATTGAGGTTAGACTCTTTTCTAAGAATAGAATCTATGCTACTCACACCTATCTTCTTGCCATCCAGTATATACTGATATCCATATAGCTTATATATTTGCTCAACCTCAGCTTGTATTCTTTTTCCACAAGGTCAGCTACCTCTTGAGGGCTATTAGCAGCGGAATAGAGAATGAGCTCCAATTGCTTTACTTGCATATTTGTGAGCTTATATTGTGGGTTGAGGTATTTGCGGGCACCATTAATGTTCTCTTTACTGCCAATAAATACAGCGAGTGCTTTATCCGCGTTCTGTGCAATCTTCGCATTAGTAAAATCATTGGCCTTTATCTCAATGTTTGATTGCCATCGTGCATTTTTAGCACTCGCATAAAGCTTTACGTACCGTTTGGTGTAATTATCAATAAATTCCTGTGCCTCTGCCGCGTCGGTATTGGGGCTACTACCATTATTATGACAAGATAAAAGCAGATAGGATGAAATCAGTATTATTGTATAATAATATTTCATATATTCGATCCTTTTAGAAATCACCAGAAAGATGAATGTCCTCGACGCTTTGATTATCCAAAACCTCCCACCCATAATTTGTCTTGCTATTCCAGCCTTGAAGCCGAGCTAGCCCATCAAGGCTCGAACAAAAAAGTGGCCTCTTAGCGGTGGTTAGCACAGCCCACACTTTCTTCAAGCCCAATACACGCCTACCTCATTTATAAATTAGCAAAAATAGTTGGCTAAGGGACCTCGTTTATCACAGAGGACTAGAAAAGTCGTATTTTTTATCTCAGTTTAAAATAAATCAATCGTTATAAATAGACTGTCTGCATATCCCAATGAAATTTATCTTTTCTAAAAAGCAATAAAGCGTCACTCCCAATAAAATGTAAACGTTACGACTTGAACAGCAAGACGCATTTCCTTTGGAAAAATCTTTGGTTTGTGTAGAGAAATAAATTGTTATAATATTTCTATCACTATATTGGATACCTTCTTTTTCCTGTCTTTCCCGACAATACCAAGTACAATCGATGAGGCACTTATGTCTCCAGCATGCGTACCATAGGAGTAGCCATGGGCTATACACAGGCTCAAATTGATAACTTAGTCCAGATTCTGCCATAGATCAACTGCAATGTTTATATAATAATACGGTTGCCATTGGTAATTTTGACTTATTCAAGACCTATTGGAGGGCAAGAAGCCTTTCTTCTCGATTGACACAATCCGTCGACTTCTCTTTAGGTCAAATTTCAAGTAAGACTTATGCTACTCTAAATAATGTTCGTTGTGTTCGTGTTTTATCCCAATAATAATATTCCCGTATCCATTTTTTAGGATGATGCGGAAGTGTTCCATCCGATGATCGTGACGTAATAAAGGAAGAGTTTGGCCACTCTTGTCTTTTGCTGCGTTAGTTTAATTTGAATTATTAGCACTCTGAGTTGAGTAAACAAAGGAACTTTTTTATCGGGACCTGAACATAAGGCCCCTATCCAGCAAAATTTTTCCTTACCCCAATTTACCAATATGGGAATAAATTAAGCCTTGCTTTTTGATCTCTCAGCCCCTGATTTTATAATATGCGCACCATCTTAATAGCTAAAAGCAAAGCTTATCTTTAATCCTTCTTCTTAACTCACTATGCCTGATTTGCTACAGATAGATTCATTTTCAGGTTCAACTGCAGTAGTTGAGTTGAAACCCTTCTTAACTAAGTATATTCTGGAAAGTTGCTGAGATAACAATAAAGTGAAATCAGGCTCAGATTTCAGCTCCTTAACAAGATTCCCAGCCGTATTTGATATAATACACACTAATTCATCGATGCTGAGATTAGCAAGCTCAGTATTCATACATGCAAATATTATTGCCGCCCCTGCCGTAAACTCACCTGGCAGAAAAAATTTTTGGTTCATGATGCGACTTACAAACAAATCATATGCATGTCGCGAAATCCATTTTCTTGACAAAGCATAATCAAAGATACTTTTAATGTCTTTAAAATTTTCGTTGACGCTATGTATTTCGTCGAATTTGGCCATTTTACTCTCGCGCTCAGAGATCGTATGATCTATCCCATCTTATATTACTATTGCTAAACCAGTTCAATCAACTAAACATGTTAACTAAGTATTTGAGTACAACACGATGATACTTTCCAGAAAATTTTCATTCTCACAATATAATTTAAATAAAATTAATTACTTATTTTCAATCTGGATAAGTGAAAATTCTCGTGTCGGCAGTTCGATTCTGTCCCTGGCTGCCATGAGAATCAATAAATTACGATGATCTGTTACTGACAATTGAGTATACTGCCCCATGTGACAGTCTTCTTTGCTATTCCAAGTTCCCCCAGAAGATGATACTGCTTTTTAGACTGTCACACTTCAAATTAGAATCGGTCCGACTCTCACAAAACCCACTGCGTAACTGTTGCTTAACTGAGTAAATGTCTTAAAACACCTCTTTTTATTATGATAAAGTGGCGGCGTTCGTGTCTTGTGGAACTGATATCTGTTTTTGTCCTCCCCTCTTTTCTGCAGAAAAGAGGGAAAGAGAATCCAATCCAGTAGTATTTATAAAATTATTTTTTAAATAAACATAAAGCGCGCTGTTTTTTTGCTCATTAGCCACCTGGACTCGCTTACGACGCTCTTCTTCAGTATGAATATGGGGAACACTGTTGATTCTCTTTTCTGGATCAGTGACTCCTTGACTACAAAAACCAGTAAAATCCTGAAGCAAATACTCTTGTCGCAAACTAATGTGGGGCGTAATCGCTGTTTGCACATCAAGCAATTGACCTGGGCGCACACTATTGGTTTTTAAATAATCATGGAGCTCATAACAAAGATCTCGAAGGCTCTCTTTGTTGAAATGTTCTTTAATATAAATGGTAAACTGCCCATTCATTTTAAACCGTGTGATGGAATCAATTTGCATTTCAATAATTTTTGTTAAATTATCAAGATTTTGATCGGATACTTCCCAAAATGACGCCATATTTAAAGGTAGCCCTAAGCAATGCAAATAACTACGCTTCCAATTATAATGTGCTTGCTGATAATGCATGTCGTTTTCATTTGCATGATGACGAGAGCGTAATACTTTTAATTCATGAAGTAATTTCAATTGTTCCTGGAGCGTTTTTAAATCCGATTCCTGGCGTTCCCAATCCACTATCTTAAATGAGGAGATAGTGTTATCTTCTAAATAGTGGATTAAAATCTTTTTCAACTCCGCTGCATGCGTATGAAAGCTGCTAAAATCTAATGAAACATGTAATTTATAGGGACTTTCTTCCAAGATTTTCGGACTTAACTTCTTCGCAGCAATTTTCTCATCTTTTGCATTAATCGCTGTATGTACTCTTTCGTAATACGCTTGTTCATAAAAATAAATGAACCCTGAATGATTTTGGATAATATGTGGCATTTTAAAACTTCAAATTAAATTTATGCCCATATTAATCTATTTTTAATCATTTGTCTTTTAACTGACCATATTTTTTTACCAAGGATTAAATCCAGCTGTTCCAGGTAATGATGTGTTACAAAAAATAAATCCACTATTTACCATGAGCCTAAGACCGATTTATAGCTTTATTTTCTGCGTATTAGAGTACAACCTTATAATACATCGCAGGACATTTTAAGTGGTTCCCTGGGATATAAATTATCATAAAATCAATTAAGGTCTGTGGACATTTGATTCTGCCTCTGACCACCCTGATAACCCGGGTATGATAAATAAGTTAAAATCAATTTACCAAACCCAGGTATTTCCCATGTAAAGTGCTTCTTGATTAGTGGGCTAAAATATTTAGATCGATAAGTTTGGACCACTTTTTATATTTAATTTATCTTTTAAATCCGCTCCAAGTTCCTTATCTTTTAACAAAGTCTCCACTAATTTACCAAGACTTCCTGAAGTTAAAGCACCTATATCAGTAGCATTTAAGGGTTCTGCATCTTCATCTTCGAATTGATTAATTAGGTGTTCTATAGCATCTAGCTTTTGAGTTTTACTATATCCAGATAGTCCCACATAACTGAAAAATGATTCCACTTTCCCATAAGAATAGTCACTGCCTCTATTATTAAGGGTATTAATATAGTCTTTAAAACTATCTTTTAATTTTTCCACTTTGCGAGTTTTGATTTCTAGTTCCGTCTCTTCTTCTACTTTAGGAGATTCTAATTGTTTTGCGATCTTTAATTGCTCCTCCTCCGTTAATCTTTTAGGATTTTTACGGTTATCCCAGTTCAAAATAAACTGCGGTTTTTTCGGATCAATGTTTTCTCTATTCTCTAAGTGATATTGTTTAGCTGCTTCAATTACCTCAGGTTCCCTTTCTTTTCTAGTAATTATGTCTAATTGACCTTGGGTTAAGCCACCTACTTCCACTAGCACCACATTTTCAGCTGAAGAGGGACCTCCTTCACATCCAGGATGATGTGGCTCCCCAGGTAATACGGCTTTTGATACAATCACAGGAGCACGTTGATTAATAAATGTATCTAGAGTCATATTTCTTGGATCATCTTTGCCATAATATACTTCAACAAAATAATGCTCAGGAACTATTTGATTACCAGTACAAATACCACCTACAAATACCCTTGCGCCGTCAATTGGTATCAAATCCTTATCTTGAAGCTTGACAATTTCCTCCATATTTTTTTCTCTCAGTTCTCTAAGCTCTTGCGAACCCACTTTGGGCAGTGGCTTCAGCTTTTTTATATCTATGCTATTACCCCTGGCAAAACTCTCCATTTCCTTTAGAGCATACTTTTGCCTTATTTTTTCCGCTTCTGGATTTCTTTCCAGTAATTCCGACAACTCTTTTGAGACCTGAAAATATTCTCTTCTTTTATTTTCAGCTTCCAGTTTATTTCCTTCTTTAGCAGCTTTTAAGTACGCCTCTTTTACTTCTTTTATTTGAATCATTTTTTGGCCTATACTTATAGCAGTTTTAAGATGTGGTATTTCTTCTCGCTCTTTATTTTCTGATTTATGTAGTGAATAAGGGGATTCTTTTGAAAATTCATCCTCCCCAACAACAGCTATTTCTGCAAATGATAATATGGTTTCATATTGTGTGTAATCGTCGGCTAGTCTATTAGTCAATTCCGTAAATTCTGTATGTAAATCTCGATCACTCATCTCTTTTCCACTCAATGCAAAGTACTCGCATGCTTGTTGCTCCATTAAAATAATGTGCTTCTCCTTCATAATGTTCTCCAGAAATAAATATGGGTACACTCATATTCTAGTTTAGTTAAACATTTTTTGCTGATTCCAACGAACATGAACGACAATTTTTGCGAGCTTATCCAATAAATCGGCAGCATATCCCAAGCCAGACAGTTTTAGCTTATATTTAGACCACTCGATCAATCTGAACAAAAGCTTAAAACGAGCTGATAAAGAATATTTAATAAAAAGGATCAAGAGCAATTCCCTTGCGAGACATGCCTATCGATTGGAGGCTTAAGTCGATTAACATTGCATTATAAAAGCGAGCTTAATCCATGCACTATGTTCCAGGCACATTTGAAAGAGCATATTGAGCAATATTAAAACACCGAATCAACATCTATTTTTATATAGGATTTGACAGAATATAAACAGACTTATCCACAGAAAATGTGCATAAGTGATAATCAACTATTTTAACGGATAATGGAAAATCCTTATAGAATAAGCGTCTTAAATAAAAAAGGGGGTTAGGGATGGTGTATGGTGTGAAAAATATCCACAAGAAAAAAGTGGGTATTAAGAGAATTTGTGCCTTGCTATTTTAGACAAATCAAAATTAAAAAAACAGTCTTGACTTCCATTATTTTTTTACTGACATGACGATTAAATGGGAATCGCATGAGTTTTGATAACCTCATAAAAGTATATTAGGGTATGTTGATTCATTTTAATATCAAAGGTTATCTCGTACCTATTCTTTACATACATAACTTAAAACACAAAAAAAACAGCCGCAGTGCTGTCTTATTTAATGCTAAGGCTTAAAATGAAGAAAGAAGAAACAATGAAATTTGGAATTCAAATGACTACTGACATTCCAGGCTTCCAGCCTCTTTAGAAGATTATGAGATCGAACAAAAAATAATTGAATGGCATTAAATCAGCAAAGTGGAAGGAGTGAGCGTACTTGGCTTCTTAAAGGTTAATCTCATCATTAAAAAAACTCCTTTGTGGTATAGAATATGAAAAAATCTATGGATTATCGGCTAAAGCAATTTTAGAATCCGATGGATTGAATAGAGTATGCAAAGCATACAACAAGTTCTAAAAAAGTCAGCAGATTAACGTCCCTGGAACTCTTGTAAAGATGGAGCTTAAGTCTTTAATTTCAACTTCGAGGAGAGTTCAAAGGCCGCAAAACCGCCTTATAAGGTGATATTTCAATGTATTTCTTAGGGAAACCTAGGGATATCGCATTGGATTTTTAGGAATAGGCCAGATGGACTGCAAAATTTAGCACAGCAAGTAACACCCTCATGACATAATTAGGCCTTGAATTTGCTATTAGTCTAGTCATAAGATTGGGTATGGTGCTTCGTAATCATTACGACCCATATGGGTGTCTTCAGCAAAATAGGCGTATTCAGAAACTTTGCAGGTAAAGTTGCGATCAGAATCGTCTGTAAATTGTGTATTCCGCGACCCAGCTGTTACACATCATTGCGCGTATCCAATTTATGCAAGGAGTCTGTTTAATGAGCTGACTTAATTAACGTTAATTTAAATAGCAAATTCTAGCAAATTCACATATATTCATTCAATAAGAGATTCGATTGCAACGGGACATAGGAAATGAAATGCTGTAATTGCGATAGATTAATGAATCAGGGATTAGATTTTTGGCACTGGAAATGTAATTATTGCAAATACGAATCCTCCAATTTGGATTCAGGTATCAATGAGATAAAAAAACATTTGTTGATAAATGAGAATGAGCGTGCAAATGGACTAAAAATTTTGCGAGATTCAAATTTTAGAGTGCTTATTCGATGGATTTTGAGGCAACTACCTGAGGGGAAACATACGTTATTAGAAGTTGGAGCTGGTCACGGTTGGTTTATTAAAATTGCTTCCGAATATTTTCATGTATTAGGGGTTGAACCCGATAATCAAGTTCTTCAAGACGCTTTACCCCCAAATTGCTCTTTGATTGAAGGGTATTTTCCCGAGGTTTTAGAAAATCATCAACGTTTTGATGTGATTGTTTTTAATGATGTTTTTGAGCATATTATCGATGTAAAAAAAATAATTACTGACTGTAAGATGCATTTAAATAAAAATGGCTTATTAGTTCTCAACTTACCTAGCTCGCTTGGATTTTTTTATAGAATAGCAAAGTTATTAAAACATTGTGGATTTTCTGGTCCTTTTGAACGTTTATGGCAAAAAGACTTTCCATCTCCTCATCTCCATTATTTTGCTCCAAAAAATCTTATTCCATTAGTAGAAAAAAACGGGTTTGAAACAATTTTTATGGATCACTTGCCATCCATTAGGAAAACAGGTTTATACAATAGAATTTCTCATGTTAATAATCAGAATAAAAGCCCAAATAAAATAATTATCTTTTTCATGTACTTGATGGTATTACTTGCCATACCTTTATTAAAACTTTTTAAAAGTGATATTGTAGTTTTAATTTTCCGAAAAGAATAACACATTAATGAGTAATTGCGTTAATTAAGTTAGTAACATTGTAAAAGCTTCGCTGTATTCTGAAAAAGACCGTTGTGCTCAATCAACATATAGAGTTTATCTATTACATAACATTTGGGCATGAACGAATATAGCTTATTTTTTATTAAATCCGGATACTGGTATTTATTTTTCTTTCCATCTCATCCCAAGAAAGAAATTTTCGCTTCTCATAGTAAAGAGGTCCATTATGTGGTCTATTTAAAAGTCGCTCTAGAGAGACTGGTTGGTTAAACTCAACACCATGTCGAAAGAAGTGAAGTGTGACACAAGGGAGAAGTCCTAGCCATGTTTTAAATTGTGAAGGATAACTAAAACACAACTGCGTAAAAAAAAGTCGATTTCGCCAAGAGATATGATGTTTAATTAACTCCCCATTCTCCAACAAGGGAGTAAGTACTTTAAACATAGGCCCTAAACAAGAAAAAGCATTATATAAAGGAAATTGACGCACACGTTGCAACAGATTTTTTTTGTGAGCCGAAAAGACCGTAACAGCATGGAGAGCATCATGGTCATGATGTCCACCCTCCCAAGCAGGAACATAGATGAACTCAATATTTTCGTAATTTGAGAACCAATCATCTAGCCAAGCAATGGCTGAGTTCATATGGTGAATAAAATAACCATCCTTAATCCCTAACGATTCACCTACAAAAAAAACATCATTACTATCAACACCTAATTTCGACAAAACAGATAAAGACTCTTTATTGCGCTGTGCTGGAGAAGTTCGAGCTCCCCCATCTGTTAAATAAGCACAGTACACTCGTTTTCCTTCTATTACCGCTTGTTTGATAGATTGAAATACCCCAAACTCATCATCCTGATGAGCAAAAACGAACAATCTCACATTATTAACTAAAGAAGCATTAGTACGCATCAAAGTCTAAAAATGAAAAATGAATGCGCCTATGATCCAGTTGTTTTACACTTCCGTCAAGTGAGCGATAAATAAAATTAAGTGGCGAAGGACGTAATTTATGAGGAATGTTGTAATAACGACGAAAAGAACAACTGCCGTCTGGTACTATACCAAGATACAGTCTGAGCGAGAATGGTGTATTGTCCATCTCTATTTGATCTGTTTCCGCAAAATTTTGTAATAAGTACTCTGTATAAACAGGTAGTTTTCCCAAGGCTAATGCATGAAACAAAACTTTATCTTTGTAGTGGCATCTAAAAACTCGATTGTTAGGATTTGAGCAGCGCCAGTCCAATGACTCTGTTGACTATATTCGTTGAAATTGAACATTTTTTTGAATTACATCATGATTTATATGAAGAGATCCCAATCCCAAACGCGCCTCAAGTGGTCTCAAAAACTGAAAGCCAAGCTTCTGAAACCCATATGAACTATTCTCATTAGAAACGCCAAAGACGGCAGTAAATCCTTCTTTGTATGCTGTCTCATAAGTCATATTGGCAAGTTTTGTAAATAGCCCTTTACCCTGATAATTAGGATGAGTAGCTGTATTAAGTGACAACATAGCTTTGACAGGTGTGCTATTAATTTGGATTTGAGCCGGGATACATGCATAATGAGCAACTAATTGATCCCTATCCCAAACATTAAAACCAATAACGCTGCCTTCTGGATTATCTATGTAAAGCCATCTCATGTATTGGATATTAAATATTTTTGCTTTTGGGAAACAAATATTCATCAACGCAGTGCATTGCGAAAGAGTCTTAGGGTCTGTTTGGATACGTTGAACAATCATCTTGTTATTTCCTTATATTCAGCGAGTAATTTGTAAAATTAAGTTAAAAAGAACTACACGCACTAGGATGAAATTACATATTAATAGAAAGTTAATAAATGAAGCAAATCGAGGCAACAGATAGAACTAAAAAAATTATTTCTTGAATTCTATGATACCTCCTGTAAGATTAAGCATTTGTTTTATTTGATAGATTTCTTAACCTATGTTACACACTGAAGTAGGGAATTTACTTCTTTTAATTAGGATATAATGCTAGAAAGGCATATTGCAACTGAAAAACTACTGTACAACATCGTTTCATTTTTTTTTGATTATGATGTCTGCTTGGACTCTTTCTGTTCATGTTTGTGTTTTGTTTGGTTGGAATTTAAAGAACCTCTTATTACTTGTTCCGTTCGTTGTAAGCCTTTTTTTTATTGGCTTTTTTCATTGTTTGAAAAAGAGCCCTAACTCCTTCGAGACTGAAGCTATTAGTTACGAAAGAGCCGTTGTTGGGTTACTTTTGTTAGCGTGGATTTTTCTTGCCTATGCGGTTACAAGATCGGATCTTGACGATGCATACTTTACTGCCGTTGCTGCATTTTCTTCCTCGCATCCTGAAAGCAGTCTTCTTGCTGTAGATCCTATGTTTGGGGAAAAAAAATTGCCATTGCCTTTTCCCAGCTGCCGGTTTTCTTCTTTTGAGCTTATTTCAGGTGCAATTGCTTATTTATTTTCTGTCCCAGCAATGGATCCGTATTACATTTATCTTTTGCCCGTGTGGCTTATGGTGGTTTTAGCTGCAACATTCCTTCTTACAAAAGAAATAATTCCGCAACGTTGGATTTTGGCTGGTGTTATTGCATTTCTATTTACTTTATTGCTAGGTGAAATGCATCGAGGCCCTGCTAATTTTTCTTTTGTGCGTATTTTTCAAGGAAAGGCAGTCTTTTTATCTGCAATTGTTCCACTCATCTTTTATTTTACTGCAAAATTTTTATCCAAGCGCGGAACACTGATGGATTTATTTTTGCTGGGGTGTTGTCAAATGACATCTATCGGTTTAAGCCATTTTGGCACCCTGATGGCTCCCATTGCTGGATTTGGCGCGCTATTCTCTAACGTGCCACTTATTATTTCCAACTGGAAAAAAGCTTGCTTAGCTTTTGCAATGTTACTGATTCCTGCCCCATATTTAATTTATATAATGCTGCAATCGAAGAACTCCCCCCTTTTGAACTTTCCATTGGAGTCTAGCACACAAGTATGGAGCTCTGTCATGGGAATTCATCAACAATATTTAATTGGATTACTTCTTATAATTGGGCCTATATTGGCCAAAAACAGTCTAATGCGGTGGAGATTAGCTATTCCTATATTTTTATTTTTCTTTATTTATTTGAATCCCTATTTGTCAGAATTTATTTCCAAATATGTGACAACTCCCGCCGTTTATTGGCGTATTTCTTGGTCCTTTCCCATTTTAATTTTTTCTGCAATTTCGTATGCTTTGGTGATCGATAATATATTAGAAAAAAAACCTCTAAGGCATTTTTATGTTTCACTATGGTTCTTCATTTTTGGTTTAATCCTTTACTCCCTCCCTTATAATACACTACGTGAAAAAAACATAGGGCCATTCGAAGGTTTTGCAGTGTGGAAAGTACCCAGTAATACTCTTGGAATTGCGATGGAGATAATTACTATTATTGGAGATAATGGAACGTCCCTATTGGCTCCAGATGAAATAGCTGGTGTTGTATCACGCTTTGAAAAACACCCGCGTCTTGTTAATGTCCGAGGCATGTATCTGGATATTTTAAAACCATCATTTAGTTCGGAAGAATATTCCAGAAGAATTGCATTATATAATTTAACTTTAGGCACTATTTCCGAAGAGGAGCGTTTTATAGAAGAAAGTTTGAAACAATTGAATGTTTCAATTGTAATTATTGCTGTGGATAACGAGTCCTCTGAAATAGTACATCTTTTGCATACAGCGCATTATAAAAGAATAAAAGTAAAGTCTAACTATGCTTTTTGGGTCAATAAAACTTCGTCTTTAAGAGATGCTGTAAAACAAATTAATGTAACTAATAACGAGTAAATCCAAACCATAGTTCGAGAATGAAAGCTTTGCAGTTCTCCACTTGATTAGTCTGTAAATGCTTTTGTTGTGTTAGCAATCTTAAATTTACTAATTGGTGTTACAGGTACTGTATTGATATCGTAATTAAGAAAAGCCAATATAAATTGTACTCCAATAATTATGGGTAGTGCAGAAAGCATCACGGTTCCTGATGAAGATTGGACACCCTGATGAGCAGAAAGTATCCAATGATATAAACCAAAAAAACTACCAAACAAAAAGAAACATAAGCCTAATGGAAGTTCTATAGAGGCTAGAGACATATCCCGCAGATAGTAATTATAAAAGATACGTTTGCTAAAGTTCCTCATGTGTTTCAAAAGAAACTCACCAAAAATAGATGAAATCTTTAAGTTACTGACTTCCTCAGCGTATTGAGCATCCATAGATACATCAACAACAACGGCACGCATTGTATTTAATCGAAACAACATATCTGTTTCGAAGAAAAAACGACGACTTATTTTATCAAAGGGTAAAGATTGGGCTACATCCCTATGGATTGCCGTAAACCCATTGGTTGGATCAAATAAATTCCAATATCCAGTAGATAACTTAGACATTAAAGACAATATAGCGTTTCCAACCAGTCTTGATTTAGGCATAGTGTGAATTTTTTCAAGATTAAAGAAGCGATTTCCTTTAGTATAATCTGCATCTTTATGAAAAATAGGCAATATAAATCGAGGAATAAGCGCAGGATCCATTTGTCCATCACCATCTACTTTCACAATGATATCGATACCATGCTTTAAGGCCGCTCGATATCCTGTAAGGACTGCTCCCCCAACACCCAAATTATTTTCATGGTGAATCACCGAAACGCGCCTATCAAAACAGTTCGCTCTAACAAAGTCTCCTGAGTGTTCTGGACAAGAATCGTCAATAACGTAAATAGAATCTACCTCGGGTCCGATGCTATATTATGACACTTAAAATGTGCTTTTTGACTTTATAACAAGGAATTACCACTGCGACTTTCTGTGTACGTTCTCCCATACGCTCGCCTCCTTTTTTATTGATTTTCCTTAGTATGAGCTGATAATCTACATGAAAATTTAATATTATTCAGGAAAAAATATGCACCCTGAAGATCCTGAGTGGGTTCAATATAAAGCTAAATTTAGCGAATATTATCACGCCGCTAACTATTCGAAAAGCCTCCAAACGCGCGCAATGGAAGCTAGCCACAAACTTTTAGAAAAGTACTACAGCAGCGCTATGCACTTTGACAAAGTATTAGAAATTGGCGCTGGAACTGGAGAGCACATTAAATATATCCGTCATCGATATTCTCAGTACATAATTAGCGACATAGATGAAAATGTGCTTCACACGGCAAAAGAAAGAATAAATATACCGCATAGCAAAGTGTCTTTTGAGATCCAAAAAGGAGGCGAGCTCTCCTATTCAGACAGAACATTTGATCGCATCATTGCGTGTCATGTTTTAGAACATATTTACATGCCTCATCTTGTTTTAAAAGAATGGTCTAGGGTTCTAAAACCAAATGGAATCCTATCTATTTTAATTCCAACTGATCCAGGACTCGCGTGGCGCTTGGGTCGCTATTTTGGGGCGCGTAAAGTTGCCTACGCTAATGGTCTTGCATATGATTATATTATGGCCAGAGAGCATGTGAACTCTTGTAATAACCTAATTGCATTATTGCGTCATTATTTTCCAAACTCTAAAGAAGCATGGTGGCCATTTTCTATCCCATCTATTGATTTGAATTTATTTTTTGCATTTCATGCCAAAAAAATCTAATGATGTTGAATTTTTGACTATAGATATTTTGCCCACTCATCCAGGCAGAAAGGAAGTAATGAAAAAATGAAATGAGTTGTCGGTTAAGATAATGTTTACCCAAAACAACTACAATCGATATTGTAACAATTTAAGAGTGAAATTACCCGGTTCCCAAATCTATTATAAAAATCAAACGCTTTTTACCATTCTAAAATAGATTGAGATTAAAATCATCTAATCTCCTTATCTCTATCCCAATCCCATTAGAAATACAATTAAAACATAGGCTATAATTTATACATATTGCGTTAATTTGTATCCCGACATGAAATTAAAAATTGACCCTACTTTGATTAATAGTTCCCCACAGGAAGCACAAGCATTAGGTGCTTACCTGATTCAGAATGATTTAGCTTTTCTAGAAAAAAAAGGTGAACATAAGGTAACACCTTCTCTCGAACTAGAAATAACTCATAATTTGATTCGTGATCAAGAAAATCAAAATTCTAACATTAAGCGGTACTATGTTATTAGTAAAGACTTTCTTGGAAAGGGAGCTTTTAGTAAGGCCAGAGGAGCTATGGGTTATATTGACGTTGACATAACAAGTGGTAACGTTTCATATACACCAAATGATGACAAAGCCATTAGAGTAAAAAATACTCAATACGCTCAAAAGAAAAGACAAAATACCGGGGCATCTCCTTATAGCCATTCAGAAGCAGTTGCAGATTATCAACAAACTAGAAACTTTAGTCATATAGGCATGCAACATCCTATCGAGGTTAAAAAATCTCACGCTCAACTGGGCTTATTTTCAAAAAGTTATGCGATCATGAATAAGCTAAAGGGTCGAGATCTTGATATAGAAATTGACGATTTTATTAGTTATGCTGATCCTGATACTGCAACAATGGTGAAACGTGTCCTGCTCCCTATATTGGAAGCATATAAAACGCAAATTTCCGATAAAAATTTTGTTCATAGAGATATCAAATTAGAGAACATACGGGCTTATCTCTCTGTGTCAGGGTCTACTATCAATTTTTTAGATGTAGATAGTGCTTTAAAACTTGGTGCCAATGATACTGCTTATGGCAGCCCAGGCTTTTTACCACCAGAGCTGTCTCAAATTACATCATCAAATACAATACCAGTGACTCAAGCAAGAGACATCTTTCAACTTGGTGTATTGTTGATAGCCTGTTTGAATCCTAATTTAAATCCTAACGCTTACTTCCCGAATGAGTTAAATGCACAGAGTGGTAATGAGGTTGTTCAATTGGCGCTTGAACAAATCCAACAGAATGGATGTTACGATCCAGACAAGATGGGCCATGATTTATTTGAGTGTATTCAAGACTCTCTCATCATTGCTCCATCGGAAGAAACAGACCTCCGTAATGAAATAAAAGAGATTTTAAAGGAAATGACAAATGGTGATCCGGCTATACGTCCTGACATTGATACTGTTATTTCTAAATTTAATGATATATTAGCTAAGTTAGAACCGCGGCAACCAGGTATTGTAATATAGATGCTTGATAAGAATATTTTTATCCCAAGCCATTTTTGCTTGAACCATTGAAATAATGAGAATTTAGCACTGTATGTTTCTAAAAAATAATATTCTTATTGTATTTTTTTTGGCCAGGATTGTTCTAAAAAAATACCAAATTGTTTTTCATGATTATCCATTTAAATATCGTTTTATTGGACACTTAACTACAATCTAGTGAATTTTTTTAAATATAGTTCGCCTCGGTTAAACAGCTTCAAAGTAGCTGATCGGAAAACTGGCGGCGATTTTAAGCAATTAGAAAACCTTTTTTGCCCCTTCCTCTACATACTTAGCCTAATTTCCGGTTGAGTATCCATAACGGCACATCTCGCAGGATCCACAGACAATAACTGGCGAATGCTTCTGAAATCAGTGGAACTTGATTTATTAAACACTTCAAGAACAGCTTGAGCGTGAAGATGGCTCATCCCCATTTCCGGGGGCACTAATCAAGAACATAAAACTTTAACCCTTAACCTATAATTTTCAAAATTTCTAAACCCATAAGCACGTCGTTGAATCAGCTTCATCTTCCGATGAAACCCTTCCGTAATGCCGTTGTTTTTAGTAAACCGCCACATTCTAACCACTTCTTCCCGCCATTGATATAATGTTTTACCTAGAGTCTTTAGTGATTCGAAATGACTTTCCTTCAGACTGGTAACGAGTTTAAGAAAGAGAGGGATTAAACGCGTACACCGCTTTGCGGTACGATGTTTTCGCATGAGTAAGCGATGTAATCGCTGTTTAAAGTAATAAAGTGCAGCAATGACAGGCTGCTGTTGCAAATAACGTTCTCGTTTATTTAATCGTTTTACAGTGAGATTATTGGGATTGGTTCTCAATGCGGCCAAGAGCCCTCGCTGATATTTCATGTCAGGATCAATCTGCTGATAAGTCTGCAAACAAAATTGATTCAATAAACGAATCACATGAAAGCGATCGGCAACAATCATCGCATTGGGAAAGTAACGCCTGATTAACTTGCGGTAACTGGAGCTTAAGTCAATACAAACTACCTGTACCTTATCTTTTCCTTCTAACGTGTTGAGATAGCCTTCTAAATCCTTTTCTGAACGCCCCTCAACCACATCAAATATTTTGTGTTTGGCCAAGTCACAAAAGGTTGTGGCATAACCTACTTTCCTATTGAATGAATGCTCATCCAGACCAAGAACTCTTGGGCAAGAACGGTTTAATATCTTTTTATGACGAAGCTCATAGCCGTAATGATACCAGCGCTCTACAGTGGATTTACCCAGCTTTAAATCACGTGCTAAATCCTTTTGACTCACTCCTTTGCTATGGTAGTGAAACACCTGCTTTCGTAAACTCTCGCTCGCTCTTTGGTATTTACCAATCCCCGGGAAACGCTGATTAAAATAGCGACCACACGCAGGACAATAATACTTATGAGCCTTGATACACAAGTAACTGCGACGCAATCCAATCGACTCATGGCGGATTCGCCTTATGAAACTGTCTTTTTTACGTAACTTCTTATTGCCACAATGAACGCATCGAACAATACAACGATAAGTGACTTCGATATAAACCGGGCTCTCTCCACTTACCTTTTTAATAGAATATCCCGGTAAATTTAGGATACAATCTTTCTTAGGCATTTTAATCTTCCTTTTGACCGTCAAATCAAAGGCTTAGTCTAGACTAACTTGATTAAAATGCCCCTTTATTTGGGGTAGAGCCGTGAAGATTGAGACCATTGCTTTTGTTCGCGCTGATTTTTTCCTTGATATCACAAATGGCTTTACATAGTTCTGTTTCCGATTGAGGATCTATCTCTCCTACCAGTTCTTTTATGTCTTCAATAATCTCGGGAACAAGACCATCTTGATTATTCATCAGGGGATCACTTAGTAAATTATAAACAGCTAAAATATTTGCACTTCTTTCATCACTAGGAATCTTGAGAATCTTTATTTTCATTTGGAAGGTATTGGTAGTAGAGATGACTTTGGGTTGTTCTTGTCGAACGTTAAATAGCTTAATAATTGTTGTGTCATCTAGGTCATTGGCTAGAGATACAGGGCTTTGGTATCCAATTTCTAAACGTGGATCAGCTCCATTTCTTAACAAGCATTCTATTGCTCTATAATTTCGAGCCTCAACTGCTTTCAGAAGAGGTGAGCTTTGAGAGCCCAGAGAGTAAACAGAATTATTGATTTTACTCTTATCAAAAACGACATTCCTGTAAAAATCATCGACTTCTTCTGTGAGAGGTATTTATCCATTTTTTCCATGTGGTTAGTAAATTTTTCAGGATCCAAATGCCCTTCCTGCGACATTCTTAAAATTTTTTTATAGCTAAAATACCCTTTATGTCTGTAAAAGTTTGATATTTTCCCGGAGTAGCTCCTTTTTTGTCAAAGGCATTGAAAGAAAGAAAAAAGCTTCCAGGAGCCCCCTTGTTTAGCCTGTCATATAAACATTGACGAATTTCTAAAGCGGCTTCTTTGATGTCTTGGTGATTTCTTAAATCAAAGGATTTTACTAAATTAGTATTTCCAGGCTCTCATGTATAATTTGAATCGAAAACTTCTAATTTTCCATCGCGGTATGTGCCAGCTATAACATGAGTTCTAGAGGTAAAGTTAAATCCTTTACCGTCATTTTCTGTAACGGCTAATTGGTTAAGAAACTCATCTTCACTAAGGGTTGTTTCTGATTTATCCTAGGCAACGATATCTTTCATTAACTCATAATATTTTTGTTTTTCACCATTAAGCTGACATTGCAGCCATAGTGAACTAATGCCATTGCAATGACCTTCTCGAAGCACCTTAATTATCTCATTAACATCTTCTTCTTTGTATTCCTCTTTTTTTTGTTGATACCGTAGAAATTGTCTGAATTGCTCAAGAATAAAAGATTGCTTCCAAGAAGCGTTAAACATTTCTCGCGCTTTGATTGTAAATTCCATCTTTTCTTCAGGTAAATCTGATACACAATCATATGGGGTTTTACCTGCTTTGTTTTTTATTGATAAGCTTTCCTCAAAACCTGCTTCATAAGTGCTTAATGTTCTCATAATCATAAAATCTGCTTGCATTATGGCATGGTGTAAAATGGTATTCCCCTCATCATCAGTCATGATTGCTAAATCTTTAATGCCTATATCTCTGGCATGTCTTAATAAATCAGAAAGTTGCTCCAAATTTTTTGTCCTTATTGCATCTATTAGAGCAGAGAAAGTATCTCGTTCATTCAATTCCTCATTTTTAGTTTTCATGCGACTAATCCTTTTTTAAACTGATTATTTTTATAATGTATTTTTTTTGATCAATACTGGATTTCTTGGATGGGAGTATATTGGCGGCAGTTTAGAGACTGCCAAACGTGAGGCACACTTCAAAAAATTGGTGTAAAAAATGGAAGCTCCATTTAATTGAAGAATTTAATCCAACATGGCGCGATGTGTACGAAGAGATATGTTCTTGATCCAAGCATCTCCTCGATGCCGCGCATAAAGCGCGGCTCTTTGGCTTCAGGGAAGCAAATGTCAACAGACCCTAATAAATTAGGATTATTAAAAAAAACTTCTGATGCACTTCTACTTCCAAAAAGACCTGTGAAGCATTCGATTTTTGGGTCTTTACCTCACCAATCGCTTATATCCGTAACTGAATAAAGTAGTTATCCAATTAAAAATCAAACATTCTATTAATAGATACATTTACAGATTGCAACAATGTAGTTTTAAAAGTATCTTTTGTTGCTAATATTCCTGTGGTTAATAGGTTATCACCGTTCATTGTAGATGTATTAGCAAATGACTGTTCATGTCGACTTATACGGCCTTCTAAAGCTGAAAAAGTATAAGACGCATCTATAAACCATGAAGGAGTAATAAAATAGTACATTCCAATTTGAGCAGCACCACCCCATGCCCACATGGTAGGAGAACCATAATTTACCAAACCGGTTACATTTAGAGTTTCACCATTTACGATGGCATAACCTATAGAATTGTAGTTTTGTGATTGCAAACTAATTAATGAAGGACCTGCACCCAAGTATATGCTTTTATTACCAAATTGTTTACCAATTAAAGCGAATAAATTCATATCGTGGTTAATAGTTGTTTCAACAGAATCAGCAATGGCATATCCAAACATGGGACTCTTGGTACCTGATGAACTGGTAAGCACACCAATTTGAGGGAGGTAAAGATCACGATTAGTTGCTACTGCTCCAAGATATTGATAAGTAAATTTAATCCCATAATAAACGCTTTCATTATAGTTTCTTAAATACCCGGCTTGAACTTCTGGTGATAAATTTTGGCTCGTATTTTTAAATGGAGCAGCGTTCCCTTGCGCAATCCCTGTAGAATTGTACACACCGTCAATATACAAACTTGAAATCCCTAACCCCCATGAGTCCTGCTGAATTCTTAGTGAGTTGTAATTTCCACCTACCCCAATAAAAAAACCATGAGGATTAGGAGCCGATCCCATGGTACCTGCGAAAGCTGAGCTCCCAAAAATGGAGAGAGATAAAATTGTTTTTGTTAATTTGGAAAACATTTATAGTCCTTTATAAAAATAGGGAGAGTGAGTGTATTCATTAATTGAACTTCTGACAATCATTAAAGCACTCAAAATGAACGTGTTTCACTCTGCAGAGGCAAAGTTAGTTGGCATTGAATTGCTATACAGTTCAACATCATGGATAGGATATCTGTTGCTGGTTTGTTATCAAAAACGGCTGTCTCTATAAATTTTCAATGAACATTACAGGATTAAATCCAATATAATTCTTCCGTCTTGAGAGGGTCATGCACTCCGAATCTAAATGCACAAAAATTAATACTTCATAAGCAATACCCTATTCTTATTAGCAATTTTCAACTACAGGAAACCTCGTCAATTGCTATGGAATCATCGAACCATTTTATCAAGGTAGATTCTCCTAAATTGTCATAGATGTAGGATAAATACAAAGTTAACTCTTCTTCATCATTTTTATCGAATACATTTTTATCAGAATCTATTAATGGTTCATGATGAAAAAAAACTCCATCAAGATAATGATTACAAAAATCATGATAATCTCTTGTGAACAAAAGGAAGGTATGCCACATATTATCTATGTCACTCATCTCTGAATGTATGACGCATGAAAAGTTAAGTGAATTATCATTTGCATGAGTCTTTTTATCCACCCGATGTTTATGACAAAGCCAAACAAATTTCATTAACTCTTTGAGTGCTTCTTCGGCATGCATTTTAGCATCGGGATAGTCCTTACAATATCGAGAAATAATTTTATCGTTTTTATAACGCATCAGTTTTTTTAAATTAGGTAGGTTCATAATTAAATCTTTATTCAAAGCGATAATATTTGATTCACACAGCATATCCGTAAATATGCTGTGATTCTGAGTAGTTATCTAATGCTAGTACAGGGCCGGCACCAACCTTTGTCTTTTTTTAATACTTTTTGCTGGACAATTTTTTTAATAATTTTTTCTTTCATAAAAACACTCCTTATTAATAATTAAATTCAGTTAAAGAATATAAACTCATTATTAATCAGTCAATTAGTTACTTTTTAGTAACTATACCCTGGTAGCATATCTTAATATTTATCGGACAAGATATTCAGGGGATGCTTATAAGGATATTTTATGCGTAACAAAAAAAGAGCTAGAAAAGATACTCATTGTGTTTACGAAGAAATACTAAATAGGTCAGCTTCGTGTTTAGCCCTGACTGATTAGTCTTGAAGGAAAGAAACTTATTGTTTTTTTTGAATTCTATATAAAATATGTTTTGAAAGCCTGTGATCCAAAGGTAAATTAGGATGAGCGAAATCTCCATCCAAATCACGTATCATTCCAATCTTCTCCATCACACGAAAAGAACGTATATTAGCGGGTACGGTAAATGAAACAATCTCTTTAAGATCACACTGATTAAATCCATACTTCAAACAAGCTCTTGCGCCTTCTGTAGCATATCCCTTTTTCCAATACTTCGAACCAAGCCTCCACCCAACCTCTACTGCCTGGCCAAATGGAGCTTCCCATTTGATAAGATTTAATCCAATAAAACCGATGAACTGGCCCTTTGTTTTTTCTTCAGCCGCCCATAACGTGTAGCCAAGTTCATCAAATTGATTATTCATACTAGAAATAAAATCTGTCACTTCGTTCATAGTCAGTGAGCCTTTTAAAAACTCAATCACTTTAGGATCTTGGTTGATGCGATAGTATTCAACAACATCCTCATTGCTCCAAGTGCGCAATACCAACCTATCCGTTTCAATTATTCCCATAAATCACCTAAATCAATTACTACAATTTGAGATTAATTATAAAGCTAATATGGATTTAAAAACTCAGCGACTCATGGATTCAATCACAAAGATTGAGGATTTTTATAATAAATCGATAATTTTTTAGCCATCCAACCATTATCTGGAAAGGTTGTTCCCGGAACTTCCCAAACACCCGTTGCAAAAGCGCCAGCTCCCCATAAAATTGCAAATATATGTGCATCAACTGCATTTTGTAACTGGTTAGTGTTATTGTGTGCCCAATTAAAGTTGTTTAACGTCAAACATTGTGTCGCACTTTTGTCAGCACACAAGCTATATGCCACCGGTAAACGAGTAATATCATGATTAATCCAAGAAGCGATATTGCTTAAATCTTGTTGTAAGTTAGAGTCACCAAAAAAGTATACTGGCGCAGTTCCTTCTTCATGTGCATCGAGAATAGGCTCATCCTTTGTTGGAATATGTGCGGCAGGTATTTGCCATAACATAGCAGGTATATAATTTTTTCCTGCCTGCTCTCCCAATCCCTCACTTATTTCTTTGGTCATAGTCAGGAAGTTTTGCCATGCAACATCATTATAAAACGTTGCTTGATTTATTAATAAGTTAGGAAATTTGCTGCTGTAATCATCAGCACCATAGCGATCAAAATAAATAAAATCGGGTTTGTAAGTACCCGCGAATAATTCAAAACTCTTTAAATCTGCAAGAACTTTATCGACATAAGGCCTTACAGCAGAGGGGCCTTGATGTATCCACCACCCTCCTTCAGGAACTGCGGAAATATTTTCATGAACACCCAGAGCAACATGGGGACCAAAATATTTAGCTATCCAATTTTGCGCTTGTAACCAGCCATTAAAATTATCTGCAAAATCAGGGATGTTATTCGTTACGTCTGATGCCCTACAAAGTGGCACCACATACTCATTCACGCAAGCAGCAAAAGTTTGTCCCGCAGTGTAATTATCCGTTTTAGACTTGAGCCAAAGATGTAAATCAGTTGGAGTACCATTGATTGTTACCGGTTTATTATCCCAATCATACGTACAATTTGGCGTATTGGTACTGTTATAGCTCACTTTTGTAGTCATCATACAATAGGCATCTGAAACAGCTTGTCCAACCGGAATACTTAAGGATTTAACTGTCTCTACACGATTTGTATTACCTAAATAACCTAGCATATCGGGGTTTAGTAAAATAGTGCCGTAGGTTCCTGTATTGCTATAAGCATTATCTTCTAAAGTTTTGGACAAAAACATAAGATTAAAAAAATGTTTTGTTAAATTATCCAAATGGGTCACACTATCAGTATTCCAACCACCGCTTAGTTGCCAGGCATATTCAACCAAGACAGGATTAACAGGATGACCAGTATGGGCTCTTATATTTTTAGCCATATTAATCATATTCCAAATTTTATATGGAGTTTCTATTTTTCCTGGATCACCATCACCGCCAGCACCATTGTAAGTAAATACCGAATCAACACGGATATCAGTTGGTTCTTGCAAAGCCCCATTAGTTATCGTTCCCATGGCTAAGTAATTTGGCCAACCAGAAATCATGGAGTTATTTTTATCTGTGTCATACGCAAAAGTTATGGTGCTTACAGAACAAAGAATCAAAAATTTAAGAGTTCTATTTTTCATGCAATATTTCCTAAATTTAGTCAGTGATGCGGCAAATAAATCAAACAAAGGTGATTTATTACTGATTTTTATAAATGAGTTTGAACCTAAACCTGAAAATTATATCACAATAGACACCATTTGTTTAAAAATAAATCACTTCCTCTTTGGATATAATGGTACGTATGTTGGCCATCGTAGGCGGAATTTAAGAAAAATTAACCATTGCTTCCACAGGAATGACTTTAGAGAGCGCCATCCTCTGTGAAAGCAAAGAGTATGCGGTGAAGTGAAATTCTAGTAAAGTTGATACTTTCCCCCGTTTTTCCGCTTTATTTTTTCAAACCCGTTTCAGTAGAATTAGTTGATAAATTAGAAAGTTGCTCTTGAGTCCAATTAAATAACTTTTGCCCCACTGCCATTCCCACTGCAACTCGTGCAGTACCCCATCCAATCCTAAATTGCTGTTGAAAAAAGCTCATCCGGCCAAGAAAAGAGCGTTGTTGGCTTTTTGAATCATTCCACACTTTAATAAGAGCTTCCTGTGTAGTTGGTGGTTTGATATTAGGAGGAGTTGCATATTGCATATTGCGAACATAGTTGAAGGGACTCGATAAAATTGTAGCAACTCCTGCTGCCGTTGCATTATGGATAAACTCTAGTTTCGGTTGATTTTCATGAGTAGTATTATTTTCAGATTTTTTTATCGTACTGCTCATAAGAGTACGCAACATTTCATAAGTACTTCCAAAAACCATGTCACGCGTCATTGTAGCTGCCGTTCCTTTTAGAAAAGGTTTAATACCTCCCAGATTCCACATTTCCCTAACACTTGAACGAAAAGATGCATTTTCTTGTCCCCAAGTATGGTATTTGATCGCTGAAATGCTGTTTGTGAATATTCCTCCAATACTTCCGGCAGTCAGGCCCACAAAAAATTGAGAAAGTGTTTGATTAATCCCTAAGGTATTGCGTAAATAAGGAAATAAGTATCTATTTAGCTCCCCTTGTGCCACATAGTAGATACCGCCAAGAAAAGCGCGTTGGACGAATGCCTGAGAAAAACCTTGGTAAGGAGATTTAAAATTTTGAGAGAGCAGGAAAGGACGATTAAATTTCACAGATAAATACAAGGCTCGATCCCATGGATTAAACAATCCTGAGTTTGATGCTCCAGCAAGCAATCCACTGGCAACATCAATATTAAATTTTTGCTTGTAATTTTGCTTTAAATCCGACTCAGATGCTTGTTCTTTGATACCTTTTTTGCTCATCTTCCCCCCAAACATTTAATTTTGAAAAATAGATGGCATTATAGCTTATTTGTTCAAATAACAAACTTTTAAAAATGATTCCTATATTCTAGGAAAATTCAATACCTTCCCGCAAAATACCGCATTAAGATTATCCTTTCTCAAACACTGAATTTTGGAAAAGACAAAAAATGACAATAACTTTCCAGTTATCTACATAATATCTATAATAACAACAGATATTTATATTAGAATGGGACTACTAAATAGTCGCAAATGGAGATTGTATTATGGCGAATGTAGCTCAAGTATTAGTGGATACTTTAAATAATGCTGGAATAAAACGGATTTATGGTATCGTCGGCGACTCGTTAAATGGGGTTACTAATGCCTTACAAAAGTATAAAAAAATATAGAGTGGATACATGTGCGGCATGAGGAAGCCGCAGCGTTTGCAGCAGGAGCAGAAGCGCAATTAACGGGGGAATTGACTGTTTGTGCAGGAAGTTGTGGACCAGGTAATTTGCATTTAATTAATGGACTTTATGATTGTCATCGTAGTGGGGCCCCAGTATTGGCAATTGCGGCACATATTCCAAGCCCCGAAGTTGGCGGTGATTATTTTCAAGAAACTCATCCTAATATTTTATTTCAAGAATGCAGTTGTTTTTGCGAAGTGGTTTCGACTCCGGAGCAAATGCCTCGGTTGTTACATATTGCGATGCAGACGGCCAAGGCAAAATCGGGCGTTGCTGTATTAATTATTTCTGGTGACGTTGCTTTGCAACAAGCACAACGTAGTGCACGTACAGAAACTTATTCATTTATGCAGCCAGAGGTAGTCCCTCCTATGCCTGTGCTGATGGATATTGCCGCACGTCTAAATGCAGCTAAAAATGTTACCCTGTTTTGTGGTATTGGTGCCACAGGTGCGCACAATCAGTTGATGCAATTGTGTCACCTTTTACAAGCACCGGTTGTTCACACTTTACGAGGTAAACCTTTCATTGAGTACAATAATCCTTATGATGTAGGCATGACTGGACTTATCGGATTTTCTTCAGGTTATTATGCCATGGAGGCTTGTGATACTTTATTATTGCTAGGCACCAGTTTCCCATATCGGCAATTTTATCCAGCTAAAGCAGAAATTATTCAAATTGATTTGCACGGAAATCGATTAGGATTAAGAACGGATTTGGCTGTAGGCGCAGTGGGCGATATTAGTTGTACTTTAAAGGCCTTGATACCGTTATTACGTCCCAAAAATGACAGTAGCCATTTAGATAGAGCAAGAACGCATTACCATAAAGCCCGAGAAAATCTCGATGCTTTAGCAACAAAAACTTCCGATCATAAACCAATGCACCCACAATTTTTAGCAAAATGTATTGACCATGCAGCAGACGATGATACGGTATTTACTGCTGATGTAGGGACACCTACTGTATGGGCTGCACGTTATTTGCGGATGAATGGCAAGCGTCATTTGTTAGGTTCATTTAATCACGGCTCAATGGCAAATGCGTTGTCACAAGCGATAGGAGCACAAGCTGCTTATCCTCAACGCCAAGTAATCGCTCTATGCGGTGATGGTGGTTTTTCCATGCTAATGGGTGAAATTTTAACACTCATCCAACAGAAGTTACCTGTTAAAATTGTCATTTTTAATAATGGCACTTTAGGCTTCGTGGAAATGGAAATGCACGTTGGCGGTATGTTGGATTATGGCACTTCACTATTAAATCCTAATTTTGCAGCCTTGGCCGAAGCTATTGGAATCAAAGGAATACGCGTGGAAAGCGCTTCCACTTTACCAGAAGATCTAGAAAAAGCTTTTGCTCATCAGGGGCCAGTTATTGTTGATGTGGTGGTGGATCGCAATGAATTAATTATGCCTCCAACTATAGAGCCAGGACAAGTAAAAGGTTTTAGTTTATATATGATGAAAGCGATCATCAATGGTCAGGGGAATGCAGTACTTGATTTGATGAAAACTAATTTGTGGCGAGAATAAGCAGATAATGACATGCAGCTTGGATGCCTCGGACAAACCGAGGCACGTAGGTTCAGGGGTGTAGTTGTCAACGTGCCCTAGTTCAAATAAGGTTGTTCTAGAGCTATTTTGTGCCTAAAGCTTAAATTGTGGTTCTTTTTGCTCGAAATCATCACCTTTATCTGTATTTGTAGTAACAAATAAAGTATCTACTTGCTTCATTTGTGAGATTTTAGGAAGCGTGCTCATGACCTTATTTTCGGGAACCTCAAAACCATGAATCTTATCAACTAAAATAGTGTGGGAAGAATGTAAATTAGGACATTTACTAAAAATAGTTTTTGCTGTCGAAATGTTTTCAACTTTATCATCAAAGAAATATAAATCAATGTCTGCTAACCCAACCCCGTTTGCAGCAATGCGTTGTAATAAAAACTCAAATTGCCCCTTTTTTTCGGTATCACCTATCATTGCCAAATATGTAGGCAAAGCAAGGGAAAGCTCTTGATCTGGAACAGGTTCAAAAGGATCTTCTACATAACAATAACCGCCTGTTCTTTCAAGAAATTTATTAGCAATCACTAATCGATTAATTTTAGCATCATCCAAGTGCTCAATCTCTCGCTCAAATGAGAAATAAAACTGTTCGGCAGCATCGCCTGCCTGCTTGATAATAAATTTTCCCTTGCCTGGTTGAGCCGCCAAATAATGATCATAAGGCATTGATACTCCGGCCACATTTATTTTCAGTTGTTTTAATTTATCTACTATATTGCAAAGCAATTGATCACGCCAATGCTCTGGCTTATTTCCTAATTGTAAAACATGTTGCCAAAGATCATTAGCATTACGTCCTGTCACCAAATACACTTCGTCAAATTCACCATCTGCCAAAAATTTTAGTAACCCCTCATTAAAAGCAGACGTAGTATTATCAACTAGTGTCATGTCTACATCGATAAACGCTATTTTTTTCATTTCAAGATACTCATGGAAATATAATATATAAATATTATATAGCGTAATGTTTAAATTAAATACTATTTTTTAAGATAACTGCATGCGTAAGAATGAAACACTTAGTCATCGACTAAACGGTTCATCTCATTATTAGTTAAGATGAATAAACCATTAGTATTCATCAGTGTGACACTATGAAACGCTAGTAGCAGTTTAAAAGCGAGGAGGAGTCCATATCATTGCCCTAATATTTATTAAAAAATAATCTGCACTCTGTAGATAAGATGCACTCGTAATGATAAACATCCCCATATTGATGAAGAATAGTTTCCCGTTCACTAATTTCGTAAATGAATAATATGGGGCTTAAAGCGCATTTTATCTAAATTACTTTTACTGCTCAAAAAACGAGACTTCACCAGAAACCACATCGTACAAACCACCAATTATTTTAATGGTTTTTTGAGCGATTAATTCGCTTAAAATTGCACTTTTATTGACAATCGTTTTGATACTGTTTTCCACATTAATTCGGGCAACTTCATTGACATAAGGAAGATTACGTCCATTCCGATCCTGTGTAAAAGAAGTTTCTTGCTCAATTGCTGGTGTGATTTTATGCAAAAGTTGTGTTAAATGTCCTAATTCTGCATGATCACAAGCCCCCTTTATTGCGCCACAATTTGTATGGCCAAGGACTACAATGAGTTTGGAGCCAGCTACTTTACAGGCAAACTCCAGACTCCCGATAATGTCGTCATTTACAATATTACCAGCAATTCGAATACTAAAAATATCACCAAGCCCCTGGTCAAATATAAGTTCAGCAGGTGTTCTTGAATCAATACAACTCAAAATTGAGGCAAAAGGATATTGTCCATCAGCCGTCTCATTCACTTGTTGGAGAAGATTACGGTTGTAGCGTAGATTTTGTACAAATCGTTGATTTCCCTTTTGAAGCAAATCAATGGCTTGATCTGGAGTAATATTAAGCTGTTCTTCTCTACTGATAGTTTTCATAAAAACTCCCCTATTCTAGTCATTCTTTAGTTAACTTAATTTTTTCTAAATAAAAACATTATTAAGGATTAAAACTTAATTTCCTTAATTATTTATGAGGATTTTAAGAGTACTTAAATACTTACACTATGTGAAAATACATTTTAGTAACAATTCGTCATCAAATTATTGTGAACTATAACCTAAAAACATTCCATTAAAAAAATATTTTTAAAAATTATAAAACTAGCAATCTGAAGTTTCAGAGATATACTAATACGCAGTCCCATAAGTTAGGTTTGCAAAGGACTACTCCAGGTGACAAATATTAAGGGAGACATTTGAATGACCGACAAGGATAACAATAAAAAATTTACAACAACAGATTCAGGAATACCTGTACCTAGTGATGAGTATTCACTGAGTATTGGACCCAATGGTCCAATCGTATTACATGATCACTATCTGATTGAACAGATGGCAAACTTTAACCGTGAAAAAATTCCGGAGCGCCAGCCCCATGCAAAAGGTGGTGGGGCATTTGGCCATTTTGAGGTAACGGAAGATATAAGCAAATACACAAAAGCGGCACTATTCCAACCCGGAACAAAAACAGACGTAGTCATTCGTTTTTCAACAGTTGCAGGGGAGCGTGGAAGTCCTGACACCTGGCGTGATCCCCGTGGCTTTGCAGTAAAGTTCTACACCAGTGAAGGTAACTTCGATATGGTCGGTAACAATACTCCTGTCTTTTTTGTACGCGATCCTATGAAGTTCCAGCACTTTATTCGCTCTCAAAAACGCAGGGCAAACAACAACCTACGTGACCATGACATGCAATGGGACTTCTGGACTCTTTCCCCTGAATCGGCACATCAAGTGACATGGCTGATGGGTGATCGTGGGATCCCAAAAAACTGGCGTCATATGAACGGTTATTCAAGTCATACTTACATGTGGGTAAATACTCAAGGTGAAAAATTCTGGGTAAAATATCATTTCCACACTGATCAAGGCATTGAGTTTCTCACTCAAGAAGAAGCAGATCATCTTGCTGGTACAGATGGTGATTATCACACACGCGACCTATATGAAGCAATTGAACGTGGCGATTACCCAAGTTGGACTTTATACATGCAAATTATGCCGTTCAAAGAGGCAGAAACGTATCGTTTTAATCCATTTGATCTCACAAAGGTATGGCCACACGCCGATTATCCTCTGGTCAAAGTAGGTAAACTTACCCTAAACCGTAATCCCACTGATTACCACACGGAAATTGAGCAAGCAGCCTTTGAGCCTAATAATATGGTGCCTGGAACCGGAATCAGCCCTGATAAAATGCTTCTTGCACGAGTATTCTCCTACGCTGATGCGCATCGGGCACGATTAGGGGTAAATTACAAGCAAATACCTGTAAATAAACCCAAATGTCCTGTGCACAGTTACAGTAAAGATGGCGCGATGCGAATTGAGAATATCACTGATCCTGTATATGCCCCTAACTCCAAAGGAGGACCAAAAGCTGATAGTTCAAAAAACCCCGAAGTTGCGACTTGGGAGGCGCATGGAGATTTCGTACGCTCAGCATACACACTCCGTAAAGATGATAATGACTTTGTACAGGCAAATACTCTTGTTCGGCAAGTTATGGACGATGAGGCGCGTAACCGACTGATCAGTAACGTAGTCGCCCATCTTAAAAATGGCGTCACGCAGCCAGTATTAGCAAGAGCATTTGAATACTGGAAAAAAATCGATCAACAAATTGGCGAACGCATTGAAAAAGGCGTCAAGGAAAGCTAAAGCCCAAATATCATTCTTAAGAAATTGTTGCCGTCCTCGCCTAAGCGAGGACTCATGTTAATGAAAACACCATACTCTAATAGAAAATAGATTTTTGTTTTGGTGAAACTCCCCCTAAATAGCGGTGGCGTGCAAGCGCATCAAAAAATTTATCAATCCAATAATAAGCCATTTATCAAAATTGTCAGAATATCAGTGACAATATGTTTATAACTATAAGCCTCCTCCCTCTAATCACCGAAAAAGATCAAATACTTTACAAGATGAGTTAAAATATGTACATTTTGACACTAAATCGATTTTCGCCTTAATAACAGAGGTTCTATAATGAGTATTTTTAAAAGAAACAAAGCCCCTATTCTTATACTGGGATTGACTGGTATGTTAGCAGTAAGTAATTGTGCATTCTCACAGAATGAATGTGCAAATGGCGGCATGTCAGTAAGCTTTGACTTGTCAAAAACCAACAATGCTCGAATTGAAAATAAAAATACTTATATTGTAGTATTAGGCATTGATCCCGCAACCAAAAAACATGCTTACGTAGCGTTTAATGATAATAATCATGTAGGCTCACTCATTGATATTACCGATGCCAATATGAATGGAAAGGACTATGGTATTTCATTATCAGAATTGATTCCCAGCTCAGGAGGAATGGCGAAAGCGTGCATCCCCCATCTTACTTCAGGAAGAATTTATATCTCATTTGGAAATGCCTTAGAGATACCTACTGACAAGAGAACGCTGACCCCCATCCAACCCGATGTAAATAACCCACAAACAACTACAAATGGAACACTTTTTGATAAAATCGAATTTAATTACAATATCCATGGCGAAACAGTAATTAATCCAACTGGCGTTGATTTTATTGCCATACCCTACACCATTCGCCAAGCAGGCCATGAATATGGTCATTTTGGCGGGCTTGATGGTGTCGTAAAAAACATGAAATCCATCATTTGTCATGCTGCTGGAGAGACATTAAACTCATCCGGATGCACCCAACGATGGGAACATTCAGAATGGTCAAGTCTTGTTGTTTACAATTCAGAAAATGCTTTAATGCGAATTGATGCTCCAGGAAGATTTGGTCATCGATTTAGTGGATATTTTACCAACTATATCAATGAATTGAGCAAGTATTACACTACATTTACAAATCGTTCTATTAAAATTGATTTAAAAGAATTAAAAAAAGGGATTTGGTCGGGTGTTTTTATTCCGAATACTAAAACCTTAGTCTTTTCACCTGAAAACGGCCCAAGTTCTGAATCCGTGTCTTACAAATTGGATTCACTCCAAGCAAGTAATTCAATTTTTATGGGTTCCCAAGCACCATTTAATAATCGTAATGCAATAGATTCGACCCTCACCCGCGATCTGACTGCAGCCATTGTTTCAGGCATGTTAATGCGAAAAGAATCAGCCTTTATAGGTAAGGATTTCTTTGATGCACAAGGTAATCCCGTTTTTAAAAATAAAGAGCAAATGCAACAGTTGCTTCCCTATTACTTTAGCAATATAGATAATTCTGTAGATTATATTGTAAATCAATGTGGCGCTACTCAAGATGCCCCATGTGTGAATGTTTATTCCGAAGCGATGCATGCATTGAGTTTTGATAAAAATATAGAGCATCCACAAGACAGCTATACGAATGCTTATGCTTTTTCTTATGATGATTTTTTAGGTATGGATGGAACCAATACACAAACTGATAAGAAACCGGTAACTATAGTAATCGGGGACATGAAAAATCGCAAAATCCCTCATGTTGATCATTAACATAGTGACAAATAACGCTCTAGTGCTGCTTTATTGGGTCTGCTGACATTTGTTCCCTCGACGCCGAGGACGCAAATATCAACAGAACCCAGTAAATTCAACAAAAAAATTTTAGTTTCATTTGCTTTTAAGAGAAAAGCAATTGATGTCCTATCCGCAGGCAAGATATGTAATAGAAGAATGGCATTGAGTTTGATGCCATTAAAGAATGTACCATGCTAAAAATTCGTAAAGATTTTCCAATTTTTCCCTCCGCCGCTGCAATCAGCCCCGAAAATGAGCCTATAATTACCTTAAAGATGTACTTGGCTCCGAGATTATGATGGCTATTTCTCTAAGTTTTATAGACATAGATAGCATCAACCAAACGATTCAAAAGGAACATGAGTCCTGGGTTAAAAAAAATGCTCCTTCATATGTTGATATCGCTAAAATAAAAAATCAGCAATATAGTATTCTCAATTACCCTGATTTGTGGTCTGGGGCACGTCTTTTTGAAACAAAAATAGAAAGAACAGGCATAAATAGCCCCGCAAGTGAAGAAATTGCTGAGTTGATAAAAAAAGCCTTAACAGACTATAAGAAAGATCCTTTAAAAATTGAAGCGATTAATCGCTTTGAAAAAAAATACACAAAATACCTGTCATTATTAAAAGAGAGATGCCTCCTGCTTGCAATTACTCAAACTTTAGATACCATCAATAGCCCGAAAAACAAAGATGAAATCCATCTTCTTAAACAGATCAAAGAAGATTTTCAAAAAGCACTTAATATCTCAGCTTTATTAAATATGCAAACCCGCCAGGATTGCTTAAAAGTTCATAAACAAATAACGATGCTTTCTTATGCCTTAAGAAACAAGGCTGGTGAGCACGAGCACGAAAAAATAATGCAATTGGAGATTCTCTCAAAACGGCTCTTAGACTGTCATTATGAAAGTGCTAAAAAATCAACGCTTCGTGAAACTATTGCTAATGATCTGTCTACAATAACTTCCTTTATTGGCTTAGCTGTGGGTATTCCTGCAGCAATTTTAGCTATAGCCGGTATTTTTTTTCCCCCACTTCTCCCTATTGCAGGAATATTAGGCTCAATCGGATTTATTTCTTACTCAGCTTCTGCTATTTCAGTCGTGAAAATGGCAAATGAAGCCATAAATTATAACCGTGGCCCTAGTCCAAGCGATGTCAAATGGCTGGTGTTTGATATTGTTCTCGCTCCTTTTTATATTGCAGGGGGACAAATCTTTTCAGGCCTATCTCATGCACTAAAAAATGTAAAGCCCTTACAAACTATGGTGAAAACAACAGGAAATATTTGGAATAATATTGTTTCTAACGTGTTTCCTGATATTTTTTATGTCAAAGAGACAAGTTCTGAGATGATCTCAGTAGGATCTGTATATACTACAACTGGTAAATTAAAAAATACTTTATCAGCAACTTCCTGGAAAAAAATGAGAAGCGCGTTGACAGCGCATGATGAGGAGATTTTAAATAAAATAAATCGTGCAAAAGAAGAAATCTCACTTTTGAATAAAAATCCTACAGCATTAAATGGGCGTGATTTTGCATATGCCAAAATTAATATGAATAATAAGCCAACAGAAAAATCGTTAATAGTAACTAAAAGTTTTCACGCACATATACTTTTATGGGATAGTGGTTTTATGGGAATAACTACTTCACAAGAAGCTCAAAATATTAAAGATGCAATTGAAGCATATAAAAATTTGCCTCCCGATACTAAAACGCACATACGAGTTGAATCCTTAAGTATTATCCAAGAGCATTGCAGTGTGTATTTGACAAAATTTAAGGGAAATCAATTAAAAGGCCGCTATAGTTTTGTGCAAAATCTGGCAACTAATATTGAAAAAGAATTAGATAATTTAGTTGTTTTTATGACAAGCGAAGATAACAACAATGACACAACACCCATTTTGGTAGGTTTTAAAGCAACTGGGTAAATTGTTGGATATCACATGAACTCATATGTTAAGCTTTGAAAATTTCTAAGGTAAATTTATTTTGACATAAATAATGGATACCCAAATCAATCAAGAAAAAAAACAATTATGGATTATTTTATTAATTGTTCTAATCAGCTTTTTGAGCTCATCTATTGCTTACCCAATTTTTCCTCCTCTATTTTTACAATCAACTAGCCATTCAATTATAGGTACCGAGTGGAGTGAAACAGGGAGACGTATTTTACTAGGTTTTACGCTGGCAATTTTTCCATTAGGGCAATTTATAGGTGCCCCCATTTTAGGAAAAAACTCTGATTTATATGGTCGAAAAAAAATACTCATTTTCAGTTTGGCTGGGAGCTTAGTCGGCTATTTACTCACAGTTTTATCATTTTGGATCAATTGTTTTTGGCTATTATTATTCAGTCGCTTTCTGACCGGCTTTATGGAAGGAACATTTGCCGTTGCACGCGCGTATGCATCCGAACTGACCACAATCAACAAATTTGTGAGTTTTGGTAGACTTAACAGTATGGCTGCTATTGGTTATATTATTGGACCAGTTATTGGCGGTTTACTATCAGATTCGAAGATTATTCCATGGTTCTCCTGGTCTTTTCCATTTACTATTGCGGCTCTAGCCTCTGTGGCAACATTAGCACTTGCTTGCTGGAAATTACCAGAACATAAAGGACAAAGCCTTTCAACAAAAGAATCGGTTTGGGATCAACTGAATATTGTGCGTCAATTCTGGATCTTATTTCAAAATAATCCTCATTTGAAACATTTACTACTTATCAGCACATTTTTTACCTTCGCCGTAGATATTTTTTATGAGTTTGGCCCAGTTTATCTGGCTGGTAAATGGCTGATGTCGCCGGCGATGATTGCCATTTATAATGCGGCTTTATCAGCAACTCTTGCTCTAGGCGCATCATGGCTTCCACGCCACCTTTCAAAGCACATCCCGGTTCCTAAAATTATTACCCTTTCTATGATGGCCACAGCCTTGATTTTTATCTGCATGATTGCTTTTCAATATCGTGTCCCTATGTTTCTATTTTTCGCGCTGATTGGTTTTAGCATCACGAGCGTGACAACAACCATGACGATTCATATTTCAAATAAGGCTCACGCTACTATTCAAGGGGAAGTTATGGGTGCACAATTAAGTTTACGAACCCTAGCTGATGCTGTCATTTGTCTTTTTGGTGGTTTACTTATTGTGGTTTCACTTATTTTGCCCATCATACTTTGCTGTATTACTGCATTGATCGCAAGCGCCTTATGTATGTTATATTTAAAGTCGAATGTGCATTAACGTAACTCGACATAAGTTATATAAATATCTTTTAATGACCATTGCCCTAACGCCTTTCTTAACGAAAGCCAATATGAATATAATTTACACAGAAAATGATTTTACATAAAAACAGTTCAATATAATAAAATTACTTTATTTTTTATATTGAACTGACATTAAATTAAGAAAACTCTATAAATTTCATAAGCCAAAAAAAATGGATTTATAACAAGGGAATGTATAAATGCAAGAGCGAATTTATCTTCTAGGGCTCAGAGGATTATTTTTATTACTGATAATTTGCACCACCAAATCCGAGGCCTCTCCCTCTGTATTAACGAGCGAGCCCCCACCCAGAGGGAATTATGCCTTGGCAACGTCACAACAACTAGGCCCATTTTTTTCCTTTGGACAAAATATAGTTGATAAGAATCAATTGATCGTATCTTATAACCCCAGCTATCTATACAGCAAAGGCCAAAGCATCTTAGAGGGCGATCCAGCCCTACTTTATGGAATTACAGACTCTATGTCTTTATTAATCACTTTACCTTACGCCTTCAGATATAATAATGGCAATATAACTCAATCTGGAATAGGTGATCTTGCTATTGATTTAGAATATGCATTTTATAATTTCGAAAATTCAAAATACTCCGATCAAGCTACTATTATATTCTCTCCCACACTCCCTATCAGTAATTTAGATGCGATCTCTAAAAAAAATAATCCAAATCAACGGGTATCAGGATTTTCGAGAAAGAATGTCCCCTCTAATTTCAATGCAGTTAGTTATTTTATGGGAGCTACATATTCTCGGATGCTGATTGACTGGTATGGTTTTGTCGCCCCCGGGGTACTGTTCATCGACAAACATGACGCAATTCAGCAAGGGACGCAATATTATTATAACCTGGGTATAGGACGTGATATCAAAAGCAAAGAGAAGGAATACATATTTGCCGGTTTGCTCGAATTAAATGGCCAATACAGTGCCAAAACCACATTAGCATCACATACAGCTCCTAATACAGGCGGAAATGTTATTTATGTAACTCCTTCACTATGGTTTTCAACCCCCAAACTCGTTGTTCAAGTCGGTATTTCTTTACCTATAAATCAGTATTGGTATGGTAACCAGAGTAATGTCTCATATTATGCAGGCAGCATTATCACATGGACCATTCATTAGTCAGTTAATTTGTATTGTGATGGTGCTCGATTAAAGTCTCTCGAAGAAATTATATCTAACATTGTGCATTGTTTTTTTTGGTTCTAGAATAAATTTGTGGTTGTGAAATGGATTTCTAACTTAACAAGGAATGGACAATGAAAATACCTTCTTATGTATTCTTACTGACAAGCGTATTATTTAATAACCTACATGCTACTTCGGAGATAGCTGTTACCGAGTTGGCGGCACCTGAACATACACTCATCAAAAGGTATTCTAACCAAGTCAATAGTGATTCTCAATTACCCATTGCGCAAAGAACTATAGACTACCCCACACATGTGGTACGCATGGAAGAGGTAGCACTACAAAATACTACCCTAAATTGTGAACAAGTACACCAAAAAATTGATGAATTTTTTGTCAAGAAGCTACCCGTTACTATGATTTATTATAACATCATCGCTTATTGCAGTTATGATGTAGAAAATCCCGACGTTGCTAAAAGCTACACTATTAATGCCTATTTTGACCCTGTAACTGATCCGGCAATTGAATACTTAAAAAACTATATTCATGAATACAATGGGCAAGATTTAATGGGAGTTCCTTTTAACATCGAGGAAGTAAAAAAAGTGATCGTTTCATTAAATTTTGATGCAGGTATCCGAAAAGATGAATTTGGTCAAATTATTTTGCGTTACTATCATGAAAATCAAACTCATAGTTTTCGGAATTTCTTTGATGTCCGTAAAGAATTAATTACAGACATACACCATCGTATTAATTCCAACGAAAAAGACACAATTATCCCATTATTTACTAAATGGTTTTCTCTTGGCGGCGAGTCACTCTATACCCATGTCTTAAAAAAATCTGATTATTTATTATTGCAACCGGAATTGATTTTCTTTTTAGATCAAGAACCAAATGCATTTACATCTAAGCTAAGAATGTATTATTCACACTATTGTGCGAATAATGCGAATAAGAGATGCTTATAAAGCCACACCCTCTAAGGCAATACCTTAGAGGATGGTTCACTTAAGTTTTAGTGGTCTGCTGAAGATTAACTATCAAAGCCCATGCGTTCCCTGCTTTGCGCCGACATATCCTCCTCAATCTCCAACTTATCGGATTTGGTGTTAGCTTGCCAAAAAAGAACGCTACTTCCTATAGAGTCAAAATTATTATGCGTTAAAAGATATTGACGCTCAGTAAATTCCTCCCATGTTAAGTAACACGGATCTTTCGGCTCAAAGTCAGCTAAAGGGAGATCAGGAAGCCATTTCTTTTTAAATTGATCTCCATATAAAAAATATTGATATATAGAAATGTATTTTTGGTATTCGCTAAAAGACAGGTGTCTGTAGTTTTTACTTCGATACTCATAAAGAGCTAAAAATAAATCATTAACTGTTGCTGTCGGTTCAAGCTCTAAAGTTATGGAATCCACACTATTTTTTTTAGTTAGGATAAATTTCATTTTAACCATCCAGATAAATGGGCAATAGTTAATTAATATATTTTAAACAGTGAGAAATCAATATGTAGCCTATAGATAGTAAGCTTATAAAAAGTACCAGAACACCTTAAATTGAAGCATGAAAAATATAAAATTGTTTATAAACAGTAGGTTATAAAAAACTACGCATTTTTTAAAAATGTCTACTATAGTAAATTTAAAAACAAATATAAATATAGGGGATATCATGTTACTTCGATGGACAGGTGTAACTCTTTTGCTGTGTCTGCTTAATTCTCCATGTTTTGCCGAAGAAAAAGAAATTGCAATAACAATTGATGATTTACCCTTTGTGGGTTCTGGTTCTAGTACTCCAGCAAGCCTGAAAAGAACAGAAAACCGCTTCATGGCTATAGTCAAGGCTCTTGTCGATAATCAAGTTCCTGCAACAGGATTTGTCATAGGGGAAGCTGTAGCTAAAAATGAATGGTATCTATTAGAGGCTTTTCGTAATCAAGGATTCGCTTTAGGAAACCACACTTATACTCATAAAAGCCTCAACAACATGAGCGCTGCTAAATACATTGCAGATATAGATCGAGCAGATTCAATGTTAGCTCCAGTCATGACTGAGCCTAAATACTTCCGTTATCCTTATCTTGCTGAAGGCAAAGGACCAAAAAAACAAAAAGTCTATGATTATCTGGCTGAGCACCAATACACAATAGCCCCGGTGACGATTGACAGTAAAGATTATGAATTTAATGCGCGATTCTATAAAATTCCCTATAGAAAAAGAGCACAGAACCTCCCAGATTTTAAAAAACGTTATTTGGCATACATTTGGAAACAAACTCTTCTGGCAGAGCACAGAGCCAAAAAAGTTGATGGTCAACCTGTAAAACAGATCTTATTGATTCACGCAAACCTTCTAAATAGTTTATGTTTAGAAGACATTATAGAAATGTACCGAAAAAATGGATATAAATTCATCAGTCTTGCTGATGCCTTAAAAGAAAATACCGCACAGCCATTAGTTAATAATCCTGAAAAAAAGGAAACAGAAGATAAATCAGCAACGATTAAAACAGTAACTGAACATCAAAGTTAATTCTATTGAAACACTATAAATAAATTCCCGCTTATGCGGGAATGACAATTTCCTAGACTTTTTCAGTGTGTTGGGATGAGATAAAATTCAACTGGATATTCCAAGCTCTAGTGCCTGCAATTCACTTTATAATTTAGTTGAGTTTTCAGAAATCAGCTTATTTTTTTCCAATCGAGAAATTGCTTGTTTGGGTAACAAAATCCAGTAATGTCCTTCATTTTTCATATGGCCTGCGATTAAAGTTGCTTTCTCACCTCCACCCCAGAAAACATCTCCTCGCACTTTTCCACGGATGGCTCCACCGGTATCTTGAGCTATCATTAAACGCTGCATGGGCTTACTCGCATCAGGCTTCGTGCTATCAGGTCGCGACGTGCTTAACCAAAGCGGAGCACCCATGGGAATCCATTGTTTGTCTATAGCAAGAGAATATCCAGGTGTTAATGCAACACCTTGTGAACCAAGAGCAACCCCATCAGCCATTTTTTTGAAAAAAACAAATGATTTGTTTTGATTAATTATTTTATCCATTTGCTTTGGATGAGCTTCTAAATAGCGCTTAATTCCTTGCATCGATGCATTATGCTTTGTCATAACACCTTTATTAATCAACACACCTGCAATTGCAGTGTAAGGCGCCCCATTTTGTGCATCATAACCAATATAAATATTAGTACCATCATCAAGTTCAATAAGACCAGAACCCTGGATTTCTAAAAATAAACGGTCTACAGGACTATTAATCCAAACAAGAACCTTCGCTTTTTCTTCGATTGCACCCTTATTAATTTGTTCGCGTGTGTAATAAGGAACAAATTTCTTATCCTCTAATCGGCCTACAATACGACGATTTTTTAAATCATTAAAAAACAATCCCAGATCTGCTGTCACTAAATCATTAGGTGTTTCATAGATAGGAACATGAAATTCTTTGGATTTAGTATAACTGCCTTTAATAGCAGGTACATAGTAACCAGTAAACAAGCCTGGTTTCCCATTGTTATCTGTAAACTCAATAGGAGTAAACCACTCTTCAAAAAATTGCTTGGCTTGTCTTTCTGCAACAGGAAAAATTTTTAAAGCGGCCTCACAAGCAGGCTGCCAATCTTTTACTTGCAAGTCAATTTGATCAGTACCAACAACTTGCTCTGGACTCTGTCGAATGAAAGCACGACAAGAGACCTGAAAGGTCTGCAAAGATTTTTTTAAATCAGCTGACTTCCACCCCGGTAGTCGTTCAAAACCAGCCTCTTTAAACATAATTTCAGGCTGCTTTGTCGGCTGCTGTTTGATAAACCAAAATACCCGGAGCGAAATGCTAAAGGCAATTAAAGTTAGAAAGAGTATTGTATAATGTATTTTCGTTTTCATAAGGCGGACAATTTTTACACGTTATGGAATATATTGCAACAAAAATGCACGATTTTAGCATTTAATCGCGTTGACCTAATCAGGTTGAGAAAAAAGTAAATTAATAATCGTTTGATTTTAAATACTTTTTAAAAATTGTAAATAAACAATAGAGATTGATTGAAGTTTATTTGAGCTTTGTAAAATAATGCAAAGCCATTGCTCGTTTTAGTAATTATATCCTCAAGAGTAGTTATAATAATCCAAATCAAACAGCGAAACTCTTTGTGTCAGACACCAATCCGAATTAATTCAAGGATAAGTAGCACCAACTACTGATCCCTATAGGAATGACATGTTCTTTCACAAAACATTTCGCTAATTTCCCAACAGCAATCCATCTAACTTGTAAAAAAGATAAAGGCTTACCCTTATCAAGTTGAACAATAGATAATCGCTGATGATGTGTTGCATACATCCTATTTTCACTAGGAGCGACTAAACAAGGAAAATCACCTAAATCTTCAATCAGATACTCGTACTGCAATCCCTCATTTGACAAAGCACAACCTTGGTGATGGAGTAATTTATGAAGTATTTGGTTCTGGGAGTCTTCTTTGATGACGCAATTCGGAGCAAAGAATGCCACATATTTTTCAGATAATTGTCTTGCCACATGTTCTAAGTTATAAAAGTTTTTATGTGACTCTTCTTGTCTGTTAATTACCTTATAGTACAATAAAATATGCTGCATAGATGCTAATAAAAGCAAGCTCATCACCATGATCATCAATAAAGTTACTGTAAAAATAAAGCCACGTTCCTTTTTCATGATCCACGCACCGCAACCATAATCTTATGAATCTTATCGTTTTCTAAACCTAAAGTTACTTCAAGAAACTGTTTATTTTGATTAAACTGTTTTTCTATGGATAAAGAATGAACTAAAGAAGTTACCTCTTCAGTTTGCACCCAATGATAATAAAGAGCATTTTGTCTTTTAACATTTTTCTTGACAAACCAACGCTCTTCTAAAAACTCGCCCACGTAAGTAGATGTTTCATAAAAATGGATTAAAGGTTTTTTTAAAATAATGCGTGTTTCGTTATCTTGCTGCTTAACCGCTATTAGTTCATGTATTTCAGCATGATTACAATCAGCAACTAATAAAGGTCGTTTTTCATTAAGTGAACTCAAATGTTGTACTAACAGCGTGGTTGGACTTTCTACTTTAATTAACTTTGCAAAATTCTCCTTCATTCGCCTCACCTGAATGAATTGTATAGGTTGATTTCCAACATTCAGCGCCTGAATATTATTCTTATGATTCCTATGATCAATCACTTTTAATTGATCAAGGCCTAAACAAGGAGTAAATCCTGCACGCCGAATACTATCACTTAATAAACCATCTACCCATTGAACATCAAAACCAGCTTCTAGAACTTTTTCTATCTCCAGGTATTGATGTTTACTCTCTAAATAAAACTGAATTAAGATTGTTATAATCACAGTTGCTAAAAAAAGACTGATCAATACTTCTGAAAGACTCATTCCTTCTTGTTTTTTCATCACTTTAACTCAATAGAATCATGCTTCCGAATTATGAAATTTATTTGGTCATGCCAAGCAAGTTTTAGAAATACTTTTTGGCTGTTATGTTGTAAAACGAGATCGAAAAAAGAAGGGGGGAATGGGAATTTTTTAATTGGGGCTGTTAAAGCTTCTTCAATTTGATCCAGATGATGGGTCGCTTGTGTTCGTATCACTAACTGATTTAACATGTATTTGCTTTGCGATTGTTGCTGCACTAATGCGAGGGCTAGAGTCGTTACCATCAATAAAGACAATAATACTTCGATAAGGGAAAATCCCTTTTGCTGATTCATATTCCATTTCCTTTAGTTGGATTTGCGCTTCAAAGGTTAATGTCATGAAATAAAAAATTCAAGAAAAACCTCCATTATTTTTTATGAATCATTAAATAAAATCAAAAACTTATCATTATGAGCTTTTCACACACCATTGTCGGCGCCATTTGGTCAAAATCATAGTAATACTTAGGTCTCAACTACAAAAACACTTGAATGAGCTTGCTAAAGCAGTGTAAAGTTTGTGTTGAAAAAATGCACCGCCCTAGACTATTTTAGGTGAATAATATTTAAATTCTTAAAAGGCAAGGAACCATTTATGGCAGTTAATTTTCAACAATTACCTCATCCAGGAATACGCGCTTTAGTCCCTTATAAACCAGGAAAATCTATAGAAGAATTAGCTCATGAAAAAGGAATAAACAATATTATTAAATTGGCAAGTAACGAAAATCCTTTGGGTTGTAGCCCTTTAGCCTTAGCTGCGTTGCAAGATATGTCTTCTCATGTGCTTGCGACTTATCCTTCGCCACTTAATCATCCTTTAATGAGCAAACTGGCAAATAAACTCAAAATCAACAGCAACCAGCTTTTTTTAAGCAATGGTTCAGACTTTATATTCAACATGTTACTTACTTGTTTTGGTTTGCATAATGAAAAACATATATTGACCCACGATTATGCATTTAGTACTTATGCCATTCAAGCACACTCACTCAATATTCCGGTCCGCAGCGTAGCAATTAACCCAAACTGGGAAATCAATATAGACCACTTGATTAATGCATGTAGTCCCGAAACAAGTATCATTTTTTTAGCGAATCCAAATAATCCTACCGGAGTTCCTGTCGATCCAAATGAAATAAAACGTCTCCTAGAATATATACCAAAAAGTACTTTATTAGTGATTGATGAAGCTTATTTTGAATTTGCAGAATCACAACTGCATTACAATAGCATTGAATGGATTGGGCAATACCCTAACCTAATAGTGACCCGAACTTTTTCAAAAATCTATGGACTAGCTGGTGTGCGTCTCGGTTATGCTATCGCCCACCCCTCTATTATTGAAATTTTATTGCGCGTACAATTACCTTTTACCGTGAATCAGGTAGCACTCAATGCGGCTTATGCGGCCTTAGATGATGAGGATTTTTTGCGGTTAAGCCTACAGACTAATGCAGATGGAATGATGCAAATACGCCAAGGATTAGATCAATTAGGTATTGATTATTTACCCTCGGCATGCAATTTTCTTACCTTCAACTGTAAAGAAGATGGAATGTCACTCTACAACTATCTTTTGGACAAGGGTATTATTGTTCGTCCTTTGCATCCATATAAAATGGACCATTACATCAGGGTTACCATAGGAACCCAAGAGCAAAATACTCGCTTTCTTGAGGCATTAAATAATTATTATAAGTAAGGAAATAAAATGACAAGTGACTTAAGCAGCAAACATTGTGAATCATGCGAAGGCATAGGTACCGCATTAAATGCAGAGCAAATAAAAAATTTATTGCCTCAATTAGATAAGAATTGGGCTGTGAGCTCGGATAACCGCAGCATAAAACGCAGTTTATCCTTTAAAAATTTTTATGAGACTATGGCTTTTGTCAATGCCCTTGCCTGGATAGCCAATATTGAAAATCATCATCCTGATTTAGAAATTGGTTATAACTATTGTCATGTTCATTTCATGACGCATGCACTGAATGGTTTGAGTCATAATGATTTCATTTGTGCTGCAAAAATGGATAAATTATTAGCCGATTAATAGTCAAACTTACTATGGGTAAAACTTTATGCCATCATGACGATACAGATTTAAATGACATACAAGAAGATCTGTACCAACGGCATAAAGTTTCAAAGGATGCATACTCTGCGCATTGATGCTCAGCGAACTGTATGGGTAACTGTAGATCCAGGATATGTTTTAACGAAACATGGTGGAGCCAACAATTAAAAACCTGGAGAAGGTGATGCATTTTTTTTATAGAGCTCATTAAGGTCTACGATTTCCACCTCTATATTAGGCATCGCGTTTATAATTTGCTCATTTGATATATTCTTTTTATCGGAGAGCATGTGCTTTAGAGAAGCTTTATGCTCATTAAAGATAAATGTATCCATAAATCCAGTCTCTTCTCTTGGTAAATCGATTGCTCGTGTCCCTTGAGGTGCAATAATACTGTATCCTTTAGGTATACTGCATAAACAAAAGTCAGGAGTAATTTCATTTGCAAAAACCGCATTCGAATCCCCTATTTTTTTATCAGCGAAATTACAAATTTGAATTCTTATGATTCCTTTTTCATTCATACGCTCTTTATTAAACTTAAATAATTCCATTGATAAATCTTCTGTTATGTTTACTTCCCCTGGTTCGCCTCCTATCACTAAAGACAGATCAAAGCGGTTTTCACCCAATGGTTTTACCTGATCCTTCAATTGATTTAAAGCTATTGGTAAGTAAGCTTCCCCTCCCCTAGTTTTTTGTGTTCCTTCTAATTTGATTTTCTTTAAATCAGCGGTAGCTAAATCTATAATATCTCCATTTGTCATTACAATAACAGCAGAGGAGTTTTTGTGATGTTTTGCATGATGTAATGCATGGATTATAGGTAATCCAGCCATCTTTAGCCGATAGTCATCAGCTAAAATTACTATAAGTAAATTAGTATCTTTAGATTCTTTTTTAATATTTTTATCAAAAAAAGTTTCCATAATATGACCTATTGGTTTGTATTTTTATATTATAGGCTATTGAACAAACTTCGTGATGATTTTGAAACAATACTTCAGAGCTCCAGATTCAATGTTTGGCATTTTGCGAAGACATAAAATAATTAAATTAATTTAATGGAAGAGTAAGATCCACTTCAAAAAGTTCATCAAGGTCTACGATTTCAGATTGTGATGAAACATCAGCACCTGCGATTTCCTTTATTTTATTTATAATTTCCTCATTGGATTTATTATTTTTGGGACCGAGAATACGTTTAATACGGCTTTTAAGTTTATCGAAGATTAATAGGTTAATAAACGAACCATATTCATCTGGAAGATCTATGGCTCGAGTGTCTTGGGGAGCAATAATACTGAGCCCTTTAGGGACACTGCATAAACAAAAATCAGGAGTAATTGCATGGGCGAAAACTCTATTTGATCCCTGTATTTTTTTATCGGCAAAATTACATATTTGAATTCGTATTACCCCTCCATTATTCATATGTAACCTATTGAATTCTAATAGTTTATTTGCTGCCACTTCTGTTAGAATCAGCTCTCCAGGTCCTCCTCCTATAACTAAAGCAAGATCGAATTGACAGTTTTCTGTTAAAACGTGAGTCTCATCTTTTAATTGATTTAATGCTGATTTTAAATAGTTCTCCCCAGAACTCGTTATTTGCTCTGAAACTAAAGTCACTTTTTCCATTGTTGAAACATTAGCTAAATCTAAAATTGTTCCATCTGGCGATAAAATGATCGCGGATGCGCTATTGTGCTTCCGTACATGAGATAATGCATGAATTATTGGTAAGCCAAACATTTTTATTTCGGGCTTATCATCATGAACTCTGTTAGCCACAATCACAACAAGTAAGTTCTTATCATCTTTAGTTCTGTTGATGTCGTTGAAGAATAATGATCTCATTTCAACCCTCATGTATTTATAGCAAACAAAAAGATAATTATAATCCAATTAATGCATGAAGAACATGGACAAAAACGTGCAAAAATAAACGTGAGTCAAAGATAAAGAAGAAACATGATACGGGAGGACTCACAAGGAACGCCAGTTATCTATGTTACATTAATTTTGACGTGCACCTCTCGAGTGAATAGCGAGTCTTAGTATTTCATTATGGCTTTATTTTCACCTAAAAGATTCGCTAAAAGTCGGAGCAACTCATCGCTAGGCGATATATTCCATTGGGGCGCCGCACTTAATTGCGCCTTTGCATATCCATTAGAATAGGAAAACTGGACAGCGCAACGTCCCGTGTGTGCTTTTAACAAAGCTTGAATAGAGGGTAAAATATCTTGCTGTTCGGCATGCAAACGCAACTCCAGACACCGAGCAAATTTTGTACGTGCCGTAGGTACATCATAAAGAGAGTTAGCGCTCATTTTCACACCACCATTATAATCATCATGCGCTACATCACCTTCAACTACAAGCATATCCCCTGTTGCCAAAGTAGATGATAATGACTCAAAAATCTCATCAAAAATAACGATATCTATTCGTGCTGTAGAATCATCCATACCAAGAATTACCAATTTTTTACCTCGTTTCGTAACAACCTTACGAATTGCTACCACTTGAGCACATATAACTGCTTTTTTATGCATTGATGGATTTAATTGGTTTATTGGTACAATAAAATCACTAAATTCGCGCCGATACTGATCTGCAGGATGTCCAGTCAAATAAAAGCCCAATACTTCTCGCTCACCCTCCAGGCGTTGTGCTTCAGACCAAGATTTACATAAAAGATATTCCTGCTCATTAGCGCCATCATCTAATAATGAGAATAAATCAAATTGGCCACTGGATTGATTTTGATGCTCTTTCTCTGCTATTTTTAATGCTTTTTCTAACGAAGCAGTCAATACCGCTCGCTCTATCTTCCATTCATCAAAAGCACCACTTTTGATCAATGCCTCCAAAACCCGCCGATTTACTTTCCGCAAATCCAGTCGTTGGCAAAAACCAAATAAATCGGGGTAACTTCCTCCTGAGTCACGTGCCTCAATAATACAATCAATTGCAGATTCCCCTACTCCCTTTATGGCCCCAAGACCATAAACAATTGAGGCATCGTCAACGACGGTAAAGTGGTGCATTGAGTGATTGATAGAAGGAGGCAAAACCTTTAACTTCATATGAGCACATTCATCGATAAAAGTGACGACTTTATCTGTGTTATCCATATCCGAAGACATTACTGCAGCCATAAAAGCTGCTGGATAATGGGCTTTAAGCCATGCCGTTTGATAGGCGACCAACGCATATGCTGCTGAGTGAGACTTATTAAAACCATAGCCTGCGAATTTTTCCATTAAATCAAAAATATGAGTTGCTACTTTCTTATCAACTCCTCTTGCCGTCGCTCCTTCGGTAAAAATTTCCCGCTGTTTTGCCATTTCTTCAGGTTTTTTCTTTCCCATAGCACGACGTAATAAGTCTGCCGCTCCTAAAGTATAATTTGCTAAAACTTGAGCAATCTGCATGACTTGCTCTTGATATAAGATAACACCATAGGTAGGTTTTAAAATGGGCTCCAAATCAGGATGGGGATAATCAACCGCAGCGCGTCCATGTTTACGATCAATAAAATCATCCACCATGCCTGACTGCAAAGGACCAGGTCTAAATAATGCAACTAAAGCGATGATATCTTCGAAACAATCAGGTTGTAAGCGATTAATGAGCTCCTTCATTCCGCGTGATTCCAGCTGAAATACCGCAGTTGTTTGGCAGGCCTTTAACAAATCAAAAGATGCCGGATCATCAGTTGGGATCTGACTAATATCAATCGGAGGTAATCCTTCACGACTTCGTTGTTTGTTTACCGTAGCCAAGGCCCAATCGATAATGGTTAAGGTTCGTAAACCTAAAAAGTCAAATTTAACTAAACCTGCCGCTTCTACATCATCCTTATCAAATTGGCTTACAATTTGTGTAGAACCTTCTTCACAATATATAGCGGTAAAATCCGTCAACTGCGAAGGGGCAATAACTACTCCTCCTGCATGCTTTCCTGCATTTCGTGTAATGCCTTCCAGTTTTAATGCCAGATCGATAAGTTCCTTAACCTCTTCTTCTTCAGTATAGCGACGCTTAAGCTCTTCTTCTTGCTCTAATGCTTTGTTTAACGTGATACCTAATTCAAAAGGAATTAATTTGGCTAATTTATCAACAAATCCATAAGGATGTCCTAAGACACGCCCTACATCACGAACCACCGCTTTTGCAGCCATAGTACCAAAAGTAATAATTTGTGACACGCTTTGTCTGCCGTATTTTTCGGCAACATAATCAATGACCCGATCGCGCCCTTCCATGCAAAAATCAATATCAAAATCAGGCATGGATACACGTTCTGGGTTCAAAAAACGCTCAAACAGTAATTCATATTCTAAAGGATCTAAATCTGTAATTTTTAAGGCATAGGCAACCAATGAACCAGCTCCAGAACCACGCCCAGGGCCAACAGGAACACCATTGTTCTTTGCCCATTGAATAAAATCAGCCACAATCAGGAAATAGCCAGCAAATCCCATATTGTTAATCACATCCAATTCTATCTGGAGTCTTTTGTCGTATTCTTGTCGCGTAAGGAGCAACTCTTCTGGTGATATGTTTTTAAATAGTTGCAGAAGACGTTCTTCCAAACCAATTTTTGATAAATGAGACAAATAATTTTCGACTGTAGAACCATCTGGAATAGGAAAGTTCGGTAAATAATTATTCCCCAGATCCAGTTTCACAGTGCATCGTTTGCTTATTTCTACCGTATTTGAAAGTGCTGAAGGCAGATCAGCAAATAAAGAAACCATTTCATCCGCTGAGCGCAAATATTGTTGGGCACTGTATTTTTGTTCTCTTCTAGGATCTGCTAAAGTGTACCCCTCATGAATACAGACCCGTGCCTCGTGTGCCTCAAAATCCTCTTTATCCAGAAAACGTACATCATTTGTTGCTACTAATGGCAATTTCAATTTATTCGCTAAAGCAATTAATTTTTTATTATAAAGCGCCTCGTCAGGTCTCCCAGTTCGTTGGATTTCTAAATAAAATCGATTGGAAAATAGCTCTTGCCAATAGAGCGCTCGACTTATTGCTAACTCTTCATCATCCGCCAACAAAGCTTGTCCAATATCCCCAAACTTCCCTCCCGATAATGCAATAAGTCCAGCTGAATAATCTACAATCCACTGATGTTGTACTCTTGGTTGACCTTGATATTGTCCTTCCTGATACGCTTTAGAAATAAGACATGTTAAGTTTTTATATCCCTCCGAATTGAGGCATAGGAGAATTAGGGAAAAAACACGATCTGGATGTTCAGGATTATGACAGGGCAAATCGCTACCAATAATAGGTTTAATCCCAGCTTCAATCGCGCTTTTGTAATGCTTCACTGCAGCAAACAAATTACAATGATCCGTCAAGGCAACAGAGTACATTCCTCGTGAAGGTAGAGCCTTCATTAAAGGTTTTACCCGCACTAAACCATCAACTAAAGAAAACTCTGTGTGAACACGTAAATGAACAAACCGATGCTGCATAAAAGAAATAATCTCATTTAAATTAATTGAAGAACTTTAACCTAAATCATATGTTTTGCCTATGGTTGATTTTCTCAGTATTCTTTAGAATTGGGTAAAAAATAAATCGTTCATTCAAAAGCAAGATAATTAAAGAGACTTTAGCCACTGCAATCCTTTATAAATTCCAAGAATGCTTGAATTTAAAGCATAAAACAAAATGAATATATAAATTACTATCAAAAAAGCAGCCATAATTAAAAGAAAGCCATCTTTTTCTATTAATCCTAGAGAAATCAAAATAATGGCAAAGGAAGTAATAAAATCCAGGTAAGGAATTGGGATCGCTAATAAGATACTTAAAATAAATATAAAACCAACAAAAAAGTATTTAATCCATCTGGAACTAAAAAATAATGCCCTCTTTTTTATATATTTTTCCAGGAGCACTACATACGGTATGATTTTTAATATTCCTTCATTAAAATCGCCAGATATTTGCTTTTTTTTAAGTTTCATGGGTAGCCACAATTGATTACGACCCATTAATATCTGAGCTGAAATTAAGGCGATAGAAAATCCAAATAGTACTGTAACTCCTGGAATAAAGGATATAGGCGTAATAGCAAGAAAAGCCAATAAAATAATCAAAAAAAGATTATCTTTCTGTTCAAATTTATTTAATAAATGATTAAGAGTGATTTTTTTTGAGGTCTTTTTTGAAGCTAATTTTTTTAAGCGCCCGGATATTTTCATGTAGATTCATTATTTATTAGTCCATAATCTGCTCACCAATCACCAGATTGAGCCAGATAGTTTTATTTGCAAGCACCAAAACATTGCATACACAAAGTATGTGAGTATCGGAGTGCCTAAAAAGTAAATCATTTTGGCTAAGAGAGTAGAAGTCACAGCCCCTCAATTAATTATCTCTCCATATGGTATATTAGCACTCTTTATGAATGCAATTTAATACACTATTAAAACGTATACTTTCTTTTGTACCTTTGCAAACCAAGTCTATAATCTATAAAAGATAAAACATCCTAACAAGGAGCTGATGTATGCGCACACATCAGGTTATGGGAATCGACAGCCAGAGTTTTCATAATATGACTTATTATGAATGGGGTGATTCTAATAACCCCAAAGTTTTGTTATGTGTACATGGCCTATTTCGTAATGGCAGGGATTTTGATGATTTGGCTCAAGTGCTCTCATCATATTATCGTGTTATTTGCCCTGACATGGTAGGACGTGGATTAAGCGATAAAGTATGTAACCCTAAAGATTATTCTACCCTGACTTATCTCTCCGATATCACAATTTTATTAGCACAACTAGGAGTAACAAAAATTGATTATCTAGGTACCTCTATGGGGGGAATTATCGGTATAGTAATGGCGGCGATGGACAACTCTCCTATTAAAAAATTAGTTCTGAATGATATAGGGCCTTTCGTTGACACAAAAGCCTTAAACCGAATCGTAGCTTATGGTAGAGAAGGGAGTGGTCGGTCATTTGAAACATTAGAAGAAGTAGAAACCTATTTAAAAAAAACCTATCCAAGTTTTGCTCAATTAAGTCCTGAGCAATGGCAACGCCTTGCTTTATGTGGGGTATGGCAAAATGCAATGAAAAAATATCAATTAGCCTATGATCCTCAAATAATTGAAAATGTGATCTTAGCTACTCAAAGTAATGCGCCTCAATGGGGATTATGGAGCAGAATTAAATGTCCAATTTTATTGCTTCATGCATCATTATCTGATGTTTTATCGAATGATACAGTAGCAAAAATGCAGCAATTACAAACTACTTTAAAAACAGTAAGCATCCCCGGTATTGAACATCCAGTTTCTTTGATGAAAAAAGATGAAATTGAGTTGGTGTTGCGATGGTTATTAGACTCTAATTTTTAGGCACTCCCCTGCCAAGATAGATGTAATCATTCGCATTGCTCCAGATACCGGATTTGCGAGCATACTTAACTCAATAATACGCACAAAAGTGATGGCTCTCTGTTTATTTGAGAAGACTATATGCCTTAAACAAACACTAGTGCAATAATTTTATAGTCGTTTCAGCAGGTTTGATATCCAGTTTTTCCACATTAAGCCTATCAACCAATATCTTATTGGAAAACAGAAGTTTTTGTACCTTTTCACACAAAGGAGAATCATTTTTAAGAATATCATCTCGTCCCAGTAAAGGAATTTGACTCATTGCCTCTTTAATTTCATTAGCTTTACTTTGGCTAGTCCAAGAGCCAAAGAATCCTTTAGCATTGCGCTCAAGAATTGCGATTTCGTGTTTAATGGCTTGCATTTCCGGAGAAGTCATTACTTTATTAACTTCGGTCAGATCAGAAAATAGAGACAGCAGAAAAATATAATCATGTTGATTATCATTAACTAATTGTTTCATTGTTTGACAATAATCTGATGTTTGACTATCCATAGAGCCCATACTATTCGCTTTAATCTGCTGAATTAATCGCTCCGCTTTAGCATGCAATGCTTGAGTCCTTGGCTTATAGGACAAGGCGTTGTCTTCTTTAAAATAAAGATTTGCTATTTCTCCCCTCTTAAACTCGATAAGTAAAAAATAGTTAATTGCATCATCCCAACCTCGCTTTTCGGCCAGCACCATGGCTTTGTTCAAATAGCTACGACATGTTTCAACCGACATATTATCCTTTCCTTGCCCATCAAGCATGTGTTGATAGGCATCTAAGAATTGATTGAGCTTGCACTCCCTAGACTTCTTGGAAGCAATAAGAGTCATTGCTTTTGAAGTAAGTGTTACTCCTAGTAGTTCATGAGATTTAAGAAGGCTACGTAAATCTACTGGTTTATCTGGAGTAGCCATGATACGCGCGTAACTCACTATATATTTGGGATTCATCGTGATCAGGTTTATCCATTGATCCAACTCTTTTTTATTAGCTTCTGTATTTGATGCTTTGTTTAATAATATTTCTTCCGTTGTTTTTTGAAGTAATTTTAAATCACTTAGCCTTAGTGAGCTCAGATTTCGTTGGTTTATTTGTATTAGCGCGGAAATACGTTGTTTATAAGTTTCTAAATTCCACAAATCAAGAGGTTTTTTTAGATTTTCAAGTTCTGATTTTAAATCAACCGTTTTTTTATTGGGTCGCTCACCCAAAGATTGGTCAGCTTGTTTCATATCTATATCTTCGAGTATCCCCTCGTGAGAAGGAGTAAGAAAATCTTTTACAACCAAATGATTATTTTTTTCAGCAACTTCCATAGCCTTGTCTATTAAAACTGAAGAAACATTAAATGCTCTATCAAGGGTTATTTCTTTTATTAAAGAAAGATTTCCTAATGCCACTTGACGCATAAAAAACTCTTCTTTTTTTGCATTATTACCCTGGGAGAAAATCTTCAGCATCCTTTTGCGTTCTCGAGCTACACCACCAACAATATCCATTTTCTCGATAATAGAGTCAACCGCTTTATCAATTTTTACCCCATCGAGTTTTTCAACACCAATTTGTCCTCTTTCAAGTTGTTCCATGCTTGTTAAAGGTAAAGCCAATTTGAAAAGATTAACGAGTACCTCTTTTTGATATGTTTGGTTTTTTTCCTGATAAACATCAGCACCTCCAACCTTTTTTCGAATCCGTTTTCCATTACCGTCAAGAACAGCATTTCCCTTGGAATCAAGTTCGTATGCAACATATTTCGTTTTATCGTAGGGAAACTCGCCTTTGCGAAGAAGAGCATAAGCCCTTTTTAGATCTTCCTTAATTCGAGTCTCCGTGTAATGATATGGAGCCTTATCCTGACTTAAAATTAAAAGAGGCACATCGTATTGATATTTCTTTTTAATTTCCAACGCATGAAAAGCAAGATTAAGACGGTCGAAAAGTTCATCACGAGTTGCATAAAATGCCTGTGTAGCGCCTTTAGTATTTCCCGCCAAAATTTCATTATGACTATCTGCTTTCGTACTCTTTTTTGTAGCTCAATTAACTCCTTAAGGTTAATTGAATATTTTGCACTCTTTCTTGCAGCCTCAATGTTAATACGTTCATAGACAGCTAAATAGAGTTCTTTTATTTCTTTTTGCACTTTTTTATCGCTTTTAAAACGCGCAAGATATATTTTTCGCTCTTGTTGGAGCAACATTTTAAAATCCTGTAATACCTCATCACTTGGCCGATAACCTTTGACCTTAAGGATATCAAAAATTTTATCTTTTCGAGTTTGTAAATGATTTATTAACTCAGCAGATGTAGTGCCTTCTTGCAGCAGCTTACTTTTATCCAAAGCAACAGCATCTGTTTTGGCATAACGCTTTGGCTCACCTGACTTTTCCATTTGAGCATTCAGAAAGTCATAGCATTTTTTGTTAATAAGTGTAGGGTCTTTAACCCAGAATTTGGTTACTGTATCCATATTCTCAGACCAAATATAACGCTCATCTTTCAAATCAACCTGGTGAATATCAGAAAGAACACCTATAGGGAAGTAATTCCATTTTTTTCTGGGTAACCAGAAAAAGGAATAATTTTACCATGCGAAGGTAACAGAGTATGGGCCAGTTTTTTAGTATAAATAGTATTTTGAGGGGCTCCTGGTTTTCCTACCACCCATCCATCAGCAATCTTATCTTCAAACTTCAGTGGCTCGGTTACAGGCTCCTGAAAACGAACACCAGGAAGTGGTGTGGACACTACTTTTCGATCGTAGACTCTATTTGTTCTAGGATCGGTATATTTTGTATGGATTACTGGAAAATGAATATTTTCTCGAATAGAAGGAGTATAACGCTCATGTACAGGATCCTCAAAAGCTCTTAAAAGATAGTCATAATCAGGAAAAGTCTCTCCACTTAATGCGGAAGTAGACACAAGACGCACTAAAGCCTGACTCTTTGCTATCCTATTTAAAGCCGTAATATTGCCTTCACTATCAACTAATGATTCTTCTTTATTGACAACCTTGGGCACATTAACTTGTTTAAATTCCACCAATTTATCATCACGCAATTGCTTATAATATTCTCTGTTCACTTCGAGAGAAAATTCGTTAGGTGAAATGGCGCTAATATTCGCTTGAATACCAAAAAAATCCATATAAGTTTCTTTAAATAGCTCTGCATGCGCCTGATTTTCAAAAGAAACAATAACCTTATTTTCCAACCTATGGTGTTTTACTGCAGAAATCACAGGTAACTCAACCGCGGATGTTCCTTTAACAGGAGTAATTGATTGTAAGCTATAAATCAAATTAATCGCATTTTGATGATGATCAATTTTATGAGGATTACCTTCTTGGGTATTGTGAAAGTCAAACATCCGTTTATCAGTCTGTAATTTAGGCGCAGCCGTAAGTTGTTTTACAATTTCCTGAAGAATTAAATGCTTGCGATAAAGTTCAAGTGTCGAATTACTATTTTCGCCAAGGGTCAAGTCACCTTCTAAATTATCGTAATAATTCTCTTCCTCACGTACTTTTTTAATTTCATCAATCAGTTTCTTACGTCTTTTCTGACTCATAGGATATTCAAAGCGCTTATTGATACCCTGAATAGCTAATAGGGTATTATTTTTTTGGCGCTCAAAAGTTTCCTGAGAAATCAACCCAAACGTTGATTTTTGGCCGGTTAACTGAAGGGTATCAAAACTACAACGTAAAACTCTAAATATAGATTCTAACTTTTCTACACTTGCAGTATGTGATGACACCGAAATACCCGACAAATCAACGAAGTCTTCTATAATGCTAATCGACTTTGATCCACCTTTTTTTGCAGGATAGAGAGGATAGCAACGAGTTAAATCAATACTATGAGCATCATTCATCATCCCTAGTTTTGCATTAGCAAGCGTTCGAACAGTACCTTCAGGAAAAAAGGTACTCAGGCTATACTTGGGAGACTTATTCCAAAAAGATTGTGGTTCAGTGATTAAATTTATTGCGTCTTCGCGTGAAATATCATTTCCTAATTGATTTTCTTTTTCAATAACGTAATCAATAAATACTTGTGGCGGCTCCTCTTCTCTTCTGTCAATTCGATCTTGAATATCAGAATAACCCATGAGTTCTACAATAATAGCATCTCGATACATAGCATCCAGATTTTTATCATAAAGCTCGGCGAGATGAGTTTGGCAGTATTTAAGAAACGCCCTTCCTGAAGCTGTTCTAAAACTTTCATAAGTTTCACATCCCTTGACATTATCTCCTGTGTCATTAAAACCTGTTTCATCACGACGACCAACAACACTAAATAGCATCATCATTTGGGATTTTTCAAGCTCGAGATCTGAATCAAGTTCACTTGAATGGTGGCCAAATTCTTTTTTAAAAGCATGAATTCCCGTCACCATATAAGCAACACGCACTGAGTGGGTTAAGCCATGATTTGGACGATGAACAATGTGAGTGATTTTTGAATCAAATTTTTTTTCTACACGCGCTTCATTTAAGGAGGATACGCCCCGTTCAACAAGATTTTCATATAATTTTTTGCTTTTATTTTATTTGCATCAAAATGTTCTAATTTTTGTTCTTCTACAGCCAATTCAAGAATTTTTTTATCTTTTTATCCAAAACCAGGCTACTAATTTCTTGATTAAGCGTCTCAATTTTTTTACAAGTGCAGCTCGTTCTTTTTCATGTTCGGATCGCTGGGAATGGAATTGAAATATTAGAGCTAAATCTTTTTTATCAACAACTGCTCCATCTAATGTTATGTCCATAAACTCAATTGCCTCTTTGCCCGAGATATGCACTACATCCCCATTTGCAAGTTGGACTATTGATAATTGATTGAACCATCTATCAACCATAGGCGATATTGAATAAGGCTTCGAAAAACAATTTTCACTGACATATGCAATTGCCTTAAGAAAACGGTTTTGATTGATTAGTGTTCTCATTATATTCTCACAGCATTAATTTATTTTATTATTTTTTGTTTTTATAATATTCTTGTTGGGTATTTTATAGTCATACATTGATATGGTCTAGTATATTATTTGTTTTTTTTGCTAGTATTAAAGTCATATAGCGGTTTTTTAGATACATTTTTTGCTGTTTTTTTGAGTCAATTTTGACAAAAAAATTGTTCAAGCCTATGATCCGACTCAAGTGCCATAAAATTGGAGAAAGTAATGCCGAAGTTAGAGAGAAATAAGAAAATTGATAAATTTATTAAGACTTCATTTCAACCTATTCGCAATGTAATGAAAGCATTACTGAATAACAAGGACCATATCTCTAACGAAGAAGAAAACTTACTATCTATGGAGTACAATGCTCTTTTTGCCTATGAAGAGAGAGTTGTTTCTGAATTTAGAACCCTCCAAATTGAACATGCACCCTCCCCCACATCGGTACAACGTATTTATGAATCCTCGGCTGAAGCAGCTAAAATAGCGATTGAACAATTAAAAGAACATCCTGACAGCAATGGACTTATATTAAGAAATTTAGAAGAAGTAACTAATTTTTGTACAACTGCACTGACTCAAGATAATGGGCTTAAGTTCTTTGATGTGAAAGGATTTGATATTGAAGCGATGAAAAAAGTCAACAGTGACATACAGGAATCATGGGAGCATTTTCTAAAAAAGGATACCAATGCTTTGCTTCGGTCCTCATAGGAGCCTATTCAATACATGCATCGCCTGGTTTTCGAAAATTTTTTCCAGCACTGGCTTTCAGATCTGAATCATTAGGATACACACTTCTCAAATAATGGTATATTTAGCTATGGAATTCAAAGGAGATGTGTATGTCCAAATCTGATATTGAAATGGCAAAAGAACTTTCATTTTTTAGAGACTCAAAAAAACTTCAAGAATACACTGAAAAATGTCTAGCAAACCCTGATTTAACTGCAAAACAAAAAATCCAGCTTATCCATTTAAATCAAAATAATCGTTTAACTATCATTGCCCAGGTCCAACAGCATACCTTCGAACACCTTTTTAAAAAAAATCCAAATGAATTTTTCACGAATAAATATCATTACGATTGGTGGATTTTTCCCATGCATGTACCAAAAGATTGGGGATGGGAACAAAGAAATTATGATACATCGATCAATTTGGCAGAAGCCCAAACTTTACTTCATCATAATCAATTCGTTCATACATACCTGGAATCAGTTACTATGTATGTTACGGCGCTCCAAAAACATGGATGGAACAATTATCCGGTACGTTATGCAAGAATGCTGCATTCATTGTCTATTTTTCTTCAGGCCGCTCAAAATGAAAACGGCCAAATCGAAGTATATGATCGTCTTTATGAATTATCTAAAAACGCTGTGACTTATGCAAAAAAATATGTTTTGCCAGACAATATAGATTACGATCTCTTACAAATAGGATATAAGATGGCTTTATACCAAATACAAAAATATGAAAAAGAATTTCTTGCAAAAGGATGTGATCTCAGCGTTCATTGAAGTTAACTAGGTGATTCAACTAACTTGTTGTACTGCTTTTCATCAAATCTTTGGCTATACCCACAACTGGTTTCTGAGAGATACACCGATTAAAACGCCAACATACCGTGCTTTACGTGCGGTATTCAGAACTATGATTCATTCTAATCATCATTCACCAGGCATCGTATGTTGAATGCGCATACATCACCGCATATAGAGAGTTTATTCTATTTCAAGTAAAAATATTTAAATTTAGTTTGGTTCTCTCAGGTTTTAATCTCGATATCAAGTATTTTAGCGCGGTGCTCTTCAACTACGCGAACGAACCGCGCCAAAGTGAAGCCTCTTTTTTCTCATGCAAACCATTAAGTTATCTGGGCCTCTCTCAACTTCGAAGCCTAAAAGTATTGAGTACCCCTTCTACCATTCCAATTCCAATAATGTAATTAATCCAGACCAATTTTCAGTCCACTCAAAATTATAAGGATCATGCCCGTCTTTTCTCTTTAATAAGTTACCATTGTCCATTTTAAATAAAGGTGAAGTCTGATTTAATTGCTCTACCTCTTTAAATAGTGGTACTAGCTTTAATTCATTAAAATGCTCAGGAAAATTACCTGATTCAAAAGTATCATAAATACTATCTGCGGAGCGCTGCATGGCTTGCAATAATATAATACGCTGTAATTCAGCTTCTTCTTTAAAAAGATAGTTATCACCATAGGCCGTCCAAACAGTGCTCTCCTGATTCACAACATTTAACCCTAATCGATTATCTTCATCATGCATTAGATTCGCGAGCAATAAATTCAGAATAGAAGGTAAGAAGACTTGTTTTTCTATTTCAAGGCGAGGTGTTCGTATATGACCAGAGGCAAAAGAATCACTCAAGTAATGATTTGCAAAAGCATTTTGAGCATACGCTAACTCCAATAACTGCTGCGCATGAGCAACATTGCCTTTAATCTTTTGTTGATAGCCAAGCAGTGCCGTATCCAGAGCTACTTGATGACCCACCTCATAAGCAATTAATGACTCAGGCTGATAATGATCAAAATTAGTTTCCGAAAGCTTTAAATAATTACCAAAAGGAATATAATCACTAATAAAACTGCCACCACAAGTCAAGCGATTTAGCTTTTTATTAATTGCTGAGCCATATTCCTTATAAAACTCTGAATCAGACTTTCCTTGTGCTCGCCAATCCACTAAAAGTTGCGCAATTTGCTCCTGAAATTGAATAAGATTTTCTGCTTGTATGCGAGGAGTTTGGCAATTGTTTTTGTCTTTATCCCCTGCCAAAGCATAAAATTGAAGATTAAAACATTCTTTGCGTTTGTCCATGATACATATTGAAATTGGGTGTTGCGGATCACCAAATAAATCCCCCGCTAACATTACGATTTGACCATAAGTAAGGATTAAACCATTGGGCAAATGCAACAACTTATCAGAATTACTATTATAAAAGCGAAGATTAATCTGATCACCAAAATACTGGTGCTCAAAACCTGAAAAATTTTTCATGTGTCGTTCCAGCAGTTGATTTATTAATTCTTGGGAAAAATCAGATGAATTAGCATAAGAACTCTGAACTAGAGTTAATAAAATCATTAAAGCAGTAATAATCTTTTTCATTCAGTAATTCTCTATAAAGTTAAATTTGAGGTGATGCATTAAAACTAAGGGTTAGAAAAACATTGTAAGTATAGGTAATACAATGAACAATTAGCCAAAGTAAGCCTCTTCTTTGGCTTGAATATACTACTATAAATGAAAAAAATAAAGAATATTATGATTTCGTTTTTTTACTATTGAGAGGAATAGATTACCTTTTAGGTATTATCGAAGTGGAAGGTGCTTCAGAGTTTCGAAGATTAGAGGCACTGACTGCAAAAAATCGATATAAGCTTTGCCCAACATCCTCTTTTGTCGCTTGGAGCTTATTAAAAAACTCCACCATTAAGCTACCATGCTTAAATAAATGAGAGCTAGTCGTTAAAGTTAATTCAAAAGTTTTATCTACCAGATTAATGAAGTTTAGGCTGACGGCAAAAGAAAAACCATATTTTGGGGACAGATAGTTTTTAAAGGCTTTCTGCTGATCTAAACTGACATTGAGGATTTGTATTGCCTTCATATCTTCTTCGCTTAAGAGCTCTCCTTCAATGCCTTTATCCCAAGCTTTTTTAATGATAATGCAATTGTTTGGATTAATTGTTTTTTTGAAATGCGTCACAAGAAACTCATTGATTTCCGCTTTAATGACGTCCTCTGTGACCAACTTCAACAATGGATGACCAAACACTGATTGAAACAACCTACGCTTTACTCCGGAAAAACAGCTGGGCCGGTCCCCTTCGAGATCATCGTATTGTTCAAGCTTACCATTGTCTGTGCGTCTGCTTTGATCCCAATTATGCGCTCGGCGTATATGAGCTAATTCATCGATAAAATGCTCGAAACGTGTTGCAAAAGTATGTTCATCAGTACGAAGATCAGTGAGTTTTTCAAAAATAAATGACCGTACATACTGTTCGTCATATTCATGTTGATGAATTTCAGCGTAAGCAAACACGTTAGGGTAATTCAATAAATATAGAACTACAGAAAGATGTTTTTTTGTTACCGCTTGACGAAAAGCATAGAAACTGATTGCTGCAATCATCTCTTGCAGTTGTTGTCCAGGACTTTTTCCACTAAATATTTAAGAACACCAAGATGACCATGCTCTGCCGCTGCACGAAAGACATAAAAATTGTCTTTGGCAATCATCTCGTTTAGCATCCTATGGGAGACCTTGAATTGAATCATTTCTATGAAATATTTAAGCCCATTAAGATGTCCCAATTGGGCTGCTCGTTGAAACCTTAAAGAGCCATGGAGAATACTGTCTGTATAGAATTCATTTTGAGAAAGTAGTTTCAACAACGCCAAATGCTTTGCACTATCGCCGAGCATAACTGCCAGATTGAGTAGATCCGATACAATAAACCCAAACCTCTCACCTATATTTATAAGCTGTTGATTATCCATATCGGGATGGCTGCATGCTATAGCCATCCATGCCTTATCTTTTTCTTTCTCCGGTATTAGGAATAACTGTTTCTGCAACTCTTCACAGGCCATGTTCATCCATGGGATCAAAGAATCGGGAAACAATTCATCATAAAAAATTTCATCCCAAATAACTTGTGGAATTAAACGAGCTTCAGGATGTTGATTTCTTTAGGATTCATTAAAAAATTGCATTGGAGTAGGCCGTAGTTATCAATGCATGCCATTTAACCCATGAGAACTTAATAAAACCAATCAACTCTATTTATATGTCATATCAAATATTTTGATAATTAATTATTTGAGACGAATAAATCGCAAAATAATTGGTGAAAAGTACCGAAAATTAACGCCTACTTACAAGTTAAGCTTACTAAAAATCATAATGTAGCAATAATTATTACCATTCGTGGTATAATTGCCAACGAAATAAGCACACTGCGTAATAATATCAACACCAGTGTCTTATTTCACAAATACCAACAAATAAAGGAAACAGCATGAGTTTTAAATCTTTAGGTTTAATCGAGCCCTTACTTCAATCTATTGATGAATTAGGCTACAAAGAGCCATCCTCTATTCAAGCTCAAGCTATCCCAACAGTATTATCTGGTAAAGACGTACTTGCTTCAGCACAAACAGGAACCGGAAAAACTGCAAGTTTCGTGTTACCTATTTTGCACATGCTCAGTGTAAAACCTCGAGCAACAAGCAATAGAACAAGAACACTTATTTTAACTCCAACACGTGAATTAGCCAGTCAAGTACACGAAAATATCATCCAATACGGACGTTATTTGTCAATTCGCTCCGCAGTAGTTTTTGGGGGAGTAAAAATTAATCCTCAAATGATGAAACTACGTTCAGGAGTGGAGATACTGGTTGCTACACCAGGACGTTTATTGGATTTATATCAACAACGCGCCATACAATTTGATCAAGTTGACACTTTGGTGCTCGATGAAGCCGATAGAATGCTCGATATGGGCTTCATTCATGACATGAGACGAATTATTAATTACCTGCCTAAAAAGCGACAAAACCTTATGTTTTCAGCCACATTTACTGATGAAATCCGTAGTTTTGTAAAAACCATTCTCCATCAACCCGTAGAAATCGATGTTACACCTCGGAATACGACTGTAGTTAAAATAAAACAAACAGTGCATCCAGTTGATAAAAGCCGCAAAGCAGCATTACTTAGCCATCTGATTCATAGAAACAAATGGGATCAGGCTTTGGTATTTTCTAAGACAAAGCATGGCGCAAATAAATTGGTGAAGCAATTAGCTGAAGCACAAATCCATGCTGCGGCGATCCATGGCAATAAATCTCAATCCCAACGTACTAAGGCTTTAAATGATTTTAAATCTGGGGAATTGCATATTTTAGTGGCTACAGATATTGCCGCTCGAGGAATTGATATTGATCAACTGCCCTGCGTCGTTAATTTTGATTTGCCCCAAGTTGCAGAAGATTACGTTCATCGTATCGGTCGCACCGGGCGTGCTGGTGCAACAGGATTAGCAATTTCACTAGTAAGCGCCGATGAGATAAGTCAATTGCAATCCATAGAAAAATTGATTCAACACAAATTAAATCGCGTTGAAATCGAAGATTTTGAACCCCAACATAATGTGCCCCAAACCCCAATTTCTTCCACAACCCAAAAATATTCTCAGATAAAGAAAAAAACGACTTCAACTTATGCTAAGCCCCATAAAAAACCATTAGCCAGAGGTTCGAGAAATACTCGCTCTAAACCTTAATGTCGGTGTTTCCCTCATAACAAAAGATAAGGTAAATGCTGACGACTCTCAGTCCCACAAAATAATGGGAATAACTAACTAAAAATACTTTATATGGGGGTTAGGTACACTTGCTTATAAATTAGATGCTCTTTCTTTCTATGGACAAATTATCGGGTTGTTGTTCTCTCTGTTTTTTATATTCTTGCCAGCCACTGTATGGTTTTTTATAAAAAACAATTCCAACAGTATCTCCAAAAATATAACCATTGCTTTTGGCTTCTCCATTACGAAGTGGTAATTTTATAGGATTGTTTACTTCACCACCCTGCTCTTCTTTTTCTTTAGCTTGTTGTTATTGCAAAATGTGTTCGCTATTTACAATATGTTTTGCAACCTTATTATAAGTAGATGTTTGTCTTTCTAAGGTATGCATTACTGAGCGCTTGGATTGTGGTATTTCTTCTATATTAGGATAACCATCTGAAGTGTTCTCATATCCTAACGAGGTTTCAATTTTATTTAATTTAAAAGCAGATTTACAAAATTTTTCAATAATACATTGTGCAAGGTAAGGGTAATTAGTACATGCTACAGTCATTAAGTAGGAATGAAAAAAATAGGGATCCATTGCATGGATATAGGGTGAATTATGTTCAGTTGCATTGGTAATCGAGGTTGGTATATGTCTTTTGAGTAAAGGATGGTCATTTCTCATTTTAGCATTGTTTCCAACAGCGACGGTATCAATCATTAACTCCCAGGCAGGGAGATTTGTTTCAGAATTTTTGATTTTTGCAAAAATAGTTTTTAATTCAAGAATGGTTAATTCACCTATATCAAGAATACCTTGCTCCACGGCACTAATAATTAAATTAAATTGTAAACGATGGGTTTCTTTGCCATGAAAAAATAAGGGTGATATTTTATTTTCTTCACTCCATAATCCATTTCTTTCTAAAACTTCATCCGCTTAGTGTTTGCTGATAAATCCAATAAAACTAGGCACTGGTGTTTGAGTTTGAGTTTCATTTAAATTGACTCCATGCTTTTGTTCTTTATAAAGCAAAACCTTGCTTAGCAGATTATTGGTTTTATTTGTAGTTAGCCCTTCGTCCGGACTAGGCCATAAAAGATCCATAAAACTGCAATACTGCTTCGGTTTCCTAAGCTCTAGCGGTTGTAACCCATTTCCATTGGAGTTCTCTAAATCCCACAAAAACTTGACTTCTTGCTCCAAGTTTTGCCAAGACTTTGCGACGAGTGATGCATCGGATAAAAAAACTGATATATTTGCTAAAATGTGGGCATGATTAGGAAATTTCTTTCGAGAGAATTCGAGATATTCTTGGTACAGCTCATTATTTTTTCACCACCAGAAATATTAAGCATATCTTGCATGATAATTTACCTTTTGTTTTGGATTAAAATTACATTAGGTCTTAATGTAATAATTTGGGTATTGTGGAGTAAGTGATTTTGTTATTTAACTGATCTTTTCTAAGAGCTTGATTAGTACTCATAACCTCATAAAGGACAAGAAAATATTCATTAATTTAACTCTCTGTTGCAAATAAAGCCATATCAAAGTACACGGCAAAAAAGAACTTATTTTAATCATATTGAACACCGCGTTACCACCAAAGAATTTACTATTGGCTAAAAAATAAACAACCGGAAGTATATTGACAAATGTTATTCCAATAGTGTAATTTAAATATACAGTTATTTTTTTATACTATTCATGTTCCATTCTACTGAAACCATCAAGTTAAATAAAAAAGCAGATTTAATACAAATCTTTGCTGGCTTTTTTTATTTTAGCTTTTTTAGCCCGCGGCTGGGTGGTAGGTAGAGTTAACTAACGCTCCAACCCCCAGCTTAGTCTGGGGGACTTTGGCATCCGAATCCCAGACTGATAAAAGTAAGGGAGTTGGATGAAACCAAAAGGAGTGTCAACCATGCATCATCCCTCACTAACTCGTCATCCCCTCGAGCTCCCCCTAATTGCTTCTTGTTCCAGGAGGCAAAAATGAGTTATTCAATTTTAAAAAAACTACCACCAGTAGAACAAATTATCCAAGAATTACCCTTATCTCACTCTGCTAACCAACAAATTTCCCAAGATCGAAATGAAATTAAAGCAATTTTGGAAGGCCGAGATACTCGTCTCTTAATGATAGTTGGCCCCTGCTCTGCTTGGCCAAAGAAAGCTGTTTTAGAGTATGCCAGGCGATTAGTGCAATTAAACCATAAAGTAAAACACGCATTAAAAATAATTATGCGCGTTTACATCCAAAAGCCTCGTACAACCAAGGGTTGGACAGGTCCTGTGAATCAACCCAACTTATTTTTAGCACCAGATATTGCCTCAGGAATAAAATACACACGGGATATGATGATTAAAGTTATTGAGATGGGACTTCCTATCGCTGATGAGGCTTTGTTCACACACAATGCCAAAGGTTTTCTTGAGCTTTTATCATGGGTCGCTATTGGTGCTCGTAGCTCAGAAGATCAGGAGCACCGTATTTTTGCTTCCGCTCTAGACTGCGCAGTTGGGTTAAAAAATCCTACCCACGGTTCACTGACAGTAGGAATAAATAGCATCATTGCATCGCAATATCCGCATGTAGCGGTCTTTGATGGCTATGAAGTTCAAACGCATGGAAATCATCATGCCCACCTGGTTTTACGTGGTTCCAACCATGCACCTAATTATTCCATTGCTCATCTTGAAGAAGTAAAACAGCAAATGGAAAGGCATCAAATCATTAATCCTTCTGTAGTTATTGATGTTAGCCATGATAACTGTCTGGTTAATGGCAAAAAAAATCATCAACTCCAGCCATCAATTGCATTATCCATCATCGAAAGTATCCAAAATAGACCCGATTTAAAAAGGTTGGTAAAAGGCTTCATGGTAGAAAGTTATCTGAAAGAAGGAAACCAAAAGGTCGATCCCATTAATCCTAATAAACTGGATTTAAATGGTTTGTCCATTACTGATCCTTGCTTAAGTTGGGAACAAACAGAATCTTTTCTTTTAGAGTTAGCAGAATTGAAGGCATTAGAAATGAACAATAAAAGAGAGGTGCAATAATGGCTTTATTATTTGGTATTGCTGGTGATGTTGGTTCTTTTTCTGAAGAGGCAGCCTTTCTTTATTCTAAAAAGAAAGGACTCGACTCTATCTTTGCTTATTTACTGGATATGGAAGGAGTACTCAATGCTATTGAAGATGGAGTCATCGATCTAGGCATCATCCCAGTAGTCAATCTTTTAGGTGGATTAGTAAAACCAGCCTTTCTTGCCATGGGAAAACATTTGTTTACACCAATTGATGAATTTTGGCATGAAATCAATCAATGCCTACTGGTTAAAAGAGATACTGCTCTAAGTCAAATCAAGCATATCGTATCCCATCCACAAGGACTTGCCCAATGCCAGCAGTTTTTAAAGAAGCAATTTAAAAATACAGCGCAAATGGAATGGATTGATACAGCAAAAGCTGCAAAAGATTTAGCAAAAGGGGTCTTACCTGCATCTTCCGCTGTAATTGCTCCAGAACGTTGCGCACAACTCTATGATCTAGAAATAAAAGCGAAAAATATTCAAGACAGTTCCCCTAATCGCACTGCATTTATTTTAGTCAAAAAACATAGCGATAAAACCACTGCCCAAAAATAAGGAGCATTCTATGTCTACGCTTGAAGAATTAAGAAAACAAATTGAACAAACAGATGCTTATATCATTGAAAAATTAGCGCAACGTCAAGAATTGGCAAAACAAATAGGAGAAATCAAATCAAAAGCAGGTAAAAAAGTAGTAGATCACCAACGTGAAAAAAAATTGTTTCTGTATTACGAAGAGTTGTCAAATCAGTACCACTTAAAACAGGAATTTGTCACGCGCTTGTTCAAAATAATTATTGCAAACTCGAAAAAGGTGCAAAAACAATGAAATATTCTAAACAATTTCCATTGAAAGATTCAGCCACTGTTGCTATTAACTCACTGGCCCAACAAAAAATAAACGCGGGTCTGAAAATTTCTAATCTCAGTGCTGGCGAACCCAAACTACTGCCCCATCCAATAATAACCACCGCAGTCACACAAGCTTTAGAACAAGGGCTAACTCTTTATCCCCCGGTATCAGGAATAACAGAATTACGCTATCTTGCTTCTAAGTGGATGAATAAATTTTACGATTGCTCATTCACAAGTGAAAACTGCCTGGTGGTTAACGGTGGAAAGTTTGGAATTTATTTACTGATGCAATTATTAATGCAAAACAATGATGAAGTCATCATCCCCTCTCCTTATTGGGTTTCATATCCACAAATCACCCACCTGTTTGGAGGCACTCCTATAATCGTCGAAACCAAGGAAATCGAAGGATGGAAATTAACCCCTCGGGCACTTAAAAATGCCTGCAGCTCTAAAAGCAAAATACTTATTCTTAATAATGCAGCCAATCCAACCGGTGCATTGTATACAAAATCTGAATTAGCTGCACTCCTGCAAGTTGCTCATGAACAAGATCTTTTAGTGATCGCAGATGAAGTATATAGCGGCCTCATTTATGATGGGCATGCCTATGTATCTTGTGGTTCATTTTCTCAGTTTAAAGATCGAATTATTGTTATTCAAAGTTGTTCAAAAAACTTCTCCATGACCGGTTGGCGAGTTGGCTTTGTATTCGCTCCCAAAACCATAATTCAGCCTTTAACTGCATTAATGAGCCAAAGTACGAGTGGCGTCACTACACTTAGTCAATGGGCTGCCGTTGCGGTATTGAAGGAAACTAATGTGGGTCTCTGGGTTCAACAATGCATGCAAAAAAGAAGAGATTGTATGATCCAGGCCTTAGATCAATATTTTGGACTGACAATAACACCGCCTCTTTCATCGCTTTATATTTATCTTTCCTTAAATGACTTAGGGGTTAGAAATCCAAACTCAGAAGAGTTTTGTCAACACGCACTAGAGGAAGCAAATGTTGCTATTGTTCCAGGAACTGCATTTGGAAATGAAGGTTATGTACGATTATCCTTTGGTGGATATGAAGAAGAGTTACACTCTGGGATTAGACAATTAGCATACTGGTTGCATGTCTAAGAAATACCAATCAACTAAACGATGTACTGGACAAAACCATGAGAACCTCTTAAGCGATTATGTACTATTGCCTGCTTTTTAATCTAATGATTAAATTGCAATCTATTCAAGACTATTGGAGTACAAATGTTTCAATTAAGACGATTTGATAATCACAGCAATCAAAATCTAATGACTGCAAAGCCTTGCTTTTCTGCATACAAGCACGCTTTTGATGAGGCGGTAAAAAATTATAATCCATCACAAGCGAATCCTTATATAAATATCAAACTTACACGCGATATTCCCAATAAAGAAGATGTAATGAAATGGAATAACTCGCTCACACAGTTATATACACAAATTAATGCGACACTGAACGAATATATGAGTGACTATAATATGAGTTTAAAAAAATGTTCTTCGGGATGGACACATACATTCACACATCTATTAAACGTAAAAGGAATAGAAGCAATGCAACAATTGCTCGCGGAAAACTCCTTAGAGCTAAACCCACAGGAAAACTCATCTTTCCGCCCATAATATGTAACCTGCTATGAATAAAACGGCCACAAAAATAATAGAGAATAAAAAGCCCAAGGGGTTGGGGCAGTTTATGCTGCAATCTTATAGAACCATTCAAAAATAGATTGATTGCTAGTCTTAAGTTGTGATCTCTTATTCTTAATACTTGGAAGCGCTCAATTCTCGTGAGCATAGGATAGGACCTAAGCAACGGAGCTGAGCATTTTGCCCCCCTGAAGCTCATTTCCATGAACTTCCCCCCCACAATCGAGGTCGTGCGGCTTACCCAAGACCGGAATTAAATCTTTTTAACAAATTGAGATTTTAATTTCATTGCCCCAATACCATCGATTTTGCAATCAATATCGTGATCCCCATCAACTAACCGGATATTTTTTACTTTGGTGCCCACCTTTACAACCTGAGAGGAACCTTTTATTTTTAAGTCTTTAATAACCGTCACTGTATCACCATCTTGCAGAATATTTCCATTGGCATCTTTGATAATTCGCACAGACTCTTCATTGCGTTCACCAATATCTTTTGGCCATTCATGCATACATTCAGGACAAATAAATACATCACCATCTTCATAACTGTATTCAGAATTACATTTAGGGCAATTCGGCAAGTTGTTCATTTCCTCTATCCTTTTATTGTGTATTGAGTAGGGAATGTCCCAAATCATACTTTGACAATGGCGTAAGATCCAATTTTAACAACAAATATAAGCTTTGTTGACAATTAATTATGCTCTTTTCTACACCCAACACTTAATTTGAGAACTCCAATAGCTATGAACTATTAAAACCGATTATCATATGCATGTCTCACATAAGAAATTCAATTTAGGTACATGTTTTGCTGAGTAGTTCCGTTTTATCTTGATGTCGAACGACATTATTCTTATCTGAAACTGGTAGTCCATCTACAGAAGACGCATTGTGAATATTCCGCTTTAATGCCCTCTCTGGCTCTCGCATAAGTTCATAGCTATCTCCACGAACAATAAAAGATTTGATCTTATTTTCATCTGACTTAGAGTCAATTCCTTTGGCAATGTCAAATCCAATAACACTTGATAAAACCCCACATCCAACGGCAATTAGAGCACCTACCGCTAAAGCACCAAATCTACTTCCATTAAAAGAAGAGAGTATTCCTGTTTCAGCCAAATTAAATCCTATTCCTAAACCAGCTGTAAATCCTATAGCAGCCCAGATAGTCATCATTTTTAGGATATAATAATCAGAAGATAAATTTGGCTTATTAATTGGCAGAAAATGGTCCGTAACATCACCCATTCCGACGGTTTTCTCATGATTCACGAAACAAGGGGTAATTTCTTTAATATCTCTAAGATATTGAAGCCATTCAAATTGTCCGGGATTCTTTTTGTATCCTCGGATTTCTTTCTCATTATAACCGTGATTTTTTACAGCACGAAGCATCTCTATATAATCCGCTTCACTGTCGTCAAGAATATAAATACGGTTTGCTTTATTTTTTTGGCGATCAAGTTGAAAATCAACATCAGCAAATTTACGTCCAGAATCAAAAATGATTAATTTATTAATTTCTTTGTCGGAAAATCCCTGATATTTAAAAATTGCTTTAATATATCCAATTCGATTTTTAGTCACAATATTTACTGCAATTTCATGATTTATTAAGATCTCATGAAAAAATTTGACTGCATTTGGGCTCATAAGAAAATCAATATCTTTTTGCTTGTAATTAAAATTTTCGTTATATTTTCCAAACTTAGTTTCAAATATAGACTGAACCTCACTTAGTTCTTTCATTGGAGTGTTTTTATAATCTTGTCTTACACCTTTTTTATACCCTTGTAAAAGTGACTGATAAAATTCTGTCAATACAGTATTTCCCCCAGGCTTTTCAGTTATGGTACCATCAAAATCGGTGTAAATGATAATTATTGACATTATCCATTCCTCGTTATTACTTTAATAAATTGTACAATAATTAATCAAAAATCAAATTAAGAAATTGTTAGTCTAGTGAAGCACTTAAGGTATAAGTGAAACGCTTATGCTTTAACTTACTTAATATAGGCTTAATATTTTTATATTATGATGATATCTATTTTTATTACCCTTCAAATTTGGAAAAAACTATGCATAAATTACGTGAACTCGAACAAGAAGCAAAAGATTTATCTATTCTGCTTGACCAAGCCCTTCTTAGTAATCTTCGAGAAGAAAAAGAAAGCGCATTGGCCGAGCTTGAGAATTCCGAATTAATGAAAAATGCAAATCAATTCAGAATTTTTATTGATCCCGAACATCCTATTGTGAGCTTAATCAAATTGGCTTCAGTTACATTACCCGAGAAAATAAATGAATTGCAAAAAAAAGCACGTTTGGTTCAACACCAATTAGATGCTGAAAAAGATATAAAAACTACAGAGGACTCCATTTTAGAAACGGTAACAGTTAAAGAGGAGCCGATTATCGACTTAAAAGATGAAGTGATTACCGTTGAAAAAGATATTCCTAAAGTTATCGAGATAATTAACCCTAAGCTCGAAATGCTTGCAAAAGTAAAAGAGGGGTTAAAATCTTATATAGAGACTACCGAAAATAGAACAAGTGAATATTATTATGGAAAAGTCGGAACTTTTTTTAACTATATGGGCTCATATATAGGTTTGTCAGGATATACCAAAACTCAAAAACTCGATGCCCTAAATAAATTATTTGATAATTTTGAAACCGACAACACATCAGAATTAGATGAGCAAGATATTGCAATATTAACTACTGGATACCTTGGAAATGCATTAAACCCATTATTAGAAGATGAGGCAGTGGGGCAAAAATTAAAAGAACTATTGAAAATCGAATCACAGACAAATAAGTTACAATAGTTTAATCCCATCTGGCGGTTATTTGATTTTAAAATAACCACCAGATCATCGAGCATACGTTTCTAGATTAAATTAGAAAAGGAACAATCTTATATGGCACAAGCTCACAGTATTTCTTCCAATCCTGACCATATTTAGTTGCACAGCGTTTATCATCACGAAAAGCTCTATCAAATAAGAGCACTGTTAAAAAGCTCAGATAAAAATACGGTGAGAAATTTTCAAATAAAGCTGGCACAGACCAAAAAAATGTTCCGGCAAGTTCTGGAATGTAATGAAAATGTCTAGCAACACCCCACCATCCCGAAGCAAGCAATATAGTTTGTTTTTTGTCGCCCTCTGTAGTTTTATAATGAGCTAATACAGTAACGGGTTTTTTGCCCCATATAGTACAATCGCCTTGGGTTGCTCTAGCCATCAATCTTTGTCTGTCCGCAAGATAATTGATCATAATGGATGCAAAACCCAAGAATAAAATGAGGATCGCCCAAACAAAAGGTAGATGAATAGGATGAAGAACAAGATACATGCTTGGCGAAGTATAAACACAAGGTACCCATACCATGCATCCCCAACAAATATAAAAACCAGCCCGATCATGCATCATATCTAACGAACGCAAATAGCCCTTTTCCCACATGTAAAATTTGCTTAAATAAACAAATTGCAGGAAAACAGAAATAAGCATGGAGTTTGATAAAACGCCTAATTCTGCTTGTTTTGCACAATAAGAAATCAAAAATAGACCCCAGCTCATCATTCCAAAACGACAGGTAATGAATTTCTTAATATGCCACCCAAACACTTGCGGATAGAGCTCCGTGCCCCAATAGTAATCAAACAAAATATTTTTGGTAATACCCGAATCAGTAGAGGAAGGAAAAAAACGTCCCTTTAGATACAAAAAAACACAAAATATAAGACTCAATATATTCAGTGCGCCCAAAAGAGCCCCAAGATTATCATAGAGAAGGGAAGCCGAAAATACATTAAAACCCAAGGAAGCAATACAAAATGTTGCCATAGTTACTATAAATGCAAAAAGACCATTATCTTTGTAAACAGGCACATTTCCTTTAGGAGAAATCGGTCCATGAAATATTTTTCCTGGGAGTAATCTCATTAACGCCAATTCAAATACAATAAATGTGGCAATAATTTTCCAAGCGATTGCTGAACCCCAAAAATAAGGTTGCCATATTGAATAAATCGATTGTAAAAACCCATTTTGGAGCATCAAATTCCATAATGCCAACAAAGATCCTTCGAGCTCGGTATTGGTATACCACATGAGCATCACAAAAACAGGGCATACAAGAATCAGAAATAACGGACCTAAGATATTCCGAATATTAAAATTCATCATGTTTCCTTACATTTTTAAAATTAACATCATACAGCAATTTTAAGTATTTAATACCACTTGCTCAATGACGCATTACTAAAAAATACAATTTAACAGGCCATATTAATGGGGTATGTTTAGAAACGAGCACGAATTATTAATGAGCCACATCATGCCTAAGGAACGTGACCAAAATAACTTCCCATTTTAGCTTAGTGGGAAGTAATGCCTAATCTCGGACAACATTTAAGTTTATATAAACTTCATTGATATTATCTAGAAAAAAATGGACATTAGTTGAATGAGTGTTCAGTTTAGTACTGAGTCGTTCTAATTGTAACATTCTAAATGCACTGCAACCTATTTATAAATTGAAGGTATTGCGACAAATAAAGCTAAGCACAGCAGTTCATTAGATTGATCCGGCGTCACTTCGTCATGAGCTAGCGCTTTTACCGCAGGGATATCGAGTAAAAAGCATAGATCATCACTAAGCCCCTGATCATTTCTGCGAATGAGATTACGCGCTATATAAAATAGGAGCTTCGCTTCATTAGGATCGATCACATCAAAAATTATATCTATGTTATTAATTTTTGCTTGCTGTTGTTGAATCCGAAGAGCAGTCATTTTTTGAACTACAAATGGCTCTATATAACATTCAAAAACCCTATGATGGGACGTTTCATCATAAGCAAAAGTTTTAGGATTATTTAATAAATAATGAATCATTGAATGCTCTCTATAGGAAGCAGCCCATTTAAAAGCATTAAAATTATCTACTGCAATCATATCTTGCAATCTATCAGGCGCTTTTTCTTCAAGGTATAGAAGAACATCAAGATGGCCATTTTTTGCAGCATCTAGAAAAGCACCGAATTCCTCTGCGGTAATCACATCTTGCAGCTTACCAGATAACTGCTTTACCTGGTATTTTAGAAAATCAAGGTTGCCGTATCTTGCCGCATATCTAAAGACAGCAAAATCATATTCAGCAATTACACGGTACACTCGGCTAGAGGGCATCATAGATTGAATAATACCCATTAAATAGTCTTTAAGGCCCAAACGAACATTTGCAAAAGAGTCAATAAGTCCTCTAAAAATGTTTTTATAAGAGTTAAAGGTTCCTGCAAGATACATTAAAGTGTTCAGATGCCCACATTGGATCGCTCTTTGAATTCTTAAAGAGGAGTGCTTGAAAAACCAATCCGAATAATCTTCTTGACGAAAAAGGTGTTCTAATAACGCCAAATGCTTTGGACTATCACCCAGCATCACTACGAAATTGAGCATTTCTGATGCATTAAGTCCTAACTTCTCGCCGATTTCAATAAGCTTTTGGTTTTCCATTTCAGGATGACTGCATGCTATGGCTATCCAGGCTTTATCTTTCTTTTTAGCCGACATAGGAGTTAATTCATTTTTAAGATCCTCATAGGGCATACTCATCCAGGAGATATCAAATCAGGAATAGAAGAATCACTTTTAAACATTTCAGACCATATCACATATGGAATTAAGCGAGCCTGGGGATGTAGATTTTTACTCTCAGTTGAAAAATACATGAAATTTTTTATAGTCAAAACTTGCTCAATTCAATCACTCAATTAGTATTAACTACAATTAATTTTATTTATACAACATATAAAATCATTTAATAATTTATAATTTTCAATTAGTTAAAATCATTTATGACTTGTGCAGCTGCATTTGAAAATATATTTTTCCACGCTTTAACATCTCTTGTCATACTGATTGATAAGTTACTCATTTGTTTCATAAAAATAGGAACCGTCTTATTTGCTTTAGTCCTCCCTTAATATTAAATTTAATAAATAAGCTAATTTATTTAAATAACTATGGACGACTATCAAATAGCACGAATGACGCGCGATGAAATTTCAAACGCAGTGGAATGGGCACGCCAAGAAGGTTGGAATCCGGGATTAAATGATGCAGAATGTTTTTATCGCGCAGATCCCCATGGTTTTTTTGCAGGTAAATTAAATGGTCAAACCATTGCAGTTGGATCAGCAGTAAATTATGACGATTACTTTGCATTTTGTGGTTTTTACATTGTAGACAAAAATTATCGCTCACAAGGATATGGAATACAGTTAACCCAAGCTCGGCTTGCTTATATCGGTGATCGCAATGCTGGACTCGATGGAGTACTGGATATGATCGACAATTATGCGCGTATTGGTTATAAATTTGCGCATTATAATGCACGATATGCCTTAGAGCACAAATTCCCCCCCCCAATACATGAACCATCAATAATAAACTTACAAACAGTACCCTTTGCTCAGCTCACCGACTATGATCGTCATTTCTTTCCAGCACCAAGGCCTCAATTCCTTAGAGCATGGATTCAACAAAATACAGCCTTAGCACTGGGCTATGTTCAAGAAAAACAATTAAAAGGTTATGGAGTGATTAGAAAATGTTTTAAAGGTTATAAAATAGGCCCACTTTTTGCAGACTCACCTTATATTGCTGAAAAATTATTGGATCAATTATCTGAATTTGCCCAAGATGAAACAATCTATTTAGATATTCCTGAAAATAATCCCTTTGCGGTTGATTTAGTACAAAAACTAAAGATGTCTAAGGTATTCGCAACAGCAAGAATGTATTTAAAAGATGAGCCTAAACTTTCTACTCAAGGAATTTATGGCATAACTACTTTTGAATTGGGATAATCAATGCGTGATTTAATAGGTTATGGGCCAGAAGGAAAGGATTTTTTTGGCCAAACAAAGCAAAAGTGGCGATTAATTTTGTCATTAACTATGAAGAAGGCTCTGAGTTAAGCCCAATCAATAATGATGTACAAGCTGAAACAAGCGGAGCAGATTTTCCATTCAGCCCCAAAGCTAAAGGCCAACGAAATCTGAGTATGGAATCATTTTATGAATATGGGAGTCGTGTGGGCTTGTGGCGTCTTCTTCGTTTGTTTGACGCTTATCAAGTACCACTAACTTTTTTTGTGACGGGATATGCATTAACCCTTAACCCGCTATTGGCAAACTATTTGGCACGGCAACATCATGATGTGGCTGGCCATGGATGGCGTTGGATAAATTATGCCAATGTTTCTAAAAAAATAGAAAAAGAACACATCCTTATGTGCATTGAAACCCTGGAGCAATTAACAAGAAAAAAGCCTAAAGGGTGGTATACGGGTAGACGAAGCGAACACACGCGGCAATTATTACTTGAGATCGGTGGTTTCCTTTATGACTCAGATAGTTATGCAGATGAATTACCCTACTATATTAATAATCATCTGATAATCCCCTACTCTCTTGATTGTAATGACTTCAGATTCACAACCACTCCGGGTTTTTCGAGTGCACAGGAGTTTTATATTCGGTTAATGAATACATTTAACTATCTTTATCAAGAAAAAAGGCCTGCAATTATGACTGTAGGTTTGCATCCTCGTCTTAGCGGAAAACCTGATCGGTGCCTGATGTTAAAGAATTTCTTAAATCATTTAGTACAACATAAAGACATCTGGATAACAAGACGAATAGATGTCGCTAATTTTTGGTTAGAAATATTTCCTGCTACAAAAGTGTAACTGAGTGACTATTTCTTCAATTTATTTTTATGGTCTTAAACCGATATTTGTCTGACCTGATTTAATGATATTGGCCCAATTCCTGCAACATTCAATGTTAATCCCTCTCCATATTGCCCAAGGCTGACACTGTTAACATTAGCTAATATCGTGGTTTTCAATGCGATTTCTTTATCTTCAGAAATAGCATGCACTTCAATCCTATATCTTCCTTCTTTAACTTTTTTGCCATCATAGCCAATACCATCCCAACTGAACTGTAAAAAACCAGGCTTTGGTTTGCCTAAAACAATGGTTCTTACCCTCTCTTCTGATTCCGCATAAATAGAAGCACGCAACATGTTGAAATCAGAAGAAAAATCAAGCGCAACTCTTACGGAAATTTCTGCCCCTAAGGGAAAAATTTCACTCTCCACCAAAACCTTACGTCCAACTAAAGCCGAAGCTTGTAATGCTTGATTTGATTGTAATGATGTTGACATCTGTTGCCATGATTCTTGCATTTCTATACACCCATTATGGGTGGCAAATTGCGCCAGTTGAGACAAAAATTCATGATTAACTTGCCGCTGTATCATATCTTGACTCTCAATTTGTTCCGCCATTAAATGTAAAAAATCCTGTTCTCCCAAATTTTTCTTCAGCGGAGAATCAATTTGTTCAAAAGAAAAACCAACTGTATCCGTTTCATTAAATGAATTATCTGTCATTCTAATTCCTCCTTATTCACTTAACTTTAATGCACGTTACATGAATTATAAAAAGCAAACGTTGTGCCAACTTCAAATAAGTGAGAAAATTAGTTGCTATTAATTGGGGGTGCTATCTATGTTAAAGAACAATGCTCTGCCTGAAAATGCCATAGAGCAGGTAAAAACTTATCTATTACAGCTGCAAAATACAATTTGCTCAAGGCTTGAAAATTTAGACGGACAGGCCCAATTTATGGAAGATACCTGGCAACGTTCTGCCGGCGGCGGTGGTATTTCACGTGTTTTATCCCAAGGATTGGTTTTTGAAAAAGCAGGGGTTAATTTTTCTCATGTTTTAGGAGCGCATCTTCCAGCATCCGCGAGTGCCCATCGCCCAGAATTAGCCGGTAGAAATTTTAACGCTCTTGGTGTTTCACTCGTGATCCATCCAGATAACCCATATGTTCCTACCTCTCACGCCAACGTACGTTTTTTTATTGCCGAAAAAGAAGACGCGGATCCTGTTTGGTGGTTTGGAGGAGGATTTGATTTGACACCTTATTATGGATTTGAAGATGATTGCAGACACTGGCATCAAACTGCATTACAAGCTTGCAAACCTTTCGGCCAATCCATTTACCCTAAATTTAAGCAATGGTGTGACGATTATTTTTTCATTAAACATCGGAATGAAGCACGAGGAATTGGTGGCCTGTTTTTTGACGACTACAATGAAATAAGTTTTGAGCACAGCTTTTCATTAATGAAAAGTATAGGAAATCACTATATTGAGGCTTATGCTCCTATAGTAACTCGTCGTAAAACTCATCCATTTGGTGAACGCGAAAAAACGTTTCAAAAGTATCGTCGCGGGCGCTATGTCGAATTTAATCTCGTCTATGACCGTGGCACATTATTTGGCTTGCAATCCAATGGCAGAACAGAATCTATTCTCATGTCATTACCTCCCGAAGTAACGTGGGAATACAATTGGCATCCCGAAGCCAATAGTGCGGAGGCAAAACTTTATACTGATTTTTTACCCCAACGCAATTGGTTAGTATAACGATGACTCAGAGCTACAACTGCAAATAAGTAGATTAACGATCCATTTGTTGACGTCATTAGGGTCTTGGACGACGAATTGCCAATAGACCCTATATTTCTACTATTTTTATTACTTACTTTCCCTTAATTCGTGATTTATGAGTAACACAACCTTTTTCAAGTAAATTCTTGCTAACAATGCCGCAAAAGCATTTAATAAACTCAAAATTAAAAAAATCTGTGGGATCGCCGCTGAAAAATGTAATAAAACAATAACCATCAATGCTCCAGCAACCATAAATAGTGCATTGTAGATATTATTTGTTGCAATCACTTGAGCCCTTGATTCCGGGGGACTTTTCACTTGTAAATAGGTATATAAAGGAACAATAAAAAGACCCGCACTAAAAGCCAACATAAATAAATCAAATGCAATGCGCCAATGAGCAAAGTAAGTAAAAAAATTAACTAGAGAAAATACATCTTTCGGTTCATTTAAATGAGGTGTAGCCCAATAAAGATCCATTGTAAAGCAAGTAAAAGCAAACATTGACCAAGGCACAATAGTAAGATGTATTTGTCCTTTAAAAATACAATTAACAGTCAAGGAACCACAAGCAATGCCTATGGAAAACAAAGCAAGAAATATTGCAAAAACAGCATTATTAGCTCCTAATACATAGTTTGTATAATCAGGAAGCTTGGTGAGGATTACTGTCCCTAGTAACCAAAACCAAGATAAAATCAACATTGCGACTAAAATGCCAGTATGTTCAGTGGCCTGTTTCAGCATCTTATAAGTCACACGCCAAATCTGTTTATCTACTTCAATACTTACCGACTTTGAAGGGGCTTTAGGTATAAACAAACTGGAAGTGAGGCCCGCCAGCGCAACAATTATGGTTAAAAACACAGCTATATAAGGTTTAGGACTATGGATTCCTATAGATAAAGTCCCTATGGTAGTACCCAATAAAATAGCTATAAAAGTACTCGCATCAACTAGACCTGTTGCTCCCAATAACTCCTTTTTAGGTAAATGATCAGGCAAAATAGCATACTTTATTGGCCCAAAAAAAGTTGAATGAACTCCAAGCCCCGTTAAAGTAGTCATCATCAAAAAAATACTTCCCCAATAAAGGGCAAAACTTCCGATAATCATTAAAAATAACTCTAGAATTTTAATGACACGTGTTAACAGCGCTTTGTCATATTTATCGGCCAATTGTCCTGAGGTCGCTGAAAGAAGAAAAAAAGGGATTATAAACAAAGCACCTGCTATTGCTTGGTAGAACTCAGATTGCACTTGATTATGAGTGAGATGGTAACTAATTAAAGTAAGCATTGCTAACTTAAAAGCATTATCATTAAAGGCACCAAAAAATTGAGTCAGAAAAAAAGGCAAGAATTTACGTTCTTTCAAAAGGTGAAAAGCACCATTACCCATGCATAAGGCTCCATTAGTAACACGTAATCATGCCCCCATCTAACAAGAAATGGGAGCAATTACACTATTCTTATCGATGATTGGTCTATTCACCTAGAGTGCTGAAGAAACAAGATGATTAGGCTTTAATATCAAGCGCCTAAGTGTATCATGAGCCTCTGTATCACGTAAGAGCTTAGACAAACCTGCCTCAGAAATTTCATTATCTGATAAATCAACATGCTTAAGATGAGTATTCGATTTTAATGCATTAGTAATAAGATACACTCCTTCATCATGCAGTTTATTACTTTTAATATTCAGATGGGTTAAAGAGAGAGACTCCTTAATCATATTTGCAATTTCTATGGCACATGCCTCATTCAAATTATTATAGGATATATCCAGAACTTCTAATGAAGGGTGTTTGGATACAAAATGACGCAATGCCTTCATTCCATCTAAACCAAAATCATTACAACTTAACACGAGTTCTTTTAATTCAGTATTTGAGTTTATCGATTCTAATAAACGCTGTACCCCAGAATCACGAAGCCAATTTAGTGATAAATCTAAAACCGATAACTTCTTCTTTTTTAAACAGGAGAAAAAATCAGAGGGTATTTTGTCACCTATCCAATTATCAATAAATTTAATTGTATTTAGTTTTCTACGGGGTAAGGAATCAAATAAATAACGAATATCGTTTGTATCAATATGATTAGCATTAAATGAAATTTCATTGACTTTGGAGGCTAACTTCAGAATATCATGTAACGCGTCATAATCTTTACCATTTAAATTGGAATGATCAATACTAATTTTTTTTATAAATTTACAACGTCTTTTTCCTTTTGATTGTAAGTACTTATTCAGATGAGGAAGAGCCAAATGATGTTGTACTTGCATAAGTTCTATTGACTCCAACTTCCCATTTTCATGTTTTAATCTAATCGCCATACCCCCTCCCCCTCTCTATAAATGAGACTACAAATTTAATTGTAGATGATATTTAGAGGGGCGATGGGAGAGCGATGAATTTTTTATATTTTTTTGCTCAAGAGTTATAGGCCCATCTTCACAAGCAAATTACAGAAAATAGACCTGGTTGTTCAAAAGCGGAAAACGATTAATTTAGCTAAAAAACATGGTTCTGCCTTTCCACACAACAGTTTTATTCCATTTATTAAATCTGTGCGTTCAAACGAGTAAGGACATTTCCTGGCCCGACCTCTATAAAAATACTCTCACCTTGATTTTTTAAATAGCGAATGGTGTCAGTCCAAAGAACTGGATGCGTCATTTGTTTCACTAAATTTTCTTTGACACTCTCATTAATATAAGGTTCTGCAGTAATATTTGCAATCACTTCAATTTGTAGGGGCGAAAACTGAAAAGCTTCTACAAATTGTTTAAACTCATCGGCAGCAGATTGCATATATCGCGAATGAAATGCTCCACTCACCTTTAATGGCACACACATTAAAGCCTCTTGGGCGAGTATCTCATTTGCCTTGGCTATATCTGGTGCTGGCCCTGAAAGAACAATTTGTTTCGGTGAGTTAAAATTAGCAAAATCTATAGAATCCAGTCCATTGGTTTGCAGCAATGATTTAATTCGGTCTTCAGCTAAATTAATCACTGCAAGCATCCCTCCCCCACTTGCTTTAGCCATCAATTCGCCACGCTTTTTCACAAGTTTCAATCCAGTCTCAAAATCAAAAGCACCGGCAGCAAATAACGCAGCATATTCGCCTAAACTATGCCCTATTAAATAATTTGGTAGTGGTTCTTCAGAAATACGAGCCAAAAAAGATAAAGCTTCAACAATATATAAAGCAGGTTGAGTATATTTGGTATTGTTTAATTGCTGTTGTGGATCATCTAAGCATAACTCTTTGACAGAATAACCTAAGATTTCATCAGCTTGCTTTATTTGTTCAGGAAAATAAGAAAATAATTCAATCCCCATACCTTTTGTTTGTGAACCTTGTCCTGGAAACATGTAAATGGTCATTGATGCTCCTTTTCAAACGATAAATCCAGACATATAAGCCATCATAAGATAGAACTAATAATATTGTCATTAAATAAATATCATTCAATGAATTTGTTTATTAAGTTTATAATTATGCATCATTAATTGTGTTTCATTCATTTAAAGATAACTATATGAAAAAAAGCATGCTCATACTAATTGTTCTACTTATTTTTTTTACCGTTTATTATCGCCTTCATACAATTCCTACGCCTTCCCAAAATACTCCCGAGCTTGCACTCACTGAGCGACCATCCTGGGCACAATGGCGTGCTGAAGGAAAAGGCGTTTTAAAATACTTTCTACATTTCTTTGATTACCAAAAAAAAGCGACTCTTATGGTTTTAAATCCATTCCCTGGTCAAACAGCATTTTTTGCTCATCAAAAAAAATTATTAGCCAAATTACCTCAACCTTCTCCTGAAGAAACATTTGTTCGTGTTGGTTTTGTTGGTGATTTAATGGCGATTCCAAATTACGATAAGCAATTTATCGCACCCCAAATTTTAAATCGTCTAGCGCAAATGGATTTTGTTTTAGGTAATCTAGAAACCCCTGTTTCATCATCCAGTACCATTTCGAAATTCCGCAATACATTGTCGCAATTTAATGTTCCTAATACCTATCTAAATGCACTAACTTGGAATGGAAAGCCTGTATTTGACTTTTTATCTTTGGCCAATAACCATGTTCTTGATCGTGGCGATTTAGGCGCACAAGAAACCCTGGAAGAGCTAAAATCAAGAAATATCCAAGCTCATGGGACAGATAAGCAAAAGTTTATCACGTACTCAATCAAAGGAATTCGCTTCGGTGTAGCAACTGCTACTTGGGGAGTTAATCCTCAATTTTCTCAAAATACTACCCCTGTTTGCTATTTACCAGGAATCGCACCCCTTGATAAAAATAAAGTGGAGTTAGGTCAATTAATCAATACACTTTATGAAATGAAGCAAGCCAAAGTCGACTTTAAAATCTTATTTCTACATTGGGGGTTTGAATATGAACTCTATCCTGATCCCTTAATTCAAAGTATTGCTTCTCAATTAATTCAAGATGGCGCAGACCTAATCATAGGGAGTCATCCACATGTACTACAACCTTTTGAACTCGTGCAATCTTCTAGGCATAAAGGATTAATCGCCTATTCCATGGGGGATTTTATTAGTGATATGAGCAATCCTTTTACTCGAATTGGGCTCATCCAAGAGCTATATGTTTGGCGTAACTCTCAACAGAAAATTCAGTGGGCCTTAGGCCCAAGTAGGCTCACTCAAGTAGCTGATGTAAAATATCCACGTACTGAATTGCTTAGAAATCCTCCACCAAAAGATCTTAATGATGCATATGCGTACTACCAGCATTCTTTAAATTTACCATTTTTAGTATGGAACTAAAGACTCTCATTTGAGCAAAGCACTGAGTTGATATCACTTTATCCTTTGAATACTTCCTTGTTTATTTCTCTTCATTGATTTTAGGGCAAATAAATTGTTCCTTGCAAATATAGATGAGCTGTTCCATAAAGAAAAACTCGTTCACCACGTATCTCACATCGTACTTTTCCTTGCCGCATTCCACCTTGTACCGCATCAATTTCACCTTTTTGCAATCGTTCACTCCAATAGGGTGCGATAACGCAATGAGCTGATCCTGTAACCGGATCTTCAGCAACGTTACATCCAGGATAAAAACATCGTGAATAAACATCGGAATTTATTCCAGGTGCCGTTAAAATCAATCCTCTATAATCCAGTTGAGCAACAGCATTCAAATTAGGATCCGCTTGTTTTACTTCTTGCGTAGTATCATAAACAAACATTAAATCAAACTTACTTTTCAAAACATGCAGTGGTTTATTTAAATTTAATTTCGATAATGCTTCGGAGTATTCAATGAAATGATAAGGCAATGCTGGAAAATCCATCACAAATCCTTTACCATTTTTCCGAACCACAAGATCCCCACTTAAGCAACGAAACTTTATCTCCTCTCCTTTAAATCCTAATTTCTCAAAAATAACATAGGCGCTTGCAAGTGTTGCATGACCACACAAAGCGACTTCTTCATTTGGGGTAAACCATCTAATATAAAATCCATTTTCTTCGGGAATAAAAAAAGCGGTTTCTGAAAGGTTATTTTCTAAAGCAATATTTTGCATTTCTTTGTCAGTAAGCCAACTGTCTAACGGACAAACAGCTGCAGGATTTCCCTCGAAAAGATTAGTGGCAAAAGCATCGACTTGATAGATGGGTAACGTCCTCATGGTATCTCTTAATAAAATGGAAAACACGAGATAAACATATGAGGGACACTTCTTGGAAATTCAAGAGCTCTCTGAGTTTGACTTATGAAAAAACACATACATATTTTTTTTCGATAACAAACACATCCCACTGACCGTAATCAAATTAAGACACAGCAGGGAGTGCTGGACGAAATATAAATATATTTTTTCTCAAAATAGTTTTCATTTCTCTTGTTGCTTGAAATATAAACACCCGGGTTACGGCTGGCCTTAGCCCAGGTTATATTTAACCGGCAGCGAGAGCTGAGAATACTTACGTGTACTCGATTACTTATTCGGTAATAATAGTAACGTCTTGTGCTTTTAAGCCTTTTGGTCCTTTATCTAGCACAAAGGATACAGGATCATTTTCATGGAGTGTTTTAAATCCAACACCTTGAATATCTTTGTAATGAACGAAGATATCATCACCATTCTCATTAATAATAAATCCAAATCCTTTTTTCTCATTGAACCATTTTACATGGCCCGTTTCTCTTTGCGACATTAGCGATCCCCTTTGTCTTAAGCTTTTACAATCCAACTATTACAGATGTTTATTTCCAGCATAAAAATACTAACTATTCCAAACTGCGTTATAATAAACATTTTCTATATATACGAAATTCATCGTACATATAGATTAGCATAGCAGTTTTTTATTGATTGTTAAGGATTTTTTGCAAAAATCGCTATCTTTATCTTTTTTTATATATTGGAAATACATAATGAATCATACAAAATCAGCTTTTATAAAATTAGCACTTGATTGTCAGGTATTAAAATTTGGTGAATTTATATTAAAATCAGGACGAAAAAGTCCTTATTTTTTTAATGCTGGTCTATTTTATCAGGGGAGTTCTGTACGACAATTAGGCCAATTTTATGCAAAACCTTGCTCGAACATCAAGCCCAACTGGATCATTTATTTGGCCCAGCATATAAAGGCTTACCTCTTGCCACCACCACCGCTATAGCCCTCTCTGAATTAGGTAAAGAAGTAACAGTTACTTTTAACCGTAAAGAAATAAAAGATCATGGCGAAGGTGGTCAATTAATTGGCGCCCCTTTAACCGGCAAAACCGTGATTGTTGATGATGTAATAACTGCAGGGACAGCTTTTAGAGAATCTCAAGGATTGATTAAGGAATATGGTGGTCAATTGACTGGTGTGATTATTGCATTAGATCGTTGTGAACGAGGATTAACAAACGAATCAACACTTTCCGAAATTAAAGCTCAAGGCATTGAAGTTTACTCTATTATTACTCTATTCGATTTAATTGATTACTTAAAAAATTCGAATCAATACGAACAAGTTAAAAAATTAGAAGATTATCAATCCACCTATGGATGCTAAATTTAAAATTGGCCTAATACATCTTTTTGCAAACGCGAACGCCCCTCTAAAACCAGTAGCAATTTTTCTATTGGTTTTACCTATCATTTCCAAACTGCAAACTTCCAAATATAGTTCCTACTGAAATGCAAAATTGATCCATTAATTAACTTTAAATAGAGTTTTTCAGACCAGAGAGCATGATCCGTAAGGTATAAGAATGCACGTTTTTCAAAGCAGCCATACGTTGCAAAAAAATTTGGTTAGGTAAATATTCTCATCCTATAGTGTGTTTTTGATAAGTATTCTAGAACCATTTGTCAATAAAAATAACAACACTTCTTGACAATACGTTAAGAACTGCATTAGTATTGCATTAATGTTATATTACACTAATACATTAATATGAAAATACATACTTCAATAAAACACTCAGCCCTTCCTAATTTAATGCATGCAATCAGCCTACTGGAAAATCAAGAGGAAGCGTTGCAATTTTTTACTGATTTATGTACTCCAGCTGAATTGGAGGCCATGGCCGATCGCTGGCAAGTTGTTCCATTATTGCGACAAGGTATCCCCTATAGAACCATTCATGAGCAAACAGGAGTCAGTGTAACCACGATAACTCGAGTGGCACGTTGTTTAAGTTTTGGTACGGGTGGTTATGAGTTAATCGCAAAGAAACTGGAGGTATCGTGAAAAATCGTTTACGTTTAGCCTTACAAAAAAAGGGGCGTTTATCTGAAGAATCTCTAAGCTTGTTACAACAATGCGGTTTAAAATTTCGTATTAAGCCTAACAGCCTCCTTACTCACGTGGATAATTTCCCTATCGATCTGCTTTTCGTTCGTGATGATGACATCCCTACCCTGGTTTTCGATGAGCTATGTGATGGAGGCATTGTTGGTGAGAACATGCTCTTAGAGAGTGCTCTTGCTCATCCAGAAAAATCTTATGAAACCATAGCCCAACTGGGTAGTTGTACTTGTCGTTTATCTATAGCTGTTCCTGATGCGATGAATTATCAAGGGCCGTGGTGTTTGGATGGAAAACGAATTGCAACCAGTTATCCTAACCTACTGAAAAATTACTTAAACACACAAAAAATATGTGCAGAAATCGTTGTCTTATCAGGGTCCATTGAAGTAGCTCCACGTATGGGGATGGCCGATGCAATTTGTGACTTGGTTTCAACCGGCCAAACTCTAGAGGACAATAAACTTTTGGAAGTGGATACGCTCCTGCAAAGCCAAGCAGTATTAATTCAAGGCGGAAAAAAAAGCGCACCCCTATTCCAAGATTTATTTGCAATGCTCGCTCGAAGAATACTCGCAGTACAACAGGCCCAAGAACGAAAATATATTGTTTTTCATGCCCCAAAATCTGCTCTTGAAGCAATAGCTGAAAAATTACCGGGAGCTGAAGCGCCCACTATTTTGCCTTTACCGGGCAACATCAATAAAGTCGCGGTTCATGTTGTTTCTAGCGAGCGGATTTTTTGGAACACATTGGAAACCATTCAAACACTGGGAGCCAGTTCTATATTGGTTTTACCCATAGAGAAAATGTTGGAGTAACTACATGTTAACAATTAAAAACTGGCAATCTCTAACTCAAACTGAAAAATTGCAATGTCTTACCCGACCCATGCAAATCTCTTCGGTAAAAAAACAGGTACAACAAATTATAAAAGAGGTTCAATCCTTTGGCGATAAAGCATTGCTTGCACTTACAGAGCAATTTGACAGAGTTCGCCTAGAAAGTCTCCAGGTTCCACAACAACAAATAAAAAATGCCTGCATCAGTTCTCAAACTTTAAATGCTCTTAATGAAGCAATAAAAAACATCACGAATTATCATCAAGCACTATTACCAGAGAATAAAAAAATAAATACCGCTAAAGGAGTAGATATTTATAGCACATATAGACCGATTCAACGTGTAGGATTATATGTCCCTGGCGGCAATAAAACTCCTTTAATTTCTTCATTGCTCATGCAAGCAATCCCTGCGAAAGTTGCCGGTTGTCCCGTGAAGATATTATGTACCCCACCTAATAATAAAGGTTCTATTAATGAACATCTACTTGTTGCCGCACGGTTATGTGGCATTGAGACTGTTTATGCTGTAGGTGGTGCACAAGCAATTGCAGCCATGGCTTATGGGTCTGAAAGCATTGTCAAAGTTGATAAAATCTTTGGTCCAGGAAACAGTTATGTTACAGAAGCAAAAACGCTGGTTTCATCCGATCCTAATGGTGCTGCTATTGATATGCCCGCAGGACCTTCTGAGGTCATGATCATCATCGATAATAAAGCAAATCCTGCTTTTGTTGCAGCAGATTTATTGGCACAAGCAGAACATGGAATTGATTCACAAGTTCTTTTAATTTGCGAAAACCAAAAGCAGGCAGAACAGGTAAATCAACAACTAAAAGAACAATTAAAGGCCTTATCAAGAACACAAATCATACACCAATCATTGGCAAACAGTATGATCATTGTATGCCCTGAAAAGGAAGAGCAAGTGGGTATCATTAACACCTATGCCCCAGAACATTTAATTATAAACCGTGATGATGCAGAGTTATGGCTCGATTCAATCAATGCTGTAGGTACCGTATTCATTGGTCCTTGGGCTGCAGAAACTCTTGGTGATTATGTAACAGGATCAAATCATGTTTTGCCAACCAATGGTTTTGCTCGAAATCATAATGGATTAAGCACACTTGATTTTCTCACTTGTTTTAATGTGCAATCCATTAATCAAGAGGGAATCAAACGTATAGGTCCCGCAGCAATCACTTTAGCACACATTGAAGGATTGGATGCTCATGCACAGGCAGTAGCAATCAGACTGAACTCACTGGAGGCTTAAATGTCCGTACTTAACTTAATACGCCCTGAACTATTAAACAACCAAGCTTACATCACGATTAGTGGCCAAATTAATCATCGGCTACACGCTAATGAGCTTCCCTGGTCTGCATTAAATATGGAGATTGATTTAAATTTTTATCCTGAAAAAATGGTACAACAACCACTACTGGAACAATTGGTAAAGCTGTATCAAGTAAACGCCAATCAACTTGTTTTGACTCGTGGATCGGATGATGGAATTGATTTAATCACTCGTTTGTTTTTAAGGGCGGGACAAGATGCTTGTATGCAATTTTCACCTACCTTCGCTATGTATTCATTTTATGCTCATTTACAACAGGCTCAATTGATTGACTGTCCTTTAGATCCCTTGAGCTGCTTTGAGATTTCAGAGGAAAAGATGCGTAATTGTTGGCAAAAAAATTGTAAAATGATTATCTTGTGTAATCCCAATAACCCCACCGGCAATTTAATCAGTATCGATCGTATTGCAGCTTTATGCGAAGAATACAAAGACCGCTCCATGATTGTTGTCGATGAGGCATATATAGAGTTTACACAGAATCAAAGTGCAACTTGCCTCATTCCCCACTACGATAATTTAATCGTCCTGAGAACTTTATCCAAAGCCTACGGGCTTGCGAATCTTCGCTTAGGGAGCATTTTAGCTCAAGCAGAGGTTATCCAATTATTAAATAAAATAATCTCGCCTTTTCCCCTTTCTACTGTTGTAATTAATCTAGCCCTAAAAGCTTTGGCAAATCCAGAATGGTTTTCTGAATCAATTAACAAGATTGCGAAAGCTCGTATTCAATTGACTCAAGAATTAAAACTATGTCCTCTTATCGAGAAGGTTTATCCCAGCTCGACCAATTTTATTCTCATTAAAACGGTGTATGCACCCGAACTCGTTACCTGGTTTGGTTCTCATGGTATCGCAGTTAAAAATTTTTCCCCACATTCCTCTTTATATGATCATTTACGTATCACCGTAGGTAATGAAGCGCAGAATAGTATTTTTCTGAATGCCTTATTTTCCTTTCAACCTAATTCATCCTCAGAGGGATGCAAATGAACCATAATGTTTTAGGATTTAAAAATGCAAAAAATTTTATTTATTGATCGTGACGGAACTTTAATTGAAGAACCGTATGATTTTCAGGTTGATTCATTGGATAAAATCAAACTTACATCTGGAGTAATTCCCTCTTTATTGCAACTACAGAAAGAAGGATTTCGTTTTATTATGGTGAGTAATCAAAATGGTATAGGTACGACTTCATTCCCCGAGGATGCTTTTTTAATGTGCCATGAATTTACTTTGGATCTCTTTTCTTCACAGGGTATTTATTTTGATGAAATTTTTATTTGCCCACATATGCCCGAAGATAATTGTTTATGTCGAAAACCTAAAACCGGTTTATTAGATCAATTTATGAAAGAGACAATAATTGATAAAACCTCTTCTTGGGTTATTGGTGACCGAGAAACGGATCGTCTATTAGCAGATAATTTAGGGATAAAGTTTTTACCCATCAATAAAGAGCATGGGTGGAAGCAAACTACGAACACGATACTTAATAAGAAACGTACTGGATTTATCCGAAGAACAACTCAAGAAACAACAATAGAATTATCGGTGTTATTGGATTCAGACCAAATAAGCGCTATCAACACCCCTATACCTTTTTTTAACCATATGCTTGAACAAGTAGCAAAACACGGTGGATTTAATCTGGATTTAAACGGCAATGGAGATGTAGAGGTTGACGATCATCATTTAATCGAGGACACCGCTATTGCTTTAGGTGAAGCACTGAAAGAGGCTCTTGGAAACAAATGGGGTATTAATCGTTATGGTTTTACTGTGCCTATGGATGAATCCCTCGCCTCTATCGCAATAGATATAGGGGGCAGAGGTTTTTGCGTGTTCCAAGGACAATTCACTCGTGAGTTTGTTGGCGGTATGGCTACAGAAATGGTACCGCATTTTTTTAATTCACTCGCCAACGCTTTAGGAGCGACAATTCACATTGAAGTTAGTGGTAAAAATAATCACCATATGATCGAAGCCTGCTTTAAATCATTGGGTAGAGCCCTAGGCCAAGCATGCGCAAAAACAACTAATTTTTTACCATCGACGAAGGGGGTTTTATGATTGCCATTATTGATGTAAGTGGAACCAATCTGACCTCCTTAGCGAATGCATTACTAAGATTAGGATTTAATTATCAACTCACCCATGATGCTCAAGAAATACGCAATGCAAGCCATGTAATTCTTCCAGGTGTAGGTACGGCCACCTATGGAATGAATGCGCTGCGACAATATGGCTTGGTGGACGTTCTTACTTCATTAGAACAACCCCTATTAGGCATATGTCTAGGCATGCAATTATTACTTGAAAATAGCGAAGAAGGAAACGTGCCATGCTTGGGACTTATTCCAGGACAAGTACAACGCCTGCCTCGAAAAAAAGGCTATCCAGTACCGCACATGGGTTGGAATCAATTGCAATGGTGTAAAAATACTTCCTTACAGATTGGGTTAAACGAAACTAATTATGTTTATTTTGTGCATAGTTATGCACTTTACGCTACTGAACATGCTTTGGCATATTGTGAATATAATGAATCGTTTACCGCCATTATCCAAAAGGATAACATTTGGGGGATGCAGTTTCATCCAGAAAAATCAGCAGACGCCGGAATGACGTTACTTAAAAATTTTTGCAGTACTTAAAAGTAAATTAAAGCTTATTATTACCGGAGGATGTATGATTCTTATTCCAGCAATTGACTTACAAGCAGGCCGTTGTGTGCGCTTACGACAAGGGGAGTTTGATAAGGTCACTCAATTTGATATGCTCCCCATAGATCGCGCATCTTATTTTGCCGAATTAGGAGCAAAACGATTACATGTTGTTGATTTAGATGGAGCTAAAATTGGAACCATGCAACAGCTACCATTAATTTGCGCGATGCAAAATACAGGAATTACCGTACAAGCAGGTGGTGGAATTCGTTCTTTAGAACAAGCAAGAACCTGTTTTTCTGCAGGAATATCATTTTTGGTTTTAGGAAGTATAGCGATTATCAACCCTACCTTAACCACCCAAATTATTAATGAAATTAGCCCGCAAAATATTATCCTTGCTCTCGATATTCGCATGGAAAACAAAATCCCTCTACCCGCCACTCATGGTTGGCAAACTACTTCAACTATGAATTTATGGGAAGTTGTTTCTTTTTATCAACAATTGGGTATTACGCAAATACTATGTACCGACATTGCCTATGACGGTATGATGCAAGGACCAAATTTTGATCTTTACCAAGAAGCAGTAGAACGTTTTCCCAATATTGCTTGGCAGGCTTCTGGAGGCATTCGTCATCAAGATGATATCAACAGACTGCAGAAACTAGGCATTAAAGCAGCTATCTTAGGATTGACGATGTATCAAGATGTTTTTAACTTGAAATCAATATTATCAAGCCCTGTTACACCGATGGAATAAAGCTAAAATCCATTTTATTATAAAGAGTCTCAATTATGTTAACGAAACGAATTATTCCCTGTCTTGATGTACGCGAGGATCAAGTCGTCAAAGGAATCCAATTTCGCAATCATCAAATTGTTGGTAATATTCTCGATCTCGCAGCCGAATATTCTGCATCTGGAGCAGACGAGCTGGTTTTTTATGATATTACTGCAAGTTCCGAACAACGTTCTGTTTGTCCTAAATGGGTGCATCAGGTTGCAGCAATAATAAACATTCCATTTACGGTGGCAGGTGGAATTCGCTCTCTTGATCAGGCAAAATCGCTACTAAATGCTGGAGCCGATAAAATATCCATAAATAGCCCAGCGCTAGAATCACCTCATTTAATTAATGACTTATGCCGCAATTATGGGAGTCAATGTGTCGTTATTGGAATTGATAGTCAATGGATAAATGATGATTATTATGTTTATCAATACACAGGGGATGAAAAAAGAACAATTAATTCCAAACGTAAAACAAGTGAGTGGATTAAAGAGGTTCAAGATAGAGGTGCTGGAGAAATTGTATTAAATTGCATGCAAGCTGATGGCGTGCGTATGGGGTATGACTTACCTCAGCTACAAGCGATGCGGGCTTTATGTGAGATACCCTTAATTGCATCAGGGGGAGCAGGAGCAATAAATGATTTTAAGCAAGTTTTTCTTAAAACCCACGTAGACGGCGCTTTGGCTGCAAGTGTATTTCACAACAAGATTTTAACAATTAACGATATTAAATTAGCATTAAAAAAAGAAAATATTGAGGTGCGATTATGAATCATATGGAAATTAACGCTTTGGATTGGAAAAAAATGAATGGCTTGTTACCTGCCATTATCCAAAATGCAGAAAATGGTAATGTCTTGATGTTAGGTTACATGAACCAAGAAGCCTTAATTGCGACATTAACGACTGGTCAGCTTAATCTATACAGTCGAAGCCGCAAACGATTATGGCGTAAAGGAGAAACTTCAGGTAACAGCATGTCGGTACAACATATCAGCGTCGATTGTGATAATGACAGCTTACTAATTCAAGTTTTACCTAAAGGCCCTGCTTGCCATTTAGGATATACTAGTTGCTTTCAACCTCCAAATAACACAAGCCTTGGTTTTATACACGAACTTATAGAGCTTATCAATGAGCGTGCTGAATCGCAAAATGAACACAGTTATACAGCACGATTATTAGAATCTGGCCTAAGTAAATGTGCTCAAAAAGTAGGCGAAGAAGCGGTGGAAACAGTCATTGCCGCGGTAAATAATGATCGTGAAGAATTAGTGAATGAATCTGCCGATTTAATCTTTCACTTATTCGTTTTATTAAAGGCTTGTGAGTTAAGTTTTTATGATGTTTTACAATGCTTACAAGACAGAAATGCAACCGTGCATAGCTAATGATCCATGTAGAGAGGCCGGTAAGGGGTGAAGTTTTAAGGCCCATGCTGACTTTTCAAAGCACAACTCATCCGCTTCAGGCAACGGCGTCAACTTTTTCTAAAGTTGACGCCGTTGCCTGAATTCCCTAATCTGAAAAATATTACACCACTGCCAACAAAACTGCTGTCAGATAATTTCCTTCTGGAAATGAAGCTAATGTAGGATGGCAACTTGCCGGACCGTAGACACCTAAGATCCGTGCTTGTTTTCCCACAGCTATTGCTTGTGCACTCACCAAAGAACAAAACTCTTGGGATGAAAGCGCTGCGGAGCAATTACAGGTCATTAATAAGCTCCCTTCCTTCATGTGCTTAAATACCTCACGATGTAAAAACCGATAATAATTTTTTGCCCGTTGTAAATGCTGTTGAGAAGGAACTAACTTAGGAGGATCTAAAATAATAACATCATACTCCCCTGCTTTTGTTAAATAATCACGGGAATCGGCTTCAATAAATTCTATTTGAGTTAATTTATTTAATAGTGCATTTTTTCGACCTTGAGCAATGGCCTGCTCAGAACTATCCACGGCAGTTACTTTTAATGCGCCTGCTTTAGCTGCGTGTAAAGCAAAGCCACCAGTATAAGAATAAAGATCTAATACATTTTTACCTTGAGACAACTGAGCAATGCGCTGATGGTTCTCACGTTGATCAAGAAATAAACCTGTTTTTTGAGCTTGAGCAAATTCAACTTCATACATCACCCCTGCTTCAAGAACATTCGCATGAGGATGATGGATTTCTTGTTCACAACTTTGCTTCCATCCATCCTGACTTAATGGTTTTTTTTGTGGCAACCAAATCAATTGATCTGAAGGCAACAATGTCTCAAGAGCCTGTATTATTATTTTTTATGAAACTCTACCCAATAAGCGGAACTCGCAATCACACATGTTTGATTAAATCTGTCTATGGTTAAACCAGAAAGGCCATCTGCTTCACTATTAAACAATCGATAAGCTGTAGTTTCTGTATTAGGCAAATTCAAACATTCGCGCACCAACGCTGCCTGTCTTAAGCGGGCGGCAATTAAAACATTTAAATTACTTGTATCAATAGATTCTGATGTAAGTGCTAATACTCGGACTCTATATAGAGAATGTTCATTAAACATGCCCACACCAATAAGTTTTTCATCTGCATCATATATATTCACCAAATGGCCTGTCACTAATTTGCCATTTGTTTTTGCAATCGCTTTGGGGAATATCCATGGATGCCCTCGTAGAACTGTATTTTGCTTTGCTGCAAGCAATGTAATTTTTGCATTCATTTATCTATTTCCCCAAAAACAAAAATCGGCTAATCTACACAAAGACCGAAAAACCTGCAATAATCTTTCTCTTAATAAATCTGAAAAGAGCAGCCCTCGATCGTAATCAATAAACTAAAAAATAAAAATACAAGGCCCATTATGCCGCAAAAAATAATAACAAATAATATTGAAGATCGTAAAAAAGGACTTACTCTCAATCTAAAATACAATTTTAATTCATATGCTGTGATTATTAACAGTATGTACACCCTTGTTTTAAAGAAAAATACGCCATGTTTCGAAAGTTATACTTTAGCTATTAATTCATTCTGGTAACAATATGGAAAAAACACCCAAATTATCCTTTGGCCTTACACTAGGCGCTTTAGGTGTGGTATTTGGCGATATTGGTACAAGTCCATTATATGCTTTAAAAGTTACGATGGATAATCTACCAATTACTCAAGCAACAATTATGGGAGTTTTATCCCTCATTTTTTGGTGTTTGATAATTATCATTTCGTTCAAATACTTAATCATGATTTTTCGCGCAGATAATGATGGAGAAGGAGGTATTCTTGCTCTTTTAGCGTTAATGAAGCATAAAAGTACTAAATATGTACCTATATTTTATATCGTCGCCATATTCGGAGGAGGTTTGCTCTTGGGTGATGGTATGCTTACTCCTGCTATATCCGTGATCAGCGCTGTTGAAGGTCTTAGCACTCTTTCTCCCTCGTTTGAACCTTATATACTGCCCATTGCCGTAGTTATTCTAATATTTCTGTTCATGCTGCAATCAAGAGGAACTGGAAATATAGGAAGTCTCTTTGGTCCATTTATACTTATATGGTTTGTTACTATAGCCATACTTGGTATCGTGCAAATCGCTAAAGCACCTATAGTCCTTACTGCGATTAATCCTTATTATGCCTTTGCATTAATCCATGAGACTGGGTATAAAGGCTATTTATTATTAGGAGGAATTTTCCTGGTTGTTACTGGGGGTGAAGCACTTTATGCAGATATTGGACATTTTGGCAAAAAACCAATTCGCATCAGCTGGTTTACCGTTGTACTTCCTTCCTTAATATTAAACTACTTTGGCCAAGGGGCTAATTTACTTTTACACCCCAAGGCCATTAGTAATCCTTTTTATATGATTGCGCCTAATTGGTTTTATATTCCTTTAATTATTCTTGCTACTATTGCCACAATAATTGCATCTCAAGCAGTGATTTCAGCAACCTTTTCTTTGACAAAGCAGGCAGTCTTGCTCAGCTTATGTCCACGCATCCCCATAGTGCAAACATCCAAAGACTATTCAGGCCAAATCTATGTCCCTCAAATTAACATCATTTTATTCATTGGCACATTAACATTTTGTTTTACTTTTAAAACATCAGATAATCTTGCCCATGCCTATGGTATCGCGGTAAATACGTATATGCTCTTAATTGATGCAATGGTCGCTTATGCTGCTTTATCTATTTGGAAGTGGTCAAAACTTAGAGTTGGACTGATATTTGGGCTATTTTTAAGTATCGATTTTGCATTTTTAGGTTCAAATTTACACAAATTTCTCACCGGTGGTTGGGTGCCTGTTACGTTTGCTTTACTTATAGCAACCATTATGTATACATGGAAATTTGGCTTGGAATATTTACAACAAAATTATTACATGAATAAAGATGATATTTCTAAAATTCTTAAACAACTCGAATACAAAAGTTTAAACCAACTTTCTGATTTAACAGCAATTTTTATAACTGATGTTTACGATAAAAGTGGAGGAAGTTTTCTCCATTTCTTAAAGCTTTGTCGCGCTGTTCCCGATCGAGTACTCATTCTTAATTACGTTGTTGATAATATTCCTTATGTACATTACAGCCAACGTTATGAAATCACATGCTTACACGAAAAGGTATTTAACCTGACTTTGCATTATGGATTTATGGAGACTATTTCCATTCCCAGAGCATTAGAAAGGGCTTCGAACAAAAATCTTTTTCCATTTAAATTAAACATTGATCGTGCAACATACATGGTAGAAATTCCCAATATTTCAGCATCTAAAACAAAAAGGTCCCTTACTTTTTTCTGGCAAGAAAAATTATTTGCTTTTTTAATCCGTAATTATTCAACTAATTTGAATATAGATTTTTATAAATTACCTTACAATAGAACCATGGCAATTGGCACTTACTATATTATGTAATTCAGGAGTTTTTATATGTGGTTTAATAACGCACTTATCTATCAATATCAACAGGACGATACTTGTGATCTCACTGTTTCTTTAACTGAAAATATTCTAAAACCTTGCCCTCCTCATGCACGGTTTGTTTATGGTTGGCTTCCTCTGATTGCAGATGAAATGATTCAAGAGATTGCTGGGAGTTCTCTCATTTGTTTAGGCAAAGAAGAACGCCTGCTTCCTCGAGGAGTTATTAATAAAATGCTTGCTGAGAGGGTACAATTGCTCGAGACTCAGCAAGGCCGTATGGTAAAGCGAGCTGAAAAAGCACAAATGGCAGAAGATATTGAATTTGAATTATTACCAAAATCATTTTGCGTCCAAAAAAGATTACTTGCTATTCTTGATAGTTCCAGTAAAAGAATTATTATTAATACTTCCAGCCCAAATCAAGCAGCGCAACTTACCTCCTTTCTACGGAAGTCAGTAGCGGGAATATCTATTGAACCCCTATCTCACACAGAAAATCTTGCTTTACGATTTGCAGAATGGATTCACTCTCCAGAAACACTTCCCCAACATTTTCAATTAGCATCGGATTGTTTACTCTTCTCTCTTGATGATGAAAAAAAACGTGTGCATTGTAAAGGCTATGAGTTACCTGCCGAAGAAATTTTGACCCTACTCTCACAAGGTATGGCTACAGCAGAAATCTCTTTAATCTGGAAAGAACGAATTCAATTGACCTTGACACATGATTTTACATTTAAGAAATTGAAAAGTCTTGAGTACCTCATCGACGATTTTAATGAAATCAAACAACTTGATGAAGAATATCAACAACGTGATGCTGCACTTGCTTTATTATCAGGAGAGCTACGAGAGTTAATTAATGATCTTCTAGCAGCGCTGATAGTGAAACAAACAGAGACAAAAACCGAAGTAGAAGCGGTATAAGAATTATCTTAAAAAAGTCACGTTATTACCAGGAAAGCGCATAGATCCAGCTTAAGAAAAAACCGGCACCTATGCGCAAAAAGCTATATTACAAACCTTGCTAGAGCCCATCTGCTTTCGCATACCGTGCTACAGTATTCGTTCCATTTTCGTAGTATGGTAGGTTGCATTATATATAGACAGCACTTCTTCAGCCGCTTTATTAAAACCTAAAGCCTTATTTGATTCATACATAACTACTAAGGCTTGCTTTACACAAGGAGCCTGTGGGTAGTTTTTTACTACATAATTTGCACGCTCAATAGCAGCAACATACATTTTACGTTTAAAATAAAATGTTGAGGCATTCAACTCATGCTGTGCAAACATATTGCGTAAATAGGTCATTCGTTGTAGCGCATTTGCCTTATATCTGCTATCAGGGAATTTTTGAACCAAGATACCAAAATCCGAGTACGCTTGAGTTTGTGTTCCTGGATCTCTCCATGACTCATCTAAAGGTAAAAATTTTGCGAAAACTCCACGTGTTTGTTGGAAATTTGCCATACCTTTCATGTAATAAGCATAATCAACATTTTTAGCGCGTGGATAAAGATGAATAAATCGCTCTGCTGTAGCCGCAGCTGCAGGATAATCTTCATTCTTATAATAAGCATAAATTAAATCCATTTGCGATTTTTCAGTGTAATCGCTAAAAGGATACATTGTCTCAATTGCCTCTAAATGTTTTATTGCAGTGGCATATTCTTTTTTATTCAAATCTTTCTGAGATGCAGTATAAAGTTGTTCTGCAGTCATGCCCTTATAAGGGCTGCTATCTTCTTCATCTTTGTGCCACCATGACTTACAAGCCGTTAAAGACACAATAAGGGCAAACAGGAACAACATTTGAATTCGTTTCATAAACTACACCTATTTAAAATATATTTCACTACAATTACTACAAGCCATGAGGGCCCAAAAACAGAAAACATTATACCTATGACTATTCAATTTGCGAATATTCTTATGTTTTTTAGGCAATGAAATAAATAAAAATATTATATTGTCAAAAATATGTTGTCTTATTGAAAATAATATAAAAAAGTATTTGCAAAAATATATGCGTTGGGATAGTATTGCCCGTGGAGAGATGGCAGAGTGGTCGATTGCGGCGGTCTTGAAAACCGTTGAAGGGCAACCTTCCCAGGGTTCGAATCCCTGTCTCTCCGCCAAAATTTTCCTCATCATAATTTTTTTTACTCATTACATATTTTTAATATCATCAGATGTTCGTCCTAAAAGTTAAGTCATGTATTTCTAATAAAATTTAATATGAAACTATTAGTTTCATTGATATAGTAAAAAAATCTAATCTATGGAGTTTTTCGTGCTGAGAAATACATTAAAAAGCTTTGGTAATATAACAAAATTATTACATTGGTTGATTTTCGTTCTGATTAGTTTCCAATTTTATTGGGTTTGGGTTAGCGTTCCTAATAACCCAGCGACGCAGGCATTCTATATTATGCTTCACAAATCAACTGGCATGATTGTCCTGCTGCTTGGATTGTTTTTTACAATATGGCATATAATCAATACAAAACCTTTACCACCTAAAAGCCAACCGCATTGGCAACACTTAACAGCTAAAACAGTACATCTTTTGCTTTTTATTCTTTTAATAGCCATGCCCATTGTAGGCTACTTATTAGTATGTGCTAATGGTAGAACTGTAAATTTTTTTGGGTGGTTTAACCTACCCTCAGTCATTTCAAAAAACAAACATATTGGGGATATTATGTTTTCTCTACATCAAAAGCTTGGCTATTTTATACTGATTTTGGTGGGAATCCACTTTCTTGCTGCGCTCTATCATCAATTTATAGTAAATGATAACGTCTTAAAACGCATGCTTCCATTCAGCTCAGAAGATTAAGGAAAAATCTTTAATCTTCTGGAATGTTGTACTGAAACATCAATTTACTGATTGAGAGGTAGCTTGCTAACAATTACTCCCAAAGTTACCTTTCACTTCCTTTTGATCATTTGCGCTTACTACAGATTCAATAGCGCATGTCGCTGCTGGTTTTACATGAGCATTCAATTTAAATAAACCAAAAAGCGAAGTAACTACGGACAGCGAATTGTCGGAGGTTTTCGTAATAGGCACTGTTTGTTCCACTTCTACTTTAAAGTAGGGAACTATGCCTTTGGCCGTTAAGGTTCCATTTCCATTATCATTCGCTGCGCGCCAAGGAAGGCGGAACGCCGAGGCGTGTAGTCCGGGATAGGTTGCGATTTACGCAGACAGCCCGACAGGGATGCGTAGTAAATCTTTCTGCAACCGTTAAGTCATTGGCGCAGGTATCCGTTTTTCTTGTTCAGAGCAAACGTACCGTAGACAGGACGCTCAAGGCCTTTAACCTGTCACGTTGGTGAGTGAATTCTGGGGACTGGGATAATAGTATGGACCCTGCCACTTTAACTAGGCTTCGTTATGAGCCAGAATGAAAATGATACATTTTGTAAAACCCTACGTAAAATCGATTAAAAATGATGCTCTAGATGCAGAAGCAATTGCTGAGGCGGTAACAAGACCCAACATGCGATTTGTTCCTAAAAAACGAAGGCACAACAAGACATCTTGTTACTTGATAGGGCTAGAGAATTAGCAATAAAACAAAGAACAGCGCATGGCAATCAGCCTCGTGGATTATTGAGTGAATATGGCATTGTTGTAGCAAAGGGACTATCTTATCTTAATCAGTTGCCATCAATTTTAGAGCAAGAAGGAAACAAATTAAGCATTGATTCAAAAGAGTTTTTTTACAGTTATATTAACAATTAAAAATGTACTCTGAACAAGTTGATTATTATGAGAAGAAAATTCACAACCATGCTGCTACCGATCCACGCTGTGAAGCAGTCCAGGAAATAGAAGGTGTTGGGCCAATAACTGCGTCAGCTATAGTAGCTACAATTGGTGATGCAAATGCTTTTAAAAATGGGCGTGAAGTCTCAGCTTGGCTGGGTTTGATACCAAAGCAGCACTCGAGCGGGAATAAAATAGTTTTAGGGAGCATTACCAAGCGAGGCGATCGTTATATAAGAAAATTACTTGTTCATGGTGCGCGCTCTGTTGTGAATACCTGTGATAATAAAACAGATAGAAAAAGCCAGTGGGTGACAAACAAAAAGCAGCGTTGTGGTTATAAAAAGGCAACAGTGGCTCTTGCCAACAGGAATGCGTGGGCACTATTAGCAACAGGCGAATGTTATCGAAAAGCAGCACCAACAACAGAGGCACAAATGGTATGAGCAAATATAGCGCAATGATTAAATTACATTGTTTCGCCTAATTTTGTTGGATGTAAAAAAGACATCCGACAAAATTAGGCGATTAAAAATGAGTTAAGAGCGACAAACCGTTCAGGAGTTGCTTAAGGTAAACCAAGATTGATAGCAAAACCGGTAAGACCAGTTCTTTCAAAACCTATTTGGGACAAGGGTTTCTAGTAAGACCGTTGGGATGATGAGGAGAAAGAACGCAGATACTATCAGGGTCCGAGTGAACGTATATCACTCAAGTAAGAGACCGAATACATGACTGCATCTCAACCTAAATTGCTAAAAATTTATAAATTACCTCTTGCAAAAAGGCGGAGTCCATACATGTCCCAGAATTTATAACGAGGTAGCGACACGCTTGAACTTGTGCAGGTCCTTCATATTCCTTTATGGGACAAGAATCACTTCCTTTATTTTTAATTGATACACTGACATTATATTGATTTTTCTCAATTTCATTAAATATTGCCACGGTATGGAATTTACATGGACCACATTCTACTTCGCCAGTATATGTTCCTTTTTCAAATAAGAGATTCTCGTGGAAGCTCATTTTTTGAGCTGGAGTTAAGCATAAAGAGCGATCCTTCTTAAAAATTTTATAGTTCATACATGAATTATTGATTAATAATTCATGTACTATTTGGCAAGAAAATTCAGAGATTATTAGTAATAATCTAAAAATTAACCCAATTACGATTGAATTTTATATTTTATATTTTATCACTCACCTATTAAGATTTTATTAACCATACACCCTCTGATAAAATCATTACTTGGTTCAATCATTAAATCCTCAGGAAAGAAACTGTTATTTTGCGATTAGATAGAATCAATCAACTCTAAGGTTTGGTTAAGCAAAGAATCAGGTCATCTAGTTTAAAGTGCTATATCTTTAATATACGAAGTATTTGTTGCCCCTATTTCCTAATAAATCAATAAAGAAAAAGCTCATCTAAGCCTTAAAATAGAGTTTACAAGAACAAATAAAATACTTATCGACAAAATATGAGGTATAAAAGAACAAGCTGTTTTAGCACTGGAACTTAAAAACATAAGAGTGTGCTTAAAAGGAAACATCAGCCAGGGATACAGATATTGAGCTATAATATTTCAAAAGAAATACCTCCATCGTGACGACCAGGACACACATGGCTTTTTTTAGGAGGTATTTTTTTGTTTCATTAGATGGGTTGATAGTTCAATGAGCATCATTTTCTAAAATCTTGATATGACTCACAAAGCTTACTTAACAGAGTCTAATGTGTAGTGCATTATTCTCCGAAGGTATTTTCAATAATCATCTAGGTTATTTAAGATTATTTACTACACTATGAACCTCCGCGACAAGCGGAGGAGGATTGGTGTTTAAGCGATTTTTATGGAGAGAATCATTCAAGAATGACTGTCATTATACTTTGCTTATTAACTCAGTGTCTCACAATTTTGGCACGACTCATTAAGCTTTTTGCGTACAAATCATAGTCCATCATGCCAAAACTTGCTTCAATTTGTTGAGTCAAGCTATCTTGTTCTTCACCATCTAATTCATTCAATTTTCCATCATTTATATGTTTTAGTTTTACTACAGCATAATCACCATTCGGTAAAACAAAACCGTCCTTGCTTTCTGGTCGAAGCAAATTAAATGCCCTATCGTTTATTTCACTATCCTCTTTATCATTATCTCTAGTTGCTTTCACTACAGGCTTCCATTCCAATTGATTCGAAATAATAAGATCTTGCTGTTGTTTTTCTTCAACCGAGTTTAATAAACTCATACCAATTTTCTTGGCTTTGGATTCAGCAACTTTTTTTACTAAAATTTTATTGATTCGATCTTGAACCGCATCCAAAGTTTGTTCTTTTTCAGCCCAATGTTGCTTAACTCGTACTACCACTACAGAATCATTATCAATTTGTATTGGTTCGCTGTTATTTCCTAAATCAAGTACATCATGACTGAAAGCAGAATTTATTACTTGCTTGTTTTTTGTAATACTTCCAGTACCACCCTTTCTAGAAAAAGGTTGTGTTGTTTCTATTTTTAACTTTAGGGCATCCGCTACAGGCTTCAATGAATCTGGAGATTGGTAACTTAAATCGGATAATTGTTCCATAGCTTGTGTATATTGAGTCTGAGCCATTTCCAGCACCAATTGCTCTTTAATTGACGTTTCCACTTCGGATAATTGTTTCGTTGAAACAGGTTTATAATCAATTAGTTTAAAAATTTCATATCCATGTTTTGTTTTCTCTGGAGCTGAAATTTGCCCAGGAGTAGTTAAATGAGACAAAGAGTTACTGTATTCATTTTGACCTGCTGTAATCCATGGAAGAACTCCATTATCAGCGATGGACAGTTTATCATCCGACAATTTTGAAACCAGACGATCAAATTGTTTTGGATCTTTCTGTAAAAGAAGATAAGCAGAATGAGCTTTATTTTGGATTTTTTCTAATTCATCTTTATTTGCATCTTGCGGAACAGCAAATAAAATATGAGCCACCTGCCATCGCGCAGGAGTTAAGTAATTATTTTGATTTTCTTCATAGTAACGTTTCACGTCGTCATCCGATACATTGACTTTATCTTTAATGTCATGCATGGATAAAGTGACATAATCCAAACTAACTTTTTCTGGAGCCATAAATTCACGTTTATGTTTTTTATAATAGCCAGTAATAGCATCTTGAGAAATTTTCACATCTTTTTCGAAACGTGATACAGGAACAATTAAATACTCATAATCTCTACTTTGCATATACAAACTTACAAAACGATCAATTTCATCAGGTAAAGCAAAAGAACTACCCATAAACGCAAACCGTTGTTGATTAAGGAGCATTCCTTGATTTACTTCATTTTGAAAACTTGATTGAGTAAATAATGCAGCATTTAACGCTTGTTGATATTTTGAGCAGAAAAATGACCATCCTCTTGAAATTGTGGGATACTCAAAATCGCCGCATTCGCTTGATCAGCACTCACATTAAAACCATTCTTACGTGCTGCTTGTAGGAGAACTTCATTATTAATCATTTGATCTAAAACTTGATTTTGCAATTTTTTTTCATCTGCAGCAGTCAGCTGTGACATGTCTTGCATTGCGCGAGCACGTCTGTAATTTGTATCAAATGCTTGTAAAGTAAGTGGGAAATCATTGACGACCACTTTAGCGCTTGTTGTTTGACGTGATTGCAAATAATAATCGACACCAAAAAGTGTAAACGTAATACCGATTAAGATGACCACTAACCAAGCTACAACACCCTGTATACGTTCATTTAACTTTTGCAACATATCCGATGATCCATTTTATATTAATAAAGCTATAAATTTTTGAGGCTGATTATATCTCAATAGGATAAAGAAAAAAACAAAAACCAATCAACTGTCGTTGTAAGGGGCTCGTTTTACTCAATTGAGTACTTATATTGCTCAGAATACAAGTAAAGACACCGTCAAGACCCAAGCTACAATTTCTAAGGAACAAACCTCAGAGTATAAACATAGATATGACTCAAAAAATGAGAAAGATTAGCTCTACCCCAAATAAGCACATCATTACCCATAAGTATTAACTGCTGTTTTTATTTACAAGAATTCGTATACTCCATCGTCGAATAATGTCATAAGGACGATGATGAGCTGGGCATCAGGAGAAATGAAAACCATAAATTTATGCGATAAAAGACTCAATAAGCGATTGCTTTCTTTATTTGATAAATTAGGTAACTCACCTAATTTGAGCATTCCTGCAGCATGTGGCGGATAGCATGAAACAAAAGCTGCTTATCGTTTCTTTGATCATGAGCAAGTCACTACAGAAAGCATCTTAGCCCCACATATAGAATCAACCCTTGCTCGTATGAAGCAGCATTCAGTTGTTCTTTTGCTACAAGATACAACAACACTTAATTTTACAGGGCAAAAAGAACGGGAAGATATCGACCCGATTAATCATGAAAAGCATTTAGGGTTACTTCTGCACCCCATCCTGGCAGTTACACCGGAACGACTATGTTTAGGTGTTTTAGATACTTATCATTGGGCAAGAGAAAAGGTACGTCATCGAACTGCTCGAGAAAAAAGTCGAGATAACCATAAAATTCCTTTGGAAGAAAAGGAAAGCTATCGATGGTTAAAGGCTTACCGAAAAGCAAATGAAGTCGCTTTGCAAGTTCCTGATACGATGTTAATCACGGTTGCGGATAGAGAAGCGGACATTTATGATTTATATCATGAAGCACAGCATGCCCAATCTTCCCAAGAAAATACTGCAGCCTATTGGCTCATTCGAGCCTCTTCTAATCGGAGAATTTTGAATGATAATGGAAGACCTGACCAGGAAAAACTAATCGAAAAGACTAAAAGTACCCCACCACTTTGCACTATTACTTTTGAAATACCTGCAAAAGAAAAACAAGTAGGTCGGGACGTAACACAAAATTTATATGCAACAGAGATTACTCTATGCCCACCCGATAGAAAACGAAAAATATCGACAAAATATGGTGACAAAACAGTAATCGTGACGGTGGTAATTGCAACAGAAATCGACTCACCTGAAGGACAAGAGCCACTAGAGTGGGTCTTACTAACGAACGTCAAAATCCATGATGCTACTGGAGCACATAATATACTGAAATGGTATTTATGCCGTTGGCAAATTGAAGTGTACTTTCGTATTTTAAAAAGCGGTTGCCGAGTTGAGAAATTACAGCTTAATGACAAGAGTCGTTTTGACCCCTGCCTAACTTTATACATGATTATTGCATGGAGAATTCTCTATTTAACTATATTGGGGCGAGAATGTCCTGATATAAGTTGGGAGTTAATCTTCTCGACCGAAGAGTGGAAAATGGCTCATCTCATCGTTAAAAAAGAAGCACCTCCTGCTGAACCTCCGCCATTAAAAATAATGATCAAAATAATTGCTTCTATGGGAGGATACATGAATAGAAATAATGACCCAGAGCCAGGACCTACTACACTTTGGATTGGTTTGCAACGTCTCAAGGACTTTCTTTTAGCACAACAAACTCTCGGAGAGATAACTAGCTAAAACATAAATTTAAATTTTTTGAGCTTTCACTTAAAAAAACGCGTCTTGCGACGCGTTAACTTGGCGGAGTGGACGGGGCTCGAACCCGCGACCCCCGGCGTGACAGGCCGGTATTCTAACCAACTGAACTACCACTCCAAATACTTGGTGGGTGCTGTAGGGATCGAACCTACGACCCTCGCCTTGTAAGGGCGATGCTCTCCCAGCTGAGCTAAGCACCCGGAAAATTTTAATTCCTTGAGCTTTCACTTAAAAAAACACGTCTTGCGACGCGCTAACTTGGCGGAGTGGACGGGGCTCGAACCCGCGACCCCCGGCGTGACAGGCCGGTATTCTAACCAACTGAACTACCACTCCAAATGCTTGGTGGGTGCTGTAGGGATCGAACCTACGACCCTCGCCTTGTAAGGGCGATGCTCTCCCAGCTGAGCTAAGCACCCGGAAAACTTAAATTTCTTGAGCTTTCACTTAAAAAAAAACGCGTCTTGCGACGCGTTAACTTGGCGGAGTGGACGGGGCTCGAACCCGCGACCCCCGGCGTGACAGGCCGGTATTCTAACCAACTGAACTACCACTCCAATACTTGGTGGGTGCTGTAGGGATCGAACCTACGACCCTCGCCTTGTAAGGGCGATGCTCTCCCAGCTGAGCTAAGCACCCGGAAAACTTAAGCTTCTTGAACTGCTTCTTTCAGGTTTTTACCCGCTTTAAACTTGGCTACTCGTGACGCTTTAATTTGTATAACTTTTCCAGTTTGTGGATTTCGACCAGTACGTGCTGAACGATTACCTGTTGAGAAAGATCCGAAACCAGGTATTACTACTTGATCACCACTTCGTAACGCATCAGTAATAGTACTAGTAAATGTTTCCAGAACTCTACTTGCGTCAGCTTTTGTTAAACCCGAACCACTTGCAATAGCATCAACTAATTCGCTCTTATTCATTGCTTCCCCTATACAGTTAATCTTCCATACTTCTAAGCTAATTTAACTTTAATAATCAAATTAACCGGTCAAGTAGTTACTTCCTTGCAAAGCCCGCTATCGGCGGGCTACGAAACGAACTATACCCTGTATTAATGGGCATGTAAATCATTATTTTTAATTTTTTTTGAGCGTTTATTAACATTTTTGCCAGATTGATCATTTGTTGCCTCACCAACCCACGGAGTGCGTTGTAAAGCGAGCTCTAGCACCTGCTCAATGGTCTTAACAGGGTGAATTGTTAGCTTACGTAGTACATTATCAGGTATCTCTTCTAAGTCTTTAACATTCTCTTCAGGGATAATCACATGTTTAATTCCACCACGATGCGCTGCCAATAATTTTTCTTTTAGACCACCAATAGGTAACACTTGTCCTCTTAGCGTAATTTCACCTGTCATAGCTACATCCGCTTTAACTGGAATTTGTGTTACTACAGAAACTAAAACAGTACACATGCCAATACCAGCACTTGGCCCATCTTTAGGAGTAGCACCTTCAGGGACATGGACATGGAAGTCATTTTTATCGTAAAAATCATCCGATAAACCAAGTTTTTTAGCGCGACTTCGTACCACCGTCATCGCAGCATGAATGGACTCTTGCATTACTTCGCCTAATTGACCTGTATGTGTTACTTTACCTTTACCCTGCATCATTGAGGCTTCAATGGTAAGCAATTCTCCACCAACACTCGTCCAAGCCAATCCTGTAACTTGACCAACCTGATCAAATTCTTCAGCAAGACCATATCTATATTTTTTCACCCCAAGATATTTTTCAATATTATTAAGCGATACAGCCATTTTTTTTATCTTTTTATTGGATAAAATTTCTTTTACAACTTTTCGACAGACACTGGCAATATCTCGTTCTAAGTTACGCACACCAGCTTCACGCGTATAGTGACGAATAATTTCTCGTATAGCGCCTTCACTAATATGGATTTCTTCATTATCTAAACCATTTAAGACGATTTGTTTTGGCACAAGATATTTTTCAGCAATACTTACTTTCTCGTCCTCTGTATACCCAGCAAGACGAATTACCTCCATCCTATCTAATAATGGTGCCGGTATTTCCAGGGAGTTCGCTGTGGCAATGAACATAACATCACTGAGATCATAGTCAACTTCAAGATAATGATCGTTAAAAGTATGATTTTGTTCTGGATCCAATACCTCTAATAAGGCTGCAGCCGGATCACCTCGGAAGTCCATAGCCATCTTATCGACTTCATCAAGCATAATTAATGGATTTTTTACACCCGCTTTACAGAGTTTTTGGATGATTTTACCAGGCATAGATCCGATATAAGTTCTTCTATGACCACGAATCTCTGCTTCATCCCTAACACCGCCTAAAGCGATACGTATGAATGTGCGTCCCGTAGCATTAGCAATCGATTGACCCAATGAAGTCTTACCTACTCCAGGAGGTCCAACCAAACATAAGATAGGTCCTTTTAGACGTTTTACACGTTGTTGAACAGCCAGATATTCGATAATACGCTTTTTAACCTGTTCTAGCCCATAATGTTCTTTATCTAATAATTTTTCAGCTTTTAGTAAATCAAACTGAATTTTTGTTCTTTTTTTCCACGGTACTTCAAGCATCCAATCCAAATAATTCCGAATAACGGTAGCCTCTGCAGACATAGGTGACATCATTTTTAGCTTATGAAGCTCGGCTAGAGATTTTTCTTTTGCTTCTTTAGGCATACCGGCTTTATTAATTGATTTTTCGAGTTGTTCAATTTCATTGCCTTCTTCACCTAATTCCCCTAATTCTTTTTGGATGGCCTTCATTTGCTCATTGAGGTAGTACTCACGCTGACTTTTTTCCATTTGACGTTTTACGCGACCTCTTACACGTTTCTCCACATGTAATAGATCAATTTCATTCTCAATTGCAGACATCAAACGTTCGAGACGAGTTCCCACATCTAAAGTTTCTAATAAATCTTGTTTGTCATCAATTTTTAAAGTGAGATGAGCGGCAATCGTATCTGCTAAACGACCAGGTTCTTCAATTCCGGCTAGTGGTGATAAAACCTCAGGAGGGATTTTTTTATTAAGTTTAATATATTGTTCAAATTGCGACATGAGAGAACGCATTAAAATGCCTATATCAGGCTCCTGCATGGCTGCATTCTCATCCTCCATTACCTCGAGTTCGGCTTCTAAATATCCTTGCGTCTGGTGATATGCTTTAGCTTTAGCACGTTTTTCACCTTCGACTAAAACTTTAACGGTTCCATCGGGCAATTTTAATAACTGCAGCACACTTGACAATGTACCTATCTGAAAAATATCAGCTTCACCTGGATCATCATTTGATGATTTTTTCTGTGCTACTAAAAAAATTTGTTTATTATCAACCATAGCCGCTTCTAAGGCCTTAATTGACTTTCCTCGGCCAACAAAAAGAGGAATAACCATATGAGGGTAAACCACTACGTCTCTTAATGGTAATACAGGTATGTTGGACATTTTTTCAGTCTCATTCGAACTTTCTTTATTTTCAATGGACATAATGAACCCTTATTTAAACAGAAAACTTAAAATTAATATTTTAATGACTACTAACTTATAATTTAAAAGGAAGGGAGAGTTATTGCAAGAAATCAACGCTTTATAATTAAGAAAGTCCCTTATAAGAACTTCTCCCCTACATTATGTGCAGGAGAGATACAGAGTAGAAATGCTTACTCTTGGCCGCCTGCTGCACTCTTCATCCCATCTTGTTCATAAATAAGAATCGGTTTTGACGAGCTGGTTATAACACTCTCATCAACCACAACTTTAATCACTCCCTCAAGAGAAGGTAATTCATACATTGTGTCTAAAAGAATATTTTCAAGTATTGCGCGCAAGCCTCGAGCACCCATTTTTCTTTCTAAAGCTTTTTTAGCAATTGCTACCAATGCTTCATCCCTAAATTCAAGCTCTACATCCTCCATTTTGAAAAGAGACTGGAATTGTTTCGTCAATGCATTTTTAGGATTAGTTAAAATATCAATAAGCGCTGATTGATCAAGCTCTTGTAACGTAGTAACTACAGGCAGTCTTCCCACAAACTCTGGAATTAAACCATATTTAATAAGATCATCAGATTCTAACTGGCTAAGTACTTTAGAAATTTCATCATTGGAATCTTTTTTGTTTTTCAGCTGTGCAGAAAACCCAATGCCTGATTTATCACTTCGCTCCCTGATTACTTTTTCTAGACCAGCAAATGCTCCACCACAAATAAACAAGATATTAGAAGTATCTACTTGTAAAAATTCTTGTTGTGGATGTTTACGGCCACCTTGAGGTGGAACGGAGGCAATTGTTCCTTCGATTAATTTCAAAAGTGCTTGTTGGACACCCTCGCCTGATACATCACGAGTAATAGAAGGATTGTCGGATTTTCGAGAAATCTTATCAATTTCATCGATATAAACAATACCATGCTGTGCTTTATCTACATCATAATCACATTTTTGTAAAAGTTTCTGTATGATATTTTCTACGTCTTCGCCAACATAACCTGCTTCAGTAAGCGTAGTCGCATCCGCCATAGCAAAAGGAACATTTAAAATACGAGCTAATGTTTGAGCTAAAAGGGTCTTTCCACTTCCTGTTGGGCCTATAAGCAAAATGTTGCTTTTTCCCAGTTCAACACCATCTTCGCTTTTATGTTGTAATCGCTTGTAGTGGTTATAAACAGCTACAGACAAAACTTTTTTTGCATGAGCTTGACCTATAACATATTCATCTAAGAAACATGAAATTTCTTTAGGTGAGGGTAAACGTACCTCAGCTTCCTCATGTGTATCATGTGTTTCTTCACGAATTATATCGTTACATAGCTCAACACACTCATCACATACAAATACGGAAGGACCTGCAATTAACTTTTTTACTTCATGCTGGCTCTTTCCGCAAAAAGAACAATACAAAACTTTTTCACCACTTCCGTTACCGGATTTACTCATAACCAAACCCCTTCTTACAACGATTACCAGAAAAGATAATATATGTAAAATATTAGTCAATCAGAAAAAGATATGCCACTGTAATTCAGTATAAACTATAGTACTCTAAAAAACGTGAGCCGCATATGTAGGAGCTAACAAATTTAAAAATAAATAAGTTTTAATTCCCCAGCAATTGCGGCTCAGTTTTCTAAAATTCAGCTTATAATTCTACTTCCGGCTAGTGACAATACTATCCATAACCGGCGCGATGTCTTTTGATATCCAGTCGCATGGAGCAAAAAGATTCGCATTAACAGTATCTATCCTGGAAATATCTTGATATTCAAGAATCAAAACGTTTTAACCCAGGCTAACGAATTATAAACTCACGCTGGTTTACAGAAATAATTATTCTGCCTTGCTCGCTGATTCTCTATCATAAAGCACTTTATCAATAAGACCATATTCAACAGCTTGTGTAGCACTCATAAAATTATCACGCTCGGTATCACGCATAATTTGATCAGGCGTTTTTTTAGTATGCTTTGCCATTATATTGTTTAGTCGTTCTCTTACAGTTAAAGTCTCACGTGCATGGATTTCGATATCAGTTGCCTGCCCGCGGTAACCACCTAAAGGTTGGTGAATCATTACTCGTGAATTGGGCAAGCAAAATCTTTTTCCATCAGCACCAGCGCAAAGCAATAAAGCAGCAGCACTTGCTGCTTGACCTATACATAAGGTACTCACGTCGGGCTTGATGAATTGCATAGTATCGTAAATTGCCAATCCTGCCGTAACTACGCCACCCGGTGAGTTTATATATAGAGAAATGTCTTTTTCAGGATTTTCAGACTCAAGAAACAGCAATTGAGCAACCACTAAATTAGCCATATGATCTTCAACTTCACCTAAAAGAAAAATAATTCGCTCTTTTAATAATCTTGAGTAAATATCATATGAACGCTCGCCTCGTGAGGTTTGCTCAATAACCATTGGTACTAATCCACTGGCATTACGAATGATATTCTCTGAATAGCCTGACATATACTTACTCTCCTTTTTTCTCTGTCGCTTCAGTCGCTGGTTTAGGATTCATTATTGAATCATAGTCCTTTGATTTATATTCAATTTTTGCATCTTCAGCGATTTTATCCGCAACCATTTCCTCTAAAACGAGCGCCTCGATTTCAGCCATATGCTCTTTGCTATTTTGATACCAGGTACGTAGCTCATCTGGGTTTTCATAAGCACCAGCAAATTTCTCGATCATGGCGTTCACTTTATCTTTATCGGGAACAATTTGATGTTTTTTAACATATTCAGAAAATAGTAAACCAAGATGCACTCGACGTTTGGCTTGTTCTTCGAAAAGCTCACGTGGGAAATCAGGTATTTTTTCATTCTCATGATGTTCATGTCCAAAAATACGATGGTACATATCATGCTTCAAATGCTCAATTTCTTTGTCGATTAATGCAAGAGGTAATGGAATTTCATTAACTTCCATTAACTTATCAAACATTTTTTCTCTATTCATCATACTGACACGACGGTCTAATTCACGGGTCATATTTTCTTTAATATCTTTTTTGAGAGCATCTACGCCCCCTTCTTTAATATTAAATTTTTCAGCGAATGCATCATCCAGTTCAGGTAGCTTTCCTTCCATTACCTTATGAATCGTGATATTGAACACAGCTTCTTTACCTGCTAATTCTTTATGACCATAGTCAGCAGGGAAAGTAACTTTAATATCGAATGGGTTCTCTTTTTTATTGCCAATAATTCCATCCTCGAAACCAGGTATCATTGCTCCTGAGCCAAGAACCAACTCATGCCCCTCGGCACTGCCTCCTTCAAATGGCTTATCATCAAGGAACCCTGTAAAATCAATTACGACTTTGTCGTCTTTTTTGGTCGCACGAGAAACATCATCCCATACTTTATTTTGCTCACGAAGTTTATCAAGCATGTGTTCAACATCTTTATCAGTGACTTCTGAGCGACATAACTCAACCGGCGCTTGGTTTAATTCAGCAATCTCAAATACAGGCATTACTTCAAATGTTGCGCTATATTTAAAATCTTTACCTTGTTCAAGTTGCTCAGGTTCAACAGAAGGATAACCCGCGGGAACTAATTCATTTTTTTGCAATGCTTCGTATAAAGTAGACTGAACCATATCGCGAGCGACTTCTTCACGAACGCTGTGAGAATAGCGGTTCGTAACAACATGCAACGGTACTTTACCAGGACGAAAACCATCTATTTTGACTTTGCGAGCAAGATTCTTGAGACGTAAGCTCACTTCTTCCTCAACTTTCTCTGCAGGTACAGAAACTGTTACCTTACGCTCCAAACCTTTTAGGGTCTCAACCGAAACTTGCATTAATTTCACCTCATGGAATTTATAATGATAATGGTGCGAAAGGAGAGACTCGAACTCTCACGGGTCACCCCGCTGGAACCTAAATCCAGTGCGTCTACCAATTCCGCCACTTTCGCAAATCAGGTTGGATTATCAATCAGTAATCCAGTCTTGTAAAGACCGAAATAAAATCTTTCGTGTTAAAACCATTTGATTTTCAAATGGGGTGAACGATGGGACTCGAACCCACGACAACCGGGATCACAACCCGGGGCTCTACCAACTGAGCTACGCTCACCATAATTTTTGCCAGAACTCTTATGGAATGATCTGGGCTGGCACGCCCGGCAGGATTCGAACCTGCTACCCTCGGCTTAGAAGGCCGATGCTCTATCCAGATGAGCTACGGGCGCAAAAAAATGGTCGGGGTGGAGGGATTCGAACCCCCGACATCCTGCTCCCAAAGCAGGCGCGCTACCAAACTGCGCTACACCCCGAAAACCCGTCCCAAGGACAGAGCGCTGATAATACTAGCTGCCATCATTAAGGTCAATATCCTAAACCATTAAATTTTCATTAATTTTAATTTATTTCATTTTTATTTAGATTTAATAATCAAAAGGGTTTTTTTTAATCCATATAGACAAAAACAAACCCACAACAACTTTTTAGTTGTTCACTCGTATCTTTCTTAATTTTCAGCTAGCATTAATCATTATTCCTTTCACATTACAAAATAATGAAAGTTAAACTACTTCCCATTTTTGATAATCTCAATCACCTACATAAAAATCAGGAACATGTTGTACTTCCTGATGTAAAATTTCAAAACGATTTTAATTACACTTTGAGTTTTCTTAAAAGTTATACAGGTAGCCAAGGGACATTTAATAGTTATCGAAGAGAATCTGAACGATTATTACAATGGACGTGGCTAATTAAAAATTCTACATTAGATCAATTGAAGCGAGAGGATATAGAACAGTACATTCGCTTTTGCCAAAAGCCGCCTAATGCCTGGATAAGCTTAAAAAAGGTGCCTCGCTTTATAGAGAAAGAAGGAAAACGTATTCCGAATGAAGAATGGAGGCCATTTGTTGTAACTTTGAATAAAGCGGCACTAAAGAGAGGTCAAAAACCAGCAATTGAACACTTTAGTTTATCACAAGGTGCCCTCCAAGAAATATTTGCTATTTTAAGTACATTGTTTAATTTTCTAATCGCTGAAGAATATTTAGTTGCTAATCCAGTGGCTTTGATACGTCAAAAGAGTAAGTTTATTCGTAAGGCACAGCACAATACACCAATACGCCGCTTAAGTCTGATGCAATGGAGTGCTGTATTAGATGCGGCTGAATATCTTGCTAGTGACTCACCAATGAAACATGAGAGAACCAGGTTCATGTTAAGCATGTTATTTGGAATGTATTTGCGAATATCTGAACTTGCAGCCAGTGATCGCTGGATACCAAATATGAATGACTTTGCTAAAGACAATAATGGTCAATGGTGGTTTACTACAGTAGGAAAGGGGAACAAAGAACGTCAAATCGCGGTAAGTGATGCAATGTTAGAGAGTTTAATACGATGGCGTAGTTTTCTAGGGTTAACACCACTGCCTTCATCTGCAGATAACTCCCCACTCATTCCAAAAATTCGCGGAAATGGCCCCATGAGTGATACAGCTCCCATCCGTAGAATTATTCAACAATGTTTTGATCTTGCCGAAGAGCAATTGCGCATCAAAGGTCATGATGAGGAAGCCGACAATTTAACCGCAGCAACTGTTCACTGGCTAAGACATACCGGAATTTCTGAAGATGTGAAAATACGCCCCCGAGAACATGTACGTGATGACGCCGGCCATAGTTCAAGTGCAACTACAGATCGCTACATTGATATTGAAAAAAATGCAAGACACCGATCAGCTCGGAAAAAAACTATAGAGCCCGAACCAAGTTGAATAGATTTATGATAGAATTCAAAAATTGAAAGTACACTTTTGAGCCGTAACCAGGTAGAGCGCAGCATAACTGAGGTCAACTACGCTCCACCTAAGATACACATCAATAAAAGTATCTAGCTTGTGCCTCTAATTTTATTAATAATTAAAAATTTATCATGCTTACTCTTCGTCAAATTACTTTAAGCCGCGGCAATAAAATCTTATTGGATAAGGTTAATGTTACTCTTTATGAAAAACAAAAAATTGGTCTAATTGGTCATAACGGATGTGGTAAATCAACATTATTTGATTTTCTACTGAAAAAGCTAGCGCCTGATACAGGTGAATTTTTAATTAATCCCCAACTCACTATCAGCCATTTATCACAGCAATTGCCTGATAGTGATGAATGTGCACTAGACTTTGTATTAGGCGGTGATGATGGCTATATTAAGTTATGTCAGCGCTTACAAGAAGCGGAAACATCAGGTAATGATGCTGAAGTATTATTATGTCACGAGGAGTTAAACCATACTGCAGGCTATAGCAAACCGGCCATTGCAGCTACCATTATGTCGGGACTAGGCTTTCTTGCGAAGCAGCATCAAGCTTCGGTCAATAGCTTTTCTGGAGGGTGGCGTATGCGCTTAAGCCTTGCGCGTTGCTTAATGAAACCCGCTGATTTGCTGTTACTTGATGAGCCCACTAACCATTTAGACATGGAAGCAATTTTTTGGCTGGAACGTTTTTTAAAACAAAGCCCAAGCACCATTATTCTTATTTCCCATGACCGCGAGTTTCTTGATGCCTTTGTGACTCATATTTTGCATATAGAGAAACAAAATCTGACACTTTATAGTGGTAATTACAGCTGTTTTGAGAACATTCATGCTCAACAATTAGCATTACAACAAGCCTTGCATGAAAAGCAACAAGCTAAAATCAATCATATGATGTCTTTTGTAAATCGCTTTAGAGCAAAAGCTACTAAAGCCAAACAAGCACAAGGACGTCTCAAAGCAATAGCACGAATGGAAATTATTGCCGCTGCGCAAATAGACTCCCCTTTTTCATTTGATTTTTTTCCATGTCCACGTGCAAGCAATCCTTTAATACAATGCAACCTGGTTGACGCTGGTTATCAGTCAGAAAAACCTATTTTAAAAAAAATAAATCTATCCCTTAATCCTGGCGATAGAATAGCCCTACTTGGACCAAATGGTGAAGGCAAATCAACTTTTATTAAAACACTAACCGGATCTTTATCCATTTTGAATGGCACAATTCATCGTTCTGCTCATTTAAAAATTGGTTATTATGCACAACATCAATTAGAACAATTGGACTGCAATCTAAGTCCAGTCGAAACAATCCAAATACTTTCTCCAGAGGTACGTGAGCAAGCTATACGTGACTTTTTGGGCGGCTTTAATTTTACAGGTGATATGGCAGTACAACCCATTCATCACTTTTCTGGCGGAGAAAAAGCACGTCTTGCTTTAGCAAAACTCGTGTGGTTAAAACCTAATTTACTTTTGTTGGACGAACCTACTAACCACCTGGATCTTGGAATGCGCTCAGCAATCGAACTCGCATTGCAAAGTTATGAGGGTGCGTTAATTTTAATATCCCATGATCGCCACATGTTAAAAACCAGTGTGGATAGTTATTACTTAGTTTATCATCAAAAAGTTCAGGCTTTTGATGGTGATTTGGATGATTATTATTCTTGGTTACAAACTAAAGATTCAATCAAAGAAAATACGACTTTTTCAGCTGCAAATGACTACAAAGAAAAAAAAGCTTTACAAAATCGACTTAAAAAATTAGAACAACTCATTGAACAATATCAAGATGAAATCACTCAACTCGATACGCAACTTAGCGATGCCAGTCTTTATGAGGACAGTAATCAACAAAATAAATTAAATCAACTCTTACAAAAGCGCTCTCTTACGCATTCCCATTTAAATCAAGTAGAGGAAGAATGGTTAGAGATCGGCAGTAATTTAGAAGATATGATTTAAAACAACCGTTTACACTACCTCCATTAAATGAACGGTGCATATCAATCTATAAGTTCAAATAGTAAATAAGTAGTTTGTATTTTTACCAAAACAATGATAGTGTTCACGCGCTAACAAGGCACTAAGCAATAGTGCTTAGTAAACGGCTTATCTTCTCAAGCATTGAGGATTTGGGGGACTGGTTTCAAACTTAGTTTTAATTAATAAAACGGGTCTGTCGTTTAGATAATGAATGAAAAAGAATTGATTTCTTTTGATGTCTTAGGTCTAAATATGAATCAATTTCATGATCGTTTCTTTTCTCCTTTTTTATCTTACCTCTAGCCTAAATCTGGTTTTAGATTTCATTTAGGAGAATGTGAATGTTACAAAAAGAAGATGCCGTTGTATTGTTTAAAAAGCATCAAGACTTATTACATCATTATATGCGCACACTTCGTAGCGGAGCTCGTATAAGTGAGATGTATTGTCAATTTCCAGAAGTTTTCAATGCATTGGATAGTATCAGTAAGGACAACGAGCAAGATTGTGCTCTGTATCATTTCTTAAGCAAAGAAAAAAGCATATTTGAAAATACACATGACCCTTTACAAATAATACAGAACTTTGTAGAACATTACTCTCAAGAGAACTTTGCTATCAAATTACAAGACGATTGTACATGAGACACAGTTTTTAGTGAGCTTAAATGAATTTTACAACGAGCTTTGCGCACTCTGCGAGCCTAAGCCCATAGTGCTTTACAAAGGTCGGTTTGAGAATGAGCTAGCTCTTAAATTTCCAAGTATTCTCTCGCACGATAACTTTGTTGCAATGATGACATCTCCTATTGGTAAGACCTACTCTGATAAACCTACCGTTTTATTTATTCCAAGGAGTATTGAAGCCGGGCATTTAGTAGCGGTTTTTCCTTGTCAAGCCTTGAGAGAAGAAGCTATTAACCTACTTGGTTTAACAGGACGTACCATGACAAGACAAGACGAGAATCAATTGAGTATTAATAACGATATTATTCTGCAACAAGGACAAAACATAACCATAGACACACCAGAGCATTTATATAGAGTTGAGAAGAAGCAAGCTTATAATAATTTTTGTGTGATTGCGAAAGAATTAGGGTCGTATGCCAAAAGCCCACATAGCTTTTTTAGTAGCCTAGAAATTAACAAGAAAACCGCTTCAACTTTTGCTGAGGTAATTGGTGTTGAATTAGATGTGGACACCGCCCAACGAGTTGCATCAACGCATATGGGTATTTAATTCAATCTTAGGAGGTTTAATTAGTCACCTCATTAATAATGCATAACTCCTTCTCGTGAAAACGAGAAGGGAAAATACTTTTATGTCTCTACTAGCCCTAACACTTTGGAGCCTAACGTAGAAAGGGTATTTTTGGATAGTCCCTACATATATTGTTAGAGATTGTTTGAACGCAATCGCTCTAACATTGCTTTAGCCGCTAACTGCTCTGCTTTTCGTCGATTAGAACCTTGACCAAAAGTTTGTTCTTTCATTCCATTAACCGCACAAGTAATATAAAAAATTTGATTGTGCTCATCACCTTCTACTTTAGTTAATATATATTCAGGAAGTGGAATTTTTTCTGCCTGCAAATATTCCTGTAATTGCGTTTTAGCATCTTTTAAGCAGTCATTTAAATTAGGACTTTCAAGTCGAGAACGATATAATTCTAGAATTACTTCTTTTGCACAATCTATGCCACCATCCAGAAAAACAGCTGCAAAAACAGCTTCCAGCGCATCAGAAAGAATCGACGCTCTACGAAATCCACCACTTTTTAATTCTCCTTGGCCTAAATAAAGAAAATCACCAAGCTCAAGCTCTTTAGCTAATTCGACTAGCATCTCGCCTCGCACGAGAAACGAACGCAAACGACTTAATTGACCCTCGCTTTGCAAGGGAAACCGATGAAACAGTTCATTTGCAATGACAAAACTTAAGATAGAATCACCTAGAAATTCAAAACGTTCATAGTTTTCACTACCAACACTGCAATGAGTCAACGCTTGCTTGAGATATGCACTATTTTTAAAGTGATAGCCTAATCGTCGGCATAATCGTTCTAAATCAATTTTCACTGCCTGCTACCACCTCTTCGCTATGATTAAAATCAAATAATAAACTCACATTATATATTAAAGGCTTTATCACTTGATATTTTAATCTGATCATAAATTTATTAGCCCCGAGAGGTTCAATAGTTAATTGATTTTCCTTTAAGCTGGTTATTCCGTTAATATCAAGATGTTTATCCAAAACACCTTTCAACTCATTAATATCCTGCATGGAATCTCCTGTCAAATTAGATGCAGGTAAAGAATTTAAATCATCAATGGACTTAATTATAGAGTAATATTGCAAATAAACAGGTACGACGCGCATGATTACTGTTGCTGCGATAACGATTGCTATTATAGTCAGTACTGTTCCTATTAAAGTCATTCCCTTCTCTTTATACATGCACAATTCCTCATAATGACCAAAGCTAATCTCCAGGAGTTTACTTTTAAGAAGTCTTCCTTTTATTTTAACTTAGGGGATTAATTTTCCAATTTTTGACCAACGCACATTATCTGTTTTTCCATTCCAGCTCATCCAGACCAAAAATGCTTTTCCTCTTAAATAAGGTTCTGGTACAAATCCCCAAAATCTACTATCTGCACTATCATCTCGATTATCTCCCATCATAAAATAATTCCCTTCGGGAACGACAATGTCAAAATCTACGGCTGGGACATCTGTTCTGATAAAAATATCATGCACCGTTCCATTCAAATTTTCTTGATATTTAGATACTGCTTTTCCAGAGCTCTCATCAATTGTGTACTCAATAAAGGTCTGCTTTGCTTCTTTTCCATTTACGGTTAATACCTTATTGTGGTAACTGACTTTATCACCAGGAATACCAATCACTCTTTTGATGTAATCATAAGAAGGATCAGGAGGCCAGCGAAATACCGCAATATCGCCGATTTTAGGATCGGATATAGTAATGACTTTCTTTTCCCACACGGGTAGTCTCAATCCATAAATAAACTTATTCACTGCCACAAAATCCCCAACCAACAAGGTAGGTTCAAGTGAACCAGATGGTATACGGAACGGTTCAATGAGAAAAGAACGCAAGATCAAAACAATAAAAAACACAGGAAAGAATGAACGCGAATACTCAATAATTTTATTAGGGTTTTGATCCTCTCCACGTTTTTTTGCCCAAAATAGAACATCAAGCAGATAGATGAATCCACTGACAAAAGATAAGACAACTAATATTAAAGCAAAATTCATAACTTTAGATCCTAAAAAGTACGCCTATTTCTTTTTATCTGTTTGAAAAACAGCCATAAATGCCTCTTGGGGTATTTCCACATGCCCCACTTGTTTCATACGCTTTTTACCTGCTTTTTGCTTTTCCAATAATTTTCGTTTACGCGAGACATCGCCACCGTAGCATTTTGCAGTAACATTTTTACGTAAAGCCTTAACTGTTTGTCGAGCAATAATATGACTTCCCAATGCTGCTTGAATCGCTACATCAAACATTTGGCGTGGAATCAAATCACGCATTTTCTCTGCAATCAATTTACCTCTGCTATGAGCCGAAGAACGATGAACAATGACAGAAAGTGCATCGACACGCTCGCTATTGATCAAAATATCCATTTTTACTAAATCAGCTTCTTCAAAGCGCAAAAAATTATAATCTAATGAAGCATAGCCGCGACTTACTGATTTTAAACGGTCAAAAAAATCTGAAACTACTTCACTCATAGGGATATCATACGTAACAGAAACCTGTCGACCACTATAAGTCATATTAACCTGCACCCCACGCCGTTCGATACACAGAGTGATAATAGAACCAAGATAATCTTGAGGTACTAATATATTAGCCCTGACTATAGGCTCATACATTTCTTTAATCTGTGGAATTGGAGGAAGCAAGGAAGGATTATCAATAAGTAAAGTTTCTCCTTTTTGTGTTACTATTTGGTAGACAACTGTAGGCGCTGTAGAAATTAAATCTAAATTATATTCTCTTTCCAGACGCTCCTGGACAATTTCCATATGCAGCATTCCTAAGAAACCACAACGGAATCCAAAACCTAGCGCTTCTGACGACTCAGGCTCGTAAAACAATGAAGCGTCATTTAAACTTAATTTAGCCAAAGCCTCCCGAAAAGCCTCAAAATCATCAGCGCTAATAGGAAATAAGCCCGCATAAACTTGAGGTTTAACCCGTTGAAATCCCGGCAGCTCTTTATCCGCAGGATTTTTTTCTAAAGTTAGGGTATCACCAACGGGGGCCCCTTGAATCTCTTTAATTCCAGCAACAACATAGCCTACTTCCCCTGCATTGAGCGCATCGAGTTTGGTGCGCTTTGGAGTAAATATACCTACTTGATCAACTTCATAAGAGCGACCAGTAGACATCACTCGCATCTTATCACCTTTGCGTATTGAACCATTGACGATGCGTACTAGAGAAACCACCCCAAGGTAACTATCAAACCATGAGTCAATGATTAATGCTTGCAAAGGTTTATTAATATCCCCTTCTGGCGGGGGAATATGTTTGACTAACGCCTCAAGTACATCTTCTACCCCCAAACCAACTTTGGCACTTACCCTTATTGCATCGTGTGCGTCTACGCCAATAATATCTTCAATTTCAGAAATCACGCGCTCTGGTTCCGCTTGAGGCAAATCAATTTTATTGAGCACTGGCAATACAGACAATGATTGATCAATTGCAGTGTAACATACCGCAACAGTCTGTGCTTCCACGCCCTGAGCAGCATCGACAACTAAAATCGCACCTTCACAAGCAGCAAGTGAACGAGACACCTCATAGCTAAAATCCACATGTCCTGGTGTATCGATAAAATTTAATAAATAGGTTTTGCCATCTTTTGCCCGGTAATCTAAGGAAACACATTGCGCTTTAATAGTGATTCCTCGCTCTCGTTCAATATCCATAGAATCAAGAACTTGTGCACTCATTTCACGTTCAGTTAAACCGCCACAAATTTGAATAAATCTATCAGCCAGGGTTGATTTACCATGGTCGATATGGGCAATAATTGAAAAATTACGAATTCGCTTTAAATCACTCAACTGTAATAACCTTTTTGCAAATAGCGCATTTTAGCTTAAATATGCTCGGCCTGAAAGTATTTGCTAATGCATCATATTTTTAATAAAATTTGTTCCTTCGTTTTAATATATATAGAGTATGCTATGAGACGAGCACATGGTCTGGGGTTTATTGCGCTAATACTGTTCTTTTTCTCTTTTTCAACTTATTCAGATACTGCATTTACAAAAAGAAAGGATGTCCAACTTTTTATTAAAAGTATGGTGAAGCAATATCATTTTAGTGCTAAGGAGCTTACTGCCACAATGAATCAGGTAGTAATTCAACCTCAAATTATTGAGTCAATGGAAAAACCTTATGAAAAGAAAAACTGGGATGTATATCGAGATATATTCTTAACTCCTGCCCGCTTAAATAGTGGACTAAATTATTGGGTTGCCAATAGAAAAGCCTTAGAAAAAGCAAAGAAAAAATACGGTGTCCCCCCAGAAATTATTGTTGCAATTTTGGGTGTAGAAACTTTATACGGTGAAAAGCAAGGTGAGTACCGAGTTCTCGATGCCTTAGCAACGCTGGCATTCAACTATCCAAAACGCGCGCCTTATTTCACCAAGGAATTAAAAGAATACTTACTTCTTTGTCGTGAGCATGGAGTTCCTGCAACACAATATAAGGGCTCTTATGCTGGTGCGATAGGCCAACCTCAATTTATGCCGAGTAGCTATCGTAATTTTGCTGTTGATTTTAACAATACAGGTAAACGTGACTTAGTTACAAATAATGATGATTCTATAGGAAGTATTGCAAATTACTTCTATCATCACGGCTGGAAATCAAATGATGGAATTGCACAACATGCTGTATTACGAGGAACGCAATATAAATACATACATATGAATCCTAAAAGAGCGAATTACTCCTATTCACAATTAATAGCAAATGGAGTAAGACCTGTAACAGCTGCGCATAATCATCCATCCCGCGCAGGTTTGATTGAGCTTACTACAGCGCGAGGAAATGAATATTGGATAGCCTATCCAAACTTCTTTGTCATTACTCGTTACAATTCAAGTCCTCAATATGCGCTTGTAGTTTATTTATTAGCACAACAATTAAAACACCAATGGACAGTAATGAATCACAAAAAACATAGAGCTTATACTTAGGAATGGATACCCTTTTTCTATTCACAAAACATCTTGATGAGAACGGCTGTTTTTGTCTAAAAATTAATGCAGATGGAACATTAATCGTTCCACCTGCACAACGTGATTTTATTGAAATCAAAACATTGCAACATGAATGTAAGACTTTAGTCATTGAAACAAGCGAACAAGCAAGTCTTCTCAATCTAGAGTTGTCATGGCTTCCTGAACGAAAAGCCAGAGCCGCAATCCCTTATGCACTAGAAGACAAATTGGCACAATCAGTAGATGAGTTACATTTTGCATTTGATAGAGCAAGATATCAAAACAACCAATACTTAATTACCGTTGTAAGTAAGCACAGGATTCGCTACCTGATGCAGGTGTTTCAAGAACACGACATTGAATTTGTTGGAATTACCTTAGATTGGTTTGCTTTAGAACCCAAAGAACTCTGCTTTAATGAGGCAACTCTACTTATAAATACTGATGAATTTAAAGGTGCTCTTAAAGAAGAGCTTATTGATATCTATCTTAAAAATCACCCTGACCAAGAGCCTTTGCTTTTTACAGATAGCCCCCCAACCTACTCCAGCTTTCCGCAAAAACAGGAATACTCTTCAGTCTGGATTGCACAAAGGCTATTAAAAACTAAATTAATGAATCTCTGTCAAGGCGAAATGCAGCATGGAGATAAAGCAAATTTACTGAAAAAGAAATATCTCCTTACCGCCACACTCTTTTGTCTTTGGTTAATATCGCTTTTAGCTGTGAATGCTATTCAGTTGCATTCATTAAATAAACAAACTCAAAAAATTGATGAGCAGATTGCCGTGATTTATCATGAGTTTTTCCCTGATGCGAAACAGATTATTAGTCCTAAATTTCGTATTACTCAACTTTTAAAAAGCAATAATACAGAAGATCAAAATCGTTTTTGGTTTTTGCTCAATCAATTTGCTAAAGTAATGAAAAATGATCGAATTACCCTAGAACAATTACGCTTTCAAAATAAAACCCTATCTGTGACTTTAATAAGTACGGACTTTGCCAGTCTTGAAGAATTAGAGAATGAATTAAAAAAACTTCAATTAAAGGTAAAGCAAACTCAAGCATCTACCCATGAGCAACAGGTTGTTGCTACTTTGGAGTTAACATGAAATCTTATTTAAGTACACTCAATGAAAGAGAGAAATGGTTGCTCCTTGGAACAGGACTCTGCCTGGTGCTCTACATATATTATCTTTTTTTATATACACCATTAAGCAATCGTGTAACCCAGAAGTCAGCACAACTAGTTGAAAAAATAAGCACACTACAGTGGATGAAAAAGATAAAACTACAAGATCGCACCACACAAACCAAACAGATAGTGAATAACAGCCAATTATTAACGGCATTAGCAACCCAACTTAAAAATGATCCTACTTTGAAGTTCCCTTATCAATTACAACAAACAGGATCTGGTGATATTCAACTTACTTTTGATGCAGTCGCATTTAACATGTTTATTGCTTGGTTGGAAAAAATTAACCAAGGATATGCAATCACAGTGAAGCAATTTGAAGCGGATCGCACAAAAACACCAGGCGTGACTCGTCTAATGATCCTCATTAGCTCTACAGCAAAAATCTCATAAATAAACCCAGCTTGCACAAAAACTCTTTTTAAAGATCTGCTGGGTGTGGCGCGTGCGCTAACAGAGCAATTAAAGATACTGAAAAAATAACCCTTGCAATCAATAAGGATGTAGGATTTGTTTCTTTATATGCAATAAAACCAGAAACGAGACATATAATTAGAAAAACGTAAGTATGAGAGAACATTTTTCGCCCTTATTAACTATTTTAATCTAACTATGTCTATTGTTGTACACTGCTCCAATTAATCACCGAAGCCCCACTTTTAATCTCCGGTGGCAAGGCATTAAGTGCTTTTTGTGCCTCTTCAGCACTAGTGTAAGTACCGTATACCCCTTTGTAATGAGTTTTACCATCACGGTCATATTTTACTTGTGCCATACGGTCATTTTTTGGGGCTTTATAGAGAACTTGTGCTACTTGAGACGCCTTTTCACCTTCAGTCAGTTCAATCGTATAACCTTGAGGATTTTGGCTATTGACCCAAGTTTGATCTCTATCCTTAAATGATACTGGAGAATGAAGTTCTCCTACATGATATGAATCAGGGACAACAACTTCTTCTTTTTGACGATAGCTATAATCATAATTAACCGTATTATAATTATTTAACGTATAGGGTTGTGCAGGATCATAAACATATGTTGGATAATTTGGATATTCATTCTTATCCATCATAGAACAAGAAGACATACTAAAAGCGCAAATCCCTATCACCGTTAATTTAAATGCATCATTCATGATCACTCCCCTGATTTATGATTCTTCTTATTATTCGTTACGTCTCCAAGCCCTAACCTTGTATTTAACCTAGAGTATTTACAGTTCCTATTTAATTACTATATCTACCAAGTTAGAAAAAACTTTAGATTTTTGTGTTGTTAAAGAACAAATAATGTCTTACAGTAATTGTTTTTATTAGGGCAATAACTTATGTGGACACACAGACGTTCAGGACAAACCAATCAAAGAGGCTCTCAAGATCATCGAGATCCCTACGAACGGGATCGAACACGTGTCATCCATTGTCCTGCGTTTAGAAGATTACAAAGAAAAACACAGATTTTAGGAACTGATGAAGGAGATTTTCATCGTACACGCCTCACACACTCATTAGAAGTAGATTCAATAGGCCGTAGTATCGTGCATAATCTTTTAATAACTCGAGAAAAGCATTCAATGCTTTCTGGTTTATTACCTAATGATGATCTTATCTCTGTTATATGTTTACTGCATGATATTGGTCACCCACCATTTGGGCATGGAGGTGAAGTAGCACTGAATTATATGATGCGCAATTATGGTGGTTTTGAAGCAAATGGACAAACGTTAAGACTACTTACCAAAGTTGAAAGTAGTTATGGGACTTATGGCCTTGATTTAACCCGACGTACACTTCTTGGTATACTCAAATATCCAGTAAAACGATCCTCTGTTGTTGCACCTCAACACCCTCCTGTCCATGAATCCATTCATAAAACCATCAAAATTAACGACTGGTTGCCTCCTAAAGCTTATTTTGATTGCGAACAGCACGAAATTGATTGGCTACTCTCTCCTTTTTCTAATAACGATAAAGAGTTATTTCAATCTTTAACACAAATTCCCCAAGGGACAAAGATGGGTAAATCCACTTATCATAGCTTTGATTGTTCCATCATGGATATCGCCGATGATATTGCTTATGGAGTTCATGATCTCGAAGATGCCATCCATTTAAGACTCATAAATCCTGCTCATCTAGATACTGAAGAATTCAGGCTACTTTTAGCTAATACGGCATTAAATCATCGAAAAACTCATCTCATTGATTCTTTATTCTCATCAGATTTATATTCAAGAAAACAAACCATTGGCGAAATGGTCAACTACTTCATCACTTCTACGCAGATCATTATCACAAACGAAAATTTTGAAAATAATTTACTTAAATATAATCTTGCATTAATTCCAGAGGCAGATGCGCTGCTCCATTATTTGAAACAATGCATCTACACTAATGTTATTGACTCCCAAGAGGCACGTACTTTTGAGTATGGCGGACAAACAGTGGTACTTAGATTGTTTGATGCCATAAGCTCAAACCCAGGCAGTTTACTAGATAATAAAAATAGAATTTTGTTTAAAGAGTCTGCTGATGAAACAGCTGCTTATCGAATTGTTTGTGATTATATCGCCAATATGACTGATGAATATGCATATAGAATGCATGAACGATTGTTTGGATTTAACACGAGAACAATTTTTGAAAGGCTATAATTAAGGACAATTTTGACTTGATAGAAGTTGAATCTGATGTGGTTTAGCGCAATCAAATTTTATTATTTTTTAAATAAAAAAATTGTTGTCTGATAACAAGCTGCATTAGATCTTGATGATGGCGTCCCCAAGGGGGTTCGAACCCCTGTTCTCGCCGTGAAAGGGCGATGTCCTAGGCCTCTAGACGATGGGGACCTGGAACTAAAGATACTACTAAATACTACTTACCAATACAAAAAAATGGCGTCCCCAAGGGGGTTCGAACCCCTGTTCTCGCCGTGAAAGGGCGATGTCCTAGGCCTCTAGACGATGGGGACCCGGAACATTTTTTCCATCAACATCTAAGATGTTGATGGTGGAGCTAGGCGGGATCGAACCGCCGACCTCTTGCATGCCATGCAAGCGCTCTCCCAGCTGAGCTATAACCCCAAATTAGGTTCGAAGTTTAATGAGCTACCTTAGCTCTGTCAAGTAAATTTTACATTTTTCCAAAAGAAGATACTTTTAATTCCCAAAACTGTTACTTTATATGATTAAATTAAACCAATTGAATCGTTATAGTCCTAAATTATATGATCCCATTCATCTCAAGGTTAGAAAAATGAAATAACATTCATTCGGTGCCCAACCCCAAATTAGCCCTTGTGCTACTCATCTAAATTATTTTTAGAGGCTCTTTATCTACTCCAATATTTATTTTAATTTCATTCTGACCAATATGCTATCATTTAATATATATAAGTTTCAAATGGCATAATTTATGGACACAGAAATCAGTAATCAAATTGAAGAATATAAATCTCAATATAAACAAGCTGACTCTCTTGCAGAAAAACTTAATGTTATTGTTGATTTCAGGTTATACATAGCTAGCTTTAATGATGGGCATTTCGGCCCAGAGGTTGAGGAAAATGACAAAAATGAAGTTATTCAGGAACTGGAAACTCTTAAAAACAACTTAAATCAATATTGCCTAGAGAAAGGAATCAACCTAACAAATATTAACGACATGTGTGATAAAAGACAGCAAATAGGTATTTTATTTTCAGAAGTCGAAATCTTATCTAATCGAAATGAAAAACAGACCCTAACTCAAACAATCGCTAATGCTTATCATATTTATGAGACTTGCCAAAAAGCCCTGAAAGAAAATGAATATTTATTTCCCAGTGAAAAGGAAGAACTACAAAAAACAGCAGAAAAGTATATGAATACAATGAAAGCTCTTACTAATAGGACAAATAATAAACTGACATTGATAGCAAGTAAAAAAGTTTACCAAGCAATTAATAATGAAAATGAGTTACCAAAAAAATTAAACCTGAATGGAGATAAGTATAATCTGGTTCCTAACGAAAGTCTTAAGTTAAATAAAATTCCTGCAGAGAATAATGCGACTAGTACTGCACAATATAGATGGAGGAGGACAGCAAAACTTGCTCTAGCAAAAGAACGAGGACAATTATTAGAGGTGAATGAGCTTTCTAAACAACAAGACAGCAAGGGACAAACAAAGATGCTCGCACCTAAAGACCGCGATCCTCATCGCGCACTCATTCGCGAGGGGCGAATTGTAAGGTATGATAGAGAATTAGCCACGACAACACTTGCTGATACATCAGATATGTTATCTCATGGAAAAGGGGGATATTGCGCTTTTACGATTAACGCGGATGGAGACATATATCTTTTTAATCATAAAGATAAGACTGATAAAATAGCTCACTCCACCATGACTGAAGGTGGCTTGGTATTAGGCGCAGGTGAAATGCAAATTAAAAACGGTCAAATTGAAGTCATTACTTGTTATAGTGGTCATTATAGGCCAGGAGTTAAAAATATATATGAAACTTTAAAACATTTGGCAGAAAAAAATGTCGATATTTCTCAAATCAAAGTTGCTTTTTTAGATGAACCCAAAGAATTAGAAAATCTCACCAAACAAACCATTGAATTACCCGATAAAGTTGTAAGTAGTTCTGGCGAACTTTGTCATATTGAAGATGTTCTTTCAGACGTTTCTCACCAAGACCGGCAAACCCACTTAGGCTTACGCTATGCTTATAATGCCCAAGATATAGTGAACCATATGGATTTGCTTTCAAAGCAACAGACGATTAAGGAAAACCTATCTGGAATTAAAACTCTAGACGATCCAAATAAAACTATTAAGCAAACAAAATTTTCTAATAATTAATATGATGATTCAGTTAATATTAATCATGCTGTTTTTGTAGCCCCTTGAACTACAAAAAGTACTTAAAGGGCCCCCAATCAAGGTTAATAAAACCTCTTCTCCATTTTAATTAACAAATGATTTAAAAAAGATTTTTATGAATAATTAATCTACATAACACACTTTGTACATTCCCTTTTTTTCATTATAATGAAATCAATTTTAATGAAAAAAGAACAGATATTTTTCTTTTTTGCCAGATATTTTGCTGAACAAAGTTGAAATATTTCTGCATATTTTCCTCAATTCTACAGGAGTTTTGTTGTGGCTCAATCTTCGAAAAATAAATACCTGCACTCCCTACTGGAAAACTTGGTTTCTTCATATGAAACTGAAGTCAATTATAACCCTATAGAAATTGAACTTGACCCAGAGCACATCTCCTCTCAGGACATTGATACTTTATTAGATTTTATTAGCGAACCACGCAAACGTCTTTTTATTTTTAAAATCCCTGGCAATGAACAAATTTCAAATCAACTCGCCCTAAGCGCACGTCGAACAGTATTAAATAAAACAGCAGAAATAATTCTCCAAAGCACCTTGAGCGGGCCTAAAATTTATCCTTTAAAAAAAGCGTTGGCTACAAATTCCCAATCTGTACGAGCGCGTATCCAAATTCAAAAAAGCTTTGTGCTACCTAAAGCACCTGGCATTCAAAAGGATACTCAACAAGAACATATAGAACATTTAGTAACAGAGACTCCCATTCTAATTTCTGTTGAATTGCCTGAATTTCCTGCACTTACCCAGCAGCTTAAAGCCCTCGGTATCAAGCACTTTCAAGAATCTGCTGTACTAAAAATTAAAGAGTTTTCATATGCATTTAAAGATGGAATTATCCCCAATAATCTCCCCAAAGGATTTTATATTAATAAAGACAAACAAGCGCTTTGTTATACTGATACACCAAGAAGACTTCCTTCCCCATTAGCTCCTACACTGAAAAATCAAACCCCACTCATTTTACCCTCAACAGAACTCATAACCCGTTTATTACCAGATGTATCGAAAAGCACCATAGCTTTATTACTGAATAGTTCATACACAACAACACAAAAAAATGCATTAATCAGTTTATTCCCCAAATACGAAGAGGAACTTAACGCATTAGTGCACATTCCTAAATCCAATAGCCAATCGATTATTTCGCCAAAACAAATTCAGTCTATAGTTCCATTTTTATGCAAACAATTTATACTGGGCGGCAAAGCACATGCTCTTTTATTAGTAAGGCTTCTGAATACGTGCTTAAATAAAAAAATTAGCCTCGCGTTTCTTGAAAATCCAGAGGTACAAGACTCACTTTTGACTACCCGGGGCATTAAAAATCTTCAAAAATTAATACATCTCCCCGCAGAACAAAAAGAATGGTGGAATAGTTTAGTCACTGCTCATCTAAACTATGATAAAAGTAGTTTTGACTTTAACACGTTTTTTGAGGCCTATACGCAGGTATTTCTACCTGGAATTGCAGAAAAAAATTTGACTCTTCCTACTCCATGTCCCATCGAACATAAGGGGCATCTTCTTATTACATTAAACCGTATATTAGATGTGATAGAACATGCAGAAAACCCACAAGAACAGTGTCTTTCTTTAACCCAACTGAATTGGGGGCCAACGGGTGTACACTATGCGATGACGCAAAAATCTGCGTCTCAACAATTTAAACAAGTAGCTTCTTGCATGAAACTAGAAAATCCTGAAGATACGATTACTGATCCAGAACTCATTTACCGCCAAATCGAAAATGAACACAGTGAGCTTTCGCCATGGTTATTTCGATATATGGGACAAAATTGGAAAAAAGAACTCAGACTATCCGATATTCAAACCCAATTACATGACATTGAAAAACTGAGTTCCTGGACACCACTACAAAAAAAACAATTAATTTTTATCTTAACCTGTACTTTTGCCGACAACACAACTATCAACATTGAGCAGTGGAAACAATACGTAACAAGCTGTATTCACTCATTACAACAAGTACATCAAAATCAGCGAAATGAACTATTACAGGCATTCACTCGCTGTTTTAAATTTAAACCCATCCCTTCTTTGGCTCAAATAGATTTTTTATTAAAGCAATGCATTGAAATTAAAGATGTATTTCCCAATAAAAATTTTAAAAATGATCTAATTGAACCTGTTATCTCATGTTTAGAGAATGAAGGATTTGACGTATTTAACATCCTACAAGAACGCATTCAAAAAACTACTCCATCTCCAGAAGACAACCTACACTCACTTTCAGTCATAAACTCTTTCACAACAACAGTACAAGAGAATCGCCAAATTTTATCCTCTGATCTCATCAAATTATTAGCAAAACTCAATGAGCCGGTTTTAACTCAGTCCAACATTAATAATTTATTATTAGCACTACAAAATTTAAACGCACAAAAAGGTGATGCTTTTAAAGAAATCGTTTTGAGTGCATTAAGTCAAATTAATATCTCTAAATCACAATCATTGCCAAAAATTGAGCAAATTCAAGCACTGTTTGAAACACTGGCAAACTCACCAAGTACTATTCCAACTGAAAATAAAACCGTTGAGAAACAAGAGGATTGGATAAAAGAATACATCATTGAAAAAATCTTTTACCAGGTTGTGTAATAGGCAATGGCGACATTTCTAAGCTTGATGATCTGATTGTCGATGCATTAGTTGATGCCATAAAAAAGCGAAGTGCTGCTTTTAAAATCGACTCCCTAAAAGCGGTATTACAAAAAAACCTACAAAGTTTTATTGTACCTCAACAATTAAGAGAGCAATTAAATCTAGAGTTGATACCACTTTTTGATGCGGTCAATGATCTGGTCATTTTATTACAAAGCCCAAACCCAAAATTTCCAGATGTGATTGAAAAATTACGTTTTTTTGAAGAAAAAAAACCTATATTACTTAATGGAATGTATGGGGTAGGTATTCTTGGAAAAACGAAAGGTGAATTTATTTTAAGTTTCTTGCTTACTGGAAAAAGACATGCTAATGACAATACTACAGGCTCGGCATTTGCAACTATTTTAAGTCAATTGCATGGGTTATTTCTTTCTGAAATGAATGCATTTTTTGGTAATCCACAAAATAAACTTCTTGTTAAAGATTTAGATATAAATACCAGTCTTTCTTGGATGGCTGCATTTAACGAGACACATTCTTTAACATTCTTTTTCAAAGAAGAACTCATTCAGAAGAAAGTATTACCCGCATTAAAGAAAACGCTGCAACAACTTAATACCCAAGATCCCGAATTTGAAAGAAGTATCCTTAATGAAGCAATCTTGCTTGTTGAAAATATCCCCTCTGATCAATCCTTGCAAGATTATAAAAACAAAATTGAATCTATTGCCAGTTATCTCAATTTGCTTATTGATATACATGAACGACTACCTGAGCAATTCAATAAAATCTATAAGCAATTAAATTCAGGTGCGTTAACCCGTTTAAATTATACTCAAAAACAAATTTTGATTAATAAATTAATTCAAGAAGAGATCGACAATCTAGATCTCCATTTAAAATTAACAACACAAGCCCTGGAAGAAAATCCTGATGCAGACAGTGCGGCCATTGAGCGAGGAATTCATGGTTTAGTTGAGCTCTTCGAATTAAGTGATCTTGATCATGAAGCTCAAGTTATGTTCTTTAAAATGAGCATGGCCCATAATTTAAAAAGCCCTAGCCCTTTCCCTTTAGCTGCATTAAATGAATTAAAAAAATCGAATCTTCCGGAACACATGAAGTCTCTAATTATAAAAAAAATAATTCATATTTTGACAGAGCTTTCAGGAGCAACCGCTCCAGAGCTCGTACAAAGTCTAGTACAGCAAACTCAATTATTCCTAACTCATAATCAAGATCAAGCAGAACTTTGTGTCGCTTTATTAGACCGATTCTCACCAGAAAATCCCGAGCAGGATCTCAATGCTTATCCCCTTATTCTCCAACAATTGACGCAAATCAATGCAGAAAATAGAGCAAAAATTGCAACAATTTTAACAGGCCTCTCCCAAAACAAAAAAGACTATACCGTTAACTTATTTGCTCTATTAGAAGTAACTAAAGGTTTAGGACGACGCTCGTCAGTAGACATTGATCAAGTTTTAAAATTATTTGCTACCCCACCCTATCCCAATACTCAAAGCTTAAACTCTGCATTACTAGCGCATGACTCAGAGAAACTTAGGGCATATTGCTTAAGCTTTGATACGAATCCTTTTGCCAAAACAGGAGAACAAAGAGATTTAGGCAAACAATTTGCAACTGATAGAGTAAAAGAAGCGTTAATGAGCTTACAAGATTTGCTTTATGAAATAGATTTGCCTCATTCGTTACAATTGAAACTTGCAAAGCAATTAACTTTTATTGAAACATTAGGCTATACCGACCCATTAAACCCCAGTGATTTTAAAACCCTAAAAAAACTAACTGTAAGTTCACGACATGATTTAAAAGAGCGAGCGAAAACATTACTGACACAATTACGTTCAAAATCAATTGCTCCAGAGCAAGTTGAAATCACCTATTTAGAACTTTTAGCCTATCTTAGAGAAATTTATTTTCGCACTACAGGATTATTCCCAAACACGACACAAATGCTGATCCTTTTACTTGCTCTTAATGATCCTTCCTCCAATTTATTAATGCGCATCAAAACGGGAGAAGGAAAAAGTATCAATACACCAATGCTCTCTGTATTACAATGGACCCAAGGCGGAACGGTTGATCAGTGTACAGCTAACCCACAACTTTTAATTCGTGATTTCGAAAATAATTGCGAACCATTTTTCAAGTTTTTAGAAATTGAAACTGCTCTTGTCCAACATGACAGTCCCACAGAAATCTATAAGCATAATGGAATCAACTGTTCTACAGTTGAAGATATGGCCTTTTTTCGCTTGTCTGCAAAAGAATCTAAAAAAGAAAAACTACTTGAAACGAATGGACCTATCCACGTTGTTCTAGATGAATGCGATGATGCCCTTTTAGATCAAGTAACCCTTTATAAATTAGTTGCAGAAAATGAAACCTTAGATAACAATCCTGCTGAATGGATTTATCCACTTGCTTATCAATTCATCAATCTAGTTACATTTCGCAATATCGATCCGGCGCAGGGCAAAGTTTGGGATGAAGAGGAAGACCTTGAACAATTTCGTTTATTTTTAAATAAGGAAATTAATGAACAATTTAAAGGCAGTGTTGAAAAACAAAATTATTTGATGGCATCAAGCAACACTCAATTAAAACAATGGATTCATGCAAGCTGCATTGCAGCAACGCTTGTAGAAAATAAACATTTTATTATTCAACCGCTTAAAGAAAAAGATGAGTCAGGACACGAAGCCACCAAAAAAATTATTTGTGTCCCTCTAATACGTAGCACTCCTAAAACAGGTTCTATTTTCACTGAAGCAGTGCAGCAGGCGTTACAAGCTCGTTTAAAAGCTGAGCGAAAAGATCATGCTCAATATTTTGTTATTGATCCGGTTCCTTCAGTACTCTCCAACCAATCAGCCCGAGGCTTAATCAAATTTTACCAAAATACAAATGGACGTCTGCTTGGTATTTCTGCCACCCCAGGAGATAAGCGAGAATTAGAAAGTCTGGCTACCGCAATCGGGACACAAGCAATTAGCGTTGCCCCCTACGCCGGTGACAGACGTATCAGTCATGATCCTATTTTTACTTTAAATCGTGAAGAAACGATTCAAGCGATGCATAAAACCCTGGACAAAATTAAATGTCCTATTACAAAACCGACAATGGAAATCAATCCTGATACAGAGATTCAAACTTATGCAGAGCGTGAAGCATTAATTACGCAAACTAAAAGTGCTATCGAAAATTGGAGCCACACTCAAACACAACCTATTCTTGTTATTAGTGAGGATTTTAATGAAGCGCAAGCACTTGGTGCCAGTTTAAATGCGTATAAAGATCAAGGCTTCAAAATTCAAATCATCACTGGAAAAGAAAGTTCTAGTGAACTGGATCGCATTATAAAGCAAGCAGGACAAGTCAATACGATTACTGTGGGTACAGCGATGCTTGCAAAAGGTATCGACATAAATACAGGAGATCACCCTAAAGGCTTATTTGTCATTCAAACCTACCCTGATACCGAAAGAATGACCACTCAAATCGCTGGGCGTGCTGCACGAAATGGTAAACCAGGTGAATGGCTTCCTATTTACCAAGTGAAACCACCAGAAGATTTATTAACACAATTTTTTTATTATGTTTTTCCCTGGAGACGTCAACGCATTAATGAACGGGCTGTTGAATTATTAAGAACTAAAATCAAATCTCAAGCGACTATTGATGGATTATACACCCAAGCGATTGATGAAGCACAACACATATTAATGCAGCAAATTGAAGCTTGGGAAGGATTACTGCTCGAACTTTTCCCAGATGATCCTAAAATGAAATTTGAGTTTTATCAATGGCGCGAAGCCCTTTTAGGCGAGCTAACTCGCTCCCAGGAAACAAGCATCTCCGAGAGCACTCTTGCTACGAACATTAACCAATTTAAAAGCATTGCCAGTAAGCTTTGGGAAATCACTCGCGAAGAAAAATGGGCAGCTAAAGCAGAAAAAGCAGCACATATGACTAACGAACAAAGTCTAAGGCTAAAATATTTAAAACAATTAGACTTCGCTCAAGAATTAAACGTACAAACTCCATTACTTCAAAAATCCAAACCATTTAAAGAAGCAACTAAAGCATTGATGCAACAAAATCTTGAAACTATTATTGCAGATAAAGCTGGAGCCGTGCTTGATTACACAAAACCTATTGGCCAGGTGAAAACAGATCTGGAGCTTGCCCAAAGCAAACAAATCCTACCTCGCCTGATTGGCGAATTTTGCGCTGTTTGTCCAGACGCAATAGAAAAACTTTTCCCAACTCACTCACAAAATTCCTCATTTATGCCTGAAATAATCACCAATGCGATTAATAAAGTAATCGAGAAAAAAAATAAAATTCTATATAACGAGGAAAAAGAAGAACTGACTGCAAGTATTATTCAATTCTATCAAAAGAAATTGATGAAGGCAGATCGCAATAAAGTCCAAGAATTGTTGTTTCAAATGAAGTCATTAATGCTTAATCACTGCCAAGAATCTCGTAAGTTTCCATTAGTAGAACAATTTAAAATTCAAGGATTGGTGCTTAATTTTTGCACTCTATATCAAAACTCAGCTTTACCTGCAGATATTCATTTAAAAAATCTTCAGACGCATTATAACGAAGAAATAATGAAACAACTGGCCCAACGTCTTTGTGAAGAATTTTCCTGGGTAAAAGAAAATCCAGAACCATTTCATGCATTATTTGAACGTACTGTTGCTAAAGAAGCAGCCTTAGCTCTTTATAAGCTTGCTGAGAATGTAATGGCCTCTTGCCAAGACAAAGATAAAATTCAAGCCCTTTACATTGGACTTAAGAAACACCACACCATTTTAAAAGATAAGTATCTGATTTCAGTAGGCCACTCGTCACCTCGCACTGTAATTAATGATGCCTTGAATGCAATAGACTCATTAAGCAGCCCCCTACATTGTAATCTTGATTTTCGAAAAGACTGTCATGATAAAGTGGTTTCAGAACACCACATCGATGCATTTCGCCATTATTTAGCAAGTACATCGCCTTACTTCTTCGAAACTTATGATCCCATTTGGAATCATCTAAAAAATAGCTTACTTAATATAAGTTATCAGAGTCAGAATAATCCAAATCATATTGTACAAGAGCTCTATGAAGCCACAGAACGATTTAGTACTTATGAAGCATATAAACCTTATTTAAATCAACTTAATGCATTGAAAAAGAAGCTTCTTAGTTCAATTAAAGAATTTAATAAAACTGATGGATTACATCAAGACACTTTAGACAATTTATTGGTCCAAAAAACAACTCAATTTGCGCACTTGCTGAATGTAAATCCTGAGCAAATTCGTATTCAAAGTGGTACTGATGGAATTCAATCCTACATCGAAATACAAGTAGCAGATGCGCCGTTAAAAGAAGGATTTACAGGATATCAATCTACTTTCGTATCTCGAATAGAAAATGAACGAAATGAACTAAAAAAACTACAGCTAGCACTTGAAGAACATAAAGAGGATCTACTTAATTTATCTGACAAACATGCAATTGAAGCTCTTCCATTACTAAAACGCGCGGAATTTGAGAAATTATTTAGATTAAAAGCACTTACGGCTGAAGATTGGAATAACCTACATATTGATCGATCAGAACTTCCTGAATTCATTCAAGAAAGACTCAAACAGACTGATGAAATGAGCCAATGGGATTGGACCAAAAACCCAGTCGATCTCGAACAACTAAAAATGATGTTAGATACTAATCCAGATGAATTTTTTATTGATCTTATTAAGGAACAATCAAGAATAAGTAAGAATATTGAGGATACTCGCAGTAAAATACAAAATACTGAAGAGCTAATCCGTAATCAAGAGAAAGAAATATTAGAAATAGGAAATAGAATTAAAGCAGCGCAAGAACGCAGACAACAGCCTGACTGTGGCTATATAGAAGGCGCTTCGTTAATGAGTCAAATCGTATTTCATCAAGGAAAAATTATTTATATTAATCAATCAATCGCAAAATACGACCAGCTTATACAAGCCACTCAAAATGAAGAAATTGAGTGTATCGAAGAATTACGAAAACATAATCAATTACTTGATGATAAAAGAGGCGAATTTATAAAAATTCACTTACAGCAAACAAAACATGAACTTATGTCCTCATTACACGAGATCTGTACCCAACAAATTACCCAGATACAAAAAGAGTTGCAAAATACAGAACCTACTATTGATACATTAGAAAATACCGAGCACCAAAAATCACGTTATCAAACTCAGCGCTTTTTCAAAACGAGTGAGCTTTTAAAATATGAAGCATGTTTATCTCAGGAAGAAGAACGCATTCCTAAAAAATCATCGCTACAGAACACACTTTTTAACAAAATTCATCGATTCAACGAAGAGAATTATCAAGCAGCTCCTTTAAAGTGTGACGTATAATTAAGATGACTTGTAATGACATGGCTGCAAATACCAAATGATATTTGCAGTATCATTTCCCGTGGCTTAAACTGATCATAAGAAAATGATGTTGTCATTATTCTTGCGCCGAGCTCCCAAAGAATATTTTGCAACATATGTTTTAACTCACACTCATTGCTCATGTGCTTATCCGTTAATGAGTTAGTTTTAATTTTATTTGATAGATTTCAAGGCAAATTTAAGAGGAACAACCTCTTCAAGATAAAATACAGGGAACCTGCTTTATGAAGATACAAGTAGCATTGCTTCTGTCTGCACTAATGAGCACAAACTTATTCGCTGAAAAGCTCATTATTGGAGCGTCATCATTCAATCCCCCCATGGAAATGCAGGCAACTACAAATAATGTATTTACAGGATTTGAAATTGATCTCCTCAATGAAATTTGTCGTCGAATTAATGCTACATGTGTCTATGAGCCGATGACATTTGAAGATATTATGAAATCTGTAGCAACAGGAAAAGTAGATCTAGGCATAGATGGTTTTTTTATTACTCAAGAACGGCTTGAATATTATTCATTTAGCCTGCCCTATTTACAAACCCAAGCCCAATTATTAACAACGATTGACTCTGGTGTTGATAGCACCAATATCAATACCGGAAAACGTATCGGCGTTGAAGCCGGAACTGTGTTCAAATATATTCTAGAGCAAAAGTATGATAACGTAAAAGTGATCGCTTACAATAATCAACAAAATATGTTAAGAGACTTGGCCGAGCATGACATTGACTTGATTATGTTTGATTTTATTGGCGCAGCATATTGGGTACATACCAACCCAGACTATTTTAAGCTCGTTGGCAAGGCGATACCCTTCGGTATGGGCTATGGCATTTTGGCTAACCTCAATCAGGGTGCGCTTATCTCCAGAATCAATAATGCATTGGATGCTATGGAGAAAGATGGTACATATTCAAGCATTTACTCCCGTTATTTCTAATGGAATGCTTGGGGCTGTTGACAAAAACTTGATAGCCATGATAGAAATAATGCTTTCTCCTGAAGCAGCTAGAAAAATGTTGAAATTTTCTGCCTTTATTAGTTTAAGTTTAATTGCAAGTATCAGTTTTGCTAAACCCTGCTCCCATTATAGAAGTTGCTTAATATTGAAAAATCAACATACTCAATTTGCTATGGTTACCTGCAATTGGCTAAATACGGTTACCTCAGAGGGAAACGCACAGGGATCTACACAATTGGATTTAGGCTATGGAGATGGACTCGGAGCTCCTGAACCACGAACACTTTCTTGCTCATTTATGACGGCACAAACACAACACGATTTTAATTTTTATAATCCCTACTGGGGCTCACGCATTGAATTTAATCTAATAACAGAAAAACAACTTGATGTGCGTGTTATTGATGGATGGAGTTCCAGAGATACCAAATATAAATTTACATGGTAAAATTTATTTAGTTATAAGTGGATCTTGACGGTAAAATTGAACCATCAACTGATACACTTCTGCATAATAATGTCTGATAATTTCAGGCTTTTCGAAAAATAATTCGCTTAAGACCGCAAAAAACTCAGCTGGGGATGTAGAAGCATAATGGTTAATGGGGATAGAGTCATTTTGTTGTATGCGCTTGATAAAATCATTATAGGCATTATTAAATTCAGTTGCCCACTGCAAAGCGGACATACCCTTATGTAGTGGAGGAAATCCATTTGCCCTGCCATTTTGCATATCTAGCTTGTGTGCAAACTCATGGATCACTACATTATGCCCATCAGTCCCTCCATGATGCAGAACATCATTCCACGACAGAACTACTGGACCGCGCTGCCATGATTCACCACTTAAATGAGCATCTCCCAGATGTTCGATACCGTATTCATCAAGCACTTTATTTTGCCGAGAATAAGCTTCGGGATATATTATTACGGAAACCCAATCAGCATACCAATCTAACCCGAGGTTTAAAATCAAGAGACAAGCTTGCAATGCGATACTTACTTGCATTGCTGTACTGACCTGAAAATTATTGCCTCCCTCTAATGATTTGTAATGAAGAAATAAAATTGCTAACTGCTTAAGCTTTATTTTTTCCTGTTTACTTAGGCGCTGAAGTAGCGATAAATGCTGAAATGCATTATTCCACTCAGCTTCATTGATAAGAGAGTATCGAATAATCCGTTTTTGCCGCCATGCTTTTAACCATTGAAACATGACTATGGTCCTTTGTTTTAAAAAATCCGCTCTTTTAGTTGGATCAAATAATCAACTGCATTAAATGCTGATGCATAAGCTGAAAAACAAGGATTAGAACTATTTACTTTATTAGATAAATCATCCAGATCGCATCCTGAAATAATTCCGTTACCTACAATAACATCATTTAATGCAAATTGGGTAAAACAAGTATTAATATGAGACATAATATAATTATAGTGCTCTCTATTTGAATTCAAAAGCAGTCCTAAAGCAATGTAACCGTCAAATGGATTTTTTTTCTGATATGTATTGATAACGAAAGGAATCTCATAAGTTCCAGCTGGGAATGACTCAATTTGATACTCATAATTAGAACCTTTAACAACCTCAATGCAGTAAGAAAGTTGCAGAGCTGATAGTTCCTTATGGATGCAAGATGAAATAATTAAAATTTTTGCCATTGATTAAGATTTATTTTTTGTAAGTTGCATGAGGTACGTAATTGCTTGGAACGCTTCTCTTACTCTTTCGCCATTTTCAACACGTTCCCGTAATATTTCCATGCTAGGAGCAGAAATAATACCATTACCAATCATTAACCCGTTCATAGCAAATTGAATAAAGCACTCTTTAACGTGCTCCCAAATAAACTCATAATGATCTGTTTTTCCCTTTAGTAATAAGCTTAAGGGAATGTAACCATCAAATGGGTTATGGCTATGATAATACTGAATAACTGCTGGAATTTCATAAGTTCCTGCAGTTATTGTCTCGACTTGATATTCATAGTCAGATGCTTTTAACAAATCGCAACAACTAGCTAATTGTTTTTCAGCAAGTTCTTCGTAATAATTTGACCAAACAACAAGAATTTTAGTTTTAGACATATTTTAATCAATTTCGTGAGATTCTAAATGATACTGCATGGTACTCGAAAATAGAGCTTGATTCAATTTAGTACCTGAAACAATAGAATAACCTGAGCGCATGAAGGAAACGAAGTAAATCCATCTCCGCTTCCGAACTCAAGTTAAAATAGAGTGTTATATGATTCATACAAAGCACACAGCGAAAAATCTCATGTCAAAAAAGCACCTATTAAATCCTCAATAATGCTGACTGAGCTTCTTCGAGCTTTTTAATTTTTTTTATAGAATCCGTATCACAATGAAAAAACAAATGCTCTCCATGAGTCCACGCATAATTAATTCCTAGAGCAACAGCATAAAGAACCCCTAAACCAAGAATAGCTGCGGTAACATTAAGTAATACATCGCCCCAACCACGATGATTTTCGAGTTCAATTGATGCTTTTTTTATGGCATTTTTACAGTTGACACGAAATAACTCATAACTTCGTGCATTTTTGTTATTGAAGTAAATCTTTGCTTCATTCTTTAAAGTATCATAAAGTTCTACAGCAGCCTCTGCAGCTTTCTGGTACATTTGAGGATTGACTTTAGCTTTTTCACTCAATGCAAGTGCTTTCAGTTGAACTACAGCCAACTCATCATAAAACGTCGAAACCGCCTCTTGACTTGCATGTATAAACGAAATAAAGCAAGCCTCCTTTTCATTTTTATCAATTATATTTTTCTCAACTAAAATAGTTAAAAAAACATCAAAATCTGGGGCACTAATATTTCTAGTAAATTTCATATGAAAATGAGTAATGTCTCTGTCTAAAGCATCATCATGATAATATTCATGATCTGGATACTCGCGATGCACAGGTTGCACCGGTGATAGCCTTTTAACAAAAGGATCTTCCGGATCAAAGGGATTATATATCTGTAAGGGCCATATAGGTTTTAGTATAGATTGAGTGGAGTCATAATAATTTGATCGCATAATTTGCTGATACAAAGAATACCAAGGTACTGTTTTGGGAACATATAGAGTCACTGTATTATGAGCTACACTAATATGGACATTTTTACATAAACGGGTAAACGCTGGCACAATCTCCCCCTAAGCATTAAAAAGTGTTGCGCTTATTATTTTCTTCTCAATGGATATGCGTTGATTTTACTAAGCCTTTAAAAAGATACTTTTATTTTCAGTTGTTATATTATCATTCATACAATCAATGATCTGTGAACCTACAGTAGAAAGAGTACGCGTCCCTAGAGTAGCTAATGAGCAAGGAATACTAAGAATCGCCAATAAAAAACTTGCTGTAGATAAAACCAGTGCATAACCCGTAACATATAAAGAAAGTGCAGCAACATCTAGAGCATTTTCACTAAGATCTGAAGCACCAAAGGCTGCAGCGCCGAGTGCAAAAAGCAAACTCCCCACACAAATAGAAGGCGCAATGGCGCTAACAAGCGTCCCGATTGTTCCCAAAAAGGCTAATCCTAGTGGATAAACAACTGGGGCAATCATTCCATCAGCAAATTCTTTGGCATTTAGATAGGGCTTAAAAAAGCCCGGTTTTTTGTTGTAAGTTACAATAGCTCGTCTTAACTCACCAGAAAAACAAAAATCCTCAGGCAGATCGTTACTACTATCTAGTACATAAGATAAATCATCTAAGGCTGCCAATCCAAGCATAAATTCCTCACCATGAGTAATTATTAATCATAATATCTCGTTAATAAACTGAAGTCAATTACATTGGTCAACCCTGCAATAATAAAATTTCTTTACTTTTCAGAATGTTGCTAGGTGATAATAGGCTTTACATTGCCCAAAAGTAGCTATCTTTTTTCATTTTTTATTTTAGAGGGTAACGCCGTATTTGCTACCCAACCACCCCCTAGTGATTTAATTAACCCCACTGCTGATGCCATTTGCAACCCATCTATCTGTGTCGCTGCTTGTTCTGCTGCTAGTGCGCTAATCTGGGCAGTAAGTATATTAGAATATGGCAAAGTTCCTGCCTTATATTGATTTTTAATAAGTTTAAGTGCATAAATTGTATCAGCTGTTTGTTTATCTTGCACAATGCTTTGCTGCTCCAGAAGACGCAAGGCAATAAGATTATCTTCAACATCTTGAAATGCATTGAGTACCACTTGGCGGTAATTGGCAACTTGCGCCAGATACTGTTCTTTTGTTGCTCGAACTCCTGCTGCTCGATACCCACCGTCCAATATAGTCTCCGCTATTTGCATTCCAGCAGACCAACTAATTGATGGTTTATGAAGCAACTGATGAAAGCTATGACCTGCGGCACTTGTAGTACCGGTTAAGGTCAAAGTTGGAAAGTAAGCTGCAATAGCCACTCCAATCAATGCACTTGCTTGTTGTACCAATCGCTCCGCTTGTGCGATATCCGGCCTACGCTCCAGCCATTCAGAGGGCACTTGCAGAGGGATTGCAGGCGGCTTCAATTTTAAAATTGCTGGTTTTAATGAAAAATAAGCAGGTGGTCTTCCCATAAGTACGGCAATGGCATGCTCATATTGACCCCGTAAAATACCATTATTAATCGCCGAGGTTTGAGCTGTCTCAAGCTGAATTTGTGCTTGCACTACATCAGCACGAGAAGCTACACCAGAGGCATATTGGTTGCGTGTAAACTGGAGCAATTTTTGATAAGCAATTACTGTTTCATTTAAATATTTTTGACTTTTATCCAAGGTACGAAGTTCAAAATAATATTGTGCTAAAGCACCTTGAGCTGATAAACGGGTCACACCAATTAAAGCTTCATTAGATTCAGCTAAGGAAAGATTCGCTTCAATGGTTCGACGCACTAAACCCCAAATATCAGGCTCCCAATTTGCATTCAAAAATCCAGTATAAATGGTTGTTGTATTTGCTACAGGTACAATATTGGTTGTTGCCGTCCCTTCACTCGATCCTGAAGAGCTGATAATTGTTGTAGATCCTCCAGCTTGCCGCTGCCTAAATAAGCTGCCAGCACCTATTAATGTTGGATATAAACTAGCGCGGGCTTGATCTACAATCGCCAGTGATTGGCTGAAATTAGCTTCTGCACTAACAATACTTTGGTTGTAATGATACAGCTGCTCCTCCAATTCATTTAATACAGGATCATTGAATATCTTCCACCATTGTCCCCGTTCTACATCATCCTGAGGTTGAATAGGCTTCCAATCTTTACGCTTAACTCCTATGGCTTTTTTACCTTTGGCTTCTTTAAATTGCGGTGGAACGACTAATTTTGGAGGAACATAATTAGGGCCAACCATACATGATGTCAGTAGAAATAATCCTAAGGTTAAAATCGTACACTTTTTAAACAGAAAATATCGAATCGAAGTGATATGGGATTTTTGATAACACTCTATTCCTAAGTTAAACTTCGCCTTTCCCTGGTTGTAAAGATTATGAGTGTCCATAGGCACCTCTTAATTTAAACCGTTTCATAAAATTACGAGCCTTAATTCCTGCAGTGTCCATTGTTAAATAAATGACCGGTGTAGTATAGAGGGTTAATAATTGACTCATAATTAACCCCCCTACTATCGCAATACCCAGGGGACGACGTAACTCAGAACCAACACCAAAACCAATGATTAGTGGCATAGCACCTAGTATAGCGGCCATTGTAGTCATCATAATGGGACGAAAACGCAATAGCGCTGCTTCATAGATCGCATCACGTGGAGATTTATTCTCCAAACGCTCCGCTTCCAAAGCAAAATCAATCATCATAATGGCATTTTTTTTCACAATTCCAATCAGAAGAATCATTCCGATGAGCGCGATGATGCTCAGATCAGACTTGAATAATAATAATGCCAATAATGCACCAACCCCAGCCGAAGGCAAAGTAGACAAAATTGTTATAGGATGAACCAAGCTTTCATAAAGCATTCCAAGTACAATATAAACAGCTAGGATAGCAGTTAAAATCAAAAATTTTTCATTTGCAAAAGACTCTTGAAATGCTTGTGCAGTACCTTGAAATGCGCCACGCATGGTGGGTGGTAAATTTAATTTATTAATCATAGCGGTAATTTTATTTACTACGCCCCCCAGAGAACTCCCTGGAATTAAATTAAATGAAAATGTTGCCGCGGGTGCCAGACCTTGGTGATTTACAGATAATAAAGTAGAGCCTGGCTTAAACTCAGCAAATGCAGATAAAGGAACCTCATATCCCGCCGCAGATTTGACATAAATTTCATCTAAAACAGAAGGATATTGCCAATATTTCTGAGCGACATTCATGACTACAAAATATTGATTCATTGGCATGTACATCACTGAAATCTGGCTTTGTCCAAAAGCATGATAAAGCACTCTGTCAATCTCTTGCGGCGTAATCCCAAAACGCGATGCCGTATCATGATCGACGTTGACATAAGTTTGTAAGCCGTGATTAAGTTGATCATTATTCAAATCAACAATCCCATGAATTTTTGATAATTGTTCCATGATGCGAGGAGTCCAAATCGCGAGATCTTGTAAATTATCAGCAGATACCGTGTACTGAAATTGGGCTGCAGCAGCTCGACCGCCAATAGTTAAGTCTTGGGCTGATTGCATATATAAAGTTGCCCCAGTAATTGAAGACAATTCTTTTCGCAACCGACCGACGACCTGCTCACTCGTAGGACTATCAACTTTTGGTGGTTTTAGCATGATAAATACGGTGCCCGTATTCGTTGTGTTATTCCCTGGGCCACTTCCAATAAATGCTGCGACATTTGCTACAGCTGTGTCGTCGTTAATTTTTGCAACAAATTGGCTTAATTTTTTTCTCATTGCTTGAAAAGAGATATCTTGATCTGCTCGCAAAGTACCTGCGATCCTGTCTGTATTTTGTTGAGGAAAAAAACCTTTGGGTATAATAATAAACAGATAAACAGTTAGGATAATCGTGCCCAACATAAGAACCAACATAAATCTTGGATGAAATAAGGCCCAATGTAAGCCTTTAGCATAACGCAACCGTATACGCTCGGTAAAACGCATAAAAAAATTACTTTGCTCGCCCTCATTGTCATGCAACATTCGGGAGCACATCATGGGAGTCAATGTCAATGAAATAACAAGTGAAATGAGTATTGCGATGGATAGAGTTACCACAAACTCACGAAACAAGCGACCGACAATTCCCCCCATAAGCAAAATTGGAATAAATACCGCAATTAAAGAAATACTAATGGAGAGCACCGTAAAACCAATTTCTCTTGAGCCATCAAAAGCGGCTTGCAATGGTTTTTTACCCAGGGCAATATGGCGAGAAATGTTTTCTAATACCACGACCGCATCATCGACCACAAATCCCGTAGAAATGGTTAAAGCCATGAGTGATAAATTATCAAGACTGTAATTTAATAATTTCATAACAGCAAAAGTTCCAAGCAAAGACAGTGGTACAGCAATGCCTGGGATCATCATTGCCCTGAAGCTGCCAAGAAAAAGGTATGTGACAAAAATAACCAAACACATGGAAATAAGTAAAGTAAGCTCTACGTCATGCAAGGAAGTGCGAATTGTTGATGTTCTATCCATTAAAATATTTAATTGAACATTTTTTGGCATAGAAGCCTCAAGTTGCGGTAAAATTTCTCTTACGCGATCGACGGTTTTAATTACATTTGCCCCTGGTTGTTTAAATAAAACCAGGAGCACCGCGGGCTTTCCATTTGCTAAACCTGCCGTATGTACGTCAGCAACAGAATCATAAACATGAGCTACATCTGATAAACGCACAGGTTCGTTATTAAAGTAGCTAATAATCAGGGGGGCATATTCTGAGGCCTTGAGCATCTGATCATTACTTTTAATCACTGAAACAGTCTGATCATGAACGAGCTGTCCCTTTGCCAAATTCACATTCGCATCTGCGATTATTGTGCCTAATTGACCGAGTCCTATTCCGTATTTATTTAAAGCAGTAGGGTTTATTTCAACTCGCACCGCTGGTAATGAGCTTCCCCCCACATTGACCTGCCCTACACCCTCAATACGCAAAATTTTCTGTTGTAACAGAGTCGATGCCACATCATATAGTTGTCCTGGAGTAAACTTATCCGAGGTTAATGCAAGAATCATAATCGGGGCATCAGCTGGGTTCACCTTGCGATAGGTAGGATTGTTGGTTAAATTTGTAGGTAACTGACTCATTGCGGCATTAATCGCTGCTTGGATATCGCGTGCTGCCCCATCAATATTACGCGACAAATCGAATTGTACGATAATGCTTGTTTGTCCTAAAGTACTTGAAGAGGTAAGCTGAGAAATTCCTGCGATTCGCCCTATCTGTCGTTCTAGCGGTGCTGCAACCGAAGTTGCCATGATTTCTGGGCTCCCTCCGGGTAGCTGAGCTTGAACAGTGATAGTTGGAAAATCAATCTGAGGTAATGGCGCTACAGGCAATAAATCAAAGGCAAGAATTCCGGCAAAACTTAATCCTAGTGCTAACAAAATAGTTGCTATAGGTTTCTTAATAAATACAGATGATAAATTCACAATCCGGCCTCCGGAACACTGGGATTGTGTTTACCCTGCCCCATTACCTTACGCGATATACGATCAAAAGTAAGATAAATGATAGGAGTTGTATATAAAGTAATTAACTGACTCACAATTAAACCACCAATAATAGCGATACCCAGAGGACGACGCAATTCACCTCCTATCCCATGACTTAAAGCTAAAGGAATTGCACCAAGCATGGAGGCCATCGTAGTCATTAAAATTGGTCTAAAACGCAATAAAGCTGCTTCATAAATTGCGTCCTTAGGTTTACGTTGGTATTCACGTTCCTGCTCAAGCGCAAAATCAATCATCATAATCGCATTTTTTAGAACAAGACCAATCAATAAAATAATTGCAATCAAAGCAATAATGGTTAATTCATTTCCTGAGAGATATAACGCGAGTAATGCTCCCATTGATGCAGAAGGTAAAGTAGATAAAATGGTTAACGGGTGAATATAACTTTCATAAAGCACACCCAAGATAATATAGACAACTATAATAGCAGCAAATACCAACCAACCTTCATTGGCAAGTGATTTTTGGAAGCTTTTTGTTGTTCCTTGAAAATCAGCCTCTACACTCAATGGCAGACCCAGACTGTTCTTAGCGGCCTCTATCTGGGTTACAGCATCTCCTAGTGAAGCATTGTGAGCAAGATTAAATGAGAGTGTTGCCGAGGGAAATTGATCCTTATGAGCAATTACTAATGGGGCTACTTTGTGTTTCAAATTGGCAAAAGTTTTAATGGGAACGGAACCACTGATGCTAACTCCGGTGGTAGACCCAAGATTTAGTGAACTCGCTACTGATGGATTTGCCACTCTATAAGACGTTGTAGGAGAGGTAGGTACAGGAGCAGTAGTTACAGTGCTGTTTGGCGTAGTTGTTATCGTAGAATTAATATAGATGTTGTCAAAAGCAACTGATTCTCTTTGTAACGAAGGGAACACTTCCAACACAACCCGATACTGGTTACGTTGAGTAAACATAATGGATATTTGTCGCTGCCCAAAAGAATCATATAAAGTATCATCTATCATCTGCATGGTAATTCCAAGTCTGTATGCAGTATCTCTATCAATATCAATTGCAGTCACCAAACCATTATTTTGTTGATCTGTATTCACATCTTTCAAAATGGGGATTTGATGCATTTTTTCTAACATTAAATTGGACCATTTTGTAACTTCTTCCTTATCAGGGGCACTAATGCTGTATTGGAATTGAGTACGGCTTGTTAGTGTATCTATTGTTAGATCTTGCACTGGTTGCATGTATAAAGTTGCTCCTACAACCTGCTGAACTTTAGACCGCAAACGATTCATCACCTCGGTTACACCAAGACGTTCCTCTAAAGGTTTTAAATTAATTAAAATGCGTCCATTATTTAAGGTAACATTAGTGCCATCTATGCCAATAAATGAAGAAACATTTTCTACAGCAGGATCAGAAAGTACTGCTTCTACTAAAGCTTGCTGACGATTAGCCATTTCTTTAAAAGAAACAGAGTCGGATGCTACAGAAACTCCCTGGATAACCCCAGTATCCTGAATAGGAAAAAACCCTTTAGGGATAAGATACAATAAAATACTGGTGATGATTACGGTAATAAAAAAAACCAATAATATTAATGTTTGTCGCGAAAGAACCCATCTTAGAGAAATTTTATAATAATCAACAAGATAATTTAACTTATTCTCTAAAAACTGCTCTAACCGTGTTACATGACTTTCACTATGAGGTTTTAAAATTCGAGAGCAAAGCATAGGAGTCAACGTTAAAGAGACAAAAGCTGAAATCGCAATGGTTATGGTTAAAGTCAGTGCAAATTCACGAAATAACCGCCCGACTACATCTCCCATAAAAAGTAAGGGAATTAATACGGCAACAAGAGAAATGGATAATGAAATAATGGTAAAGCCAATTTGAGCAGCTCCTTTATGCGAAGCATCTATAGGTTTTTCACCCATCTCAATATAACGCATAATATTTTCAATCATGACGATTGCATCATCGACTACAAAACCCGCAGCTATGGTTAATCCCATTAAGGTGAGGTTATTTAAACTAAAACCGAGCAAATACATGAGCCCCAAGGTACCTACAAGAGCTAATGGTACTGAAATACTAGGAATAATAGTTGCGGAAAGTTTGCGCAAAAACAAAAAAATCACCATCACCACTAATACTACTGACAAAAGCAATTCTAATTGGACATTTTCTACAGAAGCACGAATACTAGTGGTACGATCGGTAAGTATTTTTACATCCACACCCGCAGGAATTGCTACCCGCATTTGCTGGAGTAGTTTTTTGACGCGTTGAGCTACTTCGATAACATTAGCTCCTGGTTGGCGCTGTATGTTAATGATGATCGCAGGCTCTTTATTCATCCATGCCGCTTGCATATCGTTTTCTGAGCCATCAATAACACGGGCCACATCAGATAAACGAACCGGAGCTCCGTTTTGGTAAGCGATGATTAATGGCCGATAATCAGCAGCAGATAATAATTGATCATTGGAATTAATTGTATAGGCCAACCTTGGCCCATCAAAATTCCCTTTTGCTGCATTTACATTAGACGCCATCACTAAAGTTCGTACATTTTCCATTGTTAATCCATATGCAGATAAAGCATCAGGATTTGCTTGGATGCGCACTGCTGGCCTATGCCCTCCCCCTATACTGACTAAACCAACACCTAATAATTGGGAAATTTTAGGAACAAGGCGTGTTTCTGCGTAATCCTCTACTTTTGTTAAAGGCAGCGTATTTGTAGTTAAGGCCAAAGTTAGGATAGGTGTGTCTGCGGGATTTACTTTACTGTATATCGGCGGATTGGGAAGAGCCGTAGGCAAGTAACTACTCGCAGCATTAATAGCTTGCTGCACTTCTTGCTCAGCCACATCAAGACTCATGTCCAAATTGAATTGCAAGGTGATAATCGAGGAGCCTGTTGAACTATTTGATGTCATTTGGTCCAGTCCAGGCATTTGACCAAATTGGCGTTCAAGTGGCGCAGTTACCGTTGTGCTCATCACATCTGGGCTTGCACCAGGATAGAATGTAGACACTTGAATCGTTGGATATTCAACCTCAGGTAAAGCAGAAACAGGTAATAACTTGTACGATAAGGCCCCTGTAAGGAAGATAGCAAACATTAATAATGAAGTTGATATTGCTCTTACGATAAATGGGCCAGAAATACTCATGTCACCCCAATAGAGAAACGGCTATACTGGCTGTTTTAACGGATACGTCTTTAGGGTGCTCCGCTTGTATCAGCACCCTAGATCCGTTAATTAATTTATCAGCCCCATTAATTACAATTTTTTGTCCAGGTAATAAGCCACTTTTAATCACTGTATCATCACCACTTGTGGGGCCTAACACAATTTTTTGAGTTGCTACGGTATTATTTGAATTAATAATATAAACAAAATCTTCTGTCGTTGTATGTTGGACAGCTGCTGTTGGTACAATAGTGGCGCCATGTAATGTATCAACCAGGATTTTCACATTGACAAACTGATTAGGAAATAATTTTTTCTTCTCATTATTAAAAACAGCTCTTAGTCTTACTGTTCCGGTAGTTGTACTGATTTGGTTATCTAAAGCTAACAACGTTCCTGTTGCAAGTAAATGTTCTTGTTGTCTGTCATAAACCTTAACTTCCATTTGTTTGTCGCCATATGCTTTTGGAGCTATTTGCGGAACATAATCTTCTGCAATAGGAAAAATCACCGTAATTGGATCCATAGTAGTAACCACAGCGATAGCTTGTGTATTTGATATTTGCACAATATTGCCAGGATCAATCAATCGTAATCCAATTCGTCCATCAATTGGTGAAGTGATATTGCAATAAATGAGATTAATTTTAGTACTCTGAATTAAACCTAAATCCGATTTAACGTTGCCTTCATATTGCTCTACTAAGGCTTGCTGAGTCGCTAATGTTTGCTGTGAAATTGAATCTTCCTGCCATAATTTTTGATAACGCTTTAAATCAATTTTTGCATTGGCCAACAATGCTGAATCTCTTTTTAAGTTTCCTTCATATTGAGTCAGCAATGCTTCATAGGGACGTTGATCAATTTGTGCCAATAACTGTCCTTTTTTGACTAATTGACCTTCTTTAAAGAGCACTTTCATTAATATGCCATTAATTTGGGATTGAACAGACACGGTGTAAATGGGTGTCACTGTCCCTAGAGCAGAAAGGTAAATTGGCACATCGCGAGTTGTAGAAACCCCAGCAACTATAGGTATGGGTTTGGGGCCAATATCTTTCGGTTTTTTATGGGCAAAATAAAACCACAACAAAGCAACTAGAGTAATTAAAATAATAATCAACCCTAAAAAGTTCTCTGATGGAAATCGCTCTCGCCAATATTTAGAGATCACCATTTTTTTTTTATTTTTGGCAGGTGATGTTTCTCCTTCCATAAAAAACGCGTTCCTTCCACAAATTAATCGAACTCATCATAACGAATTTTTGTTTGGGTAGCAAAAAAATCGTAATGATCAGGAGAACTCTATGTTTCGTTCTCCCAGAAAAAATGCAAGATAACCACTATACTTTTAATTAACGATTGATTTAATAACAATTGGAATAATTAGAAACCATGGAGTGTGGAATGGAGATTAAAGCATTTCAGTTCTTTAAAAAGAAAGGATGGAGCTTAAAAGAATTTCCTGAACTCGATTCAGCCAATACTCTAGTTCTCATTTTTGCTGCTCCAGAATTTTATGATTTTCATGAGCCAATACTGCAATTAGCTGACTTTTATTCCCAATCAAAAATAGTAGGTTGCTCTACGGCAGGTGAAATTTTTGGTAATTATCTTTTTGATCACAGTATTGCTGTTGTAGTGGCAAAATTCACTCATACAACTTTAAAACTTGCAAAAGCGCTAGTAAATCAAAGTAACGAGTCAAAAAATACAGGGATGCTCATTGCTGAGCAATTAAAAGATACTCATTTACGCAGTATTTTTGTACTCTCTGATGGATTAAACGTAAATGGTTCTGAATTAGTAAAGGGTTTAAATACCGCTAAAGAATCTAATAATTTAATTATTACCGGGGGCTTAGCAGGGGATGGGAGCAATTTTAAACGAACATGGACCATATTAAATAATAAAATTCTTGATCATTATGTAGTGGCTGTTGGGTTTTATGGTTCAAAAATTCAGATTGGCCACGCCTCAAAAGGAGGATGGGACATTTTTGGACCTATTCGTCGAATTACCCGGTCTGAAGCCAACATCTTATATGAGCTTGATTATCGACCTGCTCTGCAACTTTATAAGGAATATTTAGGGGAAAAAGCTTCTGAATTACCCTCTTCCGGATTGCTTTATCCTTTAGCGATTCATGATCCTAATGCTCATAATGACACGCAATTGGTTCGCACCATTTTGGCAGTTAATGAGAACGAACAATCTTTGGTCTTTGCTGGTGATATTCCAACTGGATGGCATGCCCAATTAATGCACGCAAATTTTGATCGCTTAATTGACAGTGCGCATGAAGCAGGAAACTTAGCGAATAACCGCATGCTTTCAAATGGATTTGAAAAATTAGGGCCGGTACTTGCAATTGATATCAGCTGTGTGGGAAGAAGACTTCTTTTAGGGGCCCGGACTGAAGAAGAAATTGAATCAACTTTTTCCGCTCTACCTGAGGGCGCAACACAAATAGGGTTTTATTCTTATGGCGAATTATCGCCATTTTCTGTTGGCAATTGCGAATTACATAATCAAACAATGACAATTACCACAATACATGAACTATAAAATTATTATGGACATTCATAAATTATTACAGAGACAGCTTAGACGATCGAAACTTGATTCGAATCAAAAACCGGAAAACACCGAACAATGGTTAATTTTTTTAAATCATATTAATAATACTTATGTAGAAATAGATCAAGAACGCTATATGCATGAACGCTCCATAGCAATTTCTTCTCGAGAAATGATGAATTTAAATGAAAAACTGGAATGGGCGCAACATATTGTTGGATTAGGCTATTGGTCCTATGATGGAAATACCGATTATACCATTTGGTCAAACGAATTATTCAATTTATTTCATTTAAATCCAATCAACAAACCTCCTACACTTAATGAATTTATTGAATTGATTCATGAACGAGATCGATTTGATTTTGTTCAAAAAGTAGAAAGAGCGCTAAATGAAAAAATAGATTATGAATGTGACATGCGGGTAAAAAACCCTGATGGATCGTACCGCTGGTATCGAACGATTGGGCAGTGTCTGGATGCTGATAAGCAGCTTACTGGTATTGTGATTGATATTCATAAAAATAAAATCGCTGAAGAAAAAATTAACGAATTAAATCAACAAATTTCATCTACCGCGCGCCGTGCTGGAATGGCTGAAGTTGCAACCACTATTCTTCATAATATTGGGAATATTTTAAACAGCGCTAATGTTTCAATTTCTTTACTAAAAAGCAGTTACAAACAAGCGTATTATAAAAAATTACTACGAGTAGTAACAATGATTGAGCAACATCAAACTGATTTAGATCATTTTTTAAGTCATGATCCCAAGGGAATGATTATTCCTGAATTTTTATTATCGCTCTCTAAGGTTATCTTAGAAGAAGAAGAAAAAAATAATAGTGAAATTGATAACTTAGAGCACGACTTGCAACATATTAATCAAATAGTAGATATGCAAAAATCAATTGGGGGGCTCTCAAGCTTTAAGGAATCTGTTTATGTTCCTGAATTAATTGATAGTGCATTAAATATCACCATGAACTCTTGCAAAAAAGACATTGGGATCATCAAAGAATTTAAGCCCGCTCCGTTGATTTTTGTTGATAAATCCAAATTTTTGCACATTTTAATTAATTTGCTCCAAAACGCCAAAGATTCTGTACTCGAAAAAACGACTAATCCAGCAAAAAAAATCGCAATAAGCGTGCAAAAAATGAAGAATTCAATACAAATAATTGTTAAAGATAATGGAATTGGCATCAACGTAGAAGATTTACAACATATTTTTGCCTTCGGATTCACCACTAAAGAAAACGGTCACGGCTTTGGTTTGCATAGTTCAGCACTATCAGCCAAAGAAATGGGTGGAACACTTATTGCCGAAAGCCAGGGAAAAGGATGTGGTGCACAATTTATACTGACATTACCCATTACTGATTGAAAGAAACAAGGAGAAATTTATGGGTGATATACCATTACACATCATGATTATTGACGATAACTCCTCTATTCATATGGATTTTATTAAAGTTCTTACCTCCTCAACGACTAGAGCACAGCTCGATTATTTTGAACAAAAGCTATTTGATAAATCTCTTTCAAATGAATCAGAAAGTTCTGATACAGATAGTTTTTTACCCAACTTTATTTTTACTACAGCATCACAAGGACATGAAGCAATCCAAAAAATAAAACAAGATCTGAAAAAAGGAATACATTATGCATTAGCTTTTGTCGATATAAGAATGCCTCCAGGATGGGATGGGATCACGACCATCAAGAAAATGTGGCAAGTTGATCCTGACATTCAAGTAGTTATTTGTACTGCCTATTCTGATTTCAGTTGGGGAGAAACTGTAAAAGAACTCGGAATGGGTGACAATTATCTTATTTTGAAAAAACCATTTGATATAGTTGTAGTAAGGCAACTGGCTTGTGCTTTAACCAGAAAATGGATTTTAACGAATAATGCAAAACATCATGAAAAAATACTCCAAAAAACTGTAGCCGAACAAACCAAAACTTTACAGCAATCTTTATCAATTTTACGTTCAACTTTTGAGTCCTCTACAGATGGAATTTTAGTTACGGATCTCAATTATAAAATTATTGACTATAATTCTAGATTTGTTTCCATGTGGGATATTCCAAAAGCCATGTCAGAAACCAATGATGGATTGATTATCTTATATCACATGCTCAATCAGCTCTTTAAACCTAAAAAATATTTGGAAGAGCTTAATCGTCTTAAAAAAATATTGATGAAATCAGTAGTAGTATTGTGTCTTTTAAAAATGGCAAGACATTAGAGTGTTATTCTCTTCCTCATCGTTTAAATGATATTATTATTGGGCGTGTATGGAGTTTTCATGATATCACCGAACGCGCCAATCTTGAAAAAGAACTTACCTATCAAGCACATCATGATCCATTAACCCAGTTACCCAATCGCGCGTTATTGATCGATAGAATACGAACAAGTATCAATAATGCAAAAAGTCAAAAACAAAAATTTGCAATACTTTACTTTGATTTAGATCGATTTAAACTGGTCAATGACAATCTATCCCATGAAGTTGGTGATACATTACTACGCATGATTGGACAAAGATGGGGGTTATTAGTTCAAGAAGGAGACATCTTAGCGAGGATGGGTGGAGATGAGTTTGTTATGATTTGTCACATCGTCGAAAAGAATAATGTTTATACAATTGCCAATAAAATTTTAAACTCTCTGAAAGAACCTTTTAAAATCACAAATCGAGATTTATTTATAACTACGGCCTTGGGGATAAGTATCTATCCTGAAGATGGAGAGACTGCTAATGATCTATTAAAAAACGCTGATTTAGCAATGTATCAAGCAAAAGAACAAGGAGGAAACCAATTTTCGTTTTATGATGTTCGATTATATGAGCACAACAAACAATGCTTTTTAATAGAAGCCGAATTACATAATGCACTGAATAACAATGAATTTTTCTTAGTATACCAACCTCAATTTAATATGGATCAACAAGGATTGTTATCCGTTGAGGCATTAATTCGATGGAATCATCCAGAAAGAGGTTTATTACTCCCTATGGAGTTTATTCCATTTACTGAAGATACTGGTCTGATTATACCTATTGGAGAATGGATTCTTAGAGAGGTCTGTCGACAAATAAAGATGTGGCATAAAAAGAACTTGCCTTATATTCATGTCGCTGTGAATATTACTTCCCGACAATTACGACAGCCCAATTTCATTGATTTTGTAAAAAAAACGTTACATGAATATCAGCTGAATCCGCGGCACTTAGAATTTGAAATTTCGGAGAATGTGGTTATAACACATCCAGATATTATTTACATGTTAAATCAACTGAAACAAATAGGTATTAAAATTGCACTAGATGATTTTGGTACCGGAAACTCGAGCATCAGCTATCTAAAACAACTTCACATTGACTGCATAAAAATAGACCAGTCATTTGTCCAAAATATACTAACCTCACATAGTGATGAAGTGATTATAGAAGCGATTATTTCCATGGCACGAAGTTTTAATTTTAAAGTGATTGCTGAAGGAGTCGAAAGCCAGGAACAATTGGATTTTTTAAAAAAGCAACACTGCGATGAAGTACAAGGTTTTCTTTTTAGTGAACCACTAACATCTAAAGAAATTGAAAGGTATCTAAAAAATCATAAAATATTAAAAAGACCTTATTAAGCATCTCGCATTCAAAACCAGGGGTTAGTGACGATTCACTCCCTCTTCCATATGCCCCGCGCCTCACAATATTAAACTTAACAAAATGCTTTTGATTTAGAATCTATTTGAACCAATATTTGGGTCTTGAAAATCCAGATGTTGTGCATAAAGCACAACATGCAGCATGCGTGCTTTAATTGTCAACGGGCACCAAGTATTTATAAATCAACTTGGGTGTTATGCAATTCTGGACGAATCCTCTTCCATTGATTCAATGGTGAAAAATCTGGATTAGCCATCTTATCAACCGGGAGATAGAAGGTTTGCTCTAGTAAATACTGACCACTCAGCGCTGCATGCGATACATGATCAGTAAATACTATCCAAGTACTTTGGGCAGGAAAATCAACTTGTATCTTTTGAACTTTTGCTTGATACAAATCATCAAGTTTCATCTTATCATGCAAATGTAACATGTAGTGATCATAGGGCGAACGCAACGTTTTGGTTGCTTTAACAAATTTTAGAACTTTTGCTTTTAGTTTGCTGTAAGATGCGATTTTAGGTCCAAAACGCTGAAGTACATCAGTAAATGGCTCACCAAGATTCCAAATTCGAGGCTCGTTCTCTGGATTTACATTACAAAAAACACGCAAGATTCTCAACCCATGGACTGGGCTGGCTGAAAATGAATCCACATGTAGCCGAGTATCGTCTTTACGTTTTGAAGAAACACGACCTTGGACTTGTGCAGGCCTAAAACTGGTTCTTCCCCATTGTAAGTGAGGCATATAAGAAGGTAGGGCATTCTGAATTAATTGATGCGCAAACTCAGCATAACCATGCATCATCGATAAAAGTTTATCATTCAAACCAGTAATTTCTTTTTTATAAGCACCGAGCTTTTTAGTGCGGATATCGTAGCTTATATTTTTACGACTCCCATCGAGGACATTTTCAGAGAATAAAACAGGATCTATAGAGGTATAATAATATTTAGGAAAAAATAAAACCGAACCTTCCTCTAATCGATGAATACTTTCTTGATGATTAATTTGCTCTATGTTTTGCGTGAATAAGTAGGAATTCATTATTTACCCTAAATAATCGTGTAATTTAGTAAAAATTTAATACTATATCGAATATAATCTATAATCCCAAAAATTAGATTTATGTTTCGCGTTGGATCATACCATGTTACTTTGTCCTTGTGGATCGCAAAATACTTATGACAGGTGTTGTGGTTTATATCTTGATAGTCATAAGCTACCACAAACTCCTGAGCAGTTGATGCGCTCACGATATACGGCATACAGCCTAGGAAAAATTGAGTACATCAAAAGTACGATGAAAGGAAAAGCGCTTATAGGCTTTAATGAATTTGAAGCCACTCAATGGGCTAAGGGTGTTAAATGGATAGACTTAAAAGTAATTAACTCTGATACCCCTACTGCTGAGAAAGGTTTTGTCGAGTTTGCTGCACGTTTTTCTGAACATAATCAGATAAAAATCATTCATGAATTAAGTGAGTTTCATAAAGAAAATGGTCGTTGGTATTATGTGTGCGGCGTACACAAACCAAATTTAAGCAAAATCCCTAAGCCTCAGGTTGCGCGTAACGCGCCTTGTCCTTGCGGCAGTGGTAAGAAATTTAAGAACTGTCATGCAAAATAATAACCGGGTTTAATTATGAATAATCACATGCTACTTAATACATTCATTTTTCTAGTGTCGGCGAGCATTATGGTTCCTATTGCGAGCCGATTCAAATTAGGCTCGGTATTAGGATACCTCACTGTTGGCATTCTTATTGGGCCTTTCGGATTCAAACTCATAGAAAACTCACAACAAATTATGAGTTTTGGTGAGTTCGGTGTGATTATGATGTTGTTTCTTATCGGTTTGGAAGTAGAACCTGCGATGCTATGGAAGCTTAGGCGACTTATCGTAGGTCTAGGAGGATTACAAGTTGTCTTAACTACGGGCATACTCACCGCAATTGGGATTATGTTAGGGCATGCCTGGCAAGAAACCTTAGCGATAAGCATGGCTTTATCGCTTTCATCAACAGCCCTTGTTTTACAAATGCTACAAGAAAAGAATCTATTGAAAACGGCTGAAGGCGAAACATCATTTGCCGTATTGTTATTTCAAGACATTGCCGTAATTCCTATATTAATCATCATTCCTCTACTTGAACAGCATGGAACTATTAAAGTCAATGTCCATGAAGCAGCATTCATTATGCATTTTCCTAGATGGATGCACGCTCTTTTGGTAGCAGGAGTAATTGGAGCCGTCATTTTAATAGGTCATTTCGTATCCAGACATTTATTTTTCATCATGGCAAAAACAAACTTACGCGAAGTGTTTACTGCTTTTTCTCTTGCTTTAGTGGTAGGAATTACTTTATTAATGGAATCAATAGGCGTATCCCCTGCCCTAGGTGCATTTATTGCGGGTGTTGTATTGGCTAACTCTGAATACAAACATGCAGTTGATGCAGACATCCAGCCATTCAAAGGAATTTTACTCGGATTATTTTTTGTTTCCGTAGGAATGGGAATGAATTTTTCTCTCTTTACCCATAAAGCGTTACTCATTCTTACAGCAGTTCTTGTATTAATTAGCATTAAAGCGCTTATTCTTTCTGTTCTGGGACGTATCTTTGATTTAACTAAATTACAAACATTGGGATTTGCTTTTGCTTTATCCCAGGGTAGTGAATTTGCCTTCGTTTTGTTTGACTATGCGAGTAAAACCAAAGTAATCAGCAATGACAGCGCATCCTTCTGCACTCTTGTTGTTGCGTTATCAATGCTTGCCACACCTTTTTTATTGCTTATCTACCATCGGGTTATTGTACCTAAATTTATGAGCATCGTGCCTGAACGCGAATATGACTCCATTAATGAAAAAAATGGCATTATCCTTGCGGGCTATGGCCGTTTTGGTCAAATTATTGGGCGTTTGCTCAATGGAGAAAAAATTAAATTTACTGTATTGGAAAAAAATCCTGAGCAAATTGCATTACTTCGAAAATACGGATACATTGGGCATTTTGGCGATGCAAGTCGTTTAGATTTGTTGAAAAGTGCTGGTGCTGAACATGCAAAACTATTAATTGTAACTGTAGGTAACCCTGATGCAAATCTAAGAATAGTTGAGCTAGCCAAATACCATTTTCCCCACCTCAAAATCTACGCGCGAGCTCGTAATCGTCGTCATGCATATGAATTGCATCGAGCGGGTGTGGATTACTTTATTAGAGAGCTATTTGATTCATCCTTAACTATGACCAAAGAAATTATGAAATTCCTAGGCTATAAATCAGAGGATATTCAGAAAAAAACTGCAGCATTCAAAAAACATGATGAAACCACATTAATTCGCTCATTTGATTTTTTTGATAAGGAAAGTGATTTAATTAATTTCTCTCGACAAGCAAAAGGTGAATTAGAACGTATTCTTCAATCCAATTAAAAGTCACTTACAGAATGACTAAAGAAAACATTTTTAATTTAAATTTTGTATGAATTTCTCAGGCACAATGAACAGCACCTGGCTCTAGAAAACAAACGTTGCTTAACCTATTAGATTCGCTATATAACTTGACCTCATGGGAGTAATCGTAGTAAATGATCAACCTGCAGCAAATTTCTTTAAAAACTTTTCTCAGTGAGTATTGGCAAAAAAAACCTCTAGTGATTCGCAAAGCTTTGCCAGAATTCTCTAATCCATTATCTCCAGATGAACTTGCAGGACTTGCACTGGAAGAGGATATTGAAAGCCGTCTGGTCTTTGAAACCCCTAATGAAAAACCTTATTGGCATTTAAAACGAGGGCCATTTTCTGTAAATGATTTTAATACCTTACCACCAACCCATTGGACCTTACTCGTACAAGGTGTTGACCGATTAATTCCCGAAGTTTATGCCTTGCTTGATCATTTTAATTTCATTCCACAATGGCGGGTTGACGATATTATGATCAGCTACGCTGTTCTTCATGGTAGTGTTGGGCCTCATTATGATAACTATGATGTGTTTTTATATCAGGCCAAAGGAAAACGTGAATGGTCGTTAACTACTAAGGCGTGTAATAACCAAAATTATATAAAAGACCTTGAGCTACGTATCATGAATCAATTTGATATTGAAGAGTGTTTTATTCTTGAAGAAGGAGATATGTTATACCTTCCTCCCCATGTGGGCCATTATGGGATCTCTCTGTCTGACGAATGTATGACTTATTCTTTTGGTTACCGCAGTTACCAGGGGCAGGAATTACTAGAAAGTTTCAGTGACTACTTATCTGAAAAAGGTATGTTCGAAAATATGTACCAGGATCCCGACTGGTCTAATTTGCAAAATACGTCCGAAATCATACCTTCTGCCTGGCTCAATGCCCAAAAATTATTACAACAATTAATCGATGATGAAAAAACTATTCAAACGTGGTTTGGATGTTTTGCTACACGACTCGACCAACAAGCAGAACTCCAATTACCAGTTCCTTTGGAAAAAGAGGAGTTAATTGGTTTAGCTGATTTTATGAAAGAAATAAAAGAAGGATTAAATCTTATAAGAGATGCTTCATGCCGATTTGCGTATCAAAATCAAAATGAGCAATTTGAATTTTATATCAATGGGAGTGCATGGGATATTGATGGGGTTAGTAAGGATTTGTTGAGTTATATTGCTAATAATCGCTACTTATCTTATAAAGTACTAATCACCTATTTAAATACAAAAAAAAATCAATTACTTATTTATAATTTATGGAAACTACAATGGCTACACGCTGAAGAAATTTTGATATAAATTGGTTAAATTCAAAAACTTAGAGTATAGTTAATATACAGGCGATAACAAGGATAAGTATGAAAAAAATAATAATGGCTGTAATTATAGTGTGTTCAGCTGCCTTTATGGCTAACTGTTCGAGTAATCCATGTTGCGGAACTTGTGCTACAGACTGTGGCGGTTGTGGCGGATGTAATGGAAGTTGGTATTAACACCTCGAGTGTAAGAGGTGCAATGCAACCAAGTTACATTGCATTCTATTTAATACTTAACCAACATTTTCACGGCGCATTGATAGAACTCTCAAGTGTCCAAAATTAATTTTGTGACTAAATAAAGTCATCACTGCGCCAGCTAAAACTAAAACAATACCCACTATACTCCAAAGCTGAATTTTTTCTCCCAAAAGTAACACACCAAAAATCACGACAAATACTGGTTCTAAGACGGATAAAATAGAAGCTTTTTCTGAGCTAATGTATTTCAAACTATATAATAACAATAAAATAGGTATTACTGTTGCAATAACCGCTATTCCAAACAAATGCACCCAAACTGTTGTGGATGTTGGCACAATAAAAGAGTGATTAAAAAATGATACAAAGAAACTTGTTACCGTACATCCTAAACAAACCATAAATGTTGACATATTCGGAGAGAGTAAATTTCGTTTACTCCCAATAATATAACAAGCATAGAAAAACGCAGAAGCAATAGCGAACACCATCCCCCATAGGTTAAATGATGCATCCAAATCTACCATGAATACCATGCCGAATAAAATAATTACGATCGCTAAATAATAAACCTTCGGGATCGACTGACCATAAAAAAAATAATTCAAGAGCATAATGACCACGGGATAAGTAAAAAAATTACCATAGCCAATCCGGAGCCTATATACAGAGAAGCTAAAAAATACAGCCAGGTAGATATTCCATAAAAGAATATACCTGTTAAAAAAGCAAGAAACATGTTTTTATAAGAATCGCTATTTTTTTTTATTTTTGGCAGCATGATAAACAAAATAAGGATACTTGAAATCAAAAAGCGCCAAAAGAGCATCGTGCTTGCAGACAAATGACCATTAATTGCACTTAAACCAAAATAGCCGATAAAACTGTAAAGAAATCCAGATAAAATTGCATAAATAGAGCCTCGATATTCTTGATTCATCATCATGATAATTACTACCTGAAAAGAATTAAAATAAAAGTAAATTGGTAGTAGTCTGGTGGTAAATAAGTATCCAGCTAGGAACGCAACAATGTGTTGCGTGGGATCTATCTCTTTCTGTTATAAATAAAACACAGATATTTTAGCTTGGCATCTTTTGATTCATCAAGACTACGAATTGACAATTCTAATTTAAAAAATTACGGCACGACATAAAAAAGCACTTCATTTTTCTGCATAATATCATATTGAAAATAAAAAATACATAATGTATCATTTGGAAACTTTTGTTGAGGTTCCTTAGCTATGCGCTGTTTTTGGTTCTTTATTTCTTTTCTTTTTGCAGTAATTGATGTTTATGCTGAGCCCGCTTCATGTACTGAACATCAATGTATTGCCGTAGTTGATGCAGGGAGTACTGGTTCAAGAGCACATATTTTTGCCTATAATCTAGATGAAACTAACACCCCGTCTCAAATTCATGAAATATGGTCTAAAAAATCAAGCCAGGCTTAGCCACAATCGAAGCAAATCAAAATACCATAGATGCCTATCTAACTATTCTGTTCTCCGGGGCTCCTAACCAAAACATTCCAGTTTATTTCTATGCAACTGGTGGAATGCGTCTTATACCACAAACCAAACAGAAACTTTACTATAAAGAAATACAAAACTGGTTTAACCAACATTCCATATGGCAACTTATTGAAGCAAAAACCATCACTGGAAACGATGAAGCGTTATACGATTGGCTTGCTGTAAATTATCATATTGGCACACTTAAATCACCTGCTGTCGAACCCATAGGTGTCATGGACATTGGTGGTGCTTCGGTACAAGTTGCTTTCCCAATACAAAAAAATACAGAAACCAATAAAAATTCACTAGTAGAATTAGATCTTTATGGCAAACATATTAATCTGTTCGTCCATAGTTTTCTTGGGCTTGGACAGAACGAGGTCACACATCAGTTACTTGATACAAACTCATGCTTTGCAGAAGGCTACCCTCTTCCTGGCGGCAATTTAGGACAAGGAGATGCTCTTGTATGTCAGCAAGAGGCATCTTCATTAATCAATCGCGTGCACAAAGTCCAAAGCGAAGTGCAACCTGCCCTTACTGCCAATCATGTTAACATGTGGTACGCTATCGGAGGATTAGCAAATCTTGTAGAAAGTGACCCCTTCCAATTTCAAAATAACCAAATAACGAATCAGGATTTATTACAACAAGCAAACGCTTTAATTTGTCATCAGCAATGGGACGGTTTAAGCACGCAATTTCCTGATAATGAATATATAGAATCGTTCTGTCTCTTACCTGCATTTTATCATGCATTAATGGTTGATGGTTATGGAATCTCAGCGAATCAATCCATAAATTATATTCCTTCAACAATAAATTTGGACTGGACTTTGGGGGTTGTACTCCATCATGAGGTAACGCCGAATACAGTTCAATAACATTTCTAAAGCGGTTACATAAATAAAGTGAATTCGATGCAAAAAATAGATGTCCCTTTTACAGCGAATTCACTTTATTCAGAACCAAGAGATTTACATCGCATTTTGCAAAAAACAAATGCTGCAAATCATCTAAGCTCTTGATAATCAATTGCTCCTTATTATAATCTACTGATTCTTCCTGCAAAAAAGAAACCAATAATAACTTGCAAACGTTAAAATTTTTATTAAATTCTTGCCGTTGAACAAGTATGTCTCGACTACTGTAGCGCAAGACATACTCCCCTTGCTCTCTTACAGGGGAATACAATTGAATGAGCTCTTTGAGTTTATTCATGTATTTTTTAAATTGAATATAATTCACGTGAGTATAACTACGAATGTTTTCTCTTACCTGCTTGAGAACATCAGCGATAAAATGTAATCCACCTACTTCGGCAAGGATAAGTTGACTGCAAAATTTTAAATAAAAACATTCTTTCATTAAGTTTTCTGTTTGAGTGATATGGGCATTAATGAGCTCTCTAGATTCACCAGTTGCATCTTTAAGCATATCTAACAGTTTCGCTTTTCTATCTTTCAATGTTGAGTTGACTATGGATATCAGTGCTTCATTAGCTCTTCGAACATCCTTTTTAAATTCTTTTATCTCGACCTCACGATTTTGATTAGTGACAAAGAGTTCTATATCAATCTCATGACATCTAAGACGCCCTTTATCAGGGATTACATCATAGTAGTTAATCATGTGTTCGTTGTTTAACATCATGCGCCATTCTGCATCTACATCTCCGTTCTCAAATAAATAGCCAGCAATTGCATCAAGTGTACTCATTACATGCTGCCTTTGAGCTCGCAAAATGTTTTTGTGCGTCTCTGATAACACCGTCACTTTTAATTTCATAGCATTATACAAGAAGATTCCTCCAGATAATTATAGTTAAATTTTTAAGGGTGTTACAAATTACTTACGAAAATTCCCATGAATAAGACAATAGATCCAATCTTTCAGCGAGTTAAGCTCTTCTCAACTAACACTAAAAGCAATCATGCATTGATTATTAATTAATCAATTTGCACTATAATTAAATATTATATTGCGATGGAGAAACACATGGCTGAACCACTAGTCCTTGATTTTGCCGGACTGCACGATCAACACAAGCAAGAAATTCTAGATTATGAAACAAACTTTAAAGGAGAACTTAGGAAGATTGCTGATATCGTAAATCCTTTTCTCGATAATACAGAATATAAAAAATTAAATCCTGACATAATAACTGACAGAAATAAATGGACATTCCAACATGTCATACCTACTTCCGAGCGCTCAGGAAAAGACGTAGCACTTGACATTCCAGGCAAAGAAGTCATCCATAAAAAAAATGCTTTGCGTATAGAAGGTAATGAAAGTTTATTTAAGTTTTTGAATGACAAAATTGATCAGGCAAAAAAAAATAAAAGCCTGCCAAAAGATATCAAAATACAGTTAAACCATTTAAAAGATTATGTAGGTCTTCTTCAGATTCAAGCTATGTCAAAAATTGCTGAAATTGGTTCGTTAAATTCACTGCAAAATTTAAAAGAATGCATGCCTCAACTCAACGATAACATCATCAATGGAAAAAATCCAATTCAAAACCGTGAAGCCAGGAGACTTTACCAATCAATGGAACGGTCTATCGAAGAGTTACAAACATTATATAAACAATATTCTCTCGATTTTATGAGTGGTCCCATAGAAAGATATACCTCAAATGAGGCCGGTAAATTAAGAAAGTCGGTTAAAGAATATACCAAATCCATCGGAAATATTCTTGATCATTACGAAAAATCAGGTTATTTAAGTAAATCCGAAAAAGAGGAGATGCTCGCTCACCTTAAATCCTCACAAGCGCTTTTTGAACATAAAAACAATATTAGTTTCAGTGTACCTACTGCAGGTCAAACTAATACACAAACTGTTCGCAAAGTAGGACAAGCCGCTTTAGGATTAGGCGGGGTTGTTTTGGGAGCAGCTGCTGTGGGAGTTGGTATTATTGCCACAGGTCCTGTAGGAGCGACAGCTGCGACAGCAATAGGCGGAGGCGCTATGCTTGCAGGCATGGGCTCGCTAGGAATCACAGCAGTAAACAGCGCCAACAATTTTATTAGGTTCGGAATCACTCCATCTTCAGGAGAAAAATTAACTTTTGTAATAGCAGGGGTTTCTTTAGGTGTTGGGATTGGCGCGGGTCTTGGATCTACTCTAGTTTCCGGAAATCAGCTCGCAACACATGCTATTATGGGTGGGCAACAAGCTTTTGATTCGAGCAAATCAGCTTTAGCTATTGCAGGTTCAACAAAAACGATAAAAAGCTTAAGGACCTCAGATGAACAGGTTAATACTTTTGATAAGAAATCGCCACAGGCTAGTTTAAAACAAAATTTACAGGCTGCTCAGCAAGGGGCTCAACCAGCTGATCAACAACAAAGTCAAGATCAAGTGAGTAATGCGCCTAAATCTCCTAAACTTAGTAGTTAAGCACAGAGGATGAGTAATGTGAGATGTAGAATTAAGATAACCCTAGAAAAGCAGTCAAGTCGTACTGCTTTTTCTAAGATAATTCATCTAAAGAAAAATCTTCTTTATTTAAAACCGCAGATTGATTGTAAAAAAGGCATAAAGCATGCCGAAATTTTTTCGCGCGTGGTGATAGCCCCTGCTTGCAGTAATGGAGCACCTGGTTGTATACCAATTGCTTAAATATTGCTGTATCTGACTCTGCACCATTTAAGTTATCAATACTTATATGAAATTTATAACCTGCGGCTTTGGAAAGTATCCATTCTAAAGCTTGTGGTTTTACTTCTACACATTGGAACTTTGCCTGTTGCTCTTCATTTCGCCCATCAGGCATATACCAATAACCAAAATCAACCAACTTCCTACGTTCCTCCCCAGCAATTAACCAGTGAGCACATTCATGTAACGCACTACTGAAAAAACCGTGAGCAAAATACAAAGCATGATACGCGCGTTTTGCATCTGCGGGCAGGTAAATAGGCTCATCATTACCTTTTACAAGCTTTGTATTGTATTCATTTGCAAAACAAATCTCAAAAAGATTGATTAAATCATCATAATGATGCATAAGTATCTTTTTCTCATTAATTTACACATGCTGGTTAATTTATACTAATATATTTAGAGAGTCATTAATTTTTATGAGTTTGGAAACTCCGACTAGAAAAATGCATAAAAAAACATTGTCGTACCGTTTAGGAAAGTTAATTAATAAATTACGTTGGCCCATCATAATTTTTTGGGTGCTCGTTGTCCTGTCCTGTATTCCCTTTCTGCCCCACATCATTGCTCCGTTTAAAACAACAGGTTTTGTTGATGAAAGCTCGCAAAGTGCGAAAACTGAACTCTATATGGATAAGAAACTGGGGTATGATGATAAAAATCAATTCATTGTCATGTATCACAGCACCAAACTGTTAGCTACTCGATCGCTATTTAAGAAAAAAATGAAGGAATCATTATCTGGGTTGGAAGATTTTCCGATCAAGCATGAGATAATTTACCCTGATGACAAACACCAGATCTCAAAAGACAAACATACTGCTTATGTTGCAATCATCATAAAAACAAATGAACCAATTAATGATCAGCAGTTGAAACAATTTAAAGATTCCATAAAAAAACCCTACAATATGACCATGCAAATTGGAGGGGAACCCCTTTTTGTTCAAAATGTAAACAAGCAAACGCAAACAGACCTTTATAAAGCAGATTTCATTGCGACACCGGCAGCGATCGTTACCTTAGTCGTCGTGTTCGGTTCAGTAGTAGCGGCAACTCTCCCCATTATTTTGGGAGGTGGCTGTGCATTAATTATTTTGACTACCCTTTACTTTTTAGGCCATTTTTTTACCCTTTCGATATTCACGATAAATATTGCTTTATTATTAGGACTTTGTCTTTGTCTGGATTATTCGTTATTTTTCATCAGTCGCTTTAGAGACGAATTGAAAAATGGCTCAAATGTTGAAGAAGCCATCGCAACAAGTCAAGAAACAGCAGGCAAAGCAATTTTTTTTAGTGGTTTGGCTGTATTTGTAAGCCTTAGTGCATTATTTCTGTTTCCAGTTAATATCCTCTTTTCTGTTGCAGTAGGCGGCTTAGCTGCCGTATTTTATGCCGTATTAATTTCGACTATTCTTTTACCAGCCATACTTGCTGTTTTAAAAACAAAAATAAATTTCCTTTCCGTACGTATCTTTAGAAATAAAAACCATTCCAGTTATTGGCGTTGGTTAGCCGAACGAGTGGTTAACCACCCTTATCGTTTTTTCTTTCCCATACTTATCTTTTTACTATTACTAGGATACCCATTTTTAGAAGCCAATTTCGGAATATCAGATTACCGTATATTTCCTAAAAAATCGGAAAATAGAGCTTTTTATGATACCTATGCAGAAAAATTTAATATTGAGGAACTTAATCCCATTGTATTGGTAGTTGAATCTCCTTCTTCACCAATATTGTCTCGCCACAATCTGTCTAAAATTTATGATTTTGTCCATAAATTAGAGCAAAATCCTTTAGTCAAGGAAGTTAATGGCATTATCAGCAGTGATTCAGACGTGAAAAAAAGTCAATACTACGCGTTATATCATATGAATAAAAAATTACTCGACTCTCAGGTAAAACAATTGTTAGATACGACAACAACCAAACATTTAACAGTGATTCGTGTCGTTAGCAAATATCCGGCGAATTCACCTGAGACGAAAAAGCTGATTACACAATTATATCATATGAAAGTGGGTTCAGGATTAACTCTAGAACTTACTGGAACTGCTGTAAGTAATAGTGATGTGCTAAAAAGCATCTATCATTTTCTTCCTTATTCCATTTTATGGATTATGGTTTTTTCTTATTTGATTCTTCTTTTATTGTTACGTTCGATATTCTTGCCGTTAAAAGCAATTATTATGACTTTGTTAAGTCTTTGTGCCTCATACGGAGCTCTAGTACTTGTATTTCAAGATGGCTATCTCTCTCAAATCCTGAATTTTCAGCCTCAAAATATGCTGGATATTAGTTTATTAGTCATTATATTTTGTGCTTTATTTGGTTTCTCTATGGACTATGAGGTATTCTTATTATCCCGTATTAAAGAAGCTCATCGATTAACTAAGCATAATAATAACAGTATTATTTTCGGAATTGAAAAGAGCAGTCGTATTATTACGAGTGCCGCACTTATTGTTATCGTTATTAGCGGCTCATTTTTAGTCGCTGATGTATTGATGGTTAAAGCATTTGGCCTTGGGATCGCGGTAGCTATTTTTGTAGATGCTTTTTTAATAAGGAGCTTTTTAGTTCCTGCAACAATGGCAATTTTTAAAAATTGGGTATGGTACTTACCCAAATGGCTGGATCGAATCCTGCCCAAAATTTAGAGAATAATAATCCATTGCACTCTTCATTTATCATCGATTTCTTTTTGCAGACTATCTGTTTTTCTGATAGAGTAAAGTCCGTTATTAATATATATAATTGAGGATGAACAAGAATGATAAGAACAATATGTGCTGGATTATTATTTCTATTTAGTGCTGTTACTTTTGCAGCTGCCTGTGGGAGAGCCTTACCAGTCGACCATCCAGGTTTTTGTTCTTCTTTCAAAACAGCTGCAACTTGCTATTGTACTTCTAAAGGATTACCTCCATATGTATGTCAAAACATGCAGTTTTTATATAAGCAAATGATAAATTTATATGGTTCATTAGCGAACGCATGCTCAAGCAGAGTTCAACAAGAAACTACTCCTGAAGATTGTATTGTTAATTGGACATGTTATAAATCAGGTACTGGTGAACAGAAAAATGGTGACACTACTATAAAGTGCGCACGTCTCTGTGAGCAGTTTTAAATTTTTCGTTCAATAATAAGCCATTTTCAAGTTGGGCTTCGGCTCAACGAAAATTCTGATTAGTTCATATAATTTTTTAGAGTATTTTATTGTGCTTGTTAAACTATTAAAGTTATCACTATTAGCTTTCTTGTTTATATATGCTCCCTTTAGTTTGGCATATAAAGAAAAACCCGTACGACATCCTTTTTATTTTGGAGCTATTGCTGGTTATGGTTCAACTACTTGGGATGGTTTAGTTCCGTCAGAAGAAAATCAAAATCCAGCATTGATGTTATCTACCCCAATCGATGTTGAAGAAGGGGGTAGTGCTTGGGGCGTTTTGGTAGGATATGAATTTACGCATTATTTCGCAATTGAAGCAAGTTATATGCGCTTTGCTGACGCAAACGTCCACTTTGATCCCTTCAGTCTCTTCAGTTTTTTTCATGAAGGCTCTGAGACGTTAACAACTCATACTGAAACACTCAGTTTAATTGGTAAACTTATGGTACCTATTCCGCATTCTGAAATGAAAATTTTCTCAGGTGCAGGAGTCGCGGGAGTACATCGTAGAGATCTTATCGTTAATGATTGGAATCCTGGGCCAACTTTTACCGTTGGAGTAAATTATAATTTTACAGAACATATTATGGGCGAAATAGCTGGAAACTTTACTGCCGGTTATGGTGAATCTCAACTTAATCCAGTAGATACCTATTATCCTTTTCTTTATTCTGTTGCAGCACATCTTATCTATCGCTTTTGAGAAGTGGTCAGTGCTTTCTGATCAGATAACTTGTTACAAGACAATAGGTCTTCATAAATAAGATTTTCGTCACCCTCTGCGAAAGCAGAGGGTCTATTCTGCTTTTTTATACCTAGATGTCGATTTTTTCTTGAACTAACACTTGTGCGAAGAGAACTCTAAGTGCCTTAAGCTGTCCTCTTAAAATTCACCTCTATTTCTTACCAAGAAGATAAGACTGATAGTTCTTCTCCAAAACTTGTTTTAGGTGTTCCTGATTATCAATGCCTATTTGATGAACCAAGGTTAAAGTATGTTTTATATGAGCTGCCTTAGCTTTGGTTGCATTAAAGGAAACTACATTATCCACCTCTTGAAATTCTAAGCTTTTTTCCAATAAAGCTTTTTTACTTAAACCTTTCACATGCTTGCTTTCAGATTCTTGATTCGATAAATAATCTTTTTTCTTCACTAAACAACGCATCACCGTATAATAAGTATTGATTTGTTTGTAAGTAAGATTCATTTCAATTAAATTATTAATATGATACATATCCATGGAGGCATTTCTTAAAAGCGTAGGCTTGTGAATAGTAGCGAGTTTCGAGTTTTCTTCATAAGTCGTATTATCAGCTTTTGTAAATAGCCTGTTGAACGCAAAATAACTGATTGGACGAAAAACATAGGTGTAAGGTACTAAAAAATAATAATAAATAAAACTTCTAGCAAGTGCATTGATTAAATTATAAGATGTTTTTCTTTTGCAATTATCATATTCTGCAGCAATATAACTAAACTCAGTTTCTGCAAATCCCGCATAATTGAGACAATGATCACAAAAAGCATTAGGTCCTTGTTTGTCTTTTGGTGGTGTCACCTGCAAAATTTCCCATTCTTTTTTCCAGATCCCAAATGCTGAAACCGGATCTTCACCTTGTTTTTGTATCACTACTTTTGGCTTTTCATGTAATTCATCCCAATAGTCATACCTGTTTTTAAATAAAGGTTCGTAAAGACCAGGAGGATTTAAGGCATCAATTCTTGATAATTTGAAATTTCCTTTATCCATAGCGAGCAATAAACTTAATGCCCCTCCAAGACTTACTCCACAGACATGAATCACATTTTCCTGCTCATTTAGCCATTCATGTATCCTTTCTCTACCCATTTGATACAAAGAACTACCTACTGACTCAACTCCCTTCGCATCCGTTCGTATTTGAGTTAAAAAGCCTTGTCCTGCGGGATAAGTCGTACCCATGAAAATTAAATGCGATTCTGCATTGTTTTGAAAAAGAGGCTGCAAGCCATATGCAAAAACGCGGTCATGATCATAGATGAAGAAACTACGCAAACCTGATGTTGCTGTTAACTCAATTGGAGTAACTTGATATTCCACTAATTCCCAATGCCCTAAGACATATTGAGGAATTTTAAAGGACTCATAAGGAGTTAAATCACTATAAGGAAGCATGCACAAACAGTTACTTAAATAAAGCTGAACCTGCTCACTTTGTTCTGAATTCAAATCTTTATCATCCAACTGCTTAAAGAGTTCAAAAAATCCTTGTTGCATGGCAAAACGTACTTCACGTAATAAATTTGAATTACGCTGTACAAAAAAGGAATATAAAACAGATGGCGTCAAAAATTGAGTCCAGGATTCTGTCCACCCCATTGTAAAAAAACGGAGTATATTACGCGCCAAAATTGCTTCTTGTTGTGGGGACTCTACTCCATCTACCTCCTCAAATTCCACTTGTTTAAAAAGCTTTAACTCTAAACCTCCTTTAAAAACAGTTTCAGTAGGCAAAATAAACCTCCGTGTTCATTTTGTTAGTGATGTTAGGATCATACAATACAAAGATATAATTAAATGCTCATCCTAATCCAAAAGAAATTTAAACAATAAATAATTTTTTCCAAGGTTCATTGTACTTCGCTCGGATTATAATGTTCGCTAGGCATACTTTCCCATGCAGTAGTTGGAATAGCTTTTACCAACCGCCGCCTTTAATTGTTCATTATCAGAGCCTAACTTTTTCACAAAGGATAAAGTATGTTGAATATGTGCTGCTTTGGCCTTAGTTACTTTAAAGGAAATAACAACATCTGCATTTTTGGGATTTTGACTGTTTTCCAGTAATGCTTTTTTTGTTATTCCTTTTACATGCTTGCTTTCCTTTTCTTCATAAGGAATAAAATCCTTGTTTTTTAAGGATCGCATTAAGTGGTAATAAGTATGTATTTGCTGATAAGTAAAATCAACCTCTATTGCATTATCTTCATTATAAATATCCATAGTTGGATTTCGAGAAAGTGAAGGATCGTGTAATTCTGCAAGCCCTTTTTCTACATACTTATTCTTAGTAGTAATTTCTTTTGAGTTGTTTTTCATAGCGGGTAGGGTGGAATATATAAGGCTGCTTGCTAATAAACCTCCAGCAATTCCTAAAAAAATGAGTCCAGGTATTACTCCAGCAACCGCGAGACTCGCAGCCACACAAAATGTCACTATATGCGCTGACAATACCCAATTTTGAGACACTAAATGAACTAAGGGACGTATTAAATAAGTATAGGGAGTTAAAAAACAATAATAAATTAGACTCCTGCCAAGAGAATAAAGCCAAAAATTACGCGCCAAACGTTTGGAGTTATCTTGTTCCGCTTGGATGTAATCAAATTGAGTATCAGCAAAACCCGCATAATTAAGAAAATGATCGCAAAAGCTAATAGGACCTCGTTTGTCTTTGGGTGGAATCACATGAAAAATATCCCAATCCGTTTTCCAAATCCCAAAAGCAGAAACAGGATCATCCCCCTGTTTTTGTACTACTACTCTCGGTTTTTCGTTAAGGCTATCCCAATAGTCATATCTGCTTTTAGACCAAGCATCATGAAGTCCCGCAGGATTTAATGCATCAACTCGTGATAATTTATAATTTCCTTGATCGATGGCAAGTAATAAACTGAGCGATCCCCCTAAGCTCACGCCACATACATGAATACTATTTTCTTGCTGGCATAACCATTCTTGAACTCTGGCTCGACCTGTTCGATATAAAGATTTACCTACCGTTTCAAAACCTTTGGAATCAGTATTTACTTGCGGTACAAAACCTTGGCCAGCAGGATAAGTAGTGCCCATAAAAATTAAATGTGATTCTGCTTTTTTTTGAAAAAGAGGTTCTAAACCATAAGCAAAAACACGATCTTTGTCCTGGATGAAAAAGCGTTGCCACCCCGATGTTTCGGTTAACTCAATGGGGGTAATTTGATATTCAACCATCTCCCATGTTCCTTCAATGTATTGAGGAATTTTAATTGACTCATAAGGAGTTAGGTCACCATAGGGCAACAAAGTTAAACAATTACTTAGATAAAGCTGCACTTGTTCTTTTTGCTCTTCAGTGAGTTCTTTATCTTTAAGCTGTTCAAAAATTTCAATAAACCCTTGCTGAAAAGCAAGACGTAATTCTCTTAATAATTCATGGTCCCGTTTCACAAAAACAGCATTAAGTACCGTTGGGGTCAAAAATTGAGTCCAAGAATCAGTCCATCCCATCATCAAAAAGCGTGCTGCATTGCGAGCAATAATAGATGCCTGTTTTGAAGGTGCCACACCTTCAGTGGATTCAAATTCACGTTTTGCAAAAAAATTAAGATCTAATCCACCTTGAAAATTAGCTTTTACAGACACGCTTCTCTCCGATAATAAATTAATTGCGCTCGACTTAAAAAAATACTTTATTTTTATGTCGAACGTTCCATCACTGCTTTTCTTGTTGCAGCGAAGTCACAACAGCTGGGCGCTCACCCACTATGTTCATAAACCGATCTAGATTTTTATAGGTTGAAAGATCCATTTTAAAATAATGGGCCCATCTTAAAATGACAAATAAATAAGCATCAGGTAGAGTAAAATGATCGCCCATCAAATAGGGACCCTTCGCCAGTTGCTCATTAATGTAATTCAATCTTGCCATGACCATAGACATAAACAAGTTTTTAGTTTCTTCCTGTAAATTAGGATGAAAAAACATACCTACCGTTTTATGTAGTTCTGTGGCAATGTAATTGACCCACTCAAGGGTATGATAACGCAGGAGATCACCTACAGGGGCTAGAAGCTTTTGACCAGGTGTAATATCTGCTAAGTATTGCAAAATAATTTGATTTTCAGTGAGTATATCCCCATTATCTAAACGAAGTGCAGGAACAGCACCTTTAGGGTTTATCTCTAAATAATTTTCCTCTGTTTTTGTTCTTTTTGCTCTTAAATCAACTTCTTCCTCTTGAAATGTACGCCCTAATTCGTTAAGGACAATACGCACTGCCAAAGAACATGCTGACTTAGTATAATACAGCTTCATTTTTCAACTCCTTATGATAATCGTTATAATCAATATAAATATGCCAACAACAAACAAGCTATACTCTCTGTGCTACTTGAAGATCACGCTCTACTTCTTCAATTAAACTCATAGTAGCCGATTTTCGTGTAAAAAATGAATCCCAAAAATATTTTTTTCGTAAAGCAGTAAGTATTGATTGATTATCCTGTTTCCAAGTTTGAATGCTTTGCAATAACTCAGAAAGAGACAATTTTTTTTGTGGTCCTACTATATTTAAATACAACTCTTTTAAGCGCAAAAACTTATCTTCAGTCGCTTGAGAATTCGTTTCAAGCAATAACATACGCTCCATACGGTGATATAATTTAGTAATTATTTTTGTCTTAATTGGTCCTAATCCAGAAAAAGCGACGGGCGGCGCAGGTAAAACATAAAACGGGATTTCTTCACTGGGTTTACCGTAGTCTAGTACGGTGTTATAAGGTAAACCAATAAAAAATGAAGTAGATACCAATGAAGCAACTGGTGCATGCTGTGTTGCCTCTACCAGGGCTATTGCTGAATGTCTACACGTATTACCGATATGTAATTCATTGACATTTTCTTTGATTTTATTTTTTAATCGAGGAGAAAAAATTAAATTGTTGCTTAGCTCTAAAGTAACCGTATTGTCGTTTGTTGCCACCGGTTTATAACAAAAAAACTTATTTTTTTTTGTTTGTAATGATTCTAATATTCCTATAAATTCTAAATATTGGTCATAAGTAATATCATAAGCCTGATACGTTATAGCGGTTGCCCCTTTAGCATCTCGTGTAACGCCTTCGTCTCCTAACCTGGCTTTATTCTTATAAAAAAGTGCATTACAAAGAAATTTTGTCACTAAAGCACAATTTGGATCTTTATCGTCACTATCCCCAAATTTCCCAACGCGGCATAGCACATGTTTGGCTTTATTTTGGTCATAAAGACCCAACATTATAAATGAATGAACTCCTTGTTTATTAATTGAAATAAATAACTTATCCTTTTTAGTGTTAATTATAATTGGCATAATTGAGCATATTTAGTCTTAAACGAGCAAATTCTAACACACAACATAAATAAAAGACTACATTTTGTATGTATTTAAGTCACTTTATAGCAACAAAAAATTATAAATTTACTCGTGATTTCTCACTCAAACACAAAACATCAATCACCAATACAATTTAATTCAGGATAGTTTTTCAAGATAATTTTATATAAATTAACATTCGCCTCTTTAATTGCATCACCCAATTTAGAATCAGGATTTCCCTCTCCTCCTTTACTATTTAAGGCGACAACCGTAGTCACATTATTGCAAGACTGCCATGTATACGTGAATCTAAACCCGAGGGTGCTGCCTTCATAGAACCAAAAACGTTGCTTAAGTCCTTTATCATAATAGGAGCCCACTCCTAAACCAAACCCCAGAGGATCATTTTCTGTGACTCCAGGAATTGTTTGTCCAGTTCTCATAGACACAACGGATTCTAATTCAGCCAAAGAGCTTTCTCGATAAATTGGATTAATTAATGTTCCGTGATAAAGCAATTGTACCCAATGCAATACATCCTCAGTATTGCCTACAATAGCCCCGGCAGCGCCAGCCCAAGACAAGTCATTCGTAATTGTATCAATGAGTTTATTCTTTTCTTCATCGTAATAATAACCATGAACTCTAAGATCTTTAATTGCCTTTGCAACAGCTTGTCCATCTGAACCTGCTAGGTAGAACATGCCATTTAACCCATTTTCCTTATTAATAATTCGTAACTTTAATTGGTTTGCAAAAGTATCTTGAGTGACTTTTTCGATAACCATTGCGGCCAAAATGTAATTTGAATTAGAGTATTCAAATTGATTTTCCTTTTTAGTAACAAGTGGCTTTTCAGGATGTGCGTAAGTAAGTAATTCTTTATCAGTCCAAACTGTATCCAAATGGGCCTCCATTTTTTTCGAAAACTCTTTATCTTCAGAATAATTTGGAATGCCACTGGTCATATTTAATAATTGGCGTAAAGTAACCTCTTTCCAATTGGGGTATTGAGGCAACCATTTACCTAATCGGTCGTCTAAAGTTAATTTATTTTCCGTTTGCAATTGCAATAAGAGTAATGACGTGAATGATTTTGTAATACTGCCAATATCAAATAAATTATTTGGCGTAATCGGTTGGGATAAAGGCGGATAACCCATGGTACCGTGTACTACAGTTTGAACTTCTTGCTTATTATTCGTCCGATTTTGAGGAATCAATACTGAGGCAGCAATAGCTGTAAATTTTTCCTTTTCATGATACTTCTCATAATAATCTTTGATTTCCTTTTGAAACTGTTGATTTAGGTTATTTGAAGTATTCGAGGGGGCAGAAAACGCTGCTGAACTAAAGAAAGCGACGCATGACGTTAACGCGAAACAGAATGGAGATAATTTTAATTTCATAAAGGAGTACCCGATCTTTTTTTCAATTGTTCCAACGCAAAAGCAAGGCGAGTTAGTACCTTTTCTTTACCTAATAACATCAAGGTCATATCAATAGGTGGTGACATACCCGAACCAGTTACTGCTACGCGTAATGGTTGTGCAATTTTCCCCATATTGATATCAAATTGTGCACTGATATCATTAATACATTCTTGCAAATGCTCCTTTTCCCAAGACTCTACTGCATTAAAGCGTTCATAAAGCGCACTTAAAGGCTCTAAAACCACTGGTCTCAAATGTTTTTTCACTGCTGCTTCATCATACTCAATCGTATCAGTATAGAAATACGTACTCATTTGGCATATTTCAGCTAAAGTCTTACAACGTTCAGCCTGAATAGGCACTAAATCAATTAATGCTGGACCCTTATCCAGTTTAATTCCTTCTTTTTCAAAATGCCAATGCAAAGCTTCGGCCACATCTTCAACTGGATCATTTTTTTGATAATGTTGATTGAGCCAATATAATTTTTCGTAGTTGAAACTTGAAACTCCTCGGCTCACATTTTTCAAATCAAAAGAGGTTATCATCTCATCGATACTAAAAATCTCCTGATCTCCATGAGACCAACCCAAGCGAACCAAGTAATTTAGTAAAGCATGCGGTAAGATACCTAATTCTTTAAACTGCAATACACCCACTGCACCGTGGCGCTTGGATAAACGTTTGCCGTCTTCCCCTAAAATCATTGGCAAATGAGCAAATACAGGGATAGGTGCATTTAATGCTTGAAATAAATTGATTTGTCTTGGTGTATTATTAATATGGTCATCACCTCGAATTACATGGGTAATATTCATATCGATATCATCAATCACCACTGCAAAATTATAAGTAGGATGCCCATCAGAACGTATCAAAATTAGATCATCTAATTCAGTATTCGCAACGTGTATTTCACCATAAACCTGATCGTGAAAAGATACCGTACCTTGAGCAGGATTTTTAAAACGAATGACAAAAGGGGCATCAGAAACAGGTAAATCTTTATTGCGGCAATGGCCATCATAACGAGGCTTTTCTTTGGCTGCTATTTGAGCTTCTCGCAAAGCTTCCAGACGTTCCTTACTGCATTCACATCGGTAAGCCTTTCCTTCATTTAATAACTGTTGTACTACCTCATTGTATCGGTCATAGCGTTTCGTTTGATAAAAAGGTCCTTCGTCATAATCCATGCCTAACCAAGTCATGCCATCCAGTATGGCCTGGACGGATTCTTGAGTGGAGCGTTCTTGGTCAGTATCTTCGATGCGCAAAATAAACTCACCACCATGACGTTTTGCATAAAGCCATGAAAATAAAGCAGTTCTTACTCCACCTACGTGTAAATATCCAGTCGGACTTGGGGCAAATCGGGTTCTAACAGTCATAATCACTTCCACATTGTAAGGAATAAAATAATCGCGCTATAATAACTGACTTTATAGCCTGGGTGAAAGGGAAAGATTCGTTTTTTCCCAATGCGCTTAAATATAATACTCAAACCATCTGGTGAATCATCTTGAAAAGCATTGGTATTAAGTATCAACTAAGAATTACTACCTTAATCCCTGTTTTTCTGGTCGCCCTACTCCTTGCCATTTTTTATAATGGGTTGTTTGGTAATGACTTAAAACAACACATGTCTCGCCTAGGCGAAGCATATATTCGACAATTACTCCCCGCCGCCCAGTATGCTATGCTGCGTGGAGACGATCGAACCTTACAGGACCTTATCAATGCATCAACAATTAATCCTGAAGTCAAAGCACTCGCTTTTTACAGTAGCGATGGTCAACTCCTTGCTTATCGTGGAGGCAAACATTCACTAAGCAAACCATTTACTGCACCTAAATTCACTGGGGATTACATTAAAAGTAAACAAATTAACCCCTTTACTATCAACTTTATCGCCCCTGTCACAATTCCAAAATTTAATTTGTATTCCAACTCTTCTTTTAAAAATATTTTAAGCCCGATGGCATCTCGAGCTGATGATATTCTTGGTTGGTTGTCTATTGATATCGATACTCGCTCAATGATAATCAAACGTTATCAGATGCTTATTGTCACTATTTTCATTACTTTATTCGGGTTATTAGTAGGATTAACCATTCACTACTTTCTCTCGAAACAAATTTATTTACCTATTTCTCGTTTGCGAAGGAGCATGAAACAAATTTTACGTAACGAGTTTGAAACAGAGATAAAAACAACTAGCTCTGGAGAATTAGGAATAATTGAACAAGGTTGCTCGCATTTGCAAAAAAAACACCTTGAAACGATACGCGATCTAAACCACCACATTGAAGTAGCCACGGCTGATTTACAACAAAGTTTAGAGCTTTTAGAGGAAAAAAATATTGAACTTTCCCTTGAAAAGAAAAAAATTGAAGAAAAAAGCCGGCAAAAGTCTGAATTTATCGCCAATATGAGTCATGAAATTCGTACTCCGATGAATGGAGTTATTGGTTTTACTAATGTTTTACTTGAAAGTAAACTTGATCCTTTGCAATTAGATTATGTAAAAACAATTAAGTCATCAGCACAAGACTTATTAGGGATTATCAATGACATTCTCGATTTCTCTAAAATTGATGCGGGAAAACTGCATCTCGATTGTATTCCATTAAATATTCGCCACTGTATTGATGAAGTACTCGCTCTTGCAGCGCCTAATGCCCATAAAAAAGGGATCGACTTAATTCCTATCACCGAACTGAACGTACCTAAGATTGTTTTAGGAGACCCCTTTAGAGTAAAACAGTTTATTAGCAACCTGGTAACTAATGCAGTTAAATTTACTGATCATGGATATGTATTAATCCGTACTAAAGTAGAGCAGGAAACGGATAAAGATTACACTTTATGCATTACAATTACGGATACAGGCTTAGGTATTTCTCCTGAAGATCAAAACAAACTGTTTACCGCCTTTAATCAGGCAGATACCAGTATTACTCGTCGTTATGGCGGATCAGGACTTGGTTTGGTAATCTGTAAAAAACTCTGTGAAGAAATGAAAGGCCGCATTACTTTTGCCAGTGAGCTCAACAAAGGTTCTGTTTTTACTGCTTATATCAAGGTTGAAAAATTAGTTGCCTATGAAGTTGAAAAAAACCAAGTTCATCCTTTTGCTCATTTTAAAATGCTTTGTTTTGACGATAACCCCATGCAGCTGGAGGCCTTGTGTAATGGATTAGGCTATTGGGGAGTCAAATGTATCGCTGTACCTTCACTAAATCAACTCGCGAATAAGCTGAAAAATAATAAAGATTGCAACATCGCTTTTCTTAATATCAATAAAGGTTATGAACAACAAATTACTAAGCTAATAGCCGAGCATAATTATTTTCCTTATGTGTTGACCTCTAAATGGCTTATTAATGATTATACAGCACTTGGTGCCCAAGGATTTTTATATAAACCCATCAGTATCCAAAAACTCCAAGATATTATTGAGTCATTAACAAACCAAGAAAATATTGAAAAGTCAGTTAATCATGAATTAGAAGGTTTAAGGGAACAATTACGTTTCCTACATCCAGATCTTCTTATAGCTGAAGATAATCCAGTGAATAAAATGCTTCTTGACTCTTTATTAGGTACTCGTGCCAATATTGTAGCGGTTGATAATGGAGAAATGGCTGTATCGGTGTGTAATGAAAAGAAATACAGTCTTATCTTACTTGACCTACATATGCCTAAAATCAATGGCTTAGAAGCCGCTCGACTTATTCGTCAAAAATCAGAATTCAATCGTCATACACCCATAGTATTAATTAGTGCAAATGGTAGAGATGTAAATGATATTGATTTAAAAAAATCAGGGGTAAATTTTTGTTTGCAAAAACCCATAGATGAAAAACAATTATTGATCCAAATTTTACGTATTGCAGATAAAGCAAAGCACTCTGCAATAGATTGGCAATTGTGTGTTCAAAAAGCCTCTGGAAATCAATCGCTAGCCGAAGAGTTCCTTGCTCGATTTGTAGAAGAATTGATTAAAAACCGTGAAGAATTCATCCAATTAATGCATGAAAAAAATGTGAAACAATTGGGCGAAGCAGCACATAAACTTCATGGAGCATGTTGTTTTAGTGGTGTCCCCACATTACAAAAAAAGGTGGTTCAAGTAGAAAAACTTGCTGCTCATGCTGCTTCAATCGCAGAATTAGCTACTCCTTTTGCAGAATTAATTCAAAGCATCGACGCAGTAATTAGTGAATACGAAAATCAAAAAATAAAAACGTAGCGCAATACATCTGCGCATCTCAAATGAACAAGGAGATAAAATGACTATAAAAAATGCGATATATGCTCAATCAGGAGGTGTCACGGCGGTCATTAATGCCTCAGCTTGCGCAGTCATCCAAACGGCTAAATTCTATCCTCAACATATAGGAAAGGTCTATGCTGCCAAAAATGGAATTATCGGTGCGTTAAATGAAGAGCTTATTGACACATCACTTGAAACTGACGCGGATATCGCTAAATTATTACAAACACCTGCCGGCGCTTTTGGTTCTTGTCGCTACAAACTTAAAAATGACGGTGCAGAATATGAGCGACTCATCGAAGTATTTAAAGCACATAATATCGGTTATTTTTTCTATAACGGTGGTGGTGACTCCCAAGATACGGCCTATAAAGTATCACAGTTGGGTGCTAATATGGGGTATCCCATCACCTGTATTGGGATACCAAAAACTGTAGATAATGATCTTCCTTTTACTGATGCATGCCCAGGTTTTGGTTCTGTGGCTAAATATGTAGCTGTATCAACCAGAGAGGCTGGGTTTGACGTTGCTTCTATGGCTGCCTCTTCAACAAAAGTTTTTATTCTTGAAGTCATGGGACGCCATGCTGGATGGATTGCAGCCGCAAGTGGTTTAGCCAGCAAAAGCCCTGACGAACCACCCCATATTATTTTATTACCTGAAGTTCCTTTTGAACCAGAAAAATTTTTGAGCAAAGTAGATGAATGTGTCAAAACTTATGGTTATTGTGTGATTGTTGTTTCTGAAGGAATTCGAAATACAGAAGGTAAGTTTTTAAGTGATGCAGGATTAAAGGATGCTTTTGGTCATGCCCAATTGGGAGGTGTTGCCCCAGTTATTGCTCAGCTCATTAAAACTGAACTCAATTATAAATATCACTGGGCAGTTGCTGATTATCTGCAACGTGCTGCGCGACATATTGCATCTAAAGTTGATTTGGAACAGGCTTATGCTCTGGGCAAAGCTGCCGTAGAGCTTGCAGTTAAAGGCCATAATGCGATTATGCCCATTATTGTTCGTGAACAAGATGAACCTTATCAATGGTCTATAGGTCATGCAGCTTTAGCCGATGTTGCTAATCAAGAAAAAGCCTTGCCTAAAGAATATATTGCGGCAGATGGGATGGGAATCACAGAAGCGTGCAAACGTTATTTATCTCCTTTGATTCAAGGCGAAGCTTATCCTGATTATGTAAATGGGCTTCCTGATTATGTTCGTTTAAAAAATATATTAGTGCCCAAAGTACTTCAAGGCCAATAGTTAACTCATAAGAGCAAGCATAACCGAATATCATTTGCCCTCCTCTTCGGTTATGCTTCCCCCACTTATAAGTTGCTATCACAAAAAATTGATATTTGACTTAAACATACAATAAACAATAAATGTAAATGCAATACATATTTAGAGGACTTCTGCTAAACTTAGTATAAAGAAAAAGATCAAATAGGACTTTATCTTTTTCTAACAAGATAAGGTGAGTTGTATCGTTGTATAGCCTATTTGTTATCTATTTGTATGTTTATGGATGTAATTAATTAGGGAGCTAACAATGAAGCAAAAAGGTTTTACTTTAATTGAATTGATGATAGTAGTGGCAATCATTGGAATTCTCGCCGCAATAGCGATTCCCGCATATCAAGACTATGTCGTTAGAGCTCGTGTTACGGAAGGATTAAGCCTTGCCTCTGCAGCAAAAACGACAGTTTCTGAGAACGCATCAAGTGGCGCTGCGAAATTAGGTCAGGGCTGGGTTGCCCCTACAGCAACTGCTAATGTAAAAAGCGTTGCTGTTGATGATAATACGGGAGTAATCACTATCACTTATGATGCGCCGGCAAAAAGTATCGTTATTACTTTAACCCCACAATCTGGTGGTGCAGCTCTTGTTGCTGGTACCCCGCCAACAGATGCTATTACCTGGACTTGTGCGGTTGATCAGGCTGCAAACGACCGATATGTTCCGTCCAATTGCCGTATTTAGTCTCATCTCTCTTAAAAAGCTGCTTCCAAGCAGCTTTTTTATTTTGGTATGATATAAACAAATGAATCAATATTTTAGAGTTAAATATGTCCCGGAAAAATCGTATTGAAGAATTATTACATCAGGAATTAGCGCCTATTTATTTAAATGTCGAAGATGAGTCAGGCAATCATCATGTCCCTGAAGGTGCACAAACCCATTTTAAAGTGACCGCTGTATCGTTGCATTTTAATGATTTATCACGAATTGCACGCCACAGGCTATTAAATCATCTACTTCATGAAGAATTTGAACGTGGATTACATGCGTTAAGCATGCATCTATTTACTCCTGATGAATGGGAAAAAAAGCAAAAAACAGTTTTACAATCCCCTGCCTGTAAGGGGGGATTTAAGAAGGATGAGACATAATCATTCAAGATTTATAAAAACCATCCTAAAATCAAATCATTAATTTTTCAGAATAGTTAATTTTCTTTAAAAAGAATAAAGATTCCCTGGTAGGATAAAAAAATGTAACATCAATCAATAACTTCCTATATAATGTATATCATTTTAACAAATAGAATTAATTAATGAACAGTTGGTCTTCTGAAAAAATATCTGTACTTGCTTTGGTCTTATTGATTACTGGTGCAATTGATAGCATCAGAAATTTGCCAGGAACAGCTTTATTCGGTTCTTCATTAATTTTTTTCTTTATTTTTTCCGCAATTGTATTTTTAATTCCAGTTGCTTTAGTTTCAGCAGAATTATCATCAACGTGGGCTGATGAAGAAGGAGGAATCTATAGTTGGGTGAAACATGCCTACGGTGAAAATCTTGCTTTTTTTACCATTTGGTTACAATGGATAAACACCTTAGTATGGTATCCCACCATTTTATCCTTCATTGCAGGAGTACTGGCTTATTTAATTAATCCCGAACTCGCGCAAAATAAGTACTATTTAATTGCAGTGATTCTCATTATATTTTGGTCGCTCACTTTAATTGCTTTATCAGGTTTACGCGCCTCAGCCCATTTTGCAGGTCTATGCGCTATTTTAGGAATGATTATTCCTATGGGATTTATTATTTTTCTTGCGGCTACCTGGGTCATTAAAGGTAATCCTATAGCAATTGATTTAAGTTTGCCTCATTTATTGCCGCAATGGGGTGACAGTCAATCTTGGGTATCACTCACTGCAATTATGACTTCATTTCTAGGTATGGAACTCGCAGCGGTTCACGTTCGAAATGTGGATAACCCACAGAAAAACTTTCCTCGAGCAATGTTTTTTTCGGTACTATTAATTTTAACCACGATGATTTTTGGTTCTTTAGCAATCGCTTTTGTTCTTCCTAAAGAAAAAATAAGCCTTATTGATGGCGTATTACAGGCTTTTAATAACTTTTTACAGGCTTATAACTTAACTTGGTTATTACCTATTCTTATTGTACTTTTGTTATTAGGAAGTTTGGGAAGTATGATCAATTGGATTATTTCACCTGCTAAAGGCTTGCTTATGGCTGCCAACCACAATTTCTTACCTAATTTTTTGTGTCAATTAAATAAGCGTGGCGTTGCTTCACGAATTTTAATTATTCAAGCCATCCTGGTAACGTTTCTTTGTAGTGGGTTTCTATTATTTCCAACCGTGAATGCTATTTATTGGTTATTCACAGCATTAAGTACTGAACTGTATATTATGATGTATGTCTTAATGTTTATTGCTGCGTGGAGATTAAAAAGTAAATTTGCGCATATTGAAAGACCCTTTGCTATACCCGGAAAAAAACTCGGCTATTATTTAACGTGTATTTTAGGATTATGCGGCTGCACAATGACTTTAATAGTAGGATTTATTCCTCCAGTTGAATTTATGAATTTTGGCAGCGCATCACATTTTAGATTTGTCTTTTCGATGGGAATTGTATTGATGATGATTCCAGCATTTTTATTGTTTTGGCGTAAAAAATACATCACCAAGCAATAATCCATTGTTATAAGTGCACTATTATCACTAACTAGCGAAGTAATTTTTCATGGCCGGGGTGAAAAAAGCAATTATCGCCCAGCCGTCTCCCATTCAATTCCACAAAAACTTTAAATCATTGAATGCGGATTAGAATGCATGAGATGACGTGCTTAATGCTTTGTTTATAATTGATCTTTTTCTTCCAATGGGATAATTCGAGCTTCATGTTCCAACATTACAGGAATATCATCATGGATAGGAAAAGCTAACCGATCAAACTTACAGATTAATTCTTGTTTTTTTAATTGTAATTTTCCTTTACATAAAGGACAAACTAATAATTCCAATAATTTTTTATCCATGAAAGACTCCTAAGTGACTTTATTTCGGATGTATATAGGTTGGGCCGAAGCGGCTGAAACAGGTTGTAATGCAGAAAACTGCGCCAATTGAATCATAGCCGCAGCAGAAGGATTTATACGCAATTGTTCATTGACAAGCGATTTAGTCTTGGAAGTAAAATCCTCCCAATATAAATCCACCCCTACCCCCGCAAGAATTACAGATTGCTCTTCAAGTATATTTATTTCATGTACGGGATTGACCCTTTCCTCTGCTACCCATTGATCCTTAGCAAAATAAGCCCAATACATTTCGTGCATGCGCGCGTCTAATACAGTTAATACAGGTAGATTCAAATCCTGAATTTGTTGACGAGCTGACCAAGCTATAGCCGCTAAATTACTTACGGGAATTAATCCCAAGTCATGAGCATATGCTAATCCTTTGGCAATACTGCAGGCAATGCGCAAGCCAGTGAAGCTTCCTGGCCCACGTCCAAATACAATGCCATCAAGCTGATTCATTTGCAAACCAGCATGTACCATTAATTTATCAATCATAGGTAAAATAAATTGTGCATGTGTTTTAGGGTTGCTTTGCTCCTCACAAAGTAACTCTTTTCCAGTTAGCAACGCTATACTGGCCATTTCAGTCGATGTATCAATCGCTAATAGATTCATTGGTCAACTCTAATTCTCTAATGAATTGAAGTACTTTTTGTTCATCTCGGGTTTTTGGTAATTGAGGTAAACTTGCTAATATGCGCCTCCCATAGTCCCTACCAGTTAGTCGTGGATCGGCAATCATCAATACCCCTTTATCCGTGTTATCCCGAATTAAACGCCCCACTCCTTGTTTTAAAGCAATCACTGCACTTGGTAAAGATAATTCATCAAAACCAGATAATCCTTTTTCCTTCAAATAAGTCATTTTACCACGAATTACAGGATCTACAGGGCTAGAAAAAGGTATTTTATCTATAATAACGCAAGACAATGCCTCTCCTTTTACATCAACTCCCTCCCAAAATGTTGAAGTTCCTAACAAAACAGCATTCCCTAATTGTCGAAAACGTTCTAATAAAATAGGTTTTGCCTCTGTTCCTTGGATAAGTAAGGGGTAATTTAAATTACTGGATATAATTTGAGCAACTTGTTTTAGAGATTTGTGACTGGTAAATAAAAAAAAGCTACGTCCTCCTAATGCTTCGATAAGTGGAATAGCGCGTTTTATTAGTAATTCATTATAAGCAGTATTCTTAGGATCTGGTAGTCCTCTCGGAAAATATAATAATGCTTGTTGTTGGTAATTAAAGGGGCTTGGCAATACTAAAGTCTGGACCCCATGTAGACCCAAAGGCTTACAAAAGCAATCAAAGGAATCCGCCATTGTTAAGGTTGCTGAAGTAAATACATAAGTACACGCTTGCCTTTTTAGTAACTCACTAAACGATTCAGCAACATCATAGGGCGTAGCATGAAAAACTAAAGTATGTTTAAAACGCTCCAGCCATTTAATTTTATCGTGAGTCTCTTCAGTGAAGATCAATAAAATTCTAGCAAAATCGACTAATCGCTCTTTGCAACGTGCAAGACCAGGAAACTCAGAAAGTGAGATTTGATTGAAACACTCCATTAATTCATCTTTCAATGCCAACCAGCGAGACCAAATATCTAAAAATGTTTTATTTCGCTTTATCTCTTCCCAACTTACTCGCTCCTCCCCAGGTAAGCATATTAATAATTCATCCATTAACTTATCTGCTTTGTGGCTTAAAACTTTCAAGGGTTGATTTGCAAGATCTAAGACAGGCCATTCGTTGATAAGATCATCTAATAAATCATGAAATTGTCGTGTACCAATTCGCTCTCCATTAAAATGAGTCGCTATTTCAGCAAGTTGATGCGCCTCATCAAAAATAACGACATCAACTCCCGGTAATAACTCACCAAATCCCTCTTCTTTTAAACGTGAGTCAGCAAAAAAAAGGTGATGATTAATCACTACTACATCAGCCTCTAGCGCCCTCTTCCGTGCCTTAACCAGAAAACATGTTTCATGATGCGGGCATTCAACACCTAGGCAATTATCAACCGTGGAAGTGACATAGGGCCAAACTGGAGAATCCTCACTAAGCTCGGGTAGTTCAGAACGATCCCCATTTTTCATTTGAGACAGCTTACTTCGGACATGAGCTACTTCATGAGCACACTGTGGGCTTTGAAATTGTCCTTCTTCAGAATATAACGCAACACGATATTCACAAATGTAATTTGCTCTACCTTTTAAATTTTGAACGCGTACTGATAATCCTAACGCTCTGACTAGAGTCGGTAAATCTTTTTGATAGAGTTGATCTTGCAGGGTCTTAGTGGCAGTAGAAATGAGAGTTTTCTTTCCACTTAATAAGCTAGGCAACAAGTAAGCGAAGGTTTTTCCTGTCCCAGTTCCTGCTTCAGCTACCAGAATAGATTTTTCTTCTATTGCTGCCGCAATGGCCACAGCCAAATCAGATTGTGGTGCACGTGCTATAAACCCAGGGATTGCTGTAGAAAGCCGGCCTTTCTCACCTAAAGCTCGCTTACATAATTGAATAAGTGAAGCTATCTCTACCACTCTTCTTGTAGATGTTGAAGTTTATCCTTAACCTCTTCCCAATCTTTAGCATCTGAAGGCGCATCCTTTTTAGATGTAATATTAGGCCAATTTTTAGCAAGTTTCGCATTTAACTCTTTAAATTGTTGCTGTTCTGGCGTTAAGTCATCTTCCGAAACGATTGCATTTACAGGACATTCCGGTTCACACAAAGCACAATCAATGCATTCTTCAGGATGAATAACCAAAAAATTTGGTCCTTCATAAAAGCAGTCCACAGGGCAAACTTCAACGCAATCAGTGTACTTACATTTAATACAACTTTCTGTTACTACAAAAGTCATGACAAACCTTTTTGAGCTGATAATAGTAGCTATTAAAGCATAAAACAAGCTATTTAAGTAGTGGTTTTCTCCAGTAAGTGGCTAAAAGAATTGCTTCTTTATTTTTTATATTGCAATAAATCTTTATCTTAAAGCAATTTTTAATTCTTTTTGACCAAATGCATCAAAATTGTCTATATTTATAAGCAAGTTGGATTAATTTTTTCAAAAGGATACAGACAAATGGAGTTGGGGCAGAAGAATAGGATTCTAAAACGCTTTTTAATCGAAAAAAGTGAAAATCCTATTGCAATGGATCTAAATGATGACGATTTAGCAGATTACGCTGATCTGAATGTTTTGTTAGAGCATATTGAACGCCATCAAAATGGTCTATTTAATTTTGAAACTCTCGAAACAGATCCAAACCAATGGCGAGAATTTTGTGGTATCGTGAAACACGCCACTACTTTTAAACCAGGCTCCCCTCCGCTATTAAAAAAAATTAGTCTTAAAAAAGCTGAAGAAGGAATATGTTATACATTAAATGCACACGATATAGTTGCATTGCCCAATGATAACTACTATACGCGCGCAGCCAGGATGCTCACTGAAATAGAACCAGAATTAAATGAATTGATTGTAAACAGCAGATTAAAATTATACTCATTAGCACAAGCTTTTTCTGAACCCATAACTTTTGATGCCTCAAACACTTCGCAAATCAGTCTCCACATATCACGAGCACAAGAAGAAATACTCTTACCGGATAACGAGTCAAAAAAAGAACAAATTCAAAAACGGTTAACTATCTTACAAGATCTTAAGAAAATTAATGAATTGCAACAAATATGTATCTCTCAAGACGATGGCTCTACACTCGATTATTGTACGCTAGCTGAAGAGATAGGTGGCGTTACAGAAAAAATCGCTTTAGTTAGCTTAAACAATGTCAAAAAACAATTATACAATCTGTGTGAATCTCCCGAGCACTTTTTGATAGAAGATTATGATACAGCCAGAGAACGATATAAACTTTGTACTGAAGCGATAATCAAATTGCCCAAACGCGGTGATGTCAGAGAGGTTCAACATGAAGCAATTGCGCTTAATATTTCTCGCTTATTGGGGCTAGATACTGCTATTACTACATCAATTACTTATAATAATCAACCTGCATTATTTATTCTTTTTTCTGATATACGCCTATTAAGTGATTTCTGTTCAGGAAAAACATTTACATCATGGCTAAGTGGTAAAACCTATACCCACTATTCAACCATTAAACCTATAGGAGAAGGTCTAGAACCAGATTGTTTTATTGATGATTTCAGCAAAGCACTGAGCTTATTTTATATATGTAGTGATCCTGATACTGTAGGTGGCAATTGTCAAAACAAAGCATTAAAGGATGGAAAATCGCTTTTTATTTTTGATCAATCCGTGATGAGCATTGACAAATTCATTCTTGATTCACGCCTTTGTTTAATACCTGGTGAGTTTCTTCGAAAACATACACGCCATGGCATAGGGCGTAATCGCACTATTATTGAAGATTCATCATTTAATTCCAAATTTGAAAGCATCATGCAATTAAAAAATCTAAAAGACAAACTTATTCAGTATGTGAATCATGTTGCATGGCAACACCATCAGAAAATAACTAAAATTCAACACAAGCTTAAAACAGTTACAAGTTACGAAAAATACACCCAACTTACTACTCAGTTAAACAACTTAATCATCCTAAAAAATGATGCTGAGATAGTTAGAACAAAAATACAAGAACGGATAACAACTCTAGAAAATTTGTTTCCTCAAACAACGGGAGAAGTGAGTTCTTTAGAGATAAGACAAGCATTGATTTTCGAAAAACTAATGCATAATCCAATCTTATTTAGCGATGATGGACGTCCCTATAAAAATCCGTGGACATACAGACAATTCAACACGATTAAGAAAGTAGATGATTTAGACAATGGCTCTATTCAACTCACTTTTGATGACAAAATTTCTACTGCTATGGTTGAGTTTATTAAACGTCGCAGCAAAAGTGACTCGCTGGTCATGAATTCTGCTAAAACTATACTTATAACTAAAGAACAATTGATGGGATTAACTGAAAATGTCCTTCACCCTGAACATCAGTTAACTCTAGCCCCCTTTACTGACTACATAGATCTTAGGGATTTAAGCATCCTTAAAGAAGCATATAAGGTGGGAAACAGGTCTCACGTGATAAATACTATTGCCTCTTATCGTAAAAAAATGAACTGTGATACGAAATCTAAAGAGGAAAAAATAAAATTGATCACTGAAACCGAAAATCAGCTCAAGGCATACCTCGCAACGGCTTATGATAAAGGATTCTGCAAACACGTACTTAAAAAATTCTACTTTGAAGCACAACAACAATTGCAGAAACTCATACCTCTTTTAGAAATCCCGGCTCAGTTAAATGATGCATTTATTGCTGCATTAAAATTGGATAGAGTTTCAGAGTTTAATGCTGTGGTTATGGAGGCAATAGAACACGACAAAATCAATGATTCCCAATTTATAGCTTTTCTAGATGAATGTATCGAAAGAATAAATAGCACAAATAATTACGTTGAGGCAAAACATGAAAGTCGTGAATTATCAAATACAGTAGAAAGAACCATACATAAATTACGCGCTCCTCAATCTTTTACCGTTTTATTAGCCTCAAAAACACAATATAGTGAATTAAATGAAGTTGATCCTATAATGATGAAATCAAATTTAGAAAAAGGACTTTGTACTTTTATAAAAGAACCGTTACTCGTTGTAGCAAATACCGAGGAAATCAATGAACAAGAACAAATTATATTCTCTCTTTGATTCAAGTGAGGTAGTTTGTTCCTTAAAAGGTAGTAAATGGAGCTATTATGCCTATACATGAAAGACGTCAACATTTCCGGGTAGAAGATCATATCTACTTTAATTATCAAATTATGGAACCGGGAGAAGTATGTCCCGATCGAGCGGTTGTGGAGCAACTCTTAGGGAAAAATGGGCAGCGTTATCTAGAAGCAGCTCATTATTTTCAAGAAATTGATTATGAAATGGCGGAATTAACTCAAATTATTGCGCTTAAAGAGCCAACCATAGCCCATTACCTTAATCTACTTAATGCAAAAATCGATTACTTATCACGACAAATGCTCATGACAAACACGATTCATTTACGTAAAGTCAATCTAAGCTTAGGTGGAATGGCATTTAAAACGCCTGAGCTTATCAAAGAGAAAACACGCTTAAAATTGGTAATTTATACTAAACCTAAAATGATACCCATTATTGTTGAGGGCATCGTGGTTTACAGTCAATATCAAACCGAACATACCTATCGGACTGCGGTATCATTTAATGAGTTAACAAGTGAACAGGAACAAATTCTTTCACAACATATTTTATTAGCTCAAGCGAAACATCGTTCTGACTAAAATAAAAAGTAATTTTCAGTACAAAACTGCCAAATAACACGTAAAATAAAGAACAGTGTTATGAATAAGAGGCAAATATGAGCAGAATAGTGCATTGTTGTAAATTGAAACAAGATGCTGAAGGTATGTTAAAACCTCCCTTCCCTGGATCATTAGGAGAGCGGATTTACAATGAAGTATCAAAACAAGCCTGGAATATGTGGCTAAGTCATCAAACCATGCTTATCAATGAATATCGCTTAAATTTAATGGAAGCGAAGGCACGCGACTTTTTAAAAGAAGAAATGCAAAAATATTTTTTTGGTGAAGGATCAGAAAAACCAGCAGGCTATACTCCTGAGTCATTATCCTAAAATACAGTTAAACGAACATGAATCGCTAAGTGATCCCGCAAAACAATCCCTTGAGGGTCTCGGCAATTAGTAAAACCGTCATTCCCCGCTTGCTGGAGATGACGGTTTTGCAGACCACTTAAGTTAATGGCAGTAAGGCGCTTTAGAAGAGGCATTCGCATCGTTGCTGCATACCGTTTGTGTCGGTTTTCTTATCCAAGCTCAAGTTTTTTACATTAACTACGCAAACCTAAAGCCAAAATTGCACCACCAACTCCCAGAGTAGTAATTGTCGCACCGATGAAAAATTTACACCAAGATGAAGATTTTTGCTTAGAACTTGATACTTCCTGTTCTACCTCAGATTTTATACTGAGATCTGGTGTAGGGGTTGTTTTAACTTTATTTTCCATAAAAAAGGTATTTCTATTTTTATATGGTGCATTATATTCTCTTTGTTTTGCTTTAAGATAGGGACAGGCAGACAATTTTGGGGCGAGCAAGTGCTTGTCTATTTCTCGATCAGTCTTAATGGGTAAAGTTACTGCCTGACTCTCATTAATCCTAAGCGATTTTGCCAGATCGGGAAAAAGTTTTGCTATAATCAATGATGTGCCCAGAACGGCACCACCAGAACCTACTTTTGCTGCAGATACTCCTGGCAGACTTTGTATTTCTGAACATATTATATGTAACTGTTCCAAACTTTGTAATCAATAGGTAATCCGTGAGCATCAACGGCCATATGAATCTTCGTTGTATTTCCAGCAGCCGACTTACCAATGCCTTGTTCTTCCTTATTAGGCGCGCCAGCACTATGTTGATGAGCTTTGACCAACGCTCGTCATTGAGCATAAGTCTAAGCATTGCAAACTCGTTTTATACTTGGTATCTGAGCCGTTATATTATGAGTTTGCTTCCATTAATCAATCAATTAGGTTGTTCAGCTTTTAATTTGACCATCTACTGGATGCCGCGGACAAGCCGCGGCACGTAGGCGGCAGGTGAATTGTCAACAGACCCTAATTGAGGTTGGATTTTAATATCTGAAAGAGAATTAAGATCAATAGTACGCTCTTTTACAGTGATTTTTGTTTTATCTTCATCCAATAAAAAATCACCCTCTTTTAGGGCCTCTGAAATCTCTTTGTACTCTATTGGGCTTATATCAGGTAAACAAGGTACATAAACAAAATTATTTTTTGTCAAGAGGCCTGGTAAGGAAAGTACTGGCTGCCAAACTGCTGTATGAATGGTTCCGAATAAGCCCTGTTCCCCGCAAATCATGGAGTTTCGTTCGTAGACTGCCTAGGTTAAACGATTCAGTATTTTAGCCTCGCCTAAAGGGGAAGAAGACAATTGATGAAGTCTTAAATTATCTTTTATAACATTAGAAACACCCTTAGGCACATCAAAAAAATCAGTTTGATCATCCCCTTTTCCTACTTTATCAATTGCATAATCTTTATAATTACTACGAACTACTTGGGTCAAGGAGGCACTACGTTGTGATTGACCAAAATGAAAACGCATGATTAATGCACCTACATTATTAAAATCTTCACAAAATCGAAATGTTTTTGGTGGTATCTTGTCCTCATGTTCTATTATTTTACTTAAAGGCTCATCACTATATTGAATCCCTTGTTCAGTAAAACGAACTCCCTCATAAGTTAAAGTAAATCCAGTACCATACTCTACTTTTGTTTTCATAAACACCACCAAAAGAAAATGGTGCATCATTTTGCAAATTAAATATTAATAATTCATTAAGATAGTAAAGTGCTCTTAATGTGTTATTTATAATAAAACAAAGAGTCTATTTGTTTATGAGATATAAATGGAAACGAAAATAATGTTTATTATTTATTCAAATTTTGAGTGAACTAAAAATCACTTTCATCACATAAAGTTTATTATCAGAGATCAAATAAAAAAAGCATGTCTATTGGGGATTCATTAAATTATTTTATCCTTCTCAATATTTTTTTCTTTAATTTTTTAACCTATTCATATAATAATAGAAATTTGGCGATGCCAATTTTTTGATTTAATTTATTATTTTAAATATACCTATTGGAAAAGAAGACACTAATGAAATTTTTTAAAGGTTTATTGTTTTTCTTCGTTTGTTTCACTGCTGCCGTTCAAGCAGAAGATCAACCTTTGAGAGTAGGAATAGGACACTTTTATCCTCCTTTCATCATGCAGGGAGCAAATAATGAGCTTTTTGGTTTTGATATCGAAACAGTAATAGAGCTCTGTAATATCATGCATCGTACCTGCTCTTTTTATCCCATGAGATTTAAAGACTTACTTCCAGCAATAAATAGACAAGAGATTGATATGGGAATCAATGCGATTTCGATCACTCCAGAACGTTTAAAATTAGTTAATTTCAGTAATCCCTACTTGTTAACCTATTCTCGATTTCTTTCAAACCGGGCTTATGCTCATCAACCATTTAGTTTAGCTCTTTTAAATGACAAACGTATTGGCGTGGATGGTGACTCTATCTTTGAAGATGAAGTAAAAGGAATGGACATAAAAAATCCCACCATTGTTCCATTTTACGGTGTCCATAGCACGGAAGAAATGTTAGAAGCATTGGAGAATGAAAAAATTGATTTTGTTATTTTGGATAATCCTTCTGCAATTTACTGGGCAGCAAATTCGTCAGGCGAAGTTAAAACTGTAGGTAGACCTATACCCTATGGCTATGGTTTGGGCATCGCTGTGAATCTAAATAACACTGCATTATTACAATCAATTAATCACGCCTTATTGCAATATGAACTCTCAAAGCAATACATCAAAATTTATAATAAATACATCTTACAATTTTAGGATCTGTTGACATGTACTCCCCGGTGTACCACTGCCATTAAGTTAAGAAAAAAGTAGGTTGGGTCGAGGCCCAACCTACAATCTGACGCGCACTTTCCTTAACCTAATGGGAGTGCCCCGACGTTGGGAGAGCAAATGTTACAGATCCTAATTTTAAGTTCATAAATAGAGACCTCTGAACCCTCTTTGTGGTGGGAGAGATCCCACAAAATTGAAGTTCAAAATGTTTCTTATCCCCTTATCAACTTGGATAACTCAGGTTGAAAAACAAAGTGCTGTCGCCCTATCTTTAGGTCAAATCCTAGCTACGAACCATTAGATTCTTCCTCTAACGAACGGTTTCTATAAATAACAACCGTAGTCCTATTTTTAAATTATTTGGGAGTTCTATGCGTCACGAAAAGCGCAGGAGTACTCTGTAGTAAAGCAACAAGCGAGATAGTAATGTATTCTCTATCAAAAAGGGAATACCTATATCGCTTTATTTTTATTATGCATTGTGCTTATTGCTGATACACTTCATTGATCTGTTGAGTGCTCGTTGTGCTTTTACTGGTTTTGAGTACCGCTTCATCATCGTCAGTCATCAAGCGAGTTTCTTTACATAATTTTACATATTCTTTATGGGTAATCAGTGCATAAAAAAGAGCTGATACCAATAGAATGTAATAAACATTTTGATAAAAATAAATTAACCACAAATATGTCAAAAATGGTGTCGACAATACTAATAATGTGCTTACTTTCATTTTCCTTGTAATCTGTATTATTCCGTAAATTACCATCAAAACAGAAATAGACAAATTCATTTTTAGAAAATCAACGGCAGGCAAAGTGCTCATCATTAAACCAAGAATACAAAAAATGACTATCCCAAATATTCTGGTATTGGGTTTTATAGCGCCCATACTAATTGGCGCTGCCATATATCCAATTAAATGATAACCTGTGACAATTACCATTAATGAAGCCCAACTGTCTGAGTTCCAAAGAAATATTGCCGTTAAGGTAAAATTGATCAGCAGCGAACGACGGCATAGATTATATCGTGGATGCAATTTAGTAATCGTTCTTTTTGGCATTTGTCCCTCTTTAGCCATAGCATAGAACATTCGAGAAGCGCCACCTAAGTAAGAATATCCTGTACCTGATGGACTCACGATGCTATCTGCAATCAGGATCATTGCTAAAAAGTTCACTCCTAATAACATTGCTAAATTAATCAAAGGCGAATGAAAATTAAGGCTGCTCCAACCACTAGCCAACATGTCGTGAGGTACAGCACCCATAAAAGATAATTGCAATAGCATATAAACAAACATCACAATAACAATTGAAAGCACAATTGACAAAGGGATATTCCGTTTGGGATTTTCTATTTCACTCGCAAAAGCCACCGCTAATTGAAAACCATTATAAGAATAAATTAATCCTGCTGAAATGATCGCGGTAATCGCAGAACCTATCCCATATTGGGAGCTTGTATCCAAGCTAAAATTGCTCGTATCAAAACGCATAATCAGAAAAATAACAATAGTAAAAATAGGACTAAGAATTTTAATTACAGTGACCGTATTATTTATTCTCGCGAGCAATTTAATACCAAAGTAATTAATCAATAGATAAATTACTAAGATACTCAATGCAAATAATTTACCATAAAGAGTCAACGAATGTTCCGTCATCAAAAGATCACTTTTGATTGCGGCAGCTAAGTATTGTGTTGTTGCTTGAGCCTCGGTACCAATAGTCACCATCAACCCAAACCAATTGGCAAAGGCAAAAGGCATGCCAAAAATGTTATTATGAGATAACGCACTAGAGCGAGCTGTTGCTCCACGAACTGGATAAATAGATGCAACTTGTGCAAGGCATAACCCAACCGCCATAACTAATAATGCTGCCAGAATCCATGCAACAAAGGAATAATTTCCTGCAATTTTAGCGTTTAATTGGGCGCTAAAAAGCCACCCTGATCCAACCATAGCAGTAGCAGAAAGTGCTGTTGCACTAAACAATGAAATTTTGGCATGTTGACCCATAACAAACGACCCTTGAAAATACTTATTTTTAATAATTGAAGATTAAATACCTATATTGCATATTATTATAACATCGTCAATAGATATGATTCACACTGATCTAAAAAAATATATTGTTGGTGATGTGATTCAGAAAATCGTAACCCTACTTTTTTATGAGCCAATAATCAAATAATTTATTGTTTTTATTGTGTTTTATATAAAAGTGCTAATTCGATGCTATAGTATTGCTGGGATTATTCACCTGAATAAAGTCAATAATTGAAAAACTCCAAAATAATTAATTTTAGCTTATGGTGCAAAACAACCATAGGACTCCTAAAGAAATGTTCCTGCTACTCATTTTATCTTTTATTTCATTGAAAATTAGATTCCTTGAGAAAATCAGCAAAAATATAAATATGCTACAATTAAAATGAAAATTCGTTGTCAATAATTGACTCTATTTTTGCTTTAAATACGAAATGGGTCTTTTTTCCAGAATCCTGGTCGAATCTTCTGTTAACATTTCATTTCTGTGAATGATGTTATTTTGAAGCAGAAAAACTAAATGGTTAACAGACCTTAATGAATGAAAGGATTAAATCATGTTAGCACGACTCGTTATCTTTACTCTAAGCTTCATTTCTTCCTGCCCATTATGGGCTTTTACTTGCTACTACACCTTAGTCAAGGACAATTGTTGGACCAAATATAATGTGAGTGTAGAAGTAATAGATGCAGCAACAGAAAAAGTTTTAATAACGCCCACAGTACCCGCGGGAAAATCTTGGGTACGAGAAACTTTTACCTGCTCGGCAGCCCAAAGTTTAATGTTTCGTGCACAATTTTCTCCCGTTTTTTGGGAAAGTGATAAAGGTAAAACCTATAGTTCTAAACGTTTTTGGCCTATGCCAGGCTCCATCAATCCTGGTGATTCCGCTTGGAATGTCTCAGTATGCTTTCCTTCTGATTTTGGCCAAGTACCACTTCCTCCAGAAGCAACAAGTAATTGTAAATGTGATTTTGACAGTATTCCTGTGATTCCGCCGAAACAAATTGAATAGTAGCGACCCATCAATTTTGATTCATACGCAAAGTTGTCAAAACGACGACCTTTCTTTTCTAGACATATTAAGAATTTCAAACTAAGCTTATTAAAGTGTCACTCGCTCTAAAGCCACTGTTTGAAATACATTGGGATCCTAAGACGTAGGCTCCCAGCGTTTGTGTTGATTAACTTACCACTAACCTATTAAGAATCTCAATGCAGAGCATATATGAAAACTTAATTCATGCGTTAGCACCTTACTCACAATTAATTTTTATTATCATAGTAGCCTTATTTGTTATAATTGTTAGCCAATTATTTTTAGCTAAATATGTTACACAATCCATATATTATTGGAGAAACATTCCTTACCTGTCACTCTGGGTCTATACAATGGCTCATAGTCGCCTCATAAAATATCCTTTAAGTTTAGCGATTGTATTGTCTGTAATGCGTTTATATCCTAGGGATTATTGGTTAATTGTTCGCAAATCTGTGCACTTTTATCGTTTAAAAAAACTTTTCAGTAAATTAGATGATATTATTGATACTGCCTCCCCTGACAGCATCATCGCCCTAGGGGATGCATCTTTAGGCATTCGTTTAAATTCCTTTTTAAAAAAACTATTAGATCAGGATGATTTATTAGTACTGAATCAATTTATCGATCAAAAATTAATTACAAAAAAAGAATTACATGCATTCTGCAATTTATTTGCCAATAAATTAGCATTACAAGCTCGATTAACAGTACTGTACAATTCCAAGAAAAATATGAGGCTAAGAGAAAAAATTGCAGCCGTTAACATTGAGATATCCGGAGCTTACCTAGCTTTGTTAGTACATTTTATAAAAAAGGATCCCAGAATTCTTGATTTTATTGAACAAAATGGAGGATTAACTTATTCGGCACTCAAACCCATATATCCTAAGGCTACTCAGGGTGGTGAGCTTATTCAGATTGCTCATGACATCATCGATTTTCGATATGATTTAATTCAACAACCCAAAATTGGCAAAATTTGCGCCAATGTATTTTTAGCAAAACTCGCTCAAAATTACGAATCTGAGACGCTATTCCCCTTAATTCTTAGCTTACCAGCTAGACCCGTTAATATTTATGAATTATCAGATACCATCCGGTTCCAATTATCTCTTATGGAACGGGACTTCAAGATAAGGTCGTTTAAAATTAATATTATTTTTGGCCTACTTTATACGGTGTTCTGGGAGTACATTAAAAGAGCAGGATTTACTGGTGATAAGCTAAAATATCAAAAAACAAGCTATAATGTGGGCAAGTCAATCACTAATCATCCAGTAATCTAGTTCTCTAAATAGGAGTTTTTCAAAATCTTAGCTCTCCTGATAAGACTGATTCCGATCAAAACATCGAATTTACCCAACGATAGCGTTCTTTCCTTTTCAGGGAAATAACGTTAAGCCGTCTTGCAGTTTTAAAGCGCATTTAGTCTATTTTATACAGAACAATATATAAACCTCGAATTACAAAATCATAGCTTTGAAATGAGTTTATTAGTATTAGAATAATCGTCGATAAACATTGCTCTGTGGTTACTAATCGGAGATTTTATGGGTGTAGTAGTATACCCTATTATCTTAGATTTAGCGGTATAATGAGTCACGCGCTCTAACAGCTTTAGGGCTAAATTCTGTATATTACCTTCATAAATTCCTTTATTCGGATCAAATAACTCAAATACACCATGACCCGTTTTTTTAATTCCAAGCATATGAGTGGGATATGATGATTGTGGCGTAGGAGCCGCAACCTTTTCAGCCCCTATTTTTAATACAACACCCTGATTAAGCTCGAGCATCTTCAGTAACGTTATTAAATTGTTCCTATCAACGGAGCAATAAAATTGTCTTGGCTCTATACCTGGTAATTCATAGGTATTGTACTCTGGGCTCTCAGATCCGTACTCACGATACGCTTCGCCATTGAGTTGAAAACTAAGTCGACGAACAATCGGTAAAACCACCTTTAAATTATTTTCCTTAAGCGCTGATCGAGTATTATCGTCTCTTAAAAATGCCAAAACAAGTGCGTGACATTCACCAGCGTCATCAAGCCCTCTATTGCCTTGTTGTTTGGCAAACTCCAATAGATCATACTGGCGAAAGGGATAAATAGTTAACGGGTGAGCAAATAAAGCTTGTGATTGATTTTTGATAGAGAACATGGCGTCAATTTATTTTCAAATTGAATTATTATAATGCATTGAGAATCATTAGCACAATTAAAAACAGGGACGCATGGTTTAAAATTATTTTTTACTGAATATTTAATTGCTGTTTACAACGTCTCATGAACAGTGGTGCAACCGTGTCTTGAGGGAAAATAGCAACACAGCGCAGAAAATGGGACAGGGCATCTTGCCATTGATTGTTTGTATAAGCTGCAAATCCTTGAGCAAATTCGACTTGATATGCTTTTAAATCAAATGGAATAAGCGTTAAATCATCTCCCAATAATTCATAAATAGAAATAGCACCAGTTCGTCCTTTTACCACCACACGATCTATCATTCGCAAAACAAATCTGTCTTTGATTTCTTCATAAACAATGTGACTTACAATAATATGGGTTTGATACACTTTGTTGATGCCCTCAAGACGGCTACTAATATTTATTGTATCTCCCACTGCAGTATAGTTTAACCGTTCTAAAGAACCTAAATTTCCTACAATAGCCTCACCCTTATGAATGCCAATGCGAGTAACAAATTTAGGCTTACCTTGTTGCCCCCATTTAGCATTCAATTCTGCAATTTTTGCTTGGCATTGTAGGGCCGCTTGAGCAGCATGCTCACAAGGTGCTTCCTCAGGAAAAGGAGCCCCCCAGAATGCCATAATTGAGTCACCAATATATTTATCAATCGTACCTTTTTGCGAAAGAATCACTTGAGTTAATACTTCAAAATATTCACATACTTGTTCCATCAATTCTGTTGGATCCATTTTTTCCGCAATGGAAGTAAAGTTTTCTATATCTGAAAACAATACGACTAATTGTTTCCTAACTCCACCTATACGAATATCTTCACCCGATTCAATTAATTGCCGTACTAATAATTTCGGTACATAGCGCTGAAATTGTCGTAGTCCGCGCTTCATAGAGATGATAGCATTACGCAGAACAACGACTTCTTTCATGCGTGAAGGTAAGTCAATAGAACCCTCTAGTTCAAATCGACGAATTTTTTCTGTTTCACTCACCAGATAGTTAATCGGTTTAACAACTCGTGTACTTAAACCCGACACAATGACAATACTTAACAGTAACGCGATGATGCTAATTAATAAAGTTACAAAATTAATGTGTTGCAAAAAACCTACAAAATCGCTCTTAGGTGCAATGATACCAATAATCCAACCTTGTTCCGCAAACCTAAAAATGGGTTCGTAATTAATGAGATACGTATCGTTTTTGTAGATTAAATTAAATTGTTTCAGGTGCGTCTTATTATAAAAACTCAGGGATTTATCAATTAATGGTCGAGAAACAACTGGCGAAGACTGTTTAACAAGTGACTGCATCGGGTAAGCGATAAAATGCCCTGTCTTTGTAATGATGAATGCATAGCCATGCGTACTTACTTTTTGATGGGTAATAAACTGTGTTAGATATGCTAGACTCATATCCAAACCAAATACACCTATTAATTTTCCATCTTTATTATAGGCTGGTGTCGCAACTGAAATACCCTTCTCATGAGCATAATAATACTTCTTATCAGGATAATAAGTATAAATATCAGTCCATATCGATTCGCGCCACTGTTTCGCTTTCAAATACCAAGGTCTTGTACGTGGATCATAGGAGGTAGGCGCTAAAGTTTCTTGTTTCACAATATGACCTTGTATATCCCGATATATTATTGTATGTAACATTGGTTGATGATCTCGAAGAACAAGTTCAGTGCTAATAGTTCCATCAGGATGTCGTTGCGAATAAATAAAATCACCCTGTTCATTCCCCCAATAAGCACTTGGTACTAACTTAGTTATGCTAACAATATAATAAATATAAGGAACAAGTTGTTTGATATCATTTTTTAACACACCACCTTCAATAAGCTTCGCAGAAAATCGTCCTGCATGCTCTACAGGTCTGACTTCTACATCTACTTCACGGGACACAACTTTTGCAATCTTCTGCATCAAGGAAAAAGAGGTATAAGTCAACTCATCTGAAAATGCAATGGAACGCACTACTGCAATGACAATAGTGGTTGTGACAAATAACACGATGAAAATAAAAAGAATACTAAATCGAAGGCTAAAAAGGATGTGCTTATTTTTTTTAAGAAAAAATTTAATCATACCATTCCTTTGTGCGTTCATGTATAACTATAGAACAACGCTGTTTATTGAACAAGTTAGGGGCTTAGGAGTAAAATCGCCAGTTTGGGAAAAAAGCGCCAGGTGATATGTTTAGAAGATTGGCCAATCCTGAAATCACTGCTATTTTATCTGATAAACTACAAAACTATAATCAAAAAAAGAACTGATGAAAAAACTGGATACTTATCAAAACCTTTGCACTGAAGTGTACGACTTAAGTAAACCCAATGCACCTCAAGATGAATATGAATTCTACCGCAGTTATGTTATTGACGCTCAAGGGCCAATTTTAGAGCCCATGTGTGGTACGGGTCGCTTTTTATTACCTTTAATTGAGGAAGGCTTTGATGTGCATGGATTTGATGCAAGTCAATCTATGTTACAAAGATTGTATGCTAAAGCACACTCTAAAAATCTTAACCCCAGCGTTAGATATGATTTTATTGAAAACTTCAATCAATCCCATAGATATAAATTAATTTTTATACCTAGCGGCTCATTTGGTCTCGTTACAGAAAAAGAAAGTATCTACCAAACATTGAAAACCATTTATGAGCATTTAGAAGATAAGGGGCTTTTTGTATTTGAAGCAGAAACACTTCATGCAGTTCCTAAAGAATTAGGGATTTGGAGAGGATCAAGATGGGAAAAAGAAGATGGTACACTGCTATTATTGAGCCAATTAGCAATCCTTGATAAAGAAGTCTGTTACTCAATAGGTAAGTACGAACTCATTGAGAACAACCGTATTATTCAAACAGAGATTGAGGAGTACAAAATTCGCATTTATCAAGATCCTTCCTTCCTGCTTCATTTGCTTGCTGATATTGGTTTTAGGAATATTCGTTTGGTTAAAGCATTTAACCGACAGGCGTTGCCTGATGAAACTGATGCCAGTATCGTTTTTGAATGCAAAAAATAATTAAAAAATTTAGCACCTGCTAACATTTGGTTTTTCTTGCCAAACCCTAAATGAACACACAAAAATCATTCAAAGTTCATCAGCTGACTTTGAAAATCAATCCAAAGTCGTTGACTGTTGTATCCAAATTTTTAATTTGGAACTAAATCGTCCTTGCCTGCAAAGAGATTGCGCGGCTGAAGATGTGATACTTTTAATTAAACGATATTCTCCCAGCACTGCATGTATCGTCCAGCATTGATTAATCATGTCGATAATATTAAATACATGAACTGAAGATTCTACGGAAAGCCAATTTTTGAAACAAGCCTTTTGTAACTGTTTGTATTTCGCAGTGGGAAGTTTTAAATGCTCTGTAGCGCGATGTAAGCAGTTCACGAATGAGAAAAAAGGATGAGTAATAACAACTTCTCCTAAGTCAATTAGGGTTGTTTGATGTGTGCCTGGATTAACTAATATATTTTTATCATGAAAATCTGCATGACCAAACGTATCAGGAATTTTGAAGCAGGCTAATTGTTCACAAAGAAATTGTAATTTTCCATCTAAATTTTTTAATTGTTTTAGTTCCTGATAAGTTAATCCATCGCCAATCAATAATTCTTCTTCTGTCATTAATTGGTGATAGAGTTTTGGCAATTTCTCCAAGCGCCAATCAGGGACACCTAAATTAAGAAAAAGATGTATTCTATCTGCTGAATTTAATTGAAGCAGTGTATAATCGTGCATGGCATCAATTAAAAGATTTGGCCTAAATTTCGGTTTAAAAACATCATGCAAAGGAATGCCTGCATCTCGCATTAAAAAACAATTAAGATCCTGATTATGAGCCAAGATATGCGGGACAGGGGCATTAAATTGTTCCCTGAGTAACTGTATCACATGCACTTCTAATGACAATGCAGCCGGAACCTTTTTCAAATAAACCATCCCCAACTTCGTTTGAAAAAGAGACACCTGTGACCAAGCTGTATCAATAATTATTTCAGTTTTTAGGGGTTCAGGAGCATATCCTAATTCGTTTAAGATATTGATAGCCCATTCTGTATGAGCGCTTTTCATGTCAAATGCCTGTATGATCCGCTACCACTGCATTAATAGTTCGTAAGGCCCTTTTTGCCTCAAAATTCATATCGGTTTGTTTGTTAACAAGATACATCAACGCTTTCCATAAAGCCCACGCGCGCCCTCGTGCCTGTGTATTTAGATCAAGCTCTAGTGTGTCTAAAAAAATACGTCGACTTTGCCCTTCAAACAAGGTCCAGGCAATAGCAAGGTCGCAGGCAGGATCACCAATTGCGAGTTGACCAAAATCGATAACGGCATTTAATTTTCCTTCAGAGAGTAACAAATTACCGACACTCACGTCCCCATGCACCCATATAGGTAGATTTTTCCAGGGTGTGGCTAAAGCGTTTTCCCAAACCTCCGTTGCCACAAGAGCATTCATGTTGCCCTTCAATATTTCAATAGCCTTTCGTGTTTCTGCATCATAAATTGCTAAATCACCGCCACGATAAAAACTGTGGGGACCCGCAATAGGTCCACCAGTGGCGTCAATGCTTTGCAGTGCCTTAAGAAATAAAGCTAGATGTTGTGCAAATTGACATAAATCTTTAATTGGAGTACGGAGAGCCGTTTCTCCTGGAAGCCAACGATTAATGGACCATTTCCAGGGATATATTCTATCTGGTTCTCCTATCGCAATTGGAGCGGGAATGGGAATGGGAAGTTGTGGGGCAAGTTTTGGCAGCCAAATTTGTTCCTTTTCAATTTGCCCAGCATATTCAGCACTGCTTGGCATACGAATTAGCATTTCCGTACCTAAGTGAAAAGTTCTATTGTCCCAACCGCCATTTTTTACCGCCGATATAGGTAAATTGCTCCACTCTGGGAACTGTTGTGCGATTAAGACTTGTACTAAAGATTCAGTAATATTTATTTTATTCAATCTTCAATTCCTTGGCACATAAAACAGTTATTTTACTGTAATAAACCAGATAGACCGTGGTTCTAATAAAAAACTTCTTCCGAACTCACCCTAAACTATGTGAGTTCATTGCAATAAGCCAGCCCATTTTATTCATAGTCATTTTTTTGAAAAAAAACGAATTCGATGACCATCTGGGTCGCAGGTTACAAAAGTGTAACCAAAATCCATATGGGTTGGTGGTTGTATTATCATAAAATCCTTATTTTGATAGTGCCCAAAAAGTTTATCAACAGTAGGCTCGGAATCGACCAAAAAAGCAAGCTCGCTTCCCCCTCCCAGCAGCGTAGGTTGTGGTTCAGCAATAGTTTTAGACCACAAACCGAGTCGTAATCCAGATTTTAATAAAAACATAACATAATCAGATTCAGTATGTATAGGATTTGTATTGAGTAATTCCGAATAAAAGCTCGTACTGCCCTCTATATTGCGCACATAAAATAGAACTAAATTTGGATCAGGTAACATGATTTCTCCTGGTTATTATTATGTTAAGCTGTTGGAGAATATAAAGCAGATCCGTGTCAGTTTTTGTCAGTATCATTCAATAAGATTGGGGAATATTATGAATAGTACGCCATTTTTTTAAAAGGGATTGCCTGCGCTCTGGATATTTTTGGTCTGTAATAGACAAACAAAGTATTCTATCTGCTCTGAAATGGCGGAAATCCTGTCTTAACTCACACCAAGCGACCATAAGGCGTACTTCATCAAAAAAGCCTATTGCGATGGGCCACAGTATTCGTGTCGAATGATTATTTTGTAAATCTTGATATCTTAATTCTATTTTTCGTTCCAACCGAATTGCTTTGCGAATAAGAATGAGATCCATGTCCTTACCTTCAGCGTGTTTTCCTGGAGGGACTAAAAGTCCTGAAGTTTCCAGTTGGTGTTTTAATTCATCAGGAAGAATGGCAGAAATTTTCGCAAGTACATTTTGAGCAGCAAGTTGAAGTTGCGTATCCGCACGTTGGGCAACCCAACGTGCTCCTAATACCATCGCCTCAATTTCATCATCTGCAAACATCAAGGGAGGTAGCACAAAACCTGACTTAAGCACATAACCAATACCAGGCTCTCCTTCAATAGGTGCACCAAGGCATTGCAAAGTACCAATATCTCTGTAAAGAGTACGCAGGCTAACACCTAATTCTTCCGCAAGATTCTTGCCACTCACAGGCAATCGATGACGTCGTAATATTTGAATTAAATCGAATAGGCGTTCCGTTCGTGACATGATTGGCTACATACTAGTGCTAAATTTTGGCAGTAGTATAACAGAAAAACTTATTTTAATTTTTTGGTAAACCATAAAATAAGATCATCATCTAATGGATAAACCGCTCCTGGAGCAGTTGGTTTATAACCATAAGTAACGCCTAAACCATCGGGATAATAACCGCGTTTTACATAAAGCCGCTGTGCTTGCCCGTATCCTCCATCAAAACCAGCATATAAACCAACTCCAAGACCTACAACATCATGATGAATAGCCGCCTTTTCTTCAGCTGCTTTGAGTAAAGTACTGCCTATTCCTTGTTTCCTAAAAGAAGGCAATACATTTAAATCCATAATTTCAGGAATTTTTGACGAACAAACGGCTCATATTGAGACTTCCATTTTAAAGTCACGTACCCCGCAATTTGATCTTCAAAATAAGCTAACCATATCACGCGCTCAAACTGCTGCTGTTCTTGATAATAAGTTTCAAACAGTGAAGCCGTTTTTTGCCAGTTTGCTTTTTGAAATGCATCAACAAGAAGAGGAATATCGATTAACTCCAATGACTTAATGATAATTTCATGCTGAGTCATAATCGTTTTCCCACAGCAATATCTCGAGCATCACCTTCGTAACCATCAGGATCATCAAATGGCATATCGATATAACCATTATTTCTATAAAATTTAAGTGCATTGGGCGAGGACTCTACATGTAAACTTTGATAACCTTGATTTTTAATCCATTTTTCGCATAAAGTTAAAAATTGGGTGCCGTATGAATGGTTTCTTTTTTCTTCATCAATAACAATAATGCGCAAAGCAGCTCGTTCTTTTGACCATAATTGTAAATGCGCATAACCTATGATTTCACCCCCCTGATATAAAACAAAATGAACATGGGCCTCATGCGCAAAAGTCCAAGTATAAGGATCAGAAAGCCCTGCTTTGTCAAAAAAATAAAATTGTCTTAGATGGCGTGCCGCATTCCATTCACGTGTCGTTAACGCCTTAACCATTCTCAATCCATTAAAACCTGCTTTTTTATCTATTGTTGTAATAAAATCCTCTTTCCCCAAACAATAAGCGTTAATGTCGTTAGGATATTGGCGTGCCAAGTCTTTTTTCAGGCAGGCGTAAGCATCCCTATCCTTTGGATGCTTTCTCATCCAATCCCTAAATTTTAAATGACGTTCAATTTCAGGATTGCAAAGCTCAAAAACATGCGCGTGATGTGTTCTTTGATTACCTCCTTTTTGGAAATAGCGGCGAAAAGGAATGCCGTACTCTCCTTTTGCTTCATAACCAAGCATTGCCATAGCAGCATTGGCACTATCCACTTTATTAATATCCAAAACAACAGGAATCATATCAATGACGGGTTTTGCAGCTAAACCAACAACGGATGTTGAACCTATATGATTAATTTCAATACAATTATCACCCAAAGCCCTTTTCACCTTCTCTGCTTCTTGTAAAAACTGCACAGGCCAATTGGCATCATAAGAACTCACTTTAATGAGCCGTTGCTCTTGTTTGTTTGACATGACTTATTCTCTCTTTTGAATAGGCTAGACGAAATAGGAGATCAATCAAAATATATAATTTATTTTGTATAAACCACCACGTTTTAGGTACGTGTAACCCAGATTAAACCCAGTCGTGATCCGAAAACTTTGTGCCTCATTCCCCGGATTACGGCTTTGCCTAATCCGGGCTACAGCAGAATAGGATCAGTGTTCCTTAAACTGTCGCTCATCGTCCTCTTTATCCGGCAAAAAACCACCTACCTGGGCATCCCATAAGGTTTTGTATAAACCTCCAAGCTTTAGTAGCTCCGTATGTGTACCGTCTTCCACAATATGCCCCTTATCGAATACTAAAATGCGATCCATGTGAAGAAGAGTTGATAAACGATGAGCAATAACCAAAGTTGTTTTTCCCTGCATCAACTCCCAAAGACTCTCTTGAATGTGAGATTCCGTGATAGAGTCCAGCTGCGAAGTAGCTTCATCTAACATTAAAATGGGAGCATTTTTTAATAGTGCACGGGCAATTGCAATGCGTTGGCGCTGACCTCCTGAAAGCTTAATTCCGCGCTCACCGACCAAAGTATCATAACCTTCAGGCAAAAGACTTATGAATTCATGAGCATGTGCTTTTTGGGAGGCAGTCATCACTTCCTTATCAGAAGCATCCAGCCTTCCATAGCGTAGGTTATCCATTAAACTTCGATGAAAAAGCGTTGGGTCTTGTGGAATCATTGCAATGCTTCGTCTTAAACTTTCTTGAGTCACTGCGGATATATCTTGACCATCAATCAGAATTTCACCGCCCACAACATCATAAAGTCGTAAAATCAAATTCACAAACGTTGATTTACCACTTCCTGAATACCCTACCAAACCAACCTTTTGACCTGCAGCAATCGTCACGGACTTATTTTGAAAAAGAGAATAACCTCCGTGGTAATGAAATTTAACTTTAGAAAACTCAATTTTTCCTTGCGCCACTACTAATTGGGAAGCCTCATTCTTATCTTTTATCTCATGGGGTATCACTAATGCCTTTAAACTTTGTCTTGCCTTACCCAATGCTTGGTTAAACTGATCTACCTGATACATGGTGTACCACATCATATGACCTAGCTCCATAGATAACCCAAGAATCAAAGTGAAATCACCGATACTCACAAGACCTTTGCCATATAAATGAATTAATGCAAAAGAAGCAAGACCCATCATTACCGCAATCATTCCACCTTGTGCACAGCATAACAAAACAATAAAGAACTCCTTTTTTTGAAATGCCTGTTGCACTAAATGAAAGAAGCGATCCATCCGCGCTACTTCATATTTTTTTTGTGAAAAAATACGTACATTGGACTGGTTAGCTAAACTATCTACCAATTGTCCAGATAACTGGGATTCAGAACTTGCATGGTCATCAGACAATTGAACTAACCGTGCTGACATCCAAATACTAAACGAGGCAAAAGCAATGAACCAAAATAATAAAATATAAAAGAACAATACATTCACAGAATAAGCCGTAATAAATGACACTAATAACAGTGAAGCACCACGAAGAAAATCCACTGATATTCGATGTAAAATAATCTCGAGATTCTCAGCAAGTGTTGTAATTTGATCTGCGATCCGTCCTGATAAATTATCTTGGAAAAATTGCGTACTTCCTCCCAAAACATACTCAAAAGTTTGACTAATAATTTGATTTTTAATACGTGCTTCGTATTTATAATTCAAAAATCCAAGTGTTCGCCAGGTCACGTTGTCAAAAACAATAAAGTTTAATACCAATAATCCTGCAATCCAATATAAAGAGGACATGTCGGTGTTTGTTTTTACTGCCAGAGTATTGATGAACGATTTAATTAATAAGCTATTGAATGGCCCCCAAAATCCAGCAAATAAGGCAACTAACATAAATAAAATAACTACAACCTTGTACGGTTTTAAAAAATGCCAAATAAAATGGCCCAAATGATTCGGCAAACAATTAGTGTTCATATTTTATTACCTCTATCTGCATCATTAAAACGTAGTATTTTCCCTTGATAAATCAGATACTTAGTTTGTATGTGAATAGATTCTAAAAAATCATGATCGTGAGATATAACGAGCATTGCCCCTGGAAAATCATGTAATACCTCAATAATATGGGTGCGTGTTTCCAAATCTACATTGTTCGTTATCTCGTCTAGTATAAGTAATTTAGGAGAGTTTGCGGCGATTAATGCCAAGGAAAGCCTTGCCTTTTCACCTCCTGAAAGATTTTTAACTTTTATTCCTACTTCTTCATTTTTACGAAATAAAAAATCATTTAAATGGGCACGAATTTCAGGATGAGAAGCATGCGGCATTTGACATCGCATTAAATCTAATACGGTTTCTTCGAAGTTCAAATGCTGATAATGTTGATCCAGGTACCCTAGCGATGAGCAATCCGGCACAATCCATTCACCCGCTCTCTTAATTTGAGGATCCCCCAATACCGCTTTAACAAAAGTTGACTTACCTGATGCATTATCTCCATACAATGCAACCCGCTCACAGCCGGTCAGATGAAAGTTAATATCATCCAAAATCAAGTTCCCATACCTATAGCCAATAGAAGCCTCTTGGATTTTTATCAAGGACTTATGATGCCCAAAACCGTTTAGTTTAAATTTGGGCTTAATCACCTCAGGTTGATAGAGAGAGGAACGCTCTTCGAGCAATTGTTCTTTTTTATAGTGAATATGACTTAGCCTTTTATCTCCCGTTGTAATAGCCTTAGCTAATTTAGTATGAGAGCGAATTGTTGGCCATTTACGTTGGGCTATTTTCTTCTCTCCTTGAATGCGCGAACGCTTAGTGCGCTCTTGTTCTTTCATTAGGGCAAGATGAGCTTCTTTCTTTTGTCGCGCAAGTTTCACTAACTCCTGATCAATGGATGCTTTTCGCTCAGCAAGCAAGCCCTGATAATCTGAATAACTCCCTTTAAAAACAGTGATTTTTCCAACATCAATATGCCATATGGTACTTGTAACCGTATTGATTAATTCCATATCATGAGAAGCAATAATGAGTGTTCCAGGATAATGTTCCAGCATGCGCAATAATGAACGACGATTACGATGATCCAAATGATTTGTAGGCTCATCTAACAAAAGTACATTAGCATGCTCGGATAAAATTTTTGTTACTAACTGATTTAGTTTTTGACCACCACTTAGGGTTGGAAAACTTTCAATCACTTGCGGTATATAGCCGAAATGAACATCAGGAGGAACCTGGATGTCGCCCTGAGAGGGCAAATAAAGACCGCAAAGCATCTTTAATAATGTTGATTTACCTGATCCATTACGACCAATTAATGTAATGTGCTCACCAAAATGGATTTCATTACTAAAGGCTTCAAAACATGTTTTGTTTGGATAGATAAGACTTATGTCTTTAAGTTGAATTGGTTTATGGTGCATGATTTACTCTTAAGCATGTCTTTCAGGACAATAAAAAAACAGAAAGTCAAAAATGACTTAGTTCACTTTGCCCTACAGATGGGCGCTCTTAAGATGTAATTTCCATGACGTTTAAACCTACCTTTTGATGGGTAAAAAAACACGATTATTATTTTAAGTTAAACCAATGAAAATTGTCAATGTTATAATCCTAAATTATTTACCTCGGCTGCTTTTTAACATAACAAAACGTTAACGACAAAAGTCATTTGTTATTGATGCGATAAAATTTGCACATCACTCCATGACCTAAATCAACTTTATAATAAGTCATATTACATTTTTCCATAACGCGTTGAGAGGCTTTATGTTCTATTGGTGCAAATGCAATAATATACTTTGAATCAATGTGATGCTTGCTCCAGTCAAGTAAGGCGCCCAATGCCTCAGAAGCATATCCCTTTCCCCAAAATTTACGCGCAAGCAAATATCCTACTTCTATTTCTCCCGTTTCCAATGGACCAAAACCGCATCTTCCCATAAACTCATGGGTGAGTTTATTCCAAATAACAAAACATGGAAGTCCATGATTTCTGTAAAAAGCCATAAACTCTTGGATTCTTCGTTTCGTTTGTTCTCGAGTTTGAACACCATCAGGGAAAAATTTTCTTACCTCCTCATCCATATTAAGCTCAGCAAGATGATCAAGATCCGTTTCATTCATTAAGCGTAAAATCATTCTTGGTGTTTCAAGTTGAAGAGGTATCTGCTCGTAATAACGATTAATGAACAACTCTTTGAATCCAATTCTTTGATAGATGCTTAATCCTGTCATCGAAGCTTCTAAAAAGCACTTGGTTATATGGTGTTTTTTAGCAAAGTCTATCGCAGCATGAATCAACTGTGTTGCATAACCTTTCTTTTGATAAACCGGCGTCGTAGCCAGATCATCAATGCGTGCATAATGACCATATAGAGATAAAGAAAGAGAGCACACGGGCTCATTTTCTATAAAACCTGAAAAATGATATAATTTTGCCCCAGTTGCAGAGGCAACCTCATGTTTTCTTCTATAAGCACCGGTTATCTCAATTGTCGATTCAAAACCATAAAGAAGCGGAAGGCTCCAAGCACTTAAATCACCAACCATTTCTCTAATCACTAACGAGGATTCAAACTTTGGAAATACCATCGAGTTAATTAACGCCTCCATGGCAACCCCTTTTTCAGCATATGTAAAATGCAGTGATTGCAAAGACTTTTCCAGTTCCGGCTGATACAGATATTCTGGAAGGATTAATGACCACAATAATTGTTTTGAGGTATAAAAAGAATGACACTGAAATAAAGTATTTAAAAACTGTTCGTCAATTTTCTTCACAATTACAGGATTCAAATGTGAGGTAGGCACCCCCGTAGCGAACGCAATCATGTGACCATAATCAGCCTGAGCATCACTGATTAAGGAAAAAAAATGATGCTCGGCCTGATGAAACTCATGAAACATAAACATCGTCACTTTGCTTGGAAATAATTATAATAAAATCGATTATATACTCTCTTAATCAAATTAATAGGATCGGTTGATCCTCATATTTTTGTTTTCGTCGATAAATCCTACTCCCTCCAGTCACCCTATTTTACATTCCAGACTGACATACAACCTCAATGACTCACTATTTAAAAATATAAGATGCGACACGTGCTGTAGGAATATTACTCATGCACTCTTCTCGGATGAGTGCTTTTGCACGATCATTATCAAAAACCTCTTTGAGATCCATAATTTTTCCGGCTGGAATATGTTCACGGTGTAGCCTTTCAAGAAGTTTATCGCTGTGCAACTTCTCTGTTTGTGTCGCAATGAATGAAGCAAGCTGCTCTCGATTTTTTACCCTATTTTGATTGTTGCGAAACGCCTCATTTTCCGGAAGGTCTTCTAATCCTAGAATCATACATAGTTTTTTGAAATGCCGATCAGAACCTATTGCAAAGATTAGATGAGCACCATCTTCAGTACGAAACAATTCACCATATGGAGCGATGTTTGGATGTATTGAACCAATACGTCGTGGTATATGCCCCGCCATTAAATAATTGGATGCTTGATTTACGAGACTACTAATGGCCGCATCATAAAGAGAAACTGTAACCACTTTGCCTTTCCCACTTTTTTCCCGTGCATAGAGTGCAAGGAGAATAGCTTCTTTCAAATGATGGGCCGCAAGCACATCGATTAGAGCAACCGGCATCTTAACTGGACCGCTCTCAGCGGTACCATTCATGGCCATAAAACCACATTCACCTTGAAGTACCAGGTCATAGGCTACGCGATCACTGTCATCGCCGTAACCATTTATTTTCCCAATGATAAGACGAGGGTTAATGCCAAGCAGATGCTCGTCTTTTAGTCGCAGCTTTATTTCATCTCCTTTTTTAAAATTCATAATTAAAATATCGGCATCTAAAATAAGATTAAGAAAACAGAGGTAGTCTTCTTCTTTTGTCAGATCTAAAAATAGGTACTCCTTCCCAAAATTAACACTTGCAAAATAAGCTGAAACTTCAGAATGAGGATCTTCATTCGGGAGCTTCCATGTTCTAGTAATATCTTTATGAATAGGATGTTCGATTTTAACAACATAAGCACCTAACTCGGCAAAAAAAGTAGCTACCGAGGGACCGGCAAGAACTGAACTCAGATCAATGACTTTTAAGCCCTTTAACATAGGTTTAGTTTTCCAAACAAAACATCAATTATATATTACGGTTTTTTATCATGAATTTTATTGAATTTAAAATAGAATAATTAATTTAAATAATTTAATATTATAATTGATATAGCGAAATATATTATTAAAAATTAATCGTTAATTCCGAGGCTCATTGAGAATTCTAAATGTCTCTATCCCTATTTTTAGTGGTACAAATTATATGCATAGTCATTGGTATCGTCTTTCTTTTCATTGCGTTTAATATGCTTCGGCCTAAAGAAAAAGAACAAAAACTCATTCAAGATCAATTTTTATTTTATTTAATTCTGGGACTTTTTTTTATCTTTTTCACTTTTTTACTTGAATATTTTGGATAAAAACCTCACTACCCTTTCAATATTTATTTGATGAGAAATACCTAAGCAACAGGCCTTACTATGAGAACAATAGCGTACCTAAAACATCATTCAGACACTATTACAGAGCTGGCCAAAATTTGGCATGCAGAGCTAGGGCAAATATGGATCCCTGATGTACCTATTTCGCGTGTAGAAGATAATTTACGCAACCATTTAAATACAGAGAAATTACCAATCACCTTCGTTGCTTTTGAAAAACAGAAGCCTGTAGGCATGTGCTCATTAAGAGTCAATGATGGAATTCGTCCTGAATTAACTCCATGGCTCGGTTCTTTAGTGGTTTCAAAAGCATTCCAAAAGCAAGGTATCGCAAAACAGCTTATTGATAAAACCAAAGAGAAAGCACACACTTTAGGTTTTAAAAATCTTTATCTTTTTGCTTTTGATCCAACTATTCCCGACTATTACACGCGTCTTGGTTGGCACAAAATTGGAATGGATAAATTTAAAGATCATTCTGTAACAGTTATGGAAATAATACTGTAACAATTTGCCATGAAACCAACCTCGCAAATCAGGCATGGATTGAAAATCAAAATCTTATTTTCGGTTAACTCCTAAGGTTTAATTAATATTTTTGCATTATAATTATTCAATAAAACCCTTGAGTGAAGATAGAAAATGAAAGATTTCGTCATTGTTGGGGCAGGACCAATAGGCTTATATTGGGCTGCAAGACTTGCACAAATAAAAGAAACTACTGGAATTCCTATCAATATTGTTGTTGTTGATCCCAGGGCCGGAAATTATAAGAGAGAAAGAATTGTCTCCAATGAAGCAATTAAATCAATAAGTTCTCAATTCTCTATTGTTATGCCCTCTGGTAAAGGAATCCCGAGTGAGGCAATGTATATTAGAGACTTTGAAAAAACACTCTACGAATATTGCAAAAGTAAAGGAGTAAAATTTAAAAATGGAACATTTTCTGGCCTAAGTAACAATTTCGTTTCCTACAAAGACAAAGAGGAAAACATTTATAAAGTCAAATGCGATATGATCATTGATTGTTCTGGTTCAAATCGCATGGTTCTCAAAGAGACCAATCGCTTATTAAATAATGAAATATTTCCAATTAAAACTTTGGGTAAAAATCCACATACCAATCATTTTTCTTGCTATATGTCATTAAGCTCGGAAGAAGCAATGAAGCTTCACATTCCTGATAAAATAGATCCCTTGACTCAAGCCAGGCAATTATGTCAATTACGACAGAAATATGGCTGGCCGAATTTTTCATTTCCAGTTGTTGATATACGCTCTGCTGAAAATGAGGAAGGTGGCGTCAATTATTTTATTTATTATGAAGTACCCGATGATTTAAAAGACAAAGAGAAGAGCATACAAATTGATTTTCTTCAAGATTTACTCAAATTAAAGTATGGTTTTGAAGACATTGAGTTTACAATTAACTCTTTTGGGCATTTTCCAGTTTGCCCTAAATATGTCGATAGACCATTTTATCAGAACGAAAACTTACCCACTATTCTACCTGGTGGAGACTGCCAAATTGAGCCCGATTATCGTAAAGGAATTGGAATAGAAAGTGGCATCGAACGTGCCAATTTTTTATTTAATACTGCTTATCTTACCAGCAAAGGACTTGAGTTTTCCTTTGAAAATTACTTCATGCAAGTAGCTCGATATGTAAGTTACCATGGTAATCTCATTGAAAAATTTTATTTACAAAGACAGGAGAACATAAATCTTACGTCACTGGAACAAGCTAAGATAATCCTTTGTTCCGCTGCAGAGACAGCTGAAAAAATGGAGGATATAGTATCTATTGCAAGCGAGTTAAAACTTTTGGGTAATGAACTTTTTAAAAAACCTAATTATGAAAGTGCCTTAGAGTGTTATCTAGCAGCCATTCATTTACACCAGAGAACAGAGACATTGACAATAGACTTTGTCACGTTGCATTCTAATGCCTGCCAAGCCTGTCTCAAATTAAATGAACATGAAAAATGTATTATCTTGGCCAATGAAGGTATTAAAGCGCATACGGAAATGAAAAGCGAAGATAAAGACATTCTTTTCAAATTACTATTTCGCAAAGCATCGGCACTCAATGAAATCATTAAAGGTCTTGATGTCAAAACTGAAAGGAAAAAACTGGATGAATGTTTGGAAAATCTAACGAATACATACGAACTTATGCTGGAAAACTCAAATGAAAATAACACCGCTTTTGTGAAACAAATTCAGTCTAAAATCGAAAATATCACGAAAAAACTTCCTCCTCCAGAAGAAGTAAGTAAAAATTTATATATTTAGGTCAATTAGAGTAAGGGCTGAGAAGCGCTGTCATAACTTAATGAGCTAGCCGCGCCTTAAGTCAATGATGGCTGTTACTCAGCCCAAACGAGTAGAAGTAATAATTCGCTTTCTTATTACGAACTCATGTTTTAAGAATCTAAACTAATTTTCAGCCAAGCTTTTGCCCGCGAACTCACTTTATCATCATTTAAAACAATTTCGTATATAGTATTTTTGCGTGGAGTCTCTTCACCATACATATCTATAAGCATCTCATGCCAAAGCGCTGATAAGGTTGAAGAAGGTTTTTTTCCCACTTGCTCAAGAATTCCATAAATTCGGTCTCTCCAGTAAGCATCCATCGCTTTATCCATCCATGATACAATTTCTGGTGTCAATCCAACCTCATCAAGACCTTTTCCTTCTCCAAACCCTTTTTCGAATTTCTTGGTTCTTAAATGGGCATATTTTGTACCATATACTCCGTTAACCCAATCCATAATCTTTTTTCCTAACTCAATACCCAATGCTGAAGCAGGATCTTGTTCCAGATTCTTTTTTACCGCTTCCACTAGCAGATGCCAATTGTTTTCAAAAGCTTCTTTTTGCTCAAGTGTTGTATTCGCTTTGAGTTCTTTTTCAAATTCTGCATACTGCTTTAACTCATCGGGAGTAAATATTTCCTTAACCCAATTATGCTCCATATGCTCTGTCATTTTATACACCTCTATCAATTGAATCATAGTTTCCCATGGAATGGATTGATTGGCATCAACAGCATCAACAATACTTCTCAAAGTCTTGGCTCCCTCAAGTAAAAAAGCTGCTTTTTGCTCTAGCACTTGAACTTGACTGTTAAAATGTTTGAGTGCGTTACTTTCCTCTTTCAGTAGGGTTTTAATTTGTGATAACTCAAAACCAAAAAACTTCAAGGCAATAATCTGTTGTAATTTCAATAAATCCTTTTCAGAGTAAACACGATACCCATTAGCACGTCGCAACGAAGGCGTCAGTAGACCTATACGATCATAATGATGTAATGTCTGCACTGAAACGCCAGTTAATTTGCTTAAATCCTTCACGAACCATTGAGTCATCGTATTCCCTCCTTAAATCCAAAGTTAAGGTATATAGCAACAATAGGGTCAAGCATTATTTATCAATCTTTATTTAGAACCCAATCCATTACCAATATCGAGTCAGATTCAGTTCACGACATAAAAAGCATAGAAGTGCTTTTTATGTCGAACTCTCGTTAATTATTTTTCCAATTCATTAATGAGATAAAATAATTGAATCAGTGCTTCATTACGGGCTTTTAAGCCTGCAAAGCTCTCTTTGCAGGCTGTGATATGCTTAACAAAGGCCACTTTACGATTATCCTTTTCAATCCATCCCACAAACCACCCCTGTCGTAAACGGAGTTTTTGCTTTTTGTCTTTTTCTAATTGCTCACCCGTTCCCGTTTTTCCATACAGTTTCCAACCGCCCGCTAACTCTTGGATGTACAGAATATCTTTGGTCATCTCAAAAGCTCTTCGACTCACAGGTAATTTTTTAGTGACTATTTTTTGCAAAAATTGCATCTGTTCGGTTGGTGAGATAGCAAGCGAACTTGAAAGCCAAGCATGGGTCAATCCATTATTCTGTCCTTTGTCACCCGAAACATCCTCATTACCATAATGAAAGGCATCAACATATTCCTTAAATCGCTTCATACCTAATTGTTGCGTGAGTACCTGGGAATACCAAACACAAGAATCTCTCATCCATGTGTAGGGATTGTGAGGGTATTTCCATACATTGAGATAAAGTTCATACTCCTTTTTGTAGGGCCATTCAGGATGCAAAGCATCTTTTAATATTCCTGAATCAAAACCCATGAGGCTCAAGGCAATTTTGAAGGTTGATTGCGGTGCATAGCGTTGATCGCAATCATCACCTTCGTGCTTTAATAGCGTTTGATTCTCTCTTGCTAAAAAACAGGATTTTTGAGCCCAAGCACTGGCGCAAAATAATAGTGTCATACCTAGAAGTGCACTTAATTTTTTCATAACAACTCCAGCTTCATTTCAATTGACAGCACTACAGATACAGCAAAGATGCCATACCCATAACGTACTATTTCAGACTATTAATCACGACGTTACGAAAGACAGGCGCCGCCAATTCCCCACCAGAAGTCAATCGCCCACCTTTGCTATTTAAGTATCCTTCCTCTATTACAACTACCATGGCATAACGTGGGGAATCAGCAGGGACATATCCCGCAAACAAAGCAAGATGTTTCGCATTATTTTCGATCACGGTTCCAGTTTTTCCAGCCACAGCAATACCAGGAATCACTGCAAATCTCCCTGTACCATGAACAACAGCATTTTCTAGCATTTGATTGATCGATTTTGTGGTCGTTTCTGAAATCACTGGTGTATCTGTTTTATTAAATGAATATCCATTATTAGCAAGAATGGCATAGGATTTTGTCAACGATTCAATAGTGACGGGGATATTTTCACCAAGTGACGCCATAGCTAATTGTAAGTTATCACTTTGATTTATTTGCCACCAACTGTCAGCATCAAAACCAAATTCAGTGAGTTTTTGACGGATTAGTGGTGCCCCTGCCTCTTGAGAAACTTTGATAAGACAAACATTAATTGATTTCTCAATTGCCTCTGTCAACGAAGCAGAATTCACATTGGGATTATAGTTGGTAAATTTTTTACCTTCTACATAATAAGGTGAGTGACAATCGTAACTCTTTGTTGCAGAACTTACTCCTGCATCAAGAGCTGCGGCTGCAATAAATGGTTTTATAGTCGAGCCGGGTGAGAAAACACGAGATACCCAACTTTTATTTTTACTATTGCTTGATTCAGCAAATGCAATGATAGTGCCAGTCTTAGGATCAGCTATTGCAATAACGCCAGATCTAGCGTTATATCGTTTAACAGCGGCATTAATTTCTTTCATTGCAATTTTTTGCATTTTAGGATCTAAATGAGACGTATCCACTGCCTTTGCCTTAGTGGTCAAAGAGCCTGCTGCTGAATAAGCGACACATATAGGCGCTAAAATAGAAAACCCTGCAAATACTATTCCTCCTAATAGCGATCGAGATGCTTGGGGCGGATAAGACGATAACATTGAAATTCTCCTTATGATAAAAGTACAGTCTTCGTTTTGTTTGCCCAAGGCCATACCCACCGTGCATGCAATTTTTCGGTTAGTTGACAAAGAACATTGAGATACTGTCTGAACTACCTCAAACAGACAGTGGCCATAGTCATATGGTGAAATTTTTGGGCGGCCAACCAATACTTCATCACATGAAAATTCTTGTAATTCGCATAAAACCTTACGCCATCGCGTAACACCTGGATTTACAAAGAAAATTATGGATAAGATCTCAATAAAATATGCCCATAAACAATCTCCATTACGATGATGCTGTCCCTCATGAGCGATCGCAATCTGTACATTTTTAGCAGAAGAAAATAAAGATACTGGCAATACAATATAAGCTTTATTCAATAAAAATACTGAAAAGGGAATATGGCAGTGCTGAGAGACTTTAATAACCAGGTTACCGGATGCTCGATAAGGTATTGCCTCGTATATCATTGATCTTAAATGACATAAACCTAACCACAAGCGATAACCCCGCCCCAAAATAAACAAACAAAATATTATCGAAAAAAGGTGGAGATAATTCATGTTGCTTATTGTAAAAACCGATGCTGGCTCTTGAATACTCTCTGATGACTCTACCTTTAATATAGGTTGCGTCACGTATTCTTGCACCGCATCAAATGATACATAGTTAAATCGCTCCATTTTTTGAGCAGGATTGAGACAATGAACAATTAAAGGAGAAACAATGCAACTTACTAATAAAAAACGCGCCAGCTTAAGTTTAAAGGAGGGTTGATTTAATAACCAACGCGTTCCAATAATCCATGAACTAAACCAGAGTAAGCAATGGATACTTAACAAAATTTCAATGAATAACATTACTGCTCCTCTGATTGTTTTTCGGCAGTAATTAATTGTTTCAGCGCTTCTTTTATGGCGTAAAGATCATTGTCTTGTAACTTCTTGGCCATCAAAAGTCTCTGCACAAGCGCTACTGGCTCACCATCAAAAACATTAGTAACCATATGCTCAATACACCTACTTTCATATTCAGCCTTTGTTACAGTCGGGACAAAAATATGGGCATAAGAGTTTTTTTGGCATTCCAGAAACCCTTTTTGCTCAAGTACTTTTACTACTGTGGCTACAGTGGTATATGCTAAAGGCCTTTCTTTAGATAAATGCGACACAACTTCTTTAATTGTTACCTTATTCAGACTCCAAATAATATTCATTAATTCAAGCTCTACCTCGGTAAGAAGACGATCCTGAGTAAAAGTTTGTGGTCCTTTTTTTGGGGACATTTTTTCTCCAGAAAATAAAATAAATGCACTCTACTATTTTTTTAGTAGATACTACTATAAAAATAGTAGGATTAAAATAACTTTATAGAAGAAATGCAATAATAAGCTTTATTTAAAATAATATGGGCACTTATTGTTCAATTTTGTTTGACGATGCCAAGCTTATGAACCACACTTTTAGAATATGAGCGGTATAAACCCACTGTTGTAAACTACAGCCAATGAAAAAAATTAGTATTATTAAAATTAAACTAGATACAAATATATAAATACGGGCTAAAACAGCAAAATACCCATACAGAATGCTCATCCCTTTATGGTTGAGATTAGGAGAAATATTCTTAATACCTGGATTGAAGATGATGAAATTAATTTATGTGTAATGCCTTCTAGGAGAATAACAATGTCCTCGCTCAAGTTAGAGAGTGAATGCAGAAATCTTAAAGAAACAATTATTGAGTTACGTTTGAGATTAGAAACTATCGATTTGGAAGCAAAAAAAGAAATTGAACAAGAACGTATAAAACAACATCAAGTTATTAATCAATTAGAAAAAACGATTATTGAACTTCGAATGCAATTGGAGAATCTTGCTTTGCAACATTTAAGAAAAACTGAAGAAATTGTAAAAATAAAAAATGATGAGATTCGTCAATTACAAAAAACAATTAGAGAAATGAGAGCTTTATTGGAAAAGAACTTGGTTAAGTAATCACCCTTGGTCAATCAGTAAAAAAAGACCTGGAGTGACTCCTATTTTCCTGGAGAAATAGTATGAATAATACTCTGGCGATTAAAAATATGAAATCAAAAAATTTCTATAAATTGCTATTTCAAATTTATCGAGATGCCGGACATACCTCCAGTCTTAAAGAAATCTTAACCATGCTCATTGATGTGACTTCCTGCGTGATTGGTTGTGAACGAGGCACTATCTTTTTAAATGATCCAAAAACAGGCGAGCTGTATTCTTTTATAGCCCAAGGAGATCTGAATTTTGAAATACGAATCCTGAATAATTCAGGTTTAGCGGGTTGGTCGTTTACACACAATGAATCACTTTGTATCGCTCATCCTGAGCTTGATGAACGACATAATAAAAATATTGATAAAATTACAGGTTTTAAAACCAAAAGCGTTTTATGTGTCCCCTTAAAAAGTATGGAGGGCAAACTACTAGGCGTGACGCAAATGCTAAACAAGATTGATGGGGAGTTTAGTGATTCAGACGTGCAAATGGTCGAAGCTTTAACCGAGCATGCTGCTATGGCGATTCAAAATAAATTAACAATAGAACAAATTGAAGAGTCGCACAAACGAGATATGCATTTATTAGAAACCATATCAACTGTTTCTACAGAAATTAATCTTTCTTCGCTTCTAGAAAAAATAATTGACACCATAACCTTAGCTTTAGATGCCGAACGAGCTACCTTATTCATCAATGATGATAAAACAGGAGAATTATACACAGAAACGAGTATTGGTTTAAAAAAGATGGAAATTCGTTTTCCTAATCATTTAGGAATAGCAGGCTCCACATTTACAACCGGCAAAATAATCAACATCCCCCATGCTTATGTAGATCTTCGTTTTAACCCTTCTTTTGATAAGAAAACGGGTTTTTTCACACGCTCAATATTATCAGCCCCAGTTAGGAACAAAAGTGGAAAAATAATAGGTGTTACTCAGGTTTTAAATAAAAAACATGGGGAATTTACAGAGGATAATGAATATCAACTCATTGCTATCAACTCACAAATTTCAATTGCTATAGAAAACGCCAAGTTATTTGAAGAAGTTCAAAATATAAAAAATTACAATGAAAGTATCTTGGAAAGTATGACCAGTACCGTCATTACCCTCAATGAAAAGAATCAGATTGTAACTTGTAATAAAGCAGGGATGAAATTGTTACATTTATCTGCTCCTGAAGAGCTGGTTCTTAAGGATGCGTCCTTTCTTTTTCAGGATGATAAAAACAATTTGATTGAGCGAATTATGGCGATAAATAGCCATGACTCCCAATTAAATCATGATACTTTAATGGATATAGAATTGAATATTCTAGGAACCAAAATTACAGCTAATATCAACATAGTACCACTAATCAGCGCCAATAAAGAACGTTTGGGAGTGATTATGATCGTTGAGGACATCAGTTCAGAAAAACGTATGAAAGCAACGATGTCACGTTATATGAGTTCTGATTTAGCAGAAAAGCTACTGCAATCCAATGAGTTTTCTCTTGGTGGAACTAACACTTTTGCAACAATTCTTTTCTCAGATATAAGAGATTTTACCTCTATATCTGAATCACTTGGTGCGGAAGAAACTGTTAAGGTATTAAATAAATATTTTTCACTAATGGTCGATTGTATTCATGAAGAAAGCGGTATATTAGATAAATTTATTGGTGATGCCATCATGGCGGTTTTTGGTAATCCTTTTCCCCATGAAGATGATCCTGATCGCGCTGTTCGGGCTGCTATTGCGATGATGAAGGCATTGAATCATTTCAATCAAAAACGAAATAAAAGAGGGTTAGTACCGATTAAACATGGCATTGGTATTAATACGGATAAAGTTGTTGCAGGAAATATTGGCTCCGATAAGCGAATGGATTTTACCGTAATTGGTGATGGAGTTAATCTGGCTTCACGAATAGAAGGTTTATGCAAGTACTACGGCGTCCACATTTTAATCAGCGAATTCACATATCAACAATTAAAGTCTACCTATAGAACAAGACAGATTGATAAAGTTATTGTTAAGGGAAAAGTAAATCCTGTTTCAATTTATGAAATTATTGATTTTCACGATAAACACTCATTTCCAAATCAGATTGATGTTTTGAATCATTTCAACAATGGGATTGAATTTTATAATGAGGCCTTATGGGATAAGGCCATTTTATCATTTCAAAATGCTTTAATGTTATACCCTGAAGACAAACCATCCCAACTCTACATTAAGCGTTGTAAAATACTGAAGGAACATCCTCCTGAGCCGAACTGGCAAGGGATATGGAAAATGAAGAATAAATAGAACTCACATTAGCTGACTTAGTTTAGACCAAATCTGACACATAAAAAACGGGTAACTGTCAGATCCCGTTTTGAACTCCTGCATTACAGTTATATTCATATTTGATCTAACAATACCGTTGAAAAAGAGATTTATTTTCTTCTGGTTCATGAGCAACAAATTTTTCTTGTATATATCTAAGCTCTTTTTTAAATTCACTCAGCTTAGCGTGTAGGGAACTATCATAGCCCTCTTTACCTACTTTGCTTCTAGGTGAGAACCGGGTAAGACCATAATTTATTTTTTGAAACAATTTCTTAGTATTTTTCTCACAAGAGTTTTCTTGATATGCCTGCAAAGAAATTTGCAGCTCATCAAGGTAATTTTGTCTCAGTTGTGCCTCAGTTTTATAACCAATGCACCCTAATGCAAAAGAGGCCATAGAACTTAAAAAATCCTTAAACCAAAATGTATTTGCCCGCTCTTGCAGGTAGTTTGCAAATACAGATTTTTTCCCAAAGTATTTTGTGCTCAGGCCTTTATGAGCACGATCAAACTCGATTTCTTTCTTGATTTTCTTCTCATTATAATTTGTCTTAAATTCATCAAGATTTGACTCTAAACCTCTAATAAGGTTAATTTTTCCCTGGATCTCAGAGTCGTCGCAGTTATGGAGCTCTTCTAGAGTAGTAACAAGCTCACTACGCTGAAATTTTATAATATCAGTGTAAAGTGCTTGCTTTACTTCAGCTGCTCGCTGAGGCAACTCTTTATGCCTTTGAATAAGTGTTTTATATTCATCAATTACTTGGTTTAATTGCTTCAAGATGTTTTGTTGGTCTTCTTCTTTCTCAATTTCATCAAAAAGAGAATTAGGAGCGTAAAGACTACTAAATAAATCAATTTGGGCATGCATTTTGAGTATTGGCGCAAGCTCTTTTTGTACAGTAGCGTCGTTATTTTTACGAATCTCGATTAAAAAAGTACCCAACTCTCCATTTGTAAAAGCATCTATCTCTCGCAGTAATTTCCTTCTTGCTAATACCCTATCTGACTTGCAGGCCGCAACCTTCTTAACAAACCCAGAGTAGATTTCATTAATTTTTATCAATTTTTCTAAATGTTCTATGGTAGTTTTTACTTGAATAAGCTCTTGAAGCTTTTGAGCAGTTTCAACAAATTTTTCGTGCACGATAACATTTTGAAACGTGGTGATCGCGGCTATACGTTCTTTGATCTGAAATTGGAATTGATTAATTTCCTCATACAATTGATTTCTATCGATAGAGCTGTAACATGCGATTAGAGCTGCTTTTTCTAACAATCTAGCGCTATTAATTTGAATTTCAGCAAGCTCTTTAAGTAACGGAAGTGCCTTTTGTTGGTCCGTAACTTTAGTCTTCAACATTGCGTATATCGCCTTGAGCCCCTTATCTTCGAAAGAGTCATGCATTTGTCTTTTTAATATTTGAAGTTCTTGATGTAACTCGTGATTAATTTCTGTAGGGGGCACTGTGCTCAAAGCAAAAGAAAAAAGGGTCTCCCATTCCTTTTCTAAATAGAGAATACGAGATTCTATTTGATGCACCAATTCATCAACTGATTTTTCCTTAAGCGATGCTTTGCTTATCGAATCACTAATCTTTGTAAGCTCCTCTTCACAATCTTTTATTTGTGCTACTAGATCTTCATTTTTAAACTGATAAAACTCTTTGAACACTTTGTTAAAGCTTATTTCCTTTTCTTCAATATCTGTAAGTGCGTGGCCAAGCTTAAGAATATCTAATGCGACAACCGCTTGCGTGTTCGATAATTGGGAAAGCATATGAGTCAGTTTTGTATTCTCAAATAACTGTTTTGTCTGTGCATATTCAGCATTCAAGTACTCTAGTTTTTCATTTTTTTCAGCTGCTAATTTTTTTTGCTCAATTTGCAGCTTTGATAACTTAAGTTCATCCTCCTGCTTTTTAGAAACAGCAGTTTTATAAGAATTCTGTAGAGCCCAGATGTTATGATCTGGAATCCATATACTCTCTGATTTATTCTCTCCACCCATCAGTTCTTTTTCGATAAGTTGAATTTTATATTCGATATACTCTGATGTTGTCGACAAATCATCTTCTAAATCACTTGCTGCTAGAAAAGAAGTATTATGATTCCAGTAATCTTTTAAACGAGTGAAATTCCAACCACCCCATGAGTTCGCATTTTCCTCATTTGCGTACAGTCTATCAAAAAATTGCACCAACCCCGCAGAAGAAGTACATTCCAAATACTTAATTAACTCATGTTTAGGAATTTTAGCAGAGGGAATATAAAGCTCTGAGCTTTCAGCTAAATCGTTCTTAAATTGTATTAATTTATCCTTAGCGACTCTTAAAAACTTCTCGCGTTCCTTTTGCTTTTCTATAGAGTGATCGATTGAGCTTGTTTCATATTCAATTGCTTTTTGAGTTCCAAGAATATTTTCTGCAATCGATTGAAGGAGAGAGTCATAAATTTGTGTGATAGTGGAGATGTCCTTAACGTACTTCTGGTAATGGAGTGCATCTGCTAACTCTGATTCACTCAGCTTAATCTGAGATTTTTGTAGCTCTAGGATTGTTTCTTGTATGCGATGAGCGGAGGTGGTTAAAGCCTCGTCTCGGTTTAATTGGATCAAACTGCGCTCCAAGCTCTTCACATCGAGTGTTGCTTTTTGTATCAATTCTTTGACGGTATTAATTTGGTGCTCCATTTTTTGGATTTGAAATCATCATGTTCTTGTTCATTCCTTAAACTTCTATAAACATGCCTTTAAAACAGGGGGCATTAGCCTCAGAGGGTGCCAGGTTTCGTTTTTGATACTGGAATTCTAAGTCTTCTTTTTGGTGGTTCAATTCGTTGTTGATAGGCATCCAACTGTTATGCTTGCAACAGTATAAGACTCTTTAATCAGCTGCCAATCGTTTACCCACTGCTTTTTTCTGCGATAAAATAACATGTAAGCTTATTGCTGGAAACTGGCTTTCTAAAGAAGTAAGCTTTTCCATGAGAAGTAATACCATATGACCATTTAATTTCAAAATTTTTTATTGCATCGAAGAGAGTAACCATTTTGTCCCCTTTCGTATTAAATTCAGGAGGCTCCCTGCCACCTCAAGTATCAATGTTTGGATATTTAGCATTCACCCAGTTACAACTGAGGCGACCAAAACCATTACGAGAGATCATATTATTCAAAATTTCAGAGCAATATGGATTTCTAGAAATAAACACCAATTTTGGCTGATACGGTATCAGAAGTTCCACCCGTACCCAATGTTGGTGCATTTACAAGACCTGGAGGAGCTGCTCCATTAGCAAATTGATCCGCTCCATAATCAATTTCATGCCGATACTCAATACTTTCAACAGTATCTTTCCAAAGAGAAATGCTAAATACTCCAATAAAACGATGTTGCGGTAAATTTAAAGCCAACGCGTCTTTAGTCCACTGGTAGCCTACACCTACAGATGAAGGTTTATTGAATGCTTTAAAAGTCATATCAATCTCTGTTTGTAATGCCTGTGGTTTTGCACCACGTCCGTTAAAACTTAAATCTTGTGCTCTAAATGCTTGAGTGGTACCAACCCATTCAGCAGCAAAATTGAAGCGGTCATAAGCCATATTTCCATAAATATCTACAGCTTGAGTTTTTCGTACAGCCTCATTACCATGAAGCAAGGAACCAAAGCCAGCAAAGGTACCCGGATTAGCCGCTGTGCTTTGCATTCCCGCTGCGTCATCGATGGAGCTAATATAGCTTGCTCCTATCTCTCCTCTAATTTTATTAAATATAAAACTATAACCGGCGTTTACACCACCTACTCCAGTTCGTCCTAGAATTGTATCACTTCTATAAATATAGGTTGCAGCAAATGGTCCGGAATCTCCTTGAGATTTGTAACCCAAGATGAAAGGTCTTGTCTTGGTTCGTGCTAAATTTAACGTTAATGGTGCGCTGATCATAGAGCTGGAGTAACGTCCAAAAGGTACATACAATTGTCCCGCAGTAAAATAAAAAGGAGTTTTATCTAAATTTCCAATGTTCACAAAACCCATGTTCAAATTAAATGCTGAATTATTAACTCTTGGCCCTACCTCTGGTGGACTTTGGTCATAAGCAATTGCAATATATGCCTCCACATTTTGGTTAAGAGCAGCCGCAACATCTAATTCACTTGAGCCTAAAGTTAAATCAACATTCGTATCGCCGACATAGTTGCTATTAAGCATGCCTACCGGCTCTGCTTTGCCACTAAGTGCAATTATAGGTCGTTCCGGAGTAGGATAGCCCATATTTTGATAGTATCGATACATACGTCGACGTTGTTGCATTAAACGAACATCACGGTTAATACTTGAAATATTCACTATATAGTCCGAACCATCAAATGCAGGCCTAGATCCTAGATAAGGGGATGCAACTACCGGAGTCCCAGCAATATAACTCACTACGCGTTCATCAGCGACCAACGCAGTCGGATACAATCCAATGAGCTCGGGATGCTCTTCTGGGGTATGTATGGTTATATTAGATGAATGATATTTAACCATTTCATGGTTTTGAGGCTGTTTTTTATCTTTCTTTTTAGCAACATTTGCTGAAAATTGTTGTTTGCTGATTGTCTTTTTATTTTTTTAGTCGCATCATGAATCTCTTGCGCAACTAATTGTTTTTGCAATGCATTGAGTTGAGTTTGTAATTCTTGGGTTTGTTTTTGTAATTGCATGATTTGATGCTGTAATTTTTGTTCTTGCCCCCCGTAAAGTGTTTTTGACAAACAGACCAAAGCCAATATCATTTTTTTATACATCATTAGGGTACCTCACCTCTACTTATTATTTTACTTCTACCTCACGACACACAGAGTTATTTATTTGTAATAACAAGACAGTGTGTCACATGCTCTTAAAGACCTAATTGACTAATTCATTTAATTAAAATGCTATCATTCCAAAGCAACGAATCCTAACACAAATGCAATTGATAATCATTCTCATTTAACAAAAATTTTATTTTGCTTCTAAAGAAAATCGGGCTTTATAATGAACATTAAAAGCCAACCCAGGCACATAAATTTAACGCATCAAAAAAATTTCCTAACCAGTACTCTAAACTTTGCTATAACTATAATAAGAATCGAGAGACCCTTAGATATTAAAGCTAGGAGCAATTATGGAAAGCCCCGAATTAATACATCGTCATAAAATTGATATCATGGATGCTGTGTATCACCGCAGAGCAGTACGTAACTATTTATCTAAGAAAGTAGATTCTGAAATTATCCATCAGCTTCTAGATGCAGCAGTATATGCCCCTTCAGCACTTCACGAAGAATCCCGAGGATTTGTAGTCATTCAAAATAAGGCATTATTAGATCGTATTTCAGAAAGTGCAAAGCAATTAACAATGAATGAAAAAAAGAAAAAAATAGACTTACAAGAAGAGCATATCTTGCAGGTAGTTCAACAAAAAGAATTCAATATCTTTTACAATGCACCTACTTTAATTGTTATATGCAGTACCTTTAAAGGGAAATTTGTTAGCGCTGACTGCTGGTTAGCTGCTGAAAATTTAATGCTTGCCGCTCTAACTTATGGTCTTGCTACATGTGTAATTGGTTTTTCAGTTCCAGCACTAAATTTGCCGGAATGGAAAAAAGAGCTGGGAATAGCTAAAAAAATGACTGCTGTAGTTCCAATTATTCTTGGTTGGCCATCAGGCCATACTTTACCTACTTCTCATAGGCCACCTCTAATTTTAAACTGGAAATAGCATAAACGCCCATAGGATCTAGTCAAATGCGATATGACATTGATTTCAAAATGAGAATACAGCATTAAAAAAATAATTCAAATGCAACTCTTTTAATGCAAAAAATGAACTTGGTTTGTTTATTTTTACATTAAATAATGCCTATAATGGCTCATTGTGTCACAATATGAGGCAATTACTATGGACAGTAAAATTGAAAAACAATCATTCACACTGACAATGCTAGGGACACTCACAGATTTTTTTCCTGACTTAAAAAAGACCCCCAAACCGACTCCTTATATAAAAGGAGCCAAAGTAAAAGATTACCCTAAAGGAGAAACGTTAAGTGTTGTTTCTTCTTTAATTAAAACAAATACACCTGCTAAAACAGCAAAAATAGATGCTAAAAATCCTTATTCCTTTCAGGCTGATGAAATTACCGTAATTAATGGACCAAAAACTGATGGTGCCAATGTCGGAGAGAAAATTGCCTTAGGTCTTGCTGTAATCCTCAAAGCAATAAGTCGTGAACAAACCCAAATCAATATAATCGCTCATAGTAGAGGCGCTGTTGAATCAATTTTAATAGCTCATGAGTTAGAAGCAATCCAGAAAATTATTGCGGCATGCACTACTTTTGAAGAGGTGTTAAAGCAATTAACCGAACAACAAACCCAAAGGCACAAAGGAAAGCCAACTAATAATACACCAGATATTATCGAACCACTAAAATCTCAAATGAATCTAATACCCAAAGACGAACAAGAACAGTGGTTTAATCAATTAAAAACATTCCTGCCTAACGTCTCAATGAACTTTTTTGGTATTGATCCTGTCCCAGGAGATTGTTTTCCTATTACCTGGTATGACGAACGATTTTTTATATTGCCAGAAATTATAAAAAATACTGAATTAATTTATTATGCAAACGAACATTCCGATTGGGGATTTACTCCGATTTTTCCTGAAATAACCAGTAAAGAAAAACAAAATTTTGTTCGTTATTCTATGCCGGGACATCACGGAACAGGCTCAAGCGGTAATAATGGCTCCCAACTGGGAGTAATAGTTGCCCCTGATGGTTATAAAACAACCCATGTCCAAAAATTAATGATCTATAAGCTACTTCATTTCTTAAGCAAACAAGGTGTGGAATTTAATGATGGCTTTCAGATTTTTAGTCAACATAGCGCTTTAGGGAGAAAATATTTAGGCAGCCCTATTGAAACAGACCTAATCAATATATCCACACTCGATTTTCCTACTATTCTTCGGACACTTTATGCAACAATTGCCAAAAACCAAATAGGATATGACGCTTATAATTCAACCCATTATTCCTACATGGGCCTCATCAACCAACGCAGAGCATTGCTCAAAGGACATACTTACGGGCTTTTCAATGATATCTTTGCCACATACTCCGGCTATGTGAATGAAGAACATGCATTATTAATGCAAACCCACTTTTTTAAAATTTTTGGTCTTGATACGGAAAGAAAAAATCCTGCTGAGCTTATCAATACTGCAAGCTTCGTCTTAGAAGAAAGTATCAAAAAAATCGCCAATAAAGAAGCATCTATTCTGGATTATGAAATTACGCGCAAAAACGTGTTGGAAACATTTGGGATAGTGATTCGTCAAGTAAGCCAACAATATTTAACTGAGGATTGGTGTGCCATTGAAAAGCAAAAAGAAAAAGAAATCTTGTATGAAGCAATTATTAATATCTTGACTAAATTTAAAGAGCTATCTGCATCAGATAATCAAACGATACAACAATTTGTAGCTGAACTTCTTCTTTTAAGTTTCACCAGCATTAACCAAACGTTGATTTCTCAATCCCAAGGTTTAGAAAAAGACTTTAGCTACTTACAAGAATCAATGGACAAGCGTTTAATTCACTTTTTTAACGGATTATTGATGCAATTAAATCAAGCCGAAAATAACTCTTTAAAAACTCTAGATGAAATTATAAATTCCGAGGAATATAAAATACTGCCTAACTATCCTTCCGAAATTAAAATAGCCCATATCTATAATAAATTGGCTGGAAATGGACTAGAAAAATACAGTGTAGAGCAACTAACTAAAAGTTACGAAGAACAATTCGCAGATACTATTGAAGACTTTGCAAAGCTTTATCAACAAATGCAGACTTATATTCATGATCTGGCTGCCCTACGAAGTATCGTTCCTAGTGATAAAATTGAAGTGGATGAACTGGACTTATTAAGACTAGCTAATGGATTAATCGCAACCGCGGCAGAGCGGTTTTATAAAGACAGGCCCCAAAATCTTCCACCGATTGCGGAAGAAAGAGGCTCATTCTTAAAATTGGCTGAACAACATGCTATTGAGCATTTTGGTGTTCTTGATCGCAGCAAAGAAAATAAAAGTTCAGAAACAGTAACAGCAGAAGCAAGTGGTGTTTTTTCAAGAACCTTTTCTTTCTTTTGGAGTCCCATGTCAAGAATGATATATGGTACCCAGGCAACGCCCCCTTCTCATAGAGAAATAACGCCTAAGACAGATTTTACTCCTGGTCCCACATAAGCAAATAAATGTATTTGCTTGAGCAAACCCTACTTTGGAATAGGGTTTGCTCATATTGAGGATTATTCTTTTAATTTACCTTAGAGACAATTGTTCAGACAAATCATCTTGCATTTTTTCTACTTCAGGAATAAAAGGAGCTTTAGCGAGTGCAAAAAGAGTGAATTGGGATTGAAAACCTAATGATTTACTTGCCGAATTAGCAACATTAATAAATACATTGGCAAATGATTTTGCCAGATTGGTTAGATAATCTCCCCATCCTAATTCTTTTTCTAATAAATGCTTGGCATTATTTATTGCACTAGTTGATATATCCACAAATACTGTTTTTGCTTGTTCTTTTGTCATCGCTGAATTTGCTTTATTGATTTCATAAGTATCAATTGCCTCAGCAAGCTGAATTCTCAAGTCCTCAGCGGCATTTAAGGCATTCTGATTTTTTTTAGGAGCATGCCGCAATTCAGTCACTTTTTCTGCAAAATTGTCATAGATTTTCACTAATAAATCATGTTCATCAATTGGTGATGATTGCACAGTTTCTTCTGTATGAATCAATTGAATTGAAGGCAGTGGTTGATTTTTTTCTAATAGATCAATCATATTCGGATCAAGCTTGAACTCTTCAGAACTTACTCCTCCACGTCTATTTCTGTACTCAACCACTTGGGTAACCAACTTATCAAAAGCCTTAGTTTCTCTAGGTATTACTAAAGGTAAAACTTCATTGCGTCGCTCTCTAAGAGCCGCTAATTCCTCTTTGATATGGCTCAATGCTTCTGAAGCTGGCTCATCCCTTTCAAGTTTAGGTATTGCTACTTCCTCCAAATAACGTAAGCAATTCAATCCCCACTTGATTGAGTCTTCTAAGGGTCTAAAATGTCCGGCAAATACTGCATTAGTCATGTGCACCAAACTCACCAAGTGGCCTTTTGCCGCAGCTTTTTGCATATAATCAAATCTTTTTTGTGAAAGGATGGGATCATTCTTGGAAATTAAATTAAGCGCATAAAACTCGCCTCCAGTTGTGGCTTGTTCTTCAATTCGGGAAAATAAATGGAATTGTTTGTTGATAACATCTACAGTTACAAAAGAACCTTTATAAATTTTACTTAAGTCCAGAGCAATTTGTTCCAAACTATCATGAGCTTCTAAAATACGTACATTTCTGGAGTCTAAAGAATGTGTTGGTCTATTTAGTCTATCTAATCGATTAATTAATTCATCTAGTTGATTGCTTTTTATACTGAGTTCTGTCAGCAAAATATCAATATCTGAATAAACAAAATTGACATCAAAATTAAAGTCTACTCTTTTATTCAATAAATATTGTTGGCGTTTAATAGGATCGGATAAAACCTCATAAGCTTGCTGTATTCTCTGAAATACTATTCCAGCACGCTGACTGTCGCCATTTTTATCTGGGTGAAACTCCGCAGCTAATTTTCTCCATTGGCTTTTTAAGCCGTCCAAACCCAATTCATTAAAAGAGTGTTCACTCATTTGCAAAGCAGCAAAATGATCCATGTTTTTCACTTCATTATTATCTTCTAAGTAGTAACTGAATTTATCTGTCATATATTTAGTCTTTAAGTTAAATGAAGCAACAATTATACTTTTTTGAACATATAATACAAACTATGATTATTTTTAATTCTTTTCGTGTACTGAACATTTCAAGTAAAGAATCGCGCAAAAGCGGTTTTTAGTTTAAGTTTTGAGAGAGTTTTTGTGGTTTTATCCGCAGAATATGCTCAACGTGAATCTATTTAATCCATATTATATTCTTGCAAATCTGGATATTGCGTGTGCTCTTTGTATTGAACTCACATTAATTTAACAGCAATCGGTGTTCATTAACCTGTTCAATTTCAACATTTTGTTTTGATTGGCCAATTTGGCCAACGATACCCAGCGAAGCTTTAGTTAAATTATCTATTTCTTTAAGACAACTTACTGTTTTAATTGCCCATTTACCTGTTACCCCAAGTGTTACAAGTTGGTTGGCAAGCGTACCCAATCCCGTAGTCAACAAATTAGTTGCGATAAAAGCGACTCCAATCAGCTCTCCAGTTGATGGAGCTGCTCCAAATCGAAAGAGATTATAAAGTATCGTTCCCACATTTTTTAACGCAAGAGGAGCGCCAATAGCTAAAGATACATAAGAAGCAGCCAAAGCGATTGGAGTCATAATTGGGGCTAATGGTGTAATAAATGATAACGCAGCCGCGCCTATGGCAATCACCGTTGCAGTTACAGCTACTTTAGAGCCACAATTTTGCAAGGTATTCACTAATGTTGAAAAACTTCTTGATGGTTTTTGTGCGTATTTAAAATTCAAGTCGTTAATTTGATAGTAAAAAATTTTAGTCTTGGCCAAATTTTCTTGTAATCTATAAATATCTACTTGTTTATTGGGTGTGGTGTTTATCACCATCTTGATTCGCTGATGAATTTCAGAAAACAACTCATCAAATTTTTTACGACGACTTAGCACTTCAAATCGAGAAGACTCCACTGTCAAACCCTCTTCTTCAATCAGCGTGTTAATATCCATAAGTATCTTTGTAGTTTTTGGATTAATTGATGCACTTTTACATTCTCTAAAAAAATACAAGCATGCTGATTGTGAAAACAACAATTGACCGAAAAGAATAATGCTCTCTAGTTGTTGCAGCTTTTGTTCGCGAATAGTTTTATCTTTTTCTTGTTTTATTTTTTCCCGAAGTTGGGCAAGAGATTTCTTCTCAATTTCTTTAAATTCCACCTTCGTCTTCAAGGTAGAAATCCTTAATGGCTGCGCAAGAATTTCAGGACCAAAAACAGAATGAATTACTTGATATTTTACTTGAGGAAAAAGTGTGTGCAGTTGCAAAGCAACTTCTTTTGCAATGGCATTATATTCATTTCTGTTCAATTTTTCATGCATTTTGGTAGGAAAAACTAAAATTTAATTAATATTAATCAATTTGATCAATATAATACAAGTTACTTTGCAAGACAAGCGAATTTCATGGTGACACAATTTGAGAAAATATTGCGCCTTACAAAATGATTTTAATATGATGCTTTTAGCAAAAAACTTTAAATAATTAAAATTCAACCTTTTTGATTTCTAAAGTATTTATCCATTATTAGTGAGCCGTTGACAATTTGCCTAAGTGCCGCGCTTTATGCGCGGCATTTCGATTTACAAGAATCTAATATTGCCAATTTTTTCTCAATACCGTGCTTTTGACAAGTTCTATTCCACGACGAACTTTTTGTTCGGGACGAGCTCTATATGAAATCCCCTTGAAAAAATAATCTTCACCTTCTGGAGATTGCTCAGAAAAAAATAGTTAAACACACAACATCGAGGTTCATCGCTCGTCACTGTATTCACAGCATGCCAAGATGATCGATTTGTTTCCATAACAAGCATTCGATTAAAAAAATTAGGGACAACAATACGATTTTTGATAGCACAGTCCCATAATTCATAATTTCCACCATATTCTACTTGCCAATTAGGAGATACATAATAAAGGACATTCACCGTTCGATAGTATTTGCTGTCCACATCATGTGAAAGATCCAAATGAGGATTGATGTAATATCCTTTGAGCAGTGTGCTAATTCCACCAGCATAGGGTGAAGGATCAGGGATTTGGTTTTTAATTTCGGTTATATCTTCAATGACTGCAACAATTTTTGGATCTTGCATGGCAAAGTTTATATCTTGCAGTATGCTGGGAACATCCCTCAAGTGGCTGTATTTCAACTTTAATTTTCCAGAAATACTTAATGAACGCATGTCATTTGACTGAGGGAAACTAGCGTATATTGACTCAGCAAGTTCCGTTGGAAGTAGATTATCAAGAACAAAATGTCGGGCAACTTTTATATGATGCTCAAGAAAAAATTGTTGTTTTAGATGCTCCTTAGTTTCATTTAATCTTTTTAAAATCAGATCGGTTAATTCATTTCTTATATTGCTTACCATTTTTAAATTCTCTATATCTTGACACATATTGATTATAGTCGGCAATTTCGAGAGTTTCTTTAAAATAGACTTTTATATTGATAAGAAATTATCTCAGCCTTATAATTTACTTTTAATGAATAGGAAAAACATAATGGAGCGGTTAAAGTCCTATTTTCTTCAAAATACAACACTTAAAACTGAAATCATCGCTGGCATCACTACTTTTTTAACAATGGTGTATATAGCATTTATTAACCCTGCAATTCTCCATGATGCCGGTATGGACCAAGGTGCCGTGTTCACCGCTACTTGTCTTATCACTGCGTTTGCATGTTTACTCACAGGAATAATCGCTAATACCCCCATTGGTATTGCTCCGGGTATGGCATTAAATGTCTTTTTCTCTTATACAGTAGTAAAAGGAATGGGGATACACTGGGAGCATGCATTAGCCATTGTTTTTCTTTCGGGGGTCTTATTTATTTTCGTATCACTTACAAGCCTAAGACGCCTGCTTATAGAAGCGATTCCCTATAATTTACAAATTGCTATCTTAATTGGCATTAGTTTATTAATCGCCCTTATTACCCTAAAAAACAACCAAATCATTATCACTGATCCACATCATTTGATGCATCTTGGTGAAATGAATCGCCCTGAAAGCGGATTATTTTTTTTGGGATTTTTGCTTATACTCACCTTAGACTATTTTCAGATACCAGGTGCTATCATTATTGGTATTCTTAGTATTACAACTTTAAGTTTATTAACAGGATTATCAACCTGGGAAGGATTAATGTCCATGCCTCCTTCGATATCACCCACATTTTTAAAACTCGATTTTTCTGGACTAAACACTATTGTAGCAATGAAGGCGATGTTTACCTTTTTTCTAATTGCTGTATTTGATGCCACAGGAACTTTAATTGGTTTATTAAATCCTACTTTATTTAAACAACAAAAAAACTATGCCAAACGTTTGAGTAATTGTTTAACTGCTGATGCAATGGCCTCTGCAATGGCTGGATTATTAGGTTCCGCAAGTACTTCTCCGTATATCGAATCTGCAGCAGGAATAGAAGCAGGTGGACGTGGCGGTTTAACAGCCATCATCATTGGAATTGGTTTTATTCTCATGCTATTTTTTTCCCCTTTAGCGAAGATGATCCCTAATTTTGCTGTGGGCCCTGCACTCTTATACGTAGCTTGTTGTATGATGAAACATTTAACTGATATGAAGTTGCCAGATATTAGCGAGACAGCTCCTTGTATGATTACTATCATGATGATTCCATTTACTGCATCCATAGCTGATGGAATTGGTGGAGGTATTATTCTTTATACTCTATTAAAATTGTTAACTCGACAAAAAATTAATTTTTTACTTTTTATATTAAGTCTTGTTTTCATCATTTTTTTTCTTATCAGTTAGGCTCAATGCTATGCCCCTCATTTATTCAAATAAGATCGGGCATTAGCATGTGAAGCTGTTGACGAAGCAACTTCATTAGTGTAGAAATCACATTTAGTGCGCTACTATTTGACAATGAAGACTTATAGTGAACACTCAAGGAGTTTTTTAACGGAGACCATAATGAAATTTTTTGATAGAAAAACCAATACCCTATTTATTACTAATGGAAAAACAAACGTAGCTGATTTATCTGAAAATCAATTAATACAAGTAGTTGACTCTCAAACAGAAGAACCTCTATTTTATAAACTTCGTCGACAAAATGCAGGACTCCTAGGCAGTCGTTTCGAAAAACACTTCGTCAGTAACAGTACAAGTCAAGAATACATCGGTAATTATGATCTCAATCATCCCAGCAATACCGATCTTGAAGAGGTTCAAACTATTATTTGTTGTCCTTAGCCACCAGGTGCAAATTATTTAATACTTATGTCCTTTGTAGGTATCAAGAAAAATGATTCGCACAGAAGTTTTATGTGCGAATAAATCCTATATACATTAAGAAAACTATCTGCCTATAATGCATAAAGATGATATTTAAAATATACAAATTTAAATCATCATTCTCTTTTGTAGTTGAAATAAAAATTTAACTCTTTATTCTAATAAGGATGAACTATGAAACATGTATCAACTTCAGGAAATACTCATACACATAATCACCCCACAACGAATCACATACACACTCATAGCACTGCTACAAACACAACTGTCGTAGTAACTAATCCACCACAAACTGTTGTAGTAACTTCTAATCCCTACGGCTTTTTCACTCCTTATCAAGTACAACACCCTAACTATCATAACCAGCATCAGCATACTCATCAACATATTGATCCAAACTCGCACACTCATACTCATCGTCCTTAATGGGTTCCACCATCTACTAAGGTATAATCTTGTTGATGGTCGCAATTTTTAGAATTGCGCTGAGAGTGTGAATTTTGAACTAAATGTGTTCTATTAAAAACTCTAAATGTCCAAACGCTTAACTAATAGTGCCATAATATATCATTTTGGTAAAAAATGATCCTTTGAGGCAAACACTTAGCTTTCGAAAGAACGTTACCTTCCGCAAATGCGGAAGGTGTAAAAAACAATAAATTTGCTGAAGCTTCATCTTACAATATACCATCAAATAGAACCTTAGCTGGAGGTGAGGATATGTGCGCAAATTCTAGCTCGTTAAAGCCTGAACCGATGCGCTCGACAAGAAAAATCGGTTTTGACTCCATAATTTTTTTCAGGACACGTTTTTTACCAAAAGATACAGTTTATTGAAACAGGCCATCTGCGTTTATTTCTCAAAAAAGAGCTACATCTCTAGGGAACATAGCCAATATCAAATCACAATATGAAAAAGTTATTCTCATTGTTGTAGATTAATCTTCAAAATGGTTAAGGTTTTTGAAGTAGAATTTGATGTTGTTTCAAAATACCTTAATTACTCGCCAAAAAAACTATGGTAAGTTAGCAAATTTAGTTATTATGTTACTTACTTAGGATTTTGCGGTTTTTCAATGCGCTCTATAGTTATTATTTTTTTAATATTTTTTTGCTCTGCATTTACTCATGCAAATGAAATTAATATTTCCACGACAACTATGAATGGAAGCACTATTTTTTTTCTGCAAGCAGGTGCATTCAATTTGGAAAAAGATGCACAACAGCGTCAAAAAGAACTTTCTGCGCTTGTGAATGAACCCGTAGAAATTAAAAACTTATCTGATAAAAAACTTTATCTTGTACAAATTGGCCCGATCAGTAATTATCTTGCTGCACGAGATTTGCAAAATAAATTATCTAAAAATGTTAACTCGAGTACAAATCAACAAGTTACTTCCTTTACTCCACCTAACCAAACTGCAAATACGGAGGAGCAAGCTCAAACACTGCCTGTTAACAGCAAATTATGGAATTTAAGAAATGCGGATATTCGTGCAGTTATTGCAGAAGTATCACGAGTTACCGGCAAAAATTTTGTTATCGACCCTCGGGTTCAAGGTAAAATATCGATTGTTTCTTCTACTCCCATGAATAATGATGAACTCTATCAAGTTTTTCTTTCGGTATTACAAGTATCTGGCTACGCTGCTATCCCAAATGGGGCTGTTGTTAAAATTATTCCTAATATAGATGCAAAAACACAATCCCCTGATACTTTGAATGAAATAAAGCATCCTCCTCATGGGGACGACATGATGGTCGCGGTGGTGCCTGTTCATTACGTCCCAGCAGAACAGTTAGTTCCTGTTTTACGCCCGTTAATGCCTCAATGGAGCAGTATTTCAGCTTATGCTCCATCTAATATGCTGATTTTATCAGGACGAGCCAATAACATTCATAGCCTTGCTGATATCATCAAACAAGTGGATAATTCATCTACAAGTGGAATCGATATGATCCATTTACAACATTCATTGGCTATGGATATTGCAGCTACATTGAAAGACCTAGTCAAAACTCAACCCAATATGGGAGGAGCACGAGCACAAACTACTATTGCAGCTGATGATCGTTCGAATTCCATTTTAATCAGTGGTTCTAAAACAGACCGAATAAGAATTAGAATGTTGATCTTAAAACTGGATAAGGAAAGTTCCGAAGGTCTTAATGCGAATACTCAAGTCGTTTATCTTAATTATTTAAGAGCAGAAGATTTAGTACCTATTCTTGCAGGTATTGCACAAGCAAACTTTAGCGGGAATGTCGGCACAACTATTGGAACAATAACCCGCCCTGCATTAGATAGTACCAATCCTGCCTCTAATCTTGCCAACAACGGCAATAATGCAACCACACAAAGTTCCACATCCCTATATCCGGTATCCGGTGGTTCATTAACTCCATCAGGTGCAACTGCAAATACAACATCGGCAACAACTCAAAATGAAGGTACAACTAAACCTACAGTACAAATTATTGCAGAACCCAACACAAACTCCATCATTCTCAATGCTCCTGCATCAGTAATACATATTCTTAAAAGAGTTATAGGACAACTGGATATTAAACCCGCACAGCTACTTATCGAAGCACTTGTAGCTGAAATTAATCAAGATGATGTCAATGATTTAGGGATAGAATGGGGCAGCAATCAACAAACAGGAAAACCAGGTGGCTTTAGAAATGGTTTCGCGATCATCAATAGCAAAACTCAAATTGCAGATTTTCAAGCACAAATCTATGCTTTAGCAAGAGCGCATAAAGCGAATATTCTATCAACACCCTCCGTTGTAGTACTCGACAATCGCCAAGCTAAAATTTTAGTCGGAAAACAGGTTTCTGTTGCTTCCACAAATTATCCTAATAATGCCGGAGGCACAACACCCGCAAGCCCCTATACAACTTTTGATCGTGTAAATGTCGCCTTGCATCTTTATGTCCGCCCTCAGATTACACGTGGAAATGGGATCCAGATGCAAATCGATCAAGGTAATGATACTTTAGATCCGCCAGCTACTGCAGAAGCATCCGTGAATCCGACTTTTAGAATCAGTAGTATCGTCACTTCAGTCCATGTTGAAAGTGGTGACATTGTTGTGCTAGGAGGATTAACTCAAGACAGATTAGATAATGACAATAACCGACTACCCATTCTAGGAGATCTTCCTGGTGTAGGTCGTTTATTTAAACGTAATATAAATACCCGAGAAAAAAGAGTTCTTATGGTTTTCATCAAGCCTATTATTTTACGTAATGAAAGAGATAGTATGCATCTATCTGGCGAAAAATATAATAATATTCGTCAATTTGAGCTAGATTGGCTAAGATCACAAGATGCATTTGTACAAAGTAATAATGCAACCGTCATGCCCGCATTAAAACGAGCTGACTTACCTAAACCGTTTAGTCGTCCACCTTTATTAGTGACAAAGTAATGGAACATGAAGAAAAGTCATTACAAATTCCTTACAGTTTTGCAAAAAACAATGGGATTGTAGTGGCTAATGAAATGACCAATAATCAGGCTACTGTTTATTATTTATCAAATACGTCTTTGCAAGCTTTAGCAGAAGTAAAACGTTTATTACAATGTGAATTTTCTTTAAAAAAAGTCGATGAGTCTGCTTTCCAGCAAGAATTAGCTCATGTTTATCAATCTAAATCATCCATATTAGATGCAGCCGGAGGCATGGAAGAAGATATGGATCTTTCATTACTCGCCAGTCAACTACCTGTTAGCGAAGATTTATTAGAAAACCAAGATGATGCCCCAATTATACGTTTGCTCAATGCTCTATTTACTCAAGCCATAAAACAAAAGGCATCTGATATTCATATTGAAACTTATGAAGATAGAGTCTTGGTACGCAATCGTATTGATGGTGTATTACATGAAGTTTTAGAAATTCAGCGTGCCATTGCTCCTCTGGTAATTTCCAGAGTCAAAGTAATGGCAAAATTAGATATTGCAGAAAAACGCATCCCTCAAGATGGGCGTATTTCACTACGCATTGGCGGTCATAATATCGATGTACGTGTCTCTACTCTTCCCTCTAATCACGGAGAGCGTGTCGTGTTGAGGATCTTGGATAAACAAGCGGCTCAATTAGATTTAAATCTGTTAGGTATGCCCAAAACGACTCTAAATGCGATGCGGAAAATGATTGCGGAACCTCATGGTATTATTTTAGTGACAGGCCCAACAGGTTCTGGAAAAACGACCTCTTTATATGCCATGCTGACCGAACTAAATCAAGTCACACGAAATATACTTACCATTGAGGATCCTATAGAATATGATCTTGAAGGTATAGGACAAACTCAAGTGAACACGAAAGTCCAAATGACCTTCGCTAAAGGTCTAAGGGCGATTCTCAGGCAAGATCCTGATGTAGTGATGATAGGAGAAATACGCGATCTTGAAACTGCCGAAATTGCAGTTCAAGCAAGTCTGACTGGACACCTGGTGCTGTCTACGTTACACACAAATAGTGCATTAGGGGCATTGACTCGCTTACGTGATATGGGAGTAGAATCTTTTCTTTTATCATCCAGTATTGTTGGTCTTATTGCTCAACGACTCGTTAGAAAATTATGTTCACATTGCAAAACTCCGCATCAATTAAGAGATGATGAAGTGGAGCTCATGGGGCTTACGCCTGATACGGACATATCCAAAGTCTTTGAACCTAAAGGTTGCGACTTATGCAATCACTTAGGTTACAGAGGAAGAACGGGGATTTACGAACTTATCACTATAGATGAAGTATTAAGAGGCATGATCCATCGTCATGAAGATCTGCAAACTATGGAAGAGCATCTGCGGCCAACAAGTCCTAGCATTCGCGATGATGGTTTTAAACGCGTACTTGCGGGCGATACTTCGCTTGCTGAAATTCTTCGAGTCACAACACAAAGTTAAAAATAGACCATATCCTGGACAACATACAATATGTAAGAAGTTCTCACAGAGCCCCTCTGCTACCACTCTTGATTTTTATAACTAAAACTTTTTTATTTTCTAAAGAACCCACAAAATATTAAATAACCCCCAAGTTGAACTATAATTCAACTATACAAGCCTAAAATGTAGTAGGAGATTATGATATGTCTCGATCACGCGTTGAAATATTAAAAGATATTGGGAGTGCTAAGGAATCCACAGAACAAAGACGTGTAGGAAGAGTTTCCAAAAAAACGAAATTAATAGAAGAAAATAATCGAGAAACCAAAGAAATATCCAGGGCGGTAATGAGACACCCTGACTCCGAGGTAATACAACAGCTTGAGTTTACTCGTCAAAGAATGGCCGAAGAATTTGGTAAAATGTCAGATGAAGCACTTACCTGGCTCTTGGGGGGATCATCTGAAATGTCTCGTGGCGGTTTTCAAGACAGCTCAACAAAAACAGCCGCACAAAAATTTAGAGAATTCTTGGAGGCTGATCCAGGTACCATTCCTCCGCAAAAATTAATCACTGGAATTGAAACAATTGGAACAGCCATGGGCTATAGAGCGATTCATGCCTCGTGGGTAGAGCCCCCTTTTACAGCCGAAACACCTGACCAGCAACTGATGGATGATAAAATTCAAGAGGTTATGAAAGATAAATTAACTAGGCCTATTGGAGATATTTACACTGCTCGCGGTAAAGATGATATCGCTAAAGAGCTCCTTAAACCTAACCCATCATACGAAGGCAGCATAATTACTGGTGAGCAAGAAGATGTATCCTCTGCGAGTGAAAATGAAGAAGAGGATCAATTACCTAGAAAATCATTAGATTCAAGAAAATTTAGAAGTGAAGTCCGCAAAGGATTCCCTTCATGGATAGGTGCAGCCGTGGACGGTGGAATCGAAATCAGGGGACATACCTCAGGAACTTGTCCATTGACGCTTGCTGCAATTGATGGGCTATGTTCTTCTGGAAAAGGCTCCGGAAGTACATGGTTGGACGAGAAATCTAATTTTGAGTCACTTGCTGGAGCACTTACAGTCGCCCCTTTCCAACGTGGTGATTATCATAGTATTGCGGAAACAGCCGCGGGAGTTAATCACTACTTAATAGAAAGAGCTATAAAAAAAGGAGAGGATATTGAAAATACTCCCCTACAACCATACGATGCCTTTAAGTATGGAATGTCCATGTTAGTAAAAGCATCTTCAAATGACAAAGCGTTGCAGACTGACAATTTATCAATACGAGAGGCAATTCAGGAACAATCAGAAGCAGTCATTTCCCGCACTAAGAAAATAGACTCGAAAATGAAAGAATATAATCCTCAAAAACCAGAAGAATTTTATGAGGATCTCCCTAAAAATCACGCTTCTTTAAGTCTAAATTAATAGAGACCATCAGCCACAAAGAAAAAGATTATGAAGATGGGTATGAAGCTGATGTAGAAAAAACATCACGCTCCTCTCGTTTTTCAGGTTTTAAAGAAAGAATGAAGCAAAGCAAAGAGCGTCAAGTAGATCTTGATGATGGGTATGAAGCAGATAACGATAGACCTTCTTATTAAAGAATGAGTACACCCTTACTTTAATGGCAGTTTGATATAAAGAGTTATATATCAAACTGCTGCTCTCCATTTTGTCTTTATTAAGCTGCACCAATGAAATAACTTTGATTTAAACCTCCAAGATTTGCAATTCTAACTCTTGGTATACATAAAAGCCCCTGCTCTTCTACTTCAGGAACAATACTATGCTGAAGAATCTCAAGCAAAGCTTTTCCTAAATCTGATTTCATGGCAGTTCTCTCTTCGTTTTCCATCCAGTAAAGTTGAAGGAACACTTTTGCTGCCTTGGGGTTGTTAAAACCAATATAAGAATAGATTTCTTGAATCACTCCACCCTGAGCAGTATTCACGTCCATATTGGGTACAATTCGCAGAATATTGTGAATCCTCTCGAAAAGACTTTTAAAATTAATAAGATTTGCATTTATGTTTTGAGAAATGGTAAGCGTCAACTGAGGCATGAGTAATTCCTATATTTAATTTATTTGTTATAAATTCAGAATATTAGCTCTGTTGAACTGGCGGATTGAATTTATATTAACCTTTTTCCAATCAAACAGTTTCTAATAGTTAGGTGGGTACTTACGGCTAGTTTAGCTCTGAACGAAAGTTACATCCATATATCTTATACCATTTTTATAAATTACCAAAATTAGGGCTTGGGAAAAAAATTAGAACTCCATGTGTTATAACTACCCACTACCCTCCTAAAGCAAGGTATAATTTAACCGTATCCTGATAACGTTGGGCTTGCGCTCGAACATAACCTAATCGAGCTTGTGCGTAATCGCGTTCAGCATTAAGAATTTCTAAAACCCCAACATTTCCTTCATTAAAACTAATCCTAGCCAATTTTAAAGAATTTCTTGCTGTATTCACTGCTTTTTTTTGCAAAATTACTTCTTCTTCATCATGCAGCAGTGCATATAGTACATCATGTACTTCTCCAAAAGCATTTAAAACAATTTGTTGATAGTTTGCATAAGCGGATTGATAAGCATGTATGGATGCCCGGTGTTGTGCGCGCAACGCCCCTCCATTAAAAATTGGGGTAGTTAAATTCCCAATAAGGCTCCAGGCATTAGAAGAGCCATTGAATGGGATAAGCGCTTCTTGCATAGCCGTAGCTGATATAGTGATGTTAGGGTAAAGTTGTGCCGTGGCAATTCCAACATCTGCGCTTGCAGCATGAAGTATGGATTCCGCAGCAAGAATATCTGGTCTTTTATGTACTAATTTGGAAGGAATGCTTAATGGCAATTCTTTGGGTAAGGTAATGTCATTTAACCTAAAAGTATCTATTTTAAAACGTGCGGGAGATATACCCAGCAAAATACCTAACTTACTTTGGACAATTTTTATTCGTTGATATAGAGGGGGTAACAGAGTCTCATCTTTCGTTAATTGACTTTGAGCACTTAGAACTTGGGTTTGAGTTGTTGCTCCCAAAGCAAAAGCTTTTCGGACTAATTGCACGTTTTTTTTATCATCAAGAATAATTTCCTGAGTAGCAGTTAGTTGGGAATTTAATTCAGCTATTTCTAAAAAAGCTTCTGCAATATTACCAGTAATCGTAAGATAGGTAGCATTCAATTCTTGTTGCTGGTAATCCACTATAGCCTGTTGTTTTTCAATTGTGCGACGAGTCCCCCCAAATACATCTAATATATAATTTACGCTCGGGCCTATTTGATAATAAGTAAATGCCGGAATAGAGGTATCAATTGGTCCAAATAAAGCAGCACCATATTTTTGGCGACCAGTACCTGCATTCATGTTTCCCTGGGGCCAGAGTTGTCCTTTAGCAGCTTTTACCATTTCACGTGCTTGGGCCAGGTTTTCTTGCATGACAGTTAAGGAATAATTATGTTTTTGCCCTTGCAGCATCATTTCATTTAATGCTGATGAATGAAATGATGTCCACCAATTTGCTGACACATGATCTAAGTTAAGATCTCTTTCCCCAAATTGTTTTTTTATTGGTGCAGTATACGTTCTACCAGGTACAAAAGTAGGTTTCACGAAATCAGGGCCAACGGTGCATGCAGTCAGTAAATTAATTCCCACCCCAAAAAGTAAACAATACGGATAAAAGTTCATAAGTTAATCCATAGCAATTGAATGTTCTACTTTGTCTTTAGGTTTTTTTATAAGACAAAGCAAAGGAAGAACACCGAGGGTAATTAGCATCATTAATTTAAAATCGTCAATATAGGCAATCATCGTTGCTTGATTAGTGATCATATAGTTTAAAGAAACCAATCCTGAGGGTGTTGATAGATCAACATGATTCGCAAAATAAGCATTATTTGCTGTGATATTGTATGGTGTTATATGAGAAGCAAGGACGCCATGATTAATCTGCGTATTACTTGTCAACAAGCTAGTTACTATTGAGATACCTATGCTGCTGCCTATATTTCTCATCAAATTAAATAATGAAGTCCCTTCATTACGCAAAGCCCCTCTTAGAGTGGAAAATGTAAGTGTACTCAAAGCAACATATGCTAAACCGATACCAAACCCCTGTACCACACCAACCCAAATAATTGCCCATGAGTCGATATACAAAGAATAAGAAGTCATTCCCCAAAGAGAAAAAGCAGTAGTAAGCAAGCCTGCAGCAACCAAAAATCGAGGATCTACCCGATTAATAATTTTTCCTACCAGTATCATAGCAAGCATAGTTCCAACTCCTCGAGGTGCCGTAACTAGACCTGCAGTGATCACGGGATAATTTAATTGATTCTGAAGCAACGGAGGAATTAAAGCGAGGGTTGCAAAAAGAACGATTCCAATAACAAAAATCAGTATATTGCCTGTTACAAAATTACGATCCTTAAATAACTCAAGATTTATAAAGGGCTTCTTATAAGTAATGCTATGAATAAGAAAAAGATAGAACCCTAGTCCGGAAATAATTGTTTCCAATATAATTTCTGGAGAACTAAACCAATCTTTTAACTCTCCTCGATCAAGCATTAACTGTAAAGCACTGACACCAATGCTTAATGTGATAAAACCCATAAAATCAAATTGGCTTTTTTGTGTTTTTGTCTCTGATAGGAAAAAATAAAGTCCAGCGAACGAAAAGACGCCAATAGGAACATTGATATAAAAAACCCAACGCCAATTATAGTTTTCAGTGAGCCAGCCACCTAATGCAGGGCCTAATATTGGTCCAAGAGTTACCCCTACACCCCACAAGGCCATTGCTTTACCAAAATTATCTTTCGAATTAATATCAAATAAAATTGATTGTGATAAAGGTACTAATGCTGCCCCAAAGATACCTTGCATGAGCCTAAAAATAACCATTTCAGGTAAACTTCCTGCTATTCCACATAAAATTGAAGAAAACGTAAATCCAGCTATTGATGTTAAAAAAACCAATTTTCTACCCAAATAGCCTGCCAACCATCCTGTCAGTGGGATAGCAATGGCTGCTGCAACAATATATGAAGTGAGAACCCAGGACATTTGGTCTTGGGTTGCAGCAAGTGAGCCTTGCATGTGTGGCAAAGCTACATTGGCAATAGTAGAGTCAAGTGACTGCATGATGGTAGCGAGCATCACCGAAAAGGTAATTGCCTTATAAGACAGACTTTCTTTAGGAAGAATTGTTGTAGAAAAATCATTCATTTGAATTTGCTGAAAAAATTCGACTACGTTGGGTATCCACCGTCACGACAACACTTAAGCCCGACTTTAAAAAAGGCATCTTTTCTACATCATTTATAGCGATGCGTATAGGTATTCTTTGCGTAATTTTCACCCAATTTCCCGTGGCATTTTCTGGGGGCAACAAAGAAAAAGTAGCACCTGTACCTGGACTGGTACTTACGACATAACCTGATATTTTTTTATCACTATACGCATCAATCACAATCACAGCGTTTTGTCCTGGTTTAATATTGGTTATTTGGGTTTCCTTTAAATTAGCTTCAACCCATATATTTTTATCGGAAATCAAGGCAAACACCGCAGCGCCTGCATGGATATAATCGCCAGGCTGTATCTGCTCTACTTTTGTGACAATACCATTCATAGGTGCTTTAACTACGGTATATGACAGATTAAGCTTTGCTCGATTAACTTGAGCTTTAGCTTGTTGAACTAATGGATGTTGGTCCACAGAAATATTCTGATTATTTGCCAAACTAGCCAGTGCATTTGCCATTTGCTGTTGTGCTACGGTCAATTGTTGTGTCGCATTTTCTAAGGCATTAGTCGCTTTATTTAATTGTCTTTGGGACGAAATACCTGAGACAGCCAATTTCTTTTGACGATTATATTCTTGCTGCATGTAACTAAATGTTTGTTGTGCTTTTTTTGTATTAGCTTCACGTTGTTTATAAGTTGCTTTGAGCGCTTGTACTTGTAACCGTGTATTGATTAATTCTGCCTTGGCTTTTTCGAAAGCAATTTGATAAGGCTGATCATCAAGGCTAAATAAAGGAGTTCCTTCTGTTACCTTTTGATTATCATGTACATAAATCTTTACAATTTGGCCAGATACATTAGCACTAATAGCTGCTTTGGCAGCCTGGATGTAGGCATTATCAGTAGAAATATAACGACCACCAAACAAATAACACAATAAAATGACCAAAAAAAGAATAAATGGGACGCCAACAAGCAAAAACCGCCTATGCTCTTGCATCCAGTTTGTTAACTTCATTTTGAACCACACATCTTTGCAGATAAGCACATTTGAATATACAATTTGACATAATAAGTAAATATTGTCAAACTTTGTTACGGATGTATTTTTTATAAATTGACTTTTTATCTCAATTTAAGATAATTAAAAAATGACTCAGGAACTCACCATAAAACATTGCGATAAAAGAAAGGAAATAATTCTTAAGGCCGCCCTTAAATGTTTTTTGCAGTTTGGATACAGTAAAACATCAATGGAAGACGTGGCTAAAGAAGCTAATTTATCCAGACCGCTCATCTATTTAAAGTTTAAAAATAAAGAAGAACTTTATGTTGAAGTAATTGAATACTTAACAGAAGGGCGTATTGAAAAAGCCAAGCACGCACTAAAAGCCCATGAATCAAAAAAACAAAAGCTCATAGAGTTTTATGAGATTTTGCTATTAAAACCTTGGGAACAACTTATGGAAAGACCTATGTCTGCTGATTTGTATTGGGCATATAAAACGCTATTCCAGGAACTTGCTCAAAAACATAAATTGCTTGCGCTACAATGCATAGAGAACATTTTTGAGAGTAAGGAACTGGCCCTCCTATTTGTCTTAGCGGTTGAGGGTTTAAAATCTGATTTACCAGACACACAAACACTAAAAAAACGATTGGATATGCTTATAGAACGTTTTGTATAAATGAACTTTATTTTCTTGTGGTTCATCCATTGATTTGAATACAGCAAATTTTGAGGTAATTAAAGAGAGCTTGTCTCTTTTAATTGCTTCATAAGCAGCCATTATTTAACTAATAATGCTATGTTAATTAGCCCTCTTGCATTAAAACTTACGCTTTAAGATCTCGGGTGTGTCGACAATCACACCCTAAGATTGCTAAAAAAGTGATTTCTCTCTAATTACTCTTAATATAGATAACTTTTGAATTCGATACTCAAAAAAACTCCCTGTTTTCTATTGTATGAATGCCTTATTTATGATGAGGCCTAATCTGATTCTCGTCAGCATTATAAACCTCTTTGGCTAAAATTGTATCGATTTTAGCTGAAAGTTTTGGTCCTAGTGCGTTTCGATAATCCATATAATTATTCCAACAATAATTCGTTACTTTTTGTAGAATTTGCTTGTAATTGTTGTTTGATTCAGCTTTATCAACAATTAACTTAATACACCTATAATGGCCTGCAGATGGGTCAGAGCGTTTATCTTGTAATAAAAGATCCACAATATTTGCATGACCATTATAACAAGCTTGTTGTAACCCAAAAGAATCAGTAATACTTGGTGCATAAGAATATTCTATAGCTTGGATAGAAGGAGATCCTGGATTTACTCTACTGTCATTTAAAAAAGTTCTACGAAATTACTATACCCTAAGCCACAAGCCTCCTGAAAAGCTTCGTTTATCTCATTATCTTCAATATAGTTTTTTGATAATCTTTTTTTAACTTCATCAATGTTATTGGAACGCACGTATTCGATCAATTTCATAAAATTTCCTTTTGTATAGAAATAAGCGGCGATTATAACATATTTAGACTAATTTGTAATTAGTATGGGTAAATTTTCGCCTATTTCGATTAAGAATAGCATACAAATCACTGTCTATTTTAACCAATGACTCTAATATGAAATTTTTTTACTCTGAATCAAGGGCGCGCTGTAAAAAAGTTGCCGTTAATCTACTATAATTGAACAGTTATCTCCCAAAACTACCAAGGTTACTGTACTGTCTTTTGTTAAAGTTTTAGAGCCACAAATAATATCATCCCCAAAAGGCGTGTGCTTTCTAAGGCCAAATACATATTCTTTATTGGAAGGTCCTCTACCTGAATAAGATTTCCCTGCTGTGCCGCTTTTTTTCCCTTCCACGACAAATCCCAATGCTGCCGCCGTTTTTTCATTTGTTTTCACATGAACACGAATAGTATCATTGGCAAAAATATCAGTTGAAGAAAAAAAAGTGGGGAGACAGCTTAATATTACTAGCAAACTCCGTTTCATAATACTCTCCTTGTAATTATGATATTTACTATAGCTTATTTTTTGCGGTGTACCTATTAAATACACCCCTAAATGGGCAAAAACTCCTATGAAAATCAAGTGCTAATGGTTACTATATAAGTAATTTTATGATGATAAAATGGAAATTAAGTTATTGTTAAAGGATCTATTATGTGGCTAACCAGAGGAATTGCTTGCTTTAGCTTATATGCATTAGCATCCTGTACTATCTCTCTGCCTCAACAAAGCCAAGTTAAAAATATAAAAGCTGTTCCAAGCATGGAACATAGTATTAAAAAAAGCCTGCAAAAAAAGAATATTTTTTCTCAAGGAAAATGGCCAAACAAACAATGGTGGTTGTCTTATAATTCTCCTGAACTTAATCTCCTAGTCACAGAAGCCTTAGGGTATAATCCATCAATTCAAGAAGTTAAAAAGCGCATTGAAGTAGCGAAACAGCAAGCGATTGTTACACGTTCGGTGCTCTTTCCGTTAGTTTTTTTTAACGCAGATGAGAACAGACAATATATCAGTCACAACGGTTTATATCGTGCATTCAATCCCTCATTTCCTTTAAATGCTAACCTTTTAGATCTTTCACTTTCATTTAATTATGAAGTTGATTTTTGGGGGCAAAACCGTAATCTCTTTCGTGCTGCTCTAGGAGAGGCAAAAGCGCAAGAAGCAGAAGCTGCTGAAGTAGAATTGATTACAAGTACCGCAACGGCACAGGCCTATTTTGCTTATAAAACAAATCTGATAAGAAAAGAATTATATGTACAATTAATTAACGTGCGACAAAAAATTGCAACATTACAAAACTTGTTAGTACAAAAAGGTCTTTCTTCAAAATTACCTGCGTTAGAAACATCAGAAAAATTACTTGAAGCAAAAAAATTACTTTCCAGTATTACTGATGAACTTACTGCAAACAAACACTTAATTAATACATTAACTGGGCGTGGAGCTGACAGTCCTTTGTCAATCAATTCCTCGCTTCCAAGAGTACCTAAGTCATTGAATATTCCAAAAATCCTGCCATTAGATTTCTTAGCTCGGAGACCAGATCTTATGGCGCAAATTTGGCGCGCTAAAGCTTTAGCTTATAAAACAGGAGCAGCAATGGCCGAATATTATCCCAATATAAATCTTGTTGGCCTTCTCGGTCTAGAAAGCACAGGTTGGAAAAAACTTTTTGATATCTCGAGCGGCACAGCAGCATTTAGGCCTGCATTAAGTTTGCCCATTTTCACTGCAGGAGCGATACGAGCAAATATCAAAGCATCTAAAGCACAATTCGACGCAGCTATTGATGCATATAACAATTTGCTCCTATACAGTACCCAAGAAGTTCTGGATGTCTTAGCATTTGCGGAGGACATTTATCAACAAAAAGCAGAACAAGAACACGTAGTTGAATTGGCAAAACAGCGTTATGAACTTAGCTATTTACGTCAGAAAAAAGGATTAGATAGTCTCTTTGAGCTTTATTTTTTTCAAGAAGAGGTCATTCAAAAAAAGATTGTAGATGTTACTTTATTGTATAACCAATACTTAGCCTCAATAAAATTGACCAAAGCCCTAGGAGGCGGTTACTACCAAAATACAATACCGTTGGTGAAAAATTCATGAAAAAGAAATCTTCCTCTTTTTATTTTGCAATCATCCTTTTTATTCTATTTCTTTTTCTTTTGTTGTATTGGTTTATTGTTTGGAGAAACGAAGTTTACACCAATGACGCTTATGTCCAAGGAAACCAAGTTTATATTAAATCCTTACATCCTGGATTCGTTACAGGTATTTATACTGATGATAGTTTTCTAGTAAAAAAAGGACAGCTGATTGTTTCTTTAAATGAAACGGACTCTCTTATCGCACTTGAAAAGGCAAAAAAGAAGCTTGCTCAAACAGTGCGTGATGTATGCCAGGCATTTCACGATGTATTTATATTAGCCGCAGATATAGACGTAAAAAAAGCAGAACTTTTAAAAGCACAGCAAAATCTGAAACACCGCTATGATGTAATTGACGCCAAAGGGGTTTCTCTCGAGGATTATCAGCATGCGCAAGATGATCTCAAAGCCTCAATAGCTTCATTAAAAAGCACTAAGAATAATTATCAGAAAATGCTCGCATTTGTACAAGGTACTTCGATTATTGAACACCCCTGGGTACAAGAAGCAGCACAAGAAGTACGCGATGCCTGGGTGCAATTATATCGATGTAAAATTTATGCTCCTGTAGATGGTCTAGTAGCGCAAAGAACCATTCAAGTAGGTATGTGGGTCTCCCCTAACGATCCACTGATGTCTATTATTCCCCTCGATCAAATATGGGTTAATGCCAACTATAAAGAAACTCAACTCAAAAAAATGCGTATTGGCCAAAAAGTTAAATTCACTTCGGATCTTTATGGTTCTGGTGTAGTGTTTCATGGCAAAATTGTTGGTTTACCTGGAGGAGCGGGCAATGCCTTTTCATTATTACCTCCTGAAAACCTCTCCGGAAATTGGATTAAAATCGTCCAAAGACTACCGGTTCGAGTGGCACTAGTCCCGGATGAGTTAAAAAAACATCCTCTTCGAATTGGTCTCTCTTTAGAGGTCACAACTGATCTGTCTGATCAAGATGGTCCTTTGGTACCTACATCTACTTCGGACTCACCTCATTATGTGACTGATATTTTCCAAAAAGAAGAAACTGGTGATAAAGAATTAATAACAGAAATTATTAAGAGCAATTTAGATCCAAATCTTCAGGCATATGCTAATACCCCTCTTATTTTAAATAAATTTGCTTTAAATGAGAGAAGATAAATAATGATTCTCTATATTTTGCTCTTAGCACTTGCCGCAGTCATTTTTAATCTCACCTTGCCAATAATGGCTGGTCTTTATATTGTAAGTGATCTAGGGGGTAGCCCCTATATGACCTCCTATACTGTCAGTTTTTTTTGCATTGGAAATCTTTTAGGAGTCCCTCTGGGAAAACCCGCAGCAACACCTTTAAGTCCTATACAACTTTTTGTAGTCTGTCTCAGTTTGACTGCTTTATGTTCTTGGGGATGTGCCACTGCTACCAATTTTTTAGTTTTATCTTATTTAGATTTTTAGAAGGATTTGCTTCGGGAGCAATGTTTCTTCTCATTACTTATACACTTATTCCCTTATTATCTTCTAATAAAGATAAAGTCTATATTCTTTCCTTAGTCTTAATTTGTCTTTCAATAGTTCCCGTCATTGGTGCCTCATACGGAGCATGGATTGCTTATGACTACCATTGGCGATTTCTGTTTTTTTCTAATGTGCCTTTATGTGTCTTGTTAATTTTGTATGTTGGTTATGGCTATAGAAGATACCATGAACCCGTAAAAGAAATAGTTTTTGATAAACTGGGATATTTTTATTATTGTGTCAGCATGATTTTTATTGGAGCAGCATTAACAACCGGTCAGGAATTAGATTGGTTTCGTTCTTCTCTGATCATTTTTTTACTAATTTCAGGAGTAATCTGTTTTATTTTCTTTATATTACGCTGTTGGTCCGCTAAAAATCCAGTTGTTGATTTGCAACTGTTGAAAAATTTTTATTTTTCACTAGCCATGATCTACATTGCATTACTTTTTGCAATCTATTTCGGCATGGTCATTTTGCTGTCTTTATGGCTGAAGCTCTATGTCAATTACACTCCAGATTGGATTGCTTTAATCATAGGGACAATGGCATTTTGTGGATGGATCCCGGTGGTTCTTAATAAAAAACAATATGAACCATTTCCTCCATTAATAATTGCCCTACTTTTTTTTGCCATTTCTTGTTTTTATACCAGCTACTTTAATGTAGATATTAATTTCAATCGAGTTGCATTTTCTCGAGGCCTAGCGGGCATTGGGCTTGCGTTATTTTTATCTCCACTTTTCCAATTATCAATACATACCTTTCCTGAAACAAAACTGGCTGAATGCATTTGCTTTTTCCATGTATCACGCTTAATTGGAAGTGGATTGGGAGTTGCGTTATTTTCCATTTTATGGCACAGACGAGAAGTTTTTTTTCATTTGCGTTTAGGCAGCAGTTTAACCGCATTCTCTCAGGAAACACAGCTATTTTTAACCCGAGCAAAACTATTACATCTTCAAGGAAAACATGCTTCTGCACAATTAAATTATTATTTGACGCGACAAGCAACTGCACTAGCTTTAGATGACTGCTTTTATCTCATGGGTTGGATGGCACTCATTTTGATGATTTTTTTAATCATAGTTTTTGTATTTCGCTTAAAAAGAACCAAAGCGCCAATAAAAAAAGATAAAGCCCCGTTATTACTTCATAATAATATTTAATAGATCCTCGGCTGTTGCGAACAAAAATGAGTAAAAATTAGGTTATGACTCCTGCTGATTACATTAAAATTTCGCGTTTATTACTTCTTTTAACCAAAATAATTTAGGGGCAAGATAATGAAATCTGAATTGGAAATGGTGTAAAGCCATTTTGAAGTTAGGCTTAATCAAGAGTGACGCTCTTCTAAAAGGCGACTTCTCTATATATAGCCAAAATCAATCGCCTTCCTTGAAAGCAAAAGGGCCAAAAGCATAAACCTTAAACTTTGTCTTAGCCCATATCTTTTTATAGCCTCACAACTTTCACAGCGGTGCGATTCCTTAAGGAAACAAATCTTGCTCTCAATCTATTCTACTTTACGCCAAGTAGTCCCATTAATTCCATCTTCCAATTCAATACCTTGGCTCAATAGATCCGACCTTATCTGATCAGCGCGCTCCCAATTACGCTCCGTGCGTGCTTGTAGTCGCTCTTTGATTAATTCTTCTATTGACGCTTTGACTTCTTCATCTAATCCTGACTGCAAGAAAGATGAAGGATCTGTTTGCAATAACCCCATAATATTTCCCAAATATTTCAAAGTAGCTGCTAAAATAGGCGAATTGCTTTTATTAATTTCATGGCTAAGCTGGAACAAGACAGATAAGGCCACTGGGGTATTAAAATCATCATTCATTGCTTGATTAAATTCATTAATCCAATGATTATCTAATTCACCCTCTGCAATAATGCGACTATCCTTGATTGTTTGATACAAACGAGTTAATGCCTTTTTGGCATTAGCCAAGTTTTCTTCAGAATAATTTAATGAACTACGATAATGACTGCTTAAAAGAAAATAACGCACTACTTCTGGATGATGTTTTGCTAAAACATCTGCAATAGTAAAGAAATTGCCTAATGACTTTGACATTTTTTCATTATTAACCTGCAACATCCCTACATGCAGCCAATAATTTGCAAAAGGTTTTTCAGTAGCAGCCTCACTCTGAGCGATTTCATTTTCATGATGAGGAAATTGCAAATCCAAGCCCCCTCCATGAATATCAAACTGCTCACCTAATTCACTCATTGCCATCGCCGAACATTCAATATGCCAACCGGGACGTCCTTCGCCCCAGGGGGAAGGCCAGCTAGGTTCTCCTGGTTTTGCCTTTTTCCATAAAACAAAATCTAATGGAGAACGCTTTTCCTTAACAATTTCAACCCGAGCACCGGCAACTAGTCCCTCTAAATCTTTGTTTGATAATTTACCATAGTTGACAAATGAATTGACCTGATAACACACATCACCATTATCGCTTAGATAAGCATTCCCTTTAGCAAGCAACCGTTCAATCAAATGAACAATGCTATGAATATGTTCTGTAGCACGTGGTTCTACATCAGGCGGCAAAATATTTAACGCGCGCGTATCCTCATTCATTGCTGCAATATATTGAGCGGTCAATTCATCTATAGGTATCGCTCGCTCATGCGCCCGTGCAATAATTTTATCGTCAATATCCGTAATATTACGGATATATTTCACATCATAACCCTGGGAGCGCAGATAGCGCACAATGACATCGAAAGCAACCATAGAGCGTGCATGGCCGATATGACAGCGATCATATACAGTAATACCACAAACATAAATACCAATTTTTCCAGGTGAAATGGAAACAAATGGTTCTTTTGCTCTGGTTAAAGAATTATACAAATGCAACATATTGACCCCTTTTAGCTCACTTTTCCCCAAGTATCCTTCAGATCCACCACACGATGAAAAGCACGAACACATCCTTCTTTTAATTCATTAACACAGTAATATCCCAAGCGTTCAAACTGAAACACCTCGCCTAATTGCTGATTAGCTAGTGCTGGCTCGCAATATCCTTGCTTTATTTGTAATGAATTATGATTTAAAAACTGGAAGAAATCTTCTTCTCGACCAGGATTAGGATCATTGAATAAACGGTCATACTCCAATACCGTCACTGGATATGCGTGTTCGCAAGATACCCAATGAATAACACCCTTAACTTTCCTGTCTTCAGGATTTTTTCCTAAAGTATTTTCATCATAAGTACAGCGTAATTCAAGAATATTGCCTTGCTCATCATAAATTACATCATGACATTTAATCACATAGGAGTGACGTAAACGTACTTCAGCACCAGGTGATAGACGATGATATTTTTTTGGGGGCTCTTGCATAAAATCAGAACGCTCGATAAAAATTTCTCGTGTAAATGGCAAGTCCCGCGTACTTGAGCTTGGATCTTGTGAGTTATATGCAGGCTTTAATAGTTCAGTTCGATCCTCAGGGTAATTTTCAATGACTATTTTTAACGGTTCCATAACACATAAAGCTCGTTTTGCTGTTCGATTTAGCTCAGCACGGACACATTCTTCAAGTACTGACATATCAATTACTGAATCACTGCGTGATACTCCGATTACCTCGCAAAATTGACGAATTGCAGCAGGAGGATATCCACGTTTACGCATCGCCCGTAAAGTTGGCATTCGAGGATCATCCCACCCAGATACCGCCTTTTTTTCTACCAGTGCACGTAATTTACGCTTTGAAGTAATTGTGTGTGATAAATTTAAACGGGCAAATTCTGTTTGTATCGGTTTAGCAGGTAACGGCAAATGTGCAACAAACCAATCATAAAGAGGTCGGTGATCTTGAAATTCTAACGTACATAAGGAATGAGTAATTTTTTCCAAAGCATCAGAAATAGGATGTGCATAATCATACATAGGATAAATGCACCATTCATCACCTGTACGTTGATGATGGGCATGGCGAATTCGATAAATTACAGGATCACGCATGTTCACATTACCTGATTGCATATCAATTTTTGCTCGCAATACATGTGTTCCATCAGGAAACTCTCCTGCTTTCATACGTGCAAATAGGTCTAAACTTTCCTCAACGGGTCTATTTCTGTAAGGACTTTCGCGGCCAGGCTCCTGTAAAGTGCCACGATAAGCACGGATTTCATCCATACTAAGACTATCAACATAAGCCAAATCTTTTTTAATTAAAAATACAGCAAAATTATAAAGTTCATGGTAGTAGTCTGATGAGTGAGTCATAGCATGCCATTCAAAGCCTAGCCAACGAACATCATCAATAATGGCATTGACATACTCCTCTTCTTCTTTCATGGGATTTGTATCATCAAAGCGTAAATAACAAATTCCCCCAAACTCTTGTGCCAAACCGAAATTCACACAAATCGCTTTAGCATGTCCGACATGCAAATAACCATTAGGTTCCGGTGGAAAACGGGTAACCACAGACTGATGCTTACCACTCGCTAATTCATCAGCAATCAGTTGTCTTATAAAATGAGCTCGCTTTTCAGTTATTTCAATCATTGTTTTGTCCATTATTGTCCATGGCATGTCGCATGGAATAAATTAAATCTGCTCCGGCTTGTAACATATCATTATTGGTATTATAAGCATCCAGGATACGCGTAATTAAGGCAGCCCCTACAATAATACCATCTGCAAAATGAGCGATTCCTGCTGCCATTTCTGCTGTTTTTATGCCAAAGCCAACCATTAAGGGAAGAGTAGTTTGTGCTTTTCGGCGTTGGTATTGGGTTTTTAAAGATGCTATGTCAAGCGCATCAGACCCAGTAACACCTTTTAAGGACACATAGTATAAATAGCCCTTAGCAAACTTATTTATTAAGGCCATACGCTCATCTGAAGTTGTAGGCGAGCAAAGAAAGATACTGTACAAACCATATTTTTCCCAGATTTTAGCAACTTCTTCACTTTCTTCAGGAGGTAAATCAACTATAATGGTTCCATCAATACCCGCTGCTACGGCTTGTTGTGCAAAAAGCTCGTAACCAAAATGTTCTATAGGATTTAAATAGCCCATAATAATTACTGGGGTTTCCTGATCCTGACTCCGAAATTCTTTGACCATATTCAATACTGTATGGCAATGCACGTCCTGAGCAAGTGCACGCTCCATAGCACGTTGAATCACTGGTCCTTCAGCCATAGGATCGGAGAAAGGAATACCTAATTCTAAAACATCTGCGCCCGCTCTAACTAATTCATGCATTAACTTCACGGTGATTTCAGGATAAGGATCTCCCGCTGTAATATAAGGACTGAGCATTTTTTTACCTTTCGCCTTAAGGCGCATCAAGGTGCTGTCAATTCGGTTCATACGCTAATTCCATCAATTTGTGCCACAGTATGCATGTCTTTATCGCCACGACCCGATAAATTCACGATAATATTTTGCTTTACGGACATTGTCTTCGCAAGTTTCATTGCATAAGCAATAGCATGACTGGATTCAAGTGCAGGAATAATACCTTCAACACGCGTTAAAGTTCGAAACGCATGCAACGCCTCGTCATCATTAATTGCCTCATAAATTGCGCGCCCTGTATCCTTCAAATAAGCATGTTCAGGCCCTACACCAGGATAGTCAAGACCCGCAGAAATCGAGTGGGTATCTTTAATTTGACCATGTTCATCACAAAGCAAATAAGTCCGGTTGCCATGCAACACACCTGGTTTCCCTGCTATAAGTGAGGCAGAATGTTCGCCACTGTCCAAGCCTTTTCCACCTGCTTCCACACCATAAAGAGCAACTGCCGTATCATTTAGAAAGGGATAAAATAAGCCAATTGCATTAGATCCTCCCCCTACACAAGCAACTAAAGCATCTGGCAAACGACCTGTTTTTTCTAAAATTTGTGCTTTCGCTTCCACGCCAATTATTGATTGAAAATCTCTAACCATTTGAGGATAAGGGTGTGGTCCTGCAACTGTTCCAATGATGTAAAATGTATCATCAATATGGCTCACCCAATCACGCATGGCTTCATTCAAAGCATCTTTCAACGTACGTGATCCTGCTGTTACAGGAACAACCTCCGCACCCAAAAGTTTCATGCGGTACACATTAGATGCTTGGCGTTTTATGTCCTCAGCTCCCATATAAACCACGCACTCTAAGCCTAATTTAGCAGCGACAGTAGCTGAAGCCACGCCATGTTGTCCCGCTCCTGTTTCGGCAATAACTCGGGTTTTTCCCATCCGCTTAGCGAGTAATGCTTGTCCTACAGTATTATTGATTTTGTGTGCGCCCGTATGATTCAAATCTTCTCGTTTCAAGTAGATTTGGCCCCCACCGATTTCCTGACTTAAGCGTCGAGCATGATAAAGCGGATTAGGCCGCCCTACATAATCCTTTAATTCAGCATGCAGTTCTGCAAGAAAATCAGGGTCTTGTCGGTATTTTGCATAGGCCTCTTGTAATTCTTTCAAAGCATGCATCAACGTATCTGCTACAAAAATACCGCCATAAGGACCAAAATGCCCATGTTCATCAGGGAGTTCTTTTTTGTTCATCAATCTACCTTTCTCAACCTCTTAAAATATATTCTGGGGACAACAAAGCACAAAACTAAGCTTCCTTAATTTCAGGTTTTTGCTTCGTGGTACCTAATCTACTCTCTATTCAATAACTTCTGCATAAACCGACTCATTTTGCCATGATCTTTAATTCCAGGCGAGACCTCAATCCCACTGCATAAATCTACAGCGTAAGGACGACATAATGCAGTTGCTTCAAGCACGTTAGATTCATTTATGCCTCCGGCCAATATATAAGGCTTTGCTATATCTTGCGGAATAATTTTCCAGTCAAAAATCAGCCCCGTTCCACCTCTTGCGGCTGTAGAGGGGGTATCTAATAACAACGCACGAGCCATCATAAACTCTCGTGCTGCTTGTTGAATATATCCTGCCGAATCAGCATGTATCGCTTTAATAAAGGGCTTTTTAAATTGTTGGCAAAACTCTGCTGATTCATCTCCATGAAATTGCAATAACTGAATTGGCAGTTCCTCTATGATTTTTTGCACCAAATCTCGTTCTGGATTCACCAAAACAGCGACAGAATCCACAAATGCAGGAAGATCACTGAGTAAAATCTTTGCTTGTTCAATAGAAATAAATCGGGTACTTTTTGGATAAAAAATTAAACCAACGGCATCTACACCTAAATTCACAGCACAGGCAATATCTTCGCTACGCGTCATGCCACACATCTTGACTCGAACACGTGATGAATTCAATTATTTCTCCAAAAGAAACATAGGGCCGGGGCTACTCTGTAATATAGAAAACTCTTGAGGGTAATTCACTTGTACTAAATACAATCCATAGGCAGGTGCTGTTTCAGCTCCTAACCGTCTATCTTTTGCTTGAAGCACTTCCTCTACCCAAAAAACGGGTTTTTTTCCTGAGCCTACTGCAATAAGAACACCAGCAATATTTCGTACCATATGATGTAAAAAAGCATTAGCAGTAATATCAATTATTATTAAATCCCCCATGCGGTTCACTTGAAGTTTATATACATTTCGCATTGGAGTATTCGACTGACATTCAACAGAACGGAATGAAGTAAAATCATTTTCACCCAATAAAACCTGGGCTGCTTGATGCATGAGACGATGATCTAACTGTCTGTATTGCCAGGTAACATTGCTGCGCAACAGTGCTGGTCTTATAGCACTATTATAAATCACATAGCGATACCGTCTCGCAGTTGCAGAATATCTTGCATGAAACTCTTCTGAGAGTTCTTTTCCCCACTTCACACATATATCTTTAGGTAAAAATGAATTTACGCCATGGATCCATGCGCGAATACTGCGCTGCTTTTCGCTGTCAAAATGAATTACTTGATTTGTTGCATGTACACCAGTATCAGTTCTCCCAGCACAAACTACGGATATAGGGAGATCTGCTACTTTAGATAAAGCATTTTCTACAGCCTGTTGTACGGTATGCAATCCTGTTTGTGCTTGCCAGCCATGATACTTGCTACCATCATACTCAAGCACTAAAGCGATTCGCATTGATTATTCCTGATAAAAGGGTCAATTTATAATACAGCATTTGTTTTGTCTATACTTTACTAAAATTGATTTTAAGTTTATTAAAATATTATAGTCATTTCTCATTGAAAGCCCAGAGTAATAAGGATGTTGTTGACAATTCCTTACTCCTCTACGCCCAAACGAAATGAATCCATTTTAACCTATATTGTTTCTTTGTTAAGGTGACGTCCCCCATAAAGCGCGACACCTAGCAACAAGAACCAATTGTCAACGAACCCTAATTTTTAGCTTAAATTTTATACTAATAAGTCTTTATTTCTACCTGACAAATCAATCGTTGCTTTACCGTCTTTTGTTGATTTATTGAATTCATTTATGATAGCTTCTCGGTTTGCAGTTAGAGGTTAGCTAATTTATACGTATCTATAACAATTTCTATTAAATTTTTGAGACTTAATTTATGAAATGGAATTTATTTTCTCCATCTGTTACCGCCCTACTACTCATATGTCATAACCCCTCTTTTTCTAAAAATGATGGATACGTACAAAACCCAGCACTTCAATCGGTTTTTAATGCTCAAGGTAACTGGTTTATTTCACTTGGAGCAGGAGTACAATTTCCTGAACTGCACGCTCATGTACAAGTAAATAATGGGGCTGAATTTTCAGCACCTTACAATTACGATCAATACTCAATCAACAGTGACAATGGAGCAGTTATCACAGCATTTGTAGGCCGCCGATGGCAAAACGACAATATTTGGTTTCCTTCTTACTCACTTGGTTTGTTTTGGCAGTATTTTTTCAAGACCCAGCTCGACGGCAAAATTACACAATATTCCTTACCCCAATTTACTAATTACAGTTATGATTTAGATTTTACTTCGAACCTCTTATTAATATCAGGAAAAATGAATCTATTTAAGCATGGAATGTTTTCACCTTATATCAATGGAGGAATAGGAAGCTCCTTTAATAAGGTCTCTAATTATAATGAAACAGCATTAGCAGGTGTGACACCACGACTTAGCCCAGGGTTCAAAACCGCCAATACCAGTGAATTTGCCTACAATATAGGTGCTGGTATAGATGTACATTTTTTACCTCAGTTTATTTTTTCCTTAGGTTATATTTATCAAGATTTAGGACCATACCCCTCGGGTAATGGAGTTGGTACATGGTCAAATCAATCATTAAATCCAGGCTCTTATCATTCTAATGAAATTTTAGCCAGCATGACTTATCTTTTTTGACAAAAAATTTGTAATAGAGTGAGACGGCTAAGCGCCGATATTGACATAAATACGAGTAATGGTTATTACCGGCCTCTTGATTTAGTCCTGCCTTAAAGGCGCTTTGATTCCTCAATTACTCATTGAATAGAATCACTCTTTATAGAACAGAACACAACAAATCTTAATACTCACGAAATAATAAATGATATTTATAAATCAAGACGTTCCTTTTATCTCAGCAAGTAAACGCTTTGCTTCTTCTTTTTGTGTTTTAGTACCATGTTTCAGTACATCATCTAATGAGTTTAAAGCAGATTCCTTGTCTTCCATTCCAATATATGTTCTAGCAAGAGCTAAAAGAGTATCCAATGCCTTTTCATTTTTTAATGAAGACAGATCCATATCATTCTGGGTTGTTTGCTCTTCATCAGGGATAGAAAGAGTAAATTCCAAGCCATGTTTATTCTCATGGTCTACTTCTTTAGAATCGCCTGTAACCTGAATAGGCTCTTTCGTCATTGTGTCATACAAACCTGCTTCAAATTCTAATAGATTTTCTTCAGCCAGTTCCTCTCTAGATGCGCCTTTATTTCCATGATTTGATTGCGCTAATTGATCTTCATCTAAATCTGATGTGAGCTCTTCATTTGTGGCAGCTGGTTCAAATTCTAATAGATTTTCTTCAATCAGTTCCTCTCTTGATGCGCTTTTACTTTCATGGTTTGATTGCGCTAACTGATCTTCATCTAAATCTGATGTGAGTTCTTCATTTGTGGCAGCTGGTTCAAATTTTAATAGATTTTCTTCAACCAGTTCCTCTCTTAATGCGCTTTTACTTTCATGGTTTGATTGCGCTAATTGATCTTCATCTAAATCTGATGCGAGCTCTTCATTTGTGGCAGCTGGTTCAAATTCTAATAGATTTTCTTCAACCAGTTCCTCTCTTGATACGCTTTTACTTTCATGGTTTGATTGCGCCAATTGATCCTCATCTAAATCTGATGTGAGCTCTTCATTTGTGGCAGCTGGTTCAAATTTTAATAGATTTTCTTCGGCCAGCCCCGCTCTGGATGCGCTTTTACTTTCATGACTTGATCGCGCTAATTGATCTTCATCTAAATCTGATGTGAGATTTGCACTTGGGACATCTAATGATTGTTCACTCTCGTCTCGCTTAAGAGGTGTTTCAATTGATGAAAAAACACTTTCTTTAGAGTCATCAATGTTCTTTAAATTTTCAACTTCGGTTAATGGATCCGAAAATTGTGGTGAAGGAGTTAACTCTATATCTGATTGCGACTGTAGCTCACTTATCTTATCTTGTATCGCTGGCTCTTCTTTAGTATTCATAGAAGATTCAATCGATGCTGACTCAGATTCGACAGGAGAAGGAGTAATTAGTTTTGAGCTATTATTCTTTTTGTCTTCTTTACGTTTAAAAAAATAAAACGCAATACTACCTGCGCCCGTTGCAATAAGTAACCAAGTAATTAACATATTGTTAAAAAAACTAGAGTTGCTCTGGTCTGCTATCCGTTCTTGTATTAACAAATGAATTTGCTTATGTAGGGATGTGATTTCCTTATCGCGCACATTCAACTGCTTTTGTAATTTTTTGTTTTGTGTTTGTAATAAGCTCAATTGCTCTGTTAATAAAGCATTAGATTCTCTTAAAGAGTCTACTGCCGCAGTTGTAATCGATATTTCTGCATTTAAAGTCTTGCTTTGTTCGTAGCTTATATGTTTTTGATTTTCCAATGACGGTAATAAACTTACTGAGGTAGACTCAGATTGAGTCTGATTCGATACAGGAAGAGTCGAACCTGAAAATTTTGGTACTGGAGGAATTTGTGAATACTCAATGGGAGGGTTTACGTTGGATGTTTGTCCTATCATGTAAGGAGGTGATAACACATGATTAATCGATGCTTTTTCATTCCATGCTTTATCATGAGCCATCACCTCTACTGTAGCTAAATCAGCAGGAACCTCACTAAATTCTTGAGCAGATGGGATCTTCAAACGCACGCCAACTTTTAATCCATTTAAATTGCCATCAGTAAATGCGTCAGGATTAGCACCAACTATTGCAAGAACGATTTGCGGTAAAATTGTATTCGCAGTTTTATATCTTTGTGCAATTTGCCATACATTTTCTTGAGAGACTGTAGGACCGTAGCCATTGTTCTTTTTGCTACGAATTTTCTTATTTGGTGAACCCTCTGTATTTGAATGGTAATTAGAGAATTGTCGTTGGTAGGTCAAGCCACTTTGGGCAGTTGCACTTGCAAGTTTATAACCTGGGGGATCTAATAATACTGTATAAACTTTATAGATTTGTCCTTTAGACCAAGTTAAATCAATAATCAGTTGTAAATAAGGTTCCGTTATTCGCTCTGTCGAGTAAATAACTATAACAAATTTTCTTTTCTTATTTTTTTTAATTTCAAAAAAAAGGGAATCAGCTACTCCTGGCCGCTCTACTCCGAGGCTTTGGTAACTTTGCGGATCTGCTATGTTCACACGAACATTAGATAAAGAAATCTCATGTACGTCGATTAAATTGACTTCCGCCGCAAAAGGCTGTTCTAGGGCAGACTTTACTTTCATTTCACCTAAACCTAACGCATTAACATAGGCCGGCCAAGTAAGTGCAAATAAAGCTGAAAATAAGACATTTTTTTTCACTCAGGAGCTCCGCACCCTTTGGAGTTGAACTAGCTTAGGGCTTAATAAAAAAGCTAACATTATTTATGAATTGATTCAAGTAATTAGCTCTTTATTAGGATAATTCCTAAATAACTCATTCGAGATGACGTTTTAACCAGGCTTATTTAGAAATTTAATAATTTATTGTTCTACTCCAGTAAAACACTCTTGCATTACACTAACTGCTAATTCATAATTAGCGCCTTGCTTTTCTCATAGGTAATTATGTCAGCATTTTTAATTGATGGAAAAGTTGTCGCTTCTCTACGTCGTAATGAATTAAAAAAACAAGTACAAGATCATATAGAAAAAGGGCATCGCGCACCGGGTCTTGCTGTTGTTCTCATTGGTAAGGATCCCGCTTCAACAGTTTATGTAGCCAATAAACGAAAAGCATGCGCCGAAGTAGGTATCGTCTCTCATTCTTATGATTTACCCGAAGAAACAACACAAGATGCATTAATTAATCTGATTGATCAATTAAATTGTTCTGATCAAATTGATGGCATTCTCATACAATTACCTTTGCCCTCACATATTAATGAGAGAGCAATAATTGAACGTATCAAACCAGAAAAAGATGTGGATGGTTTTCATCCCTATAATTTAGGTCGACTGGCACAACGTAATCCTTTATTACGTCCATGTACCCCACTGGGTATCATGAATTTGTTAAAACACTACCAGCTTGAAGTGAAAAGAAAACATGCTCTGGTCATTGGTGCGTCGAATATAGTCGGTCGCCCCATGAGCTTGGAATTACTCTTAGCAGGTGCAACTGTGACAATCGCCCATAAATTTACCCAGCAACTCGAAAAACTAGTTCGTATTGCTGATTTAGTAATTGTGGCAACAGGAAAAATGGATGTTATTGATACCGAGTGGCTGAATAAGGATCAAATAATCATTGACGTAGGCATACATCGCTTAGCGGATGGTAGCATTAGAGGAGATGTTGATTTTACCAGCGCCAAAAATAAGGTTTCCTGGATAACTCCTGTTCCTGGCGGCGTTGGGCCAATGACCATAGTGACACTACTTGAAAATACCCTAAAGTCCGCTACCGGAATTTTAAACTACGTACCTGAGTAAAATAAGTCACTTCAATGCTCAAGTACGCAGTAAAGTCATTTGACGCCAAATAAATAATTATTTATCTAATACATCCCAATCAAAATCACCACTTAACTCATCGAAATCGTCCTTAAATTCTTCTTTTAAACGTTTACGCTCAAGCTTTTCTTCAAGCAGGCGTCTTACGTTTTTTCGATGACTTATAGATTCAATATCATCATCGTAGTTATAATCAGAGAATGATTGGTCATCATAATCTTCGTGAAGTTCCATAACTTTCCCCTTTTATACTCTCTTAAAAAGAGTATAGTAGACAATTTCAAAAATGTTTTAGGAACTCTATGCTCAGTTATCAACACGGATATCATGCAGGAAATTTTGCTGATGTCATCAAACATGTAACCTTAACGCGACTTCTATGTTATTTAACACTGAAAGATAAACCATTATTTTATCTTGAAACTCATTCAGGAAAAGGTTTATACGACTTAAAAAACAAACAAGCTGAAAAAACAAAAGAATACCAACATGGAATTCAATTACTTTGGTCTGATAAACAGTCTCTATCCCCCCTTTGCCAAGATTATCTCAATATTGTGAGTCAACTTAACCCTACAAGTACATTAAGATATTATCCAGGCTCACCCTACTTAGCTGTTAATTTGTTACGCAAGCAAGATAGAATGTACTTTTGTGAGTTGCATCCCAGAGAGTTTGAAGTTCTTACTGAATTACCTCGTTTTAATAAAAAAGTACATTTCAGTAAAAGTGATGGCTTACTCGCATTGAAAGCACTGCTTCCACCACCAGAAAAACGAGGATTAATTTTTATTGATCCCTCTTTTGAAATAAAAGAAGAATATAAAGAAATTCCTATTGCCTTAAAACAAGCCTACGCGCGTTTTTCTACAGGAGTTTATTGTCTTTGGTATCCTCTTGTGGATAAAAAATTAACCGATAAGTTAAACAGAGGTATGAAGGATATTAAAAATACATTACATATTGAATTTAGCCTCACAGAAACCCCTATTGATGGCATGTACGGTTGTGGTTTATGGATTATTAACCCGCCATTTACATTGGCCGAAGAAATAAAATCTGTTTTAACTACTCTTAAGTGTTATTTTAATCCGGAGAGTTATTTCTCTATTATTGAGGCCAATTGATGAAATTAATACCTATTCCTGCTTTTTTTGATAATTATATTTGGGCAATTATTGATGAAGGATTTGGAGTCTTTGATTGTGTTGATCCCGGTGATGCAGAATCCGTATTACAATTTGCACATTCAAATCACCTCAAGCTGCGTAGTATTTTATTAACTCACCATCACCATGATCATATCGGTGGCGTAGGTGAGCTCATTAAAGCCCATCCATCTTGCGCAGTTTATGGTCCTAAAGATCCACGAATCCCCTATGTAAACAATCCAATAGAGGAACATCAAACCATTCGAGTAGGGCAGTGTATTTTCAATATTTTATTCAATCCTGGCCATACATCCACCCATATTAGCTATTATGAATCCCAACACCAATGGTTATTTTGTGGCGATACCCTTTTTTCAGCAGGTTGTGGGCGAGTATTCGATGGTACATTAGAACAATTACATCACTCTCTGCATCTTTTTCAAGAATTACCCCAAACTACAAAAATATTCTGCGCTCATGAATATACCCAACAAAATTTACGCTTTGCACAAACGGTCGAACCGAGCAACTTATCGATAAAAAAGTATTTGCAAAAAATACACGACTCACCCTCATCTTGCACACTTCCTTCTACTTTAGAATTAGAACAGTCAATTAATCCGTTTTTACGCACAGACAAGCCCGAGGTGCAACAGTACGCACTAAAACATGGAGCAAAATCGCTTAATTCACTGGAAATATTCCGAATATTACGAGAAGAAAAAAACTTATTTAAGTAAGGAGCGTCCCTGAAGTTTTTACATACTATTGTTTATTAATAGAAGCATTTAAAAAATTTTAGAGAGAGTTACCCCATCATAAGGGATTAATTTAATCCCTTATGATTCAATTAAATACAATCAGGTTTAATCCCAAAGTAAATTTTAGTACACTGAACAGTCATTGAATTCATAGGTAACTTCTATTGAAATTTAACTTTTTCACAATAAAAGTTTTGTTATGCTACACGCTCATTTTTTTGGGTATTACGTGTAGTTCCAAAGCGAATACAGCACCCAATGTATGGGATGTATTACGGTATGAATTTACTTTAAATCATGAAACTTCTCGCGTTGAAGTACAAGACCAAATCCAATGGTTTATAGCTCATCCAGGCTTTATTACCAAAGTATGTCGTCAATCAGAACCTTATATTTATCATATTATTAACGAAGTTAAGAAAAAAAAGCTGCCTGGTGAATTAGCACTGTTACCTATGATTGAAAGTGCATTTGATCCCTTTGCCTACTCTGTAGCTGGTGCGGCTGGATTATGGCAACTAATGCCCCTTACCGGCAAAGATTTAGGATTAACCCAAGATTGGTGGTTTGATGGTAGGCGAAGCATTAACTCTTCCACTGATGCAGCACTTAATTATTTACTTTATCTCAATAATTTTTTCAATGGCGATTGGATATTAGCAATAGCGGCTTATGATGCGGGAGCTGGAACTATCGATCGCGCAATAAAAGCAATTCCAAAATCAAGAAATGCTATAAGCTTTTGGGAGTTATCTGTTCCTCGAGAAACCCAAATTTATGTCCCTCGTTTGCTTGCATTAGCAGAAATCATCAGCAATCCCACCAGGTATAAATTGGTGCTTCCAGAAATTGCTTATCTTCCTTATTTTGAAGAGGTAAATATAGGGACTCCTATCGATTTAAGTCACGCAGCCAAGATGGCAGGGATGAGTTATAAAGAGCTGATTAAACTAAACCCAGGATTTAATCGCTGGACCACAGCGCCTAACAAGCCTTTTAAATTGCTCATTCCAACTGAAAAAGTACAACAATTTTATCTCAATCTTGCTAATCTTCCTGAACACAAACGCGTCAGCTGGGAAATGTATCAAGTTCAACCGGGGGATAGTTTAGATAATATTGCAGTAAAATATCACACCACAGTAAATTTCATAAAACAATTAAACCAGCTCACCTCAAACCATTTACAGCCCAATCAATCCCTTCTAATTCCAAGCACCAAAAATACCCCTGTTGTTGTTAAAAAAGAACCCATAACGCCCCTACCGCTCAAACATCAAATGATCGCTTCAAGTGTACATCGCATCATTCATATTGTACAAGAAAATGACAATTATGATACCTTAGTTAAAACCTATGGGATTAACGCGCAACAAATACAAACATGGAATAGAATAAAAAATAATCAACCTTTATATAAAGGCCAACAATTAATTATCTTTAAAAAAATAAATCAACCCACTTATTATGTGGTGAAAAAAGGCGATAGCCTCAGTGATATTGCTCAAAAACATCAAACTCAAATTGAACGTCTGTTGGCACTGAACCCAGGCCTCACAAGAAATACATCCCTGTATCTTGGGCAAAAAATATTTATCGGTTAAAAACTTAACCTCATCAGCTGATTTTGAATGTGGTACTCAATTAATTTAATCTGTCATTTGTATCAATTTGTTTTTAATTGGGACAAAAGCCCAACAACTCAGGTTCTTCTTAATAGCTCCTTAAGATTAGTGTGATAATCTTCTTATTAATTGAAATGCTGACCAAGAAATTCGTTCACTTTCTGTTTTCTTACACAATGAAATGAAGACTATAGGGCTTGACTTAATAAAATCTGTGTTTATCTTTAAGTAATGCGGATCAGAAAAATAATTGGAATCTAGTAACTTATAGAGTTGCAAACTGATTTTTTTAATTATAATTAAAAGCTGAATGAGAGCACAAAAACTTGTGTTATACTCAAAGTAACATACTTTTTATATTTAAGATAATATGAAATTACTCTTTGATTTTTTTCCTATAGTTTTATTTTTTATTGTATACAAATTTTTTGGCATTTATACAGCTACTGCCGTTGCGATGATCGCTTCTGTAAGTCAAGTAGCTTTTTATAGATTGAAATTTCAGCATTATGAAAAAATGCATTTAATCAGTTTGGCCATAATTATAATCTTGGGAGGAGCAACCCTCTTTTTCCACAATCCTTGGTTCATTAAATTGAAACCAACAGGTATTTATTGGCTCTCCGCCTTAGTCTTTTTTGGCTCTGGGTATATAGGTGGCAAGCCTTTAATTCAAAAAATGATGGAAACTAATGTGACACTGCCTAAAAGAATATGGCAACGATTAAATACAGCTTGGGCATTATTTTTTCTTTTAATGGGCGCTGTCAATATTTATGTAGCGTATAACTTTAATACTGATGCCTGGGTTAATTTTAAATTGTTTGGCGGGGTAGGTCTGACCCTGCTTTTTGTATTAATTCAAGCTTTTTATCTTACAAAGCACATGGATGGAACTGAACTTGAAAAACAGTAGGAGCAAGAATGAGACTATTGCTGGTTGAAGATGATGAACTACTTGGTGACGCCGTAAAAACTGGATTAACACAGTTTGGCTATATTGTTGATTGGCTTAAAGATGGCGAAGCCGCACGAGCCGCTTTAAAATCTGAATCATTCGAACTCATTATTCTTGATTTAGGGTTACCTAAACTATCTGGACTTGCATTACTGCAGAGTATCCGTAATGATGGAAATCCTACCCCTGTTATTATTTTAACAGCCCGAGAGTCTGTAGAGGATCGTGTCAAAGGCTTAGACAGTGGAGCGGACGACTATCTCGTAAAGCCTTTTGACTTAAATGAACTAAGCGCCAGAATTAGAGCGCTGGTGAGACGCTCACAAGGTCGTGCTGATGCTGTATTGCAATACCGAAACATTACTCTAGATCCAGCTGCCCACTCTGTATTTGTTGATGATGTATTAGTCAATGTCCCTCGCAGAGAGTTCGCACTCTTACAAAAACTTCTGGAAAACAGTGGTCAAGTTTTATCTCGCGAACAGCTGATGCAAAGTATTTATGGCTGGGAAGAGGATGTGGACAGTAATGCATTAGAAGTTCATATTCATAATTTACGTAAAAAACTTAATGCTAATTTTATTCGAACAATAAGAGGTGTCGGATATATGGCAGAAAAAAATGATGGTATTATTGTATCGTGAAGTCTTCTATACGTAAGTTTCTTCTAATAAATCTTTTATTGGCCATTACAATAACGACCACTTTAACTGCTATAGGAAATTATTATCTTGATCAAAAAGATATTCAGGATCACCTAGACACTTTAATGGCAGTTTCCGCATTATCCTATCAGGCACTGCTGGGTGATGATCTCCATCAACGCCCTCTTGCCAAAATTCAAGATGCACTTGAAACAATACCGCAAAAAATTGATACCTTCTATAAAAAACGTTTTTTAAATGATGAACCCCCGGAAAATTATCTCGACAAATTTAATTTTCAAGTTTGGACTAATGGGGGAAAATTATTACTTCATTCATCAACAGCACCTAAAATTCCGTTAGCCTCGGAAATCGATGGCTTTAGCGATAAAAAAATATCCAACCAAGATTGGCGCGTATTCACTACTTATAATGATAAAGCAGGCATACGTACAGTACTTGCAGAGCGTTATGATACCCGTAATGAACTGGGACACCGAATTGCTCAAGACGATCTTTATATTATGCTTTTGACTTTTCCATTATCTGGCCTATTAATTTGGATAATTATTGGTAGAGGTTTGGATAGTTTAGATAAAGTAGCAGAAGAAGTAGCAAACCGCGCACCTACTCATCTTGAACCCGTTGATCTACATGAAGTGCCTGAAGAAATTAAACCTGTAATCGATGAGTTGAATAAATTGTTTTTTAGACTTAAAGAAGGATTTGAGCGAGAAAAACGTTTTGCGGCTGATGCAGCACATGAATTACGCACTCCTCTTGCCGCACTTAAAACACAGGCACAAGTTGCTTTGCATTCAAATGATATAGAAGAAAAAATCAGGCATTACAAAAACTAATTGCCAGTGTGAATCGAAGTACTCATATAGTACAACAGCTTTTAACTATGAGCAGGCTTGTGCCTGAAGCTGCTCACATGGATGAGAAAGACGAGGTTAATTTAAGCAGGTTAACTCGAGAGATACTTGCTATGCTTGCACCAGCAGCCGTGGAAAAACAAATTGATCTCGAGTTCGAGAGTAATACTGAAAATCTAACTGTTTATGGAAATTCAACTGCCTTAGGCATATTGATCCGTAATCTTGTAGATAACTCCATTCGTTACTGCAATGAGCATGGGCGCATTCTAGTACGTCTCTCAAAGCTGCAAAATGAAGTAATGCTCGAAGTAAGTGATAATGGTCCAGGGATTCCAGCAGAATTGCAATCTCGTGTCTTTGAGCGCTTTTTCCGTGTTTTGGGAAATAAAAGCCCTGGAAGTGGTCTAGGTTTAGCAATTGTTCAACAAATTGCTGAGCTACACGGGGGTAGATTGCTTTTAGACACCCCTAAAGAAGGTACAGGACTCATTGTGCGATTTTTTTTGCCCATCCAGGAAAATAGTCAGTTATAAAAACGCCTATTGGTATTGATTTACCCATTATAATTCTCAAAAATCCATATTTTTAAATCATATCCACTCTTCAAGTAAGACCTTAATTGATTGTTAACAATAACATATTTGTCATTCTCATATGATATATAAGAACAATCAATTGGATTAATGTTGCTCTTAATGGTTAAAATTTACCCACTAAATAACGATTAAATTAAAGCCTTTGCAAATAAATGTCATGGGGTTAAAGCAATACAGCAAAAAATAAAAATTTGCGTGCCAAAACCTCATGATGAAGTGATTCTTCAATGCAGTTGAGAGGTCCTGTTTTTAATCCTAAAATACGTGAGGCACAATGATTAAACTCATTTCATTTTTATTCACTCTAGTAATAGCAACCCATTCTCCGACACCCTGCACGAATACGAATATAGAACAAAAGGTAAATATCCCTACCGAGCAGGTTGTGTTAGAGAAATTAAGTCAATCCGCTCCCAAGTTAAATAAAATGGTAATTAAGCTTGCATTAAGGGCTTATAAAAGAGCCTTTGTGCAAGGTAAAGTTAAAAATCCCATGCTAACCATTATTGATTTTTCCGTTCCATCCAATCAACGTCGTATGTGGATTTTTGATATGCAAACATATACCTTAGTACTTAAAACTTATGTTGCTCATGGTCGAAATTCAGGACAAGGCTCAGTCCCCTATAAATTTTCCAACGACATGTGGAGCAAAAAATCCAGTCTTGGAACCTATATAACTGAAGGTACTTACGTTGGACATAAAGGTTATTCTTTAAATCTGAAGGGATTGGAGAAAAACTTAAACTCTAATGCGTACGATCGTCGGGTTGTAGTACATGGAGCTTGGTATGTTGAACCTGCCTTTATCAAAAAAGCAGGTCGTGCTGGCTGTTCCTGGGGCTGTCCTGCGATTGCTGCAAGTTTAGCAAAACTTATTATCAATATGATTAAAAATGGCTCTGTAATATTCGCTTATTACCCCGACAGCTATTTTTTAAGTCACTCCAAATATGCTCTTTTAAATGAGCGTTAAGAAAATTTTGTAGGAAGGATTGGATGTTAACAATCAAAATAAAATTCAATCCGATAATTTTGTAGGTTACTGAGACTCCGTATTATCGAGCTGCTAGCACTTGCAATGCCTCCCGAATTAACTGCTCACAACTTTTTAAACCATCATTCACCTTATTCACTGCTTTCAATGCCTCTTGAGGCTTATACCCCAATACTTCTAAAGCACTTGCTGCTTCATCCTGACTACTCATCCTGTAATCCGATTTTAAAGATTCAGATGCAGACACAGAAAGTTGTTTTAAACTATCTCGCATTTCTACGACCAATCGTTCTGCTGTTTTTTTACCTATACCTGGTAATTTCATCAAAAAAACGGCGTTTTCCTGTTGAATGCATTGAATGAATTCATTAGGAGTGATACTCGAAAGAATGGACATAGCAAGTTTTGGACCTACTCCATTTACTTTAATTAATGCCCTAAATAATTCTCTTTCCTGGCGATCTAAAAAACCATATAAAAGTAATGCATCTTCTCGAACAATGGTATGTATATGCAAACCCACCGAACCATTTAGCGTATCTAGTTTAAAAAAAGTATTTAATGATGTTTCCACATCATATCCAACTCCATGGACATTGAGAACTAACTTTCCTGGCTGATGTTTATCAACAATGTGCCCGTCCAACCAACCAATCATCTTTTTCTTCTCCTTACCCTTCGTCTACCGATCACAGTTGATAAATGATGGCGCATATGACTGTGACAAATTGCTATGGCTAACGCGTCGGCAGCATCTTTTTGAGGAGCCTTATTTAGCGCCAACAAACTTACCACCATATGATTTACCTGGATTTTTTCCGCTGCGCCATATCCTACTACAGTTTGTTTGACTTCTCGGGCAGAATATTCACTCACTTTAACACGATGTGACGCTGCAGCAACCATTGCAACACCTCGTGCATGCCCCAATTTTAAAGCAGAGTTAGGATTTTCATGCATAAATACTTGTTCGATGGCCACTTCTTCAGGTGAATAATGATCCATTAATTGGCAAATTCCATCATAAATTTGCAACAACTTTTCGCTCAATTCACTCTCTGACGTAGTGCGTATACATCCACTATCAATGTATTCAATTTTACGATCGAATTCTTTTATTAAACCATAACCTGTAATCCTTGAACCAGGATCTATCCCTAAAATAATAGTCATTAATTCATTGATTCTAATAATGTTTCGGAGTACTCAGCATTACTGTATACTTCTTGAACGTCATCCAAATCTTCAAGCATGTCTATTAATTTCAGTAAACTTTGTGCTGACTCATCATCGATAGGTACTAAAGTTTGTGCGCGCATGGTTAAATGAGATTGCTCTATCTTCAATCCTGCATCCGTTAACGCATTCAATACACTATGATACGCTTCTACAGGAGTAATCACCTCTATCTGTTCCTCTTCAACAGAAACATCATTTGCTCCAGCATCGAGAGCAACTTCCATCACGTGCTCTTCAGATTGGCCAGGCTCCATAAGGATTTCGCCTTGATTTGTAAATAGATAAGACACTGAACCATCTGTACCTAAGTTACCACCATGTTTTGTGAATGCATGACGCACATCCGATACGGTTCTATTTTTATTATCAGACAAACAATCGACAAGCACTGCTACCCCCCTGGACCATAGCCTTCATAACGCATAGCAACCATAGTCTCACCATCAAGCCCCCCAACCCCACGTTTAATCGCGTTATCAATAGTATCACGCTTCATATTCGCATTAAGTGCTTTTTTTACAGCATCCCTTAGTCTTGGATTTGATGATTCATCTCCTCCGCCAAGACGAGCTGCAACAGTAATCTCTCGAATTAATTTAGTGAATATTTTTCCTCGTTTAGCATCCTGCACTCCTTTACGGAATTTAATATTCGCCCATTTACTATGACCAGCCATAATATACCTCAGAACCTGATTTCAACTTGCCTAAATTATACATCTTCTTTTGTTAAAAAGAATAACCGGAACTGTTTTGGTCTCGACATTTTAAGCTTTTTTAGACTATAGTAGCCACCAGTTATTATTTTTTAAGTAATTATGGTCAAAATGAAGAAAAGTAGTGCTTTGGAAAAGCTTATCTAAGTAACTGCCCTATACAACCATTCAATGAGCATAAACTCTAAAGGAGATCAACAGTGTATTTGCAAGGATTTGGTAATTATCATCAAACTGAAGCGGTTCCAGGGGCCTTGCCCATTAATCAAAACTCACCGCAACACTGTAATTTAGGACTTTATGCCGAGCAACTAAGTGGCACCGCTTTTACTCGTCCAAGACATAACAATTTACGCAGCTGGCTTTACCGTATGTTGCCTTCTGTAGTGCAAGGAACATATTATCCTTATGAAGTGGAAATCTTTAAACCTTATCATCCAGAACAATCACCTAATCCACTACGCTGGTCACCCCTTAATTTATTTAAAGAAGAAAATTTTGATTTTGTTGACGGACTGTTCCATCTAGCCGGCACTCCGCTCATCAATACATACCTCTATCAGTGCACACGTTCTATGCAGGATAAATACTTTGCTAATAACGATGGAGAAATGCTCTTTGTTCCATATATAGGCGAAATAAATCTACACACTGAATTTGGTAAATTAAATGTATGCCCAGGGATGATTGCCGTTATTCCCCGTGGTGTTAAATTCAAAATGGAACTGCTTTGCCCAGAAGCCAAAGGCTATCTTTGTGAGAATAGTGGAGGTCCACTCACTTTGCCTCAACTCGGGATCATTGGTGCCAATGGCTTAGCTCACCCTAGACATTTTCAGTATCCGGTCGCTGCATTTGAACAAAATCAAGCTGATGTTACTCTCATTTGCAAATACCAAAATAAATTATGGATGGCAAAATGTAACCATTCGCCACTTAATGTAGTAGCTTGGCATGGTAATTATGCCCCTTATTGTTATGATTTAAGCTTGTTTAATACAATTAATACGGTAAGCTTTGATCATCCTGATCCTAGTATTTTTACAGTATTAACTTCAGAAAGTGACACCCCAGGTGTAGCCAATTTGGATTTTGTTATTTTTCCTCCTCGATGGATGGTCGCTGAACATACGTTTAGACCGCCTTATTATCACCGTAATTACATGAATGAATTAATGGGACTTGTGCATGGTGAGTATGATGCAAAAAGAGAAGGCTTCTCACCAGGCGGTGTAAGCATTCATAATTGTATGACCCCTCATGGGCCTGATCAAATAAGTTATGAAAAAGCCGTAGCACAAACCCTAGCGCCTGAGGCTTATTTGAATACATTAGCCTTTATGTTTGAAACAAGAGATCCATGGCAAGTCACCGAACAAGCAATGTGTATTCCTGAACGACAGAAAAATTATGTCGATTGCTGGCAAGGACTTAAACAGGAATTTAGGATTGATTAAAAGAGCGTTATTTTTAAAGACACATAGAATTCGTTGCCCTTCATCCAAGCAGCTTTATTTGTCGCCTGGATGAAAAAAATCACAACATAATCAAGGAGGCTGCGAAGGCAGCAAACTCCTTCACTTATCGCCTAGCCAAATGCTTTAAACCCTTTATTTAACTCACAGGCCAGTTGAAAAGTATCTATTTTCTGGTAATTGACAGCATTCATTATCGTATTGTTTATAGAGACCTTTCCGTCGGAATTAATATTATATTTGATATATTCAAATGTGGGATTACCGTTTGCGGTAGGATTATCTAAAGTAAAGTGTCTGTCTGATGCAGTAATCCGATTATTATTAATCACCATAAATGCATTAGGTTTCACTGAGCCTATAATCGGACTCGCAGGGAATTTGTCCGAAGTACATTCTTGAAGGTCCATAACCAAAGTGATTTCCTTTCCTTGGGCGACTGCATCAGCTATACCAGCAAATGTGGTTAATTGTTCAGCGTACGTTATTGATGAAAATAAAGCTAAAGCAGATAAAGCGATTTTTTGCATTACAGCGACTCCTTTTTAACTGTGTTTTCCGGATAAAAAATAGCCTGAGCAGACAATTTAACCGCATATTTTGTTCACTCAGGCTAACAACTCTTCTTAAAATTATTCAAGATAAAATTAGAATAAATCTTCTTGGGTTAAGCCCATTTTTTCTAAAAGGCTTCTTAGTGTTTTTAATGCTTCAACTTGGATTTGACGAACACGTTCGCGAGTCAAGTCAATTTCCTTACCTACATCTTCTAAGGTTGCTTTTTCAAAACCTCTTAAGCCAAACCGTCTTGCAATAACTTGCTGTTGATTCTCGGTGAGCTTGTCCAATAAAGACTCTATATGTAAACGTAAGTTTTCATTAGTCAATAATTCTGCTGGATTTACACTGTTTTCATCGGGGATGGTATCGAGCAACGATTTGTTTTCATCAAAACCTATAGGTGTATCCACGGAAGTTACTTTATCATTTAATCCTAAAAGCTTTTGCACATCTTCTAATGGTTTATCAACCATCTCAGCAATTTCTTCAGGGGAAGGCTCGTGATCGAGTTTTTGGGTCAGCTGTCTAGCGGCTCTTAAGTATACATTTAGCTCTTTAACCACATGAATAGGCAAACGAATTGTTCGTGTCTGATTCATTATAGCCCGCTCGATTGTTTGTCGAATCCACCAAGTAGCATAGGTAGAAAATCGAAATCCTCGCTTAGGATCAAACTTTTCTACTGACTTCATCAAGCCTAAGTTTCCTTCTTCAATTAAATCCAGTAAAGGTAAACCTCGATTCAGGTAGCGTCGCGAAATTTTAACCACTAAGCGTAAATTAGATTCAATCATCTTTTTCCGAGCGGCGACATCACCTTTTAAAGCAAGTGTTGCATAATGTACCTCTTCCTCAGCGCTTAGCAAAGGTGAAAATCCAATTTCACTTAAGTACAATTGCGTTGCATCCATCATTTTAAGTGCATTTTTACCACGAAATGATGGAAAAGCATGGTCATCAGAAAAATCAGGAAGTTCAAAATCCTCTTCCTCGGATTTCTCAACAAACGAATCAAGATCATCCTCTTCAATTAAAAGTGACTCATCATCAGGCTCAGACCACTCTTCATCTTTAAGTTCCGGCTCTTTAATTGGCTCATCGTCTTCACGCATTATTTTCACCTATAGTATTTAGCCATATCTCAAAATGGTTTATTTTGAGTTCAATATAAAAACAGTTCGATATAAAATTTTGACTTATATCGAACTCACGTTAACTACATTATACTTCATAACAAAGAGTATTGTTGCTATAACTACAAGTAGTCTGTCAACCTTTTTGTAGATAATTCAATGGATTGACAGGAACACCTGATTTTCTAATTTCAAAATGAACACCTATATACTTATGGTCAATAACACCAGCTTCGGCAATAACCTGTCCTGCCTTCACGTGCTGCCCCTCTGCAACCATGACTCTTGCATTATGACCATAAGCAGTTAAATACCCATAATTATGTTTAATAATAATTAAGTTACCATAACCTGCTAGGCCACTTCCAGCATAAGCTACTACACCACTTGCTGCTGCAAGTACTTTTTCACCTTTTTTACATGCAATGTTTATGCCTTTTTTACCCTGATCAGGAATAAATGTAGTTACAACACGCCCGCTAACTGGCCATAACCAACCTGAGGCAGAACGAGCATATCGATTCGCTGGTGAATGGATTATGACTGGTCTTGGCTTAGGAGGAGCATAATACGGCTTATATGTCTTAAAATTGCGCGAAACCCGCTTATTACGTGGAATATTTCGTAAGTTAATAACTTGCCCAACTCTTAAAGAGTATGGAGGATTAATATGATTTAAACGCGCCAAAGTCTGATAATCGGTATCATAACGAAATGCGATTGAATAAAGAGTTTCTCCGCGTTTCACAATATGTACTTTTTGAGAATACCAGCGTAACTCACTCACCGGAGCCCAATTTTTTCCACAACCCACCAAAATCAGTGGGAGAAAAAGGTATAAGAGCTTTTTAAAAAATGAACTTATCATCGATTACCTCAACTAAAACCTAAATAATTCTGTTGAGCTTTACAAAGATTTCTACTCTTGCTGAAATCGTTATAGCTACAAACCCAACCACACTGTTCAGCTTTAATTAACGTGAGCTCGGCAAAAAAGAAGCACAGAGATGCCTTTTATGCCACTAAACGAATCTTATCCTGTACAATGCTTAGTATTTATACGAGATCTAGTTTTTAATAAAAACAGTCGTTATAAAAAATAAAGGCATTTTTTATAACGAACTAACATTAAATTATGCTTCTTGAACATGGATACCATCAAGCCAGTGGGCTAACTGATCAAACAATTTATAGTTTGTCATATCTAAATGAAGGGGTGTAATCGAAACATAACCTTCATTAATGGCATAAAAATCAGTTCCAGGGCCTGCATCAGCTTCTGCCCCTGGGAGACCAATCCAGTAAATAGGTCGTCCTCGGGGATCAGTATCCTTGACAACAGGCTCTGCACCATGACGTGTTCCTAATCGAGTGACTTGCAACCCCTTTATTTTATCTAGAGGTAAATTCGGGATATTAACATTTAAAATAGTCTGTGAAGGCAACCGGTGTATACTAAGTTGCATCACTAATTGCTTTGTAATAATTGCTGCTGTTTCATAATGTTGAATATCATGCCCAACCATTGAAATTGCAAGTGCAGGCAACCCCAAATAACGACCTTCCATAGCAGCTGCGACTGTACCTGAATAAAGGATATCATCGCCTAAGTTTCCACCTTCGTTAATTCCAGAAACAACCATATCAATTTCAGAGTTTAGAAATCCAGTTACTGCTAAATGAACACAGTCAGTTGGAGTGCCTTCAACACTGTAATACCCATTTTCTAATTTTTTAACTTTTATTGGTTGTGATAATGTTAAAGAATTACTTGCTCCACTTCTATTTCTATCCGGGGCAACCACTTCAATATCTACAAAAGTTGAAAGTTCTTTAGCTAAGACATTAATCCCAGGTGCGAAAACTCCATCATCATTACTGATCAATACTCTCATGATTAACTCTTGGGGGATTCAAACCATCTAACCACTGCCAAGTGATCAGCCAAATCTTGTTTCTTCTTCACTAAACTTGCTTCTAAGTTTTCATTATTCTGCTCTGTTTCTAATTGGCTTTGCTCTTTGGCAATAGCTTCTTGTAACGCTATAATTTTTTGGCCAAAGCCTTGAGGACTCATTTGTAATTTATATGCAAGCTCGTTCATGCGGGTTGCAAGAGTTTCCAGTTGTTCACAAGTTAATCCTTGAGGTTGCCTCTCAGGACAGGCTTTCAGCGCTTGTTGTAATTCATCAGGATGCGTTTGGTAATAATATTCGTTTTTTGCTGAGCAAGAGGCCAATCCCAAAGTAATTAATAGTGCCACCCAACATTTATTCATACTCAACCTATTGTAAACTACAAAACACCAATATTATCATTAGACACACTCTAACGCCATCTGTATGAGAGAACCATGCTTGATTTTAAATTGCAACGTGATCCACAAACTGGTGAACAATATCTTGAAACTTCTATTTGTGGTAAACCCCTTTTAACTACACCACAGTTGAATAAAGGCACAGCATTCACTAATGAAGAAAGAAAAGAATTTGGCTTATTAGGCAAACTTCCCCATCGAGTTGAAACACTTGAGGAGCAAGTGAAACGTGCGTACTTACAATATTCAAGTTATACGACACGTTTGCAACAAAATATTTATTTGAATAACTTACATGATAAAAATCAAATTCTTTTTTATAAGTTAATTATCAAACATTTAGGTGAAATGCTACCTACAATTTATACCCCTATTGTAGGAACAGCAGTAAAACGCTTTAGTCATGAATACAGACAACCTCGTGGTTTATACATTTCTCATTCAGATAAAAATCAAATTGAAGAAATACTAAAAAATCGCTCTAACCCTGAAATCGACGTGATCGTTGTAACGGATGGTGAGGGTGTACTAGGTATTGGAGATCAAGGTATCGGTGGCATGGATATTCCAGTTGCTAAATTAATGGTCTATTGTTTATGCGGAGGTATTGAACCGACACGAACTTTACCTATATTTCTTGATGTAGGCACAAACAATCAAGATTTGTTAAATGATCCTATGTACTTAGGATGTCGTCATCCACGCATTAATCCAGCAGCATATGATGATTTTATTTCTGCTTTTGTTCATGAAATTCATAAGCAGTTTCCCAATGCCTTTTTACATTGGGAAGATTTTGGACGAGGGAATGCACGACGTATCTTAGAAAAATTTCAAGATCAATTATGTACCTTTAATGATGACATTCAAGGAACGGGTGCCGTAACCTTAGCGGCATTATTAGCTGCTTGCGATGTGACAAACTCAAAATTACAGGAACAGCGCATTGTAGTTTTTGGCGCAGGCTCAGCAGGTACTGGAATTAGCGACCAAATTGTTGATGCTATGGTGCGTGAAGGGCTCAGCCCCGAAGAGGCCTATCAACGCTTTTGGCTAATCGACAGGCAAGGTTTATTGCTCAATACCGACCCAGATCTTACTGAGGCTCAAAAACCTTATACTCGTGATCCTAAAGAAATCACGCAATGGGCAATTAACGAAAAGCATCATCCCTCACTTACTGATACAGTGAGACATGTTAAACCTACCATTCTTATTGGTTGTTCTGCTCAGCCAGGAGCTTTTTCACAAGACATCATTGAAACAATGTCTACTCATTGCGAGCGCCCTATTATTTTTCCACTCTCTAATCCAGATGAACGATGTGAAGCAAAACCCGCGGATATATTAACCTGGAGCCAAGGAAAAGCATTGATTGCAACAGGGACAGCATTCCCTCCAGTAGAATTCCACAATCGTATGGTACAAATTGCTCAATGTAATAATGCGTTGGTATTCCCGGGAATTGGTCTTGGAGTACTTTCTGTAAATGCTACTCGACTCACTAAAGATATGATTTTGGCTGCTGCACATGCTCTTTGCAAATTTGCACCAAGCAAAAAAGAAAGTTACCTTCCCTTACTTCCTTCCTTAGACGATGCCCAAACAGTCGCTAAAGAAATCGCTATAGCTGTAGCTCGTTGTGCTATTGACTCAGGGTATGCTCAGAAAAACCAAGATGCTGACTTGGAAAAATTAGTAGTTGATATGTTTTGGGAGCCTCGATATTTACCGTTTAAATTTACAAAACCCTAGTGTAATTTCGGGATAAAAGCAAAGCCTGAACCTGGTAATATAAATGCTATTACCAGGTCACCCGTCGACGTTACTTCTTACCATCCGTTTTCACAAAATTCACTTTAATAGTTTTCATTGTCGCACTCGAGGGTTCCCAAGAGCGTGCATATTTCATTTGAATTTCAGTACTTTCAGGATAGTTTATTCCTTTTTGTAAAGTAAAAATAAAATGCATTTGGCCACCAGCGCCCATAAGTTTAGTTTTCGGTTGTTCATAAGAACTATTACTTAAAGTTAATAACTTCTTATTGTAATGAACAACAGACCATTGAAATCCGGTAGTTGGATTTGCCGGTAAAGTGACTTCGAAACTTGGACTACTCATATTAACATCTAGAGTTAGATTATCATTTGCATAAGTCATCGTTGAAATACTCAGAAATAAACAGCCAAGTACTCTTTTCATTAATAAACTCCTTTTGCATGTTCTGAACTCAGTTTAGCCTATTTAATCAAGAGCAGCTATTGTCAAAACCCTGTGCATGCTGTAAATCCAAGAATCCTTTACTTTTCGTTTTATTTTACATATTAATCTTGATCTTAAAGCATAGAAAAGCGATTATCTTATCTTTTTTAATCACAGTTAGGAGCGCGTGTGGACTACGAAACCATGGAATTTGACGTTATCATCGTAGGTGCAGGACCAGCGGGGTTATCTGCTGCGATTAAACTAAAACAGCTTGCTCTCAACGCACAAAAAGAAATATCTGTTTGTATTTTAGAAAAAGGAGCCCAAGTCGGGGCACATATTCTTTCAGGAGCAGTTCTAGAACCAAGAAGCCTTAAAGAACTACTTCCTGGCTCCTGGCAAGAAGCTCCTTTAGATACCGCCGTAAAAGAAGATTTTTTTTATTTTCTAACTCAAAAACATTCATATAAACTTCCTACACCCAAGCCTATGCACAATGAAGGAAATTATATTATAAGCTTAGGTGAACTTTGTATTTTTCTTGCAGAGCAAGCGGAAGCTTTAGGTTGTGAAATTTATCCCGGATTTTCTGCAGTAAAAGCACTTTATAATGATCAGAATCAAGTAATTGGAGTGATAACAGGTTGTGTCGGTCTCGATAAAAACAAAGAAAAAACCCATAACTATCAACCAGGAATGCATTTACTTGCCAAACAAACTTTATTAGCTGAAGGTTGCCGTGGACAACTCAGCCAAAGCCTAATGTCACGTTATCATTTAAGAGATAAAATCAACCCACAAACTTATGGTTTAGGTATTAAGGAAATATGGCAGGTCACAGCAGAGCAGCACAAACCCGGACGAGTCATTCATACTGTAGGCTGGCCAATGGATCATGCAACTTATGGTGGTTCATTTGCTTATCATTTATCAAATCAACGTGTTGCTCTTGGTTTTGTAGTGGGTCTTGATTATAAAAACCCATGGTTAAATCCTTTTGCAGAATTCCAACGATTCAAAACACATCCATTCATCAAACCTATCCTGACAGGTGGTGAACGTATTAGTTATGGTGCTCGTGCGCTGAATGAAGGGGGATGGCAATCTTTACCAAAGCTGACTTTTCCTGGCGGCGCATTAATTGGCGATGCAGCAGGTTTCCTTAATGTTCCTAAAATTAAAGGAATACATACCGCTATGCAATCAGGAATGCTCGCTGCAGCAGCATGCTTTGAGGTCTTGCAGCAAGAGAATCCCATCCAAATGGAACTCACCAATTACACTGAAAAAGTCAAAAACTCCTGGTTAGAAAAAGAACTGTATGCCGTGCGCAACATAAGACCAGGATTTAAATACGGTCTTTTGCCAGGTTTAATCAATGCTGCTTTTGAAACTTATATTACTCGGGGACATTCTCCTTGGACGCTCTCTAATCATGCTGATAACAAAACTTTAATTCCAGCAAATAAAGCAAAAAAATAGACTATCCTAAACCTGATGGTGTTATTACCTTTGATAAACTTTCTTCAGTATTCTTGGCAAATACATATCACGAGGAAAATCAACCTTGTCATCTTGTATTGAAAAATCCACAATTAGCAATTGATATCAATTTAAAAGAATATGCTTTCCCAGAAGGTAGGTACTGCCCTGCTGCAGTTTATGAAATAATTGAAGAAGAGAAGGGATCCAGATTACAAATTAATGCACAAAACTGCATTCACTGCAAAACGTGCGATATTAAAGATCCACGACAAAATATAGTTTGGCATGCGCCTGAAGGTGGGGGCGGCCCCAACTACTCTGGCATGTAATCTTGCCACAAGTTTAATTTGCGACGAAGCCGCTCATTTTCTTGTCTAAATCCCTTTGGTTAAGAGCTGCTGTTTAAGCAGTATTTGCTCGCTCTTTCATTTTGTGACAAACATGATTTTCATCGTACATTTTATTAATTGTGCTGAATACTACGTTTATGTCTCATGCAGATGATTATTAATAAACAGGAAGATACGTATGTTTCGATATGAAGCGCCAAATCCTTATAATAATGAAGGATCTTTTTTTTCGTTTTTAAGTTCAAGCTCTGTTTCATCAAGCCAAAGAATTGGTAAATTAGTATTACCTGCTCAATGGCGAGAACCTAAAATTCTAGGTGAAATAACCTTGAATCAATTTGCTCATGCAAATGGCCTTGTTATTCAAGGTGGCTATGTAGGTACACATGATAGTGCAGTTTTAGATACGATTGAATTAAAACCCAAAACAGAGTCTAACACCTCGCTTAAAAACCAACATTATATTATTAAGTTTAATGGAAATGGAATGTTCTATCAGGATGCGCTGTATGATTATGCCTATGATGCAAATCAATTGAATCTAACCATCATTGGTTTTAACTATCGGGGTGTTGGCAATAGTAAAAAACCACCCGAGACTTTTCAAGATCTGGTGACTGATGGTATTGCGCAAGTACAACGTGTCTTAGACAAAGGTGTTAATTCAAAAAAAATTACCTTAGATGGTTTATCTCTTGGTGGGGGTGTTGCCACAATAGTTGCTAGTCATTTTCATAAAATAGGCAAACCAGTTTATTTGTGGAATGATCGTTCTTTTGCTTCAGTCTCAAAAGCAGCTGCTGGCGTGGTGGCTCCCGAAATAGATAATATTTTTGGCGAGACATTAGCAACATCGATTGAATGCACATCCTGGAGTTTAATGAAACCCGCAGGATGGGATGTTGACGTAGCCAAAGCCTATAACGAGATTCCAGATGAATACAAGAATCATATGTATGTAGCTAAAAAATCCACTCTTTCTTATGGTGATGGCGTAATTGCACATCGTGCATCATTACATGAGGGAGTAAAACAAGATGAAAAGAAAAAAGGAATTAGAACGGGCCATAAAGTATATGCACAAAATGGTTTTTTTGGTGGGGGGCATAATATGTCGCGAAGTGATTTAGTGAGTGCAGAAAACACTTCTCTAACTGGACAAGATCAATTCGAAAATTTCATGAAAAATCACACAAACAACGGCTTCTAAAAACGAATGAAGTGAATTAGTTTCGACTTAATCTGACACAAGTACTTGAAAAAGAGAGAGTTTCCGGTTTTGATAGAAGTGCGAACTTGAAACAAAACCAAAAGGAAAACTCTCATGATAGATAATACAGTTAAAATTATTAAACATAAAGTTGGCTTATTAAACCTTGCTGAAGAATTAGGGAATGTATCTAAGGCATGTAAAGTAATGGGCTTATCCAGAGATACATTTTATCGCTATAAGTCGGCAGTAGAATCGGGAGGAGTTGATGCTTTATTCGATCAAAGCCGAAGAAAACCTAATCTAAAAAATAGAGTAGATGAAGCAATTGAACTCTCGGTAAGGGAGTATGCGATCGCATTTCCAGCCCATGGTCAGCTTCGTACGAGCAATGAGCTTCGTAAACGGGGTATTTTTGTTTCTCCAAGTGGAGTTCGTAGCATTTGGCTGCGATATGAGCTTGCCAATTTTAAAGACCGCTTAAAAGCATTAGAGGCTAAAGTAGCTTCTGAAGGAATTATATTGACGGAAGCGCAGGTCGTAGCTTTGGAGAAAAAGAAATTTGATGATGAGGCATGTGGTGAAATCGAAACAGCACATCCTGGTTACCTCGGCTCGCAAGATACTTTTTATGTGGGTACGCTTAAAGGAGTCGGTCGCATTTATCAGCAAACTTTTGTTGATACCTATAGTAAAGTGGCATTTGCCAAGCTTTATACGACTAAAACGCCAATTACTTCAGCAGATTTACTGAACGATAAGGTTTTACCCTTCTTCGAACAACACGATTTACCTATACTGCGTATTTTAACAGATAGGGGTACTGAATATTGTGGCAAGGTAGAACAGCATGATTATCAGCTTTATTTGGCAATTAATAACATTGACCATACAAAGACAAAAGCAAATTCACCTCAAACAAATGGCATTTGTGAACGTTTTCATAAAACGATTTTACAGGAGTTTTATCAAGTAACATTCCGAAAGAAAATTTACGAATCAATCGATGAATTGCAAAAAGATCTGGACGAATGGATGGATTACTATAATAATCAACGTACTCATCAGGGTAAAATGTGTTGTGGACGTACCCCAATGCAAACTTTGATAGAGAGTAAACAATTCTGGATGGAAAAATTTATAAACTAAATTTGACCTGACAGACACTTCTTAAAAACCGGTAACTGTCAGATCAAGTTGGAACTACTACAAATGAAGGGGTAACATCTTACCCCTCGAAACTTGACACTTTTATGCCTGCTGAATTAGCGCCATTGCCTTTTACATCAGCATGCATCCATACGAATAACCATTGTCTGTATTTAAGCCCTCTTTTATAACCTCATTGATTACCTCATTAATCATTTCATTTTTAGGTTGAGGAACCTTTTTCTCAAAAATCTGTCTTGCTTTTTGCATTTCTTTTTCGTCCTCTAATGAATACCAAATCAGCTCTGTGCCATCCAAAAAATTAATTTGGTAAGTCGCTAAATGAGTATGTTCAAAAAATGTCCCTCGATAACTACTTTTTGATTTTTCTTCATCATTTATATTTACATTGATTCCTGTGACTGGTTTTCCTTCAAAAGCTAATTTCATTTGTTGTTTTAAATCCTCATCAAAAAATAGTGAATTAGCTTCCTCAATTACTTTTTTATATTTTTCTATATTACTTTTTATTTTCAGCTGCTTAAATATGTTCCATTTAGCATCTAATAGTTTTTCTGCTTCATTCAATTGCCAAGACATGTAAGGGGACATGAGGTTCATCCAGCGAACAATAAGTTTTTCAAGCCTTTTTAAACAGTTCACATGATTATCGAAACTACTAGAATCTTGTTGTTGTTCTTTGATAATGCTTTTAAATTCTTGATTTAAATTAATTAATGTTAATTTTTGCGATTCAGAAAGCTTCATTTGATACGTCCTTATATTAATTGAGGCCCAATCGTATTCAATATAAAAACCGATTGCAATTAACCCATAAAAATTTAATGATTCCAATCAAATATTCAAAAAGTGAAATCATCCATCATGAGACATCTTATTGAAAATTAAAAAAATATTGGATTATATGAGTCTAATTAGTACAATATGCACCTTTTACAGGGTAGGAATTTATCAAATGAAATTTAGTCCCACTACGAATCCAGAGCATTTACAAGTAATTATCAAACCAACATTAAATAAATTGATTTTTAAAGCAGATGAAGAACTCACAGAAAGCCTAAAATCGCTACCTAAAGAAATAGATTTTGATGTACCCGATGGAGATTTCAACACCATACTCTATCTTGCTGCTGCAAATAACTACATAAAAACCGTAAGTTATTTATTATCGGAAAGAAAAGTGAATCCCAATATTAAAGTATCTGAAGACTTAACTGCCGCCCATATCGCTGCTGCAAATGGATTTATTGATATATTAGAAAAATTAGCAAGTTGTGACAATATTCAATTTAATGAAAAAGACCAATACGGAGAAACACCTCTGTTTCGCGCCGTAGGGAATGCTCCAGATGAAAAGCTTTTAGCGATTATACGCTTAATTATTAATAAAGACCCCTCTTCAATTTCAGTTCCTAATGAAGATGGGGTATTCCCTATTGAACTAGCACTTCAAAGACAACATGTGTCAGCAATTTATTTATTATTAGAAAATGGTGCTGATGTGAACAAACGTTGCAGTATAACTGCTGCAAATATGATGATGTCACAAAGCATCCCGAGCAAACAATTCGTAAATACTTTCGTATTTTTTAATGATTCGGTGAAACATAATAATTTACGCCAATGCGCTAAGTTAATTGTCGAAACATATAACAAACAACATCTCGCAGAAGATGTAACACGCAACAACACCAACTCACTCTAGTTAATTCACCAAGAGAGATATTGTCTAAGTAAATAAGCCTAGACAATACAATTTTTATGGAAGTTATTACTCAGCCTCAAAATATGTTATTTGTAAAATTTGCGTATTTTATGAACTTTTTTTGAAAACCATTCTTGGAATTGTCGTAGAATGTAATGCTTATTTTAAGTAGTTCCGCGGAGCTATTAAGAGTCAAAGTAATAAGAGAATTAATGATGAATCTAAAAAAACTAATCATTGCTTGCACCACAACTTTATTGTATCTGGCTAATTTCTACTCGATAGCCGCAAATACCAGCAATCAAAATCAGATGGAGGTGTTTTTAATTTCAGATCCTCATGTGGACATTACAAAACGTCAACCAACTCATATAAATCCACAGCCTAATATTTCTGAAGAATTAGATCCACAAAGTTTTAAGTTTTTAATAGCAAAAATAGGTGAGCAAATCGACTCGCATCAAGAACAAAATCCTGCTGTTTTGTTGCTCGGCGACTTACCCGCTCATAACGCATATAAACGTAAGACCACTCGAGATAATATTAATTTAGTTTTTGAGCAGCTGTTTGAAAAAATAAATCCATCCCCGTATTTTTATGTTTTTGGAAATAATGACTCTTTGGAAAGGAATTACGGACCTTTTACCTATAAAGACCAATCACCCTTCAATTTATTACAAAAAATAACAGGTAACAATGATGGATTCCTCTCTACGGGTTTAAAATGTCCTGTTGATTTAGCGCCTTGCATCAACAATGAAAACAAAAACTACGGCTATTACTCTGCTTATTTAGGTGATCATCTCAAACTTATTTCATTAAACAGTGTTGTATTCGTATCAAGACCAAGCTTCAACCCTTCTCGGGATGGGGCCAAAGAAGAGCTTCAGTGGTTGGAAAATGAAATTAAAACCAGCAAAGCAAATCATGAGAATGTTCTGTTAGCCATGCATGTTCCACCTCAGAGTTGGGAATCAATTTATAAAGATGCATTCATAAAAATAATAAAAACTTATCCAGCAATCATACTTGGCATAGTCGCTGCTCATACTCATTTTGATGAACTGCATGCAATTAAAATTGAAAATAAAAATTATGTGATCCCAATCATTTATTCAGCGTCCATTGGATCTGATCATGGCAACGCTTCTTCCTATAAAATTTTAAATTTATCAAGACAAAATGACACTTCCTCATGGCAATTCAAAAACTATGTCACTTATAATTTTATTGGTTCTACTGCCGAAAAAAGTCAGCTCAATCAATACTATGATTTCAATCAAACATTCTGTTCAAGTTCCTCTACTGAAACTGTCAGTAATTGCCTCAAAATGCATATCAGTAAAAATAAATTTGATAATGCCACAAGCATCTTGATGAGCAAACATTATACGGCAGGAAACCCTAATAATAATCAAAAGATTAACCCATCCTCAAAATGGCTCATGATAATAAAGTAATGAATCAATGAAGCATCTTCTTATTGAAAACAATTGCTCGCTTGCAGATCTCCTAAAAGCGAGCCCTACAGTGCGCTATAATATGATTAAAAAACCTAAGGAAAGTTATGACTAATTTCATCAAACGGACCATTGAATTAGCAACGGAAAATGTAAAAAAAGGAGGCCGACCCTTCGCCTGCATTATTACCAAAAACAATGTCATCGTTGCCGAAGGCACCAATCAGGTTGCCCAAACTAAGGATCCAACTGCGCATGCGGAAATTGTAGCAATACGCGAAGCAACCTCCAAGTTAAAGACAGAACATTTGACAGATTGTGAATTTTTTATTTTAGCTCATCCCTGCCCCATGTGTTTGGCAGCAATGTATTATTGTAGCCCACTGAAAGTAACCTTTATTACAACAAGAGATGAATACAAAAAATATTACGAAGATCATCGCAAATATTTTACTCTTGATAATTTCTATGGAGAATTTGCTAAATCCTGGCACGAACGTACTATGCCTATGGAACACCGCAGCGATCCAGAAGGTATCGAAGTATATAAACTTTGGCAAAAAATGAACCCGAGTTCAAACGCTAAGTGTTGAATAAATTATAATTTCGGCGATCAGTGCATTTTAAAGAAATAGTGTGAGACTACAATAACAAACAGAATAACGCCATTTGTACAATTAACCTACCAAATGAATGGGAGAAGCCGGGTTGTGACTTTTTTTTGATATTCTGTATACCCGGGCAAATCACGCACAAGTATTTTTTCTTCATTCAGGATACGGGCAACCAGAATTGAGAATAGAACAGGAGTCAAAAGCAGTGTCCACCACGATCCCAGCGCAAGCGACGTACCTATGAATAGAAATATTGCACCAAAATACATCGGGTGACGAATAAATTTGTACGGACCAACCGTAATAATTTTTTGCCCTTCCTCAACGCGAATATTGGCGGCAGCGTAGGTATTCACTTTCGAGACGAGGTAAAATATGTAGAATGAGAAAACAACGATCAGGTCACCTATGCTCGAAATGTACCAAGTTAGTAACGACCACCCGAAGCGAACATCGAGAGAAGACAGCACAATTAGAGCAATACTCGCGACAAAGAGAAAAAAGATAATGATTTTCTGAGCTGGTTCTTTTTCATACGATATGCCTGCTTCACTACGACGCTTCAAAAGCGCTGGATCATATTTTGCCAAATACATGCTGTATGCTGCAGATGCAATAATAAACACCATCAAATAAGCCAACCTTGCCAGTATCTTAGAGTACCTGCAGGAATAAAGAGGAGCATCAACAGAGTAACTGTCCCCAAAACCGAAGATCGAATCAGTTGTTTATAAAGCAAGTGCATATTATACGACTATTATCGTTACGTTTTCTTCGAGCCTAGCTCGAACTAAGATATCACTAAAATTCTAAAAAGGGACTGGATTTTCTACAAAGGGATACTAAAGCATTACAATGACTTTTTCCAAAACCCCATAATAAGATGAGTTTATTGATAAAAAATCTTTTATGGTATTTATAATTCTATCAATAAATGATCCAACTACCCCATCATGTACAATATATTGTTTGATATCCTCTGAATTTCTATATTTTTTTATTTGCTCTTGAAAGGCTATGATTATTATTTTTGCCCCCTCATCACCATTCAAATTATTTTGTCTGGCATTTTTCATAATTTGAATCAGCATTTCAGGAAGGTAATTAATAATTTCCTTTCTTTTTTGTAAATTATTTAATGTCATATTGTCAGGATAGAGCCATTTCGTCCATATATGTTTTAATTCTTGATGAATCTTATCTTGCTCTTTGATTAAATCATCAAATATCTCATTTAATAATTTTTTGCTCATAACATCCTCGCTTATAATCAACTATAATGCATACTATTTAACCAATATAGCTAATTAAAATCCAATTGATTCTATTCGTATGTTATATAATTTTTTTAAATATCAGTTTTAAGGCAAGAGAACTCGAGCAAATTTGTACTTTAATTCCATAATCTAAGAAGACTTTACAGAAAACGCATTCATTTCCTCGTATTGATACTTATTGTGAAGCACCATTACAGCATCAAATAATTGCTCTACCTCTCCTTTTTCAGCCCAGAAGCTTTGAAAAGCTAATGGATACATGGTAATTATATTCTTTTTAGAAATTTCAACAGGATGTTCTATTGCATTTAATAGCTTTCTTAAAAGGGCAACTTTATCTTTCGACTTGTCATCTTGCATGCTGACATTTTTTGCAAATGCATCCAGTTTGTGCTGAATAAGTGCTGACAAATAATTTTTAGCTTCATTTACCTCCATCTTTCTAATCACAGCACTGTAATCACAGCGTGTAAAAATTCGATGATGTAGAGGTTCTTTTTCATCATTAGTGATTTTTATATGCATTTTATTGTGCACTTGATTCGCGGTGGCATCTTGCTCCAAATTCGGTTCATTAATAGAGAACCATACTTTTATTCTTTGCTTTTTATTCTGAGGCATCACTTGCCATAAAACATCCAAAGCAGTCAGCACTACTGCTGTTATTGCAAAAGCAGAGCCAACTACGGGAGCAACCGTTGGGAAAAGCATCACAAAAATAACTGCCCCTAAAACAGTCGTTAAGAGACTCAGAACAAAGGTATTGTTAAAAGCAGCCTGAATATAATGAGCATGTTGAATGCTTCCTTGAGGTGACTCAGCAGCTCTGTGTAAATTTACTCCCAACATGATTAATTGGCTGACTAAACCGACAATTAGACTGCTAAAAAAGAACCAGGGACCTGCAACAAAAGTAAAACTTAGAATTTCAGATAAGGCAGCCCCATAAAGTGAAATACTCGCTAAAGCAGCACAAATCATCGAAGTAATAAAAAAAACCACTGATCAAAATTTTTATTGTTAGCTCTTGCAAGTTGATATCCATTGGCTATGGCATTTAGAGTCAATAAAAAACCTATAAACGGAAGCATAATATAAAATAAAGGTGACATGCGAAAAGCTGCTGATAATCTTGCATCTGCCATAGTGGCAAATAAAGCCATTTCTTGTGTTTCTCGAATGTATGCAATTATTTTTTGGAAGTAAGTCACAAATATATCCTCCTGATAACTTTATCAATTCATCCTTAAAATTAAAACTATGTGGTTTTACTACTCTATTATTGATGCATAAGAACTGTGGCATAAAAAGAATCGTAGGCTGTTCGGCATTGGCCCAACAGCACTTACCTTAAACTCTTTCAATCGACGTTCCGCCACGGCTTGTCCATGTAAGCCCATGACGGCTGGGGATTTCCAGATCCCGTGAGCAAGTCGCGGGATCGAGAGCCCCTTTAAGTCAATCGCAGTGCTCTTCAGCCTAAAACTCGGAGCTTAATAGCTGAACAGAAAACCCAAGTTGCGAAAATTTAACCCCTTAACGCTTTAGCATTCAAGCTGAAACTATTGATTTGCATTTACCCTGCTACAAACTTTTGATCAAATCTCTAAATTAAATAAATCATTGTCGCAAATGAGGAAACAGGATAACGTCGCGAATCGACTGCGAATTGGTAAATAACATCACCAATCGATCGATACCTATCCCCTCTCCTGCAGTAGGAGGCAATCCATATTCTAAAGCTTCGATATAATCACTATCAAAATGCATTGCTTCCATATCTCCTGCATCTTTTTCTGCAACTTGCTTACGAAAACGCTCTGCCTGATCTTCTGCATCATTTAATTCCGAAAAACCATTCGCAATTTCACGACCAGCAATAAAAAATTCGAAACGATCAGTCAACTCTGGATCCTCATCGCTACGGCGCGCTAATGGTGATATTTCTGTAGGGTAACCTGTTATAAACGTAGGCTGAAATAATTGGTGTTCAACAGTTTCTTCAAATAAAATAATTTGTAATTTTCCTATCCCATCAGTTTCTTTAAAGGGCAGCTTTTTTTCTTCCAATAAAGCTCGGCAAGCAACCACACTTTCTAACTGATTCACGTTAATTTCAGGATGATAATGTAAAATAGCCTCTTTCACAGTCATTCGTGCAAATGGCTTATCAAAATCAAGAATTTGACCTTGATATTCTACCTGGCGTCTTTCTAATACAGAATCACAAAGATAACGGATCATTTCCTCAGTAAAATTCATCAGATCCTTATAGTCTGCATAGGCTTGATAAAACTCCACCATTGTGAATTCAGGATTATGGCGTGTTGAAATACCTTCATTACGAAAATTACGATTTATTTCATAAACGCGCTCAAAACCACCTACCACCAGGCGCTTTAAATAAAGCTCTGGAGCAATGCGCAAATACATGGTCATATCTAAGGTATGATGATGAGTAACAAAGGGGCGAGCTAAAGCGCCGCCAGGAATAGGATGCATCATTGGCGTTTCGACTTCCAAGAAAAAACTCTTATCCATAAATTGTCTAAGTGCCTGAATGAGTCGCGATCTTATTAAGAAAGTTATGCGACTTTCATCGTTGGCAATTAAATCGACATAACGTTTGCGATATCTCATTTCTTGATCGGCTAAGCCATGGAATTTATCCGGTAAAGGTCGCAATGATTTAGTTAATAATTCAATCCCCTCTGCATTTACAGTGAGCTCACCGGTATTTGTTTTAAACAATTCACCATTGACGCCAACGATATCACCCAAATCCCAATGTTTAAATTGCTCATACTGTTCAGGAAGATCATTAGCGCGAATATATATCTGGATGCGTCCAGAAAAATCTTGAATATGAAAGAAGCTGGCCTTACCCATAATACGTCTTAATACAATACGACCTGCTACGGTAACTTTAATATGTTTCTCTGCTAAAGTTTCCTTGTCTAATGAGTCATACTCTTTTATAAGTTCCTGAGCTAAATTTTCACGGCGAAATTGATTTGGAAAATTAAACCCTTGTGTTCTTAATTCCGCTAATTTTTGTTTACGAATGTGATAAACTTCACTTTCATCTAAATGTTCTACTTGTTCTTCAGTCATGCTGCCCTACTCCTGCCTTTAAACTGGCTTCAATAAATTGATCTAATGCACCATCCAAAACAGCCTGGGTGTTACTTGTTTCAACCCCGGTACGCAGATCTTTAATACGAGATTGATCCAATACATAAGAACGAATCTGGGAGCCCCATCCTATATCAGATTTACTCGCTTCCAACGCTTGCTGCTCCGCATTTTTCTTTTGCATTTCCAATTCATACAACTTAGCACGCAATTGCTTCATAGCCTGATCTTTATTGCGATGCTGGCTTCGATCAGTCTGACATTGTACCACAATGCCACTTGGTGCATGCGTTATTCTTACTGCAGAATCAGTTCGGTTAACATGTTGCCCTCCTGCTCCTGAAGCTCTATATGTATCAATACGTAAATCAGCTGGATTAATTTCTATATCAATATCGTCATCTATTTCGGGTGAAACAAAAACTGCAGCAAAAGATGTATGGCGTCTGTTTCCTGAATCAAAAGGAGACTTTCGTACTAAGCGATGCACCCCGGTTTCAGTACGCAACCATCCGAAAGCATACTCACCTTGAAAATAAATGGTCGCACTTTTAATGCCTGCGACGTCTCCAGGTGAACATTCAATCAGTTCCGTAGTAAATCCATGTTGCTCACCCCAACGCAAATACATACGCAATAACATTTCAGCCCAATCTTGTGCCTCGGTACCCCCAGATCCTGATTGAATGTCTAGATAGGCATTAGAATCATCCATTTTTCCTGAAAACATACGCCGAAATTCTAAATCAGCCACTCTTTTTTCTACAGACTGTAATTCTTCGCTAATTTCATTAATTGTTTGCTCATCATTTTCCTCACGCGCCATTTCAAACAATTCATTTAAATCAGTAATGGATTCAACGAGTTGCGTGAGAGTGACAACAAGAGCTTCGAGCTGATTTTGCTCTCGACCTAATGCTTGGGCTACTTCTGGATTATCCCAAATTGTAGATGATTCTAATTCACGAACAACTTCTTCCAAACGTTCCCGTTTCGCATCGAAGTCAAAGATACCCCCTAAGCGCTGCTACTCGCTTGTCTAAATCCACCAGATTAAGACTAATTTGGTTTACTTCTAACATAAATGTCTCTTAAAAAATAATGGCCAGGCTAATTTCTCATGATTGTAGCTGATGTAATAACGTCAAATCATTACATACTCGCTACGATTTCATATGAGTATAACCAAAGATAAACTTCGGATTTTACCGTGAAAACAGGTAAAAAAACAGCTATGGCGTTTTGTATCAAATGAAACTTAAAACAAAACCAATTCAAATGGTTCTTTTACCTCATTGTCACAAACGCTACTTTGCTTGGACGTCTGAGTGTATTTTACTTTTTCAGTTTCAGAATTTGTCGTTTGTACATGAGAAAAAAAGCTAAATGTACGGCTAATGACATGTTCTGGGAGTCTTTTTTTTCTTTCTTCTAATACTGTCAAGGCATCTTCAGTTAAATTGTTACACGAAGCAGTATAGAAATTTTTAAGCAAATTGTACTGAGATACTTTGATGAGTTGCATTAATGAGTATCGATCCATTTCTGTAATTGCTTCATTAATAATCTTTTTTAATAAGTCACTCGTACGTGCATATTTTATCATGAGCCTCTGAATTTTACTTTGGGATTTTCCCTGTACTTCTGCGGTCATCGGGTACTCTATAAATTCATTGTTTTTCTGTAACATCAACATAGCAATTGTTGGTAATAATTCTGTCTCAAGAACATTATTTGGTAAAGGCTCCTTAGTAATTGGATCAACATACCTATTAAAACGTTCAAAACCTTCCTCTGCTAATTGATCGCATAATTTCAGAAGCTTTAGGTTAGTAATGGCCATATTGATTGCATCTCGATGTTCTTCTTCCGTGTACTTTTGAGCTTCAACCTCCAGCTCATGATCGGTTTCTCTGTCTTGGGGTTTCTCATAAAAAATCGAATTCTCATGATGACGCTCCGAAGTATGAGCCAGTGTCATTGTTATACCTGTATAAGGAGAAAGATTAGTATCGACTTTATGCGGAATTTCAATTGGATAATGGACTAAATCACCTTGTTGATACAATTCATCGCTGATTTCTTTTATATGTGTTTTTCCTTCTAATACAGCCTGTCTAAAAAACTTCCCTCTAGATACACCATCTTTGCTGGTGGGGACTAAATTAAAACGATTAAATAAAAGGCCATCTTCGGTTTTGACATACTGATGATTTCTAAATCCCCCCATCAAAAATCGAGAGGCAAGTTGCCAACTATGTTCATGAATATGATTTTCATCATCTCTTATTTTTCGATTCAAATTACTAATTACATAGCCAGGTTCATCACTTTGAACCACCATATTGTATATATGTAATCTTAAAACCCATTCATGAGGTACACTTCCTTTCATAAGAATCAACTTATCAAATAAATCACTTCTTCTCGATAAAGAAATAGATAATTTGATTAATTCTGGGCTCTCTTTGATTTCTTCTAATAAATGGATAACATCATCAATAGTTAGGTCTTTAATATCTTCGGCCAATGCCTGAGATGAAGGGTCATTCAAGTAATATAACTGATATCGCTGTGTTATTTGTGCATGTATTTCTTTATAATTTTTAGGCATCTACATCACCTTTTCTTGTTCTACAAACTCAGGTTTAATCAAAAACCATTTACAATGTGATTATTATATAGGCTTGTTGAAAAAAATTGAATCCAGAACAAAAGTTAGGTGCCAATTATTTGTATTAATTAAACTAAAACTTCACAACAAAGATCTATTTTTTCATTTATTCAGGTAAGCGTGATTTAATACGGTGTGTTGCTTGACTAAGAATTTGTGACACACGAGATTCACTAACCCCTATAACCTCTCCAATTTCTTTTAAGTTTAAATCATGTTCATAATATAATGATAAAACCATTTTCTCTTTATGAGGTAATCCACGTATCACATCAGATAAACGCCTCATTAAATCACTGTGAAATACATTGACATGAGGTTCCGTAGAAGCACTTTCATTATCCATTTGCAACGCGTCATCAGTAACACCTAAATCGTCAAAACCATATAAATGGCTACTGACAGAATCTTGCAACATTTCATGATATTCGGTAAGCGATATACCCAGTTCAGCAGCAATCTCTGAATCCTTAGCCTCCCTACCCAATCGATGCTCCACATATTTAACTGCTTCAGAAATCAAGCGTGAATTTCGATGAACTGAACGTGGAACCCAATCATTACGCCGTACCTCATCGAGCATATAGCCTCTTATGCGAATTCCTGCATAAGTTTCAAATGAAGCACCTTTTGAAGAATCATAATGCCTTGCCGCCTCCAACAATCCGAGCATTCCAGCTTGGATTAAATCATCGAGTTGTATCCCCTGAGGCAAACGCCCTAATAAATGGTGAGCGATGCGCTTAACCAACAAGGCATGATTTTTTACCAGCGTTTCTTGAATCTGCTGGTTGACTTTGCTACAAGCAGCCAAAGCATCCACGTTTATCTCCTTAAAGTCCACCCGCGACTAAACGCTCTAAAAAGAAACTGGTGTTACCACCTAATAAAGAACTCGGTGACCATTCAGATATCTCTTCTGCTATTCTTTTTAGTGATAATGCAGAAGCAGATTCAGGATAAGCAATTATCACAGGCTTTTGTAGTTTCATCGCCCTATGTATATGCTCATCAAATTGGACCCCCCCTAAATAGTCTAGCTGAACCTCCAGAAATTGCTCAGAGACTTTAAACAATTTATTAAATAATTCTTGTCCTTCCTTCTCATTTTCTACCATATTAGCCAGAATATGAAAGCGAGTCCATTCATAACGTTTATTCATCACCTTAAGTAAAGCATATGCATCGGTTAAAGACGTAGGCTCGTCGCAAACAATTACAATTAATTCTTGTGAAGAACGAATAAAACTTAATACCGTATCCGAAATTCCTGCAGCAGTATCAATTATCATATAATCTAAGTCATCAGTCAGCTCATTAAATGCATCAATAATCCCCGCGAGTTCCGGAGGAGAAAGTTGAGTCATAAACTCCGTACCCGAAGCTGCAGGAATAACACTAAGACCATAAGGTCCAGGTAAGATAACATCACTTAAATGACACGCTCCTTGAATCACATGGGATAAATTGTATTTAACATGCAATCCCAGCATAATATCAATATTAGCTAACCCTAGATCAGCATCAAGCAGCATCACCTTTTTTTTCAGTTGTGCTAACCCAACAGCTAAGTTAACCGCAATATTACTCTTGCCCACTCCCCCCTTACCGGCAGAGACTGCTATGACCTGAATAGGTTTTGTATGCGATAAATTTCTCAGGCCAGAAGCTTCATCACTGATGTTTTGCTTCTTTTTAGACATGATATTCTCTCCTAGTACGTTATCGTACTTTTGACACATGCTATTTCCGATCAAATTTACTACACTCTAAAGCATTTCTTGCAATAATTGTTCCAACTCTAGTTTTTCACAGTAGCCAGTAATTTTTCATGATAATTATTTATTTTTTGAGTTATTTACCAAGTTAAGGCAGTTCTAAACCTGGTTTATATAACTAAAAATGACCTGGATTTTGACGTAAGCTCGTCAAGTTTTCGACTATGCTTCTTGTGAAAGCCTATACGCGCATCATTACTCGTTTATTTGTTGCTGGCATTTTTCTTGTGCCATTTTTTGACAATTATCCTGACAGTCAGTCTGATCTGATGTCATACATTGTGCATTAATACAATCTTGAGCTGTATTGTTAATACATTGTAATTTATCAAATTTTTGTGCACCTATACTATCTTGAGGAATAATTGCAGCAAAAACAGAACAAGAAAAAATGAGGCTCAAAAAGACAATCAGATTTTCATAATAATTCTCTTTTAAATAGTTTTCTAAATCAATTATAGTCTTAAAATGTTGAGATTAATTTGCGGAAATTAAAAATGAACAGCAAAAAACAAATTCTCTCTAATTTCAGCTGTGCAAAAAGCCAATCCTTTTGCTTACGGCCTGATAATGAAGAAGACCTTGCTCATTATATTGCCCATAATCCGCAACAGAACCTGCTCATGCGTGGTTCAGGGTTAAGCTATAATGACAGTTGCTTTAATACTAATGGTTACGTTATTGACAGCGAGCGATTAAATCATTTGATTGATTTTGATCCTCAAACGGGTATTGTCATCTGTCAAGGCGGAGTGCCACTGAAAGATTTATTTTTATTAAATCCTGATTTTATTCCTCCAGTTATTCCTGGGACCGTACACGCTACTGTTGCAGGAGGGATCGCTCATGATATTCATGGTAAAAATAATCATAAAGCCGGTAGTTTTGGCCATCATCTTATCAGCTTTGATTTGTTAATCGGCAATAAAAAAATCCACTGCAATCGCAATGAAAATACTGATTTATTTCATGCCACAATCGCAGGGTTAGGACTTACTGGTGTAATTACTCGTGCTCGTTTGAGACTCAAAAAAGCCTCCCGGTTTATTTTAGTGAAACACATACAATTCCAATCGTTAAATGCACTCACCGAATTGATGTTAACCCATGGAATCAATGAGGATTATCAAGTCGCCTGGCTTGACTTATTAAATTCAAAGCCATGCGCCATTCTTTCGATAGCGAATCATTGTGAGCCTTTAAATATTAAAGAATATAAACCTTATAGCATACCCAAAATTCCTTTTTCTTTAATTAGACCTTGGAACATGAAATTATTTAATCGATATTTTTTTAACAGCAAAAAGAAAGAAGAAAAACTCACCCTCGAACAATTTAATAATCCGCTCGATAAGATAAAACACTGGAATCGGCTTTATGGCCCTCAGGGATTGATTCAATTTCAAGCAGTTTTTGATACAGCTCATGTGATTACAATTTTGGATCATTTAACTCAAATAATACGAACAGCCAATGCAACACCTACACTTGCTGTACTCAAACTGTTTAATCGTTCAGGGGATGGTTTGCTCTCTTTTTGTAAACCAGGTTTTACCCTGGCAGTAGATTTCATTCATAATACAGCCGCCAAGCAGGCCATTACGTCTATGAATCAATTAATCCTTGAGCTAAAGGGTCGAATTTATTTAGCCAAAGACTCACTTTTAAATGAACAACAATATAAAAAAATGTATGAAAACCATACCCAGTTTTCTGAAATATTAAAACATCACGCATGCACCATGCGTTCTGATCTTGCAACACGATTAGGGATAACAAAATGAGACAACGAACCTGGCTTATTCTAGGAGCCTCCTCCATTATTGCGGAAAAATTTGCTCATATTGTGGCTCAAGCAGGGGATCAATTAGTACTTGTTGGACGTCAAGCGAGTCAACTCGATATTATTGCAAAGGATATCAGACTTCGATATCCAGTGAGCTGTGAGGTACTCCTTGTCGATCTGGCAACACAAGCTGAGAAATTACTTACTGTTCTGCAACATGATGCGCGTGAACTCGATGTATTTATTGCCCATAGTGATTTCACAGATAACTTACATTTAAATACAGAAACAATAACACAACTTATAAAAACCAATATTCTCACCACCACTTTGCTTATCCACTCGTACTTCAATCGTTCACAAAAAGAATATCATTTATTATTTTTAAGCTCTGTGGCTGCATGTCGGGGTCGTGCCAAAAACAGCCTGTATGGGGCGAGTAAAGCAAGTATTGAAATTTATCTACAGGGGATACAACAATCTGCCTCAAAAAATCAGCACATCACTATAGCTCGCCTTGGTTTTATTGATACAAAACAAACCTATGGCGTACCTGGGGTATTTTATGCTGCCCCTCCATATTATTGTGCAAAGGCATGTTTAAAAGCTCTAAATCACAAAAAAAGAATGATCTATTATCCTTACTTCTGGCGAATAATTATGGCAATCATTAATCGCTTACCTTTTTTTCTCTATAAGAAAATGAGCAGCATGTGAATAAGTTGGAACCACAAAATATTATTAGACTAAATTGCCCTGAAATCTGTATCAGGGCATAGGATTGGATATACTAGAATCTTATGAGTTCATATTAAAAGAATGATGTGTGTCTTGCTCTTCACTGAGCTCAACGCATGCATCTGGTCTTACAGCTGATTTATAGTTATTTTTAAAATCTAAGAAGTTTTCTGTCTGAGAAGCTTGATCGTACATTTTCGAAATAACCCCTCTCAAATCAGTATTTGGGTTTAAAAATTCTAAACTGTTTTTAATCACTTTGTAAACAGAAGATTTTGATTCTGGTTTTATGGATTCATGTATCTTTTGATAATGCTCTAATTTTTCTCTTAATTCGTTTCTTTTTTCTTTATCTGCAAATGGGTTAAAGAGTTGAGCTCCAAGCTGGGCATTCATACTGGCTATTTCTTTTTTTAGATAGAGTTTTGTTACATTTAAAAGAAATTCAGTTACTACTTTGATATTAGATTTATTTTCTGAGGCGCCTATGAGGGGAGGTTTCCATCCACACTCCTTTTTATAATCTTCTAATGAGCGAATATCATCCCCTTTCGCTAGTGATTCCCCTGTACTTGCTTTATAAAATTGCGCACATTCTTTCCATTTATTATATTTCTCTTGATGCTTTTCAACCCACTCATCATAGATTCGGTCTGAAACTAGGATCTTTTTTCCCTTCTCTGTTTTAAGAGATAAATCATTGTTTAATACAAAGCTCAGAAGAGATTTCTCTGGATTTTCCTCTTGAACCTTCATTTGATACATGTTAAATATGTGTTGAGCAATTTTTGAACCTAAATCTCCCCAAATGAAACCTGCCGAATTATAACGTTTATGCTCTTTTTCGCTCTTGGCATTAGGATCAATACATTGATTGCTGTAATCCTTTTCCTTTTCAGCCTTATCTTTATAAGCCCTATCAGTCCCCATAAAGGCAACTGCATCTTTTTTTGCTTCAACGCGCCCAAATACCATGATGCGATCAGGGGTATGCAGCATGTTTAAATATTTCATCATGAATTTAATACTATAGATTTTGGAAAACGTTTCAGGAATAGCTATATTTAAGTTGTTTTCTGCGAAAGCTACTTTTTCTAATGTATTTTTTACGCCATCCAATATGTCGCTTGCCTTCTGTAAGTCTATAGTGCCACTGTATCCCTTTTTTTCAACACACGCCGCAGTAATAGATCGCATTTGAGATACTTCTCGTGCTAAAGCCCCATCAAGGGAAGTACAAAAATTTGTTTCTTGACCTTTTAAGTTCTGATTCTCCAATACTTCATTGACTAGTACTTTTAATGCTGACGATTTTCCACTCCCAGAGGCTCCTCCAAGAAGAACTAGAAGTTTTTTATCTCCAGTAGGACCATCAATTTCATTAATAGATCTATTAAATAAAGCATTTCGGTATTCCTTAGAATTCATTTCCTCTTCCAATGCTAACTTATATAATTCCTCTAATTGTTTATCGCCCAGAAAATTTCGTAGCTTTGTTCCTGCTTTTTCGCGCTCATTACTATCGAAATATTCTTTCTTTTTTGGATCAATATAATTATCTTTTGCCCTTAAAATTTCATTCATATGTTCCCAATAGAGCTCTCTAAAATATTTAGGGCTAGAAAAATTAGTATTGACCCCGAAGCCATTCATTTTATTTGCAAATTCTTTTACTTTTTGTTCATGAATCTTTTCATAATCCTCAATGCCCTCATATAAAAGATTTTTTTGCTTTTCGGTTAAGATAATCTCTACATAATTTGTTAATTCTACAGAAGGAGAATCTTCTTCTTTACCCATTTTAAATTTATATGTCCCTAAATCCTGTTTCGCTGTGGCTGGATCTACCAATCGCTTGTTGGTATTTTTTGATCTTTGTATTTCTCGTTCATTTATTCACCTCACACTTATTTAATCAATCCAAAGACCGCAACCATGACTCGTTACTCCATTGGATTTATTTGTTAATTTTATTTAACCACTTTACTCAATATTTAACCAATTTATTATATTGATATATCATATAAAATTTACAAATAATTTATTTTTTTCAATGAGTTATCTGATATTTTTATTGATGATTCATGAAATATATTCGCGTTAAAATGGAGCGATTTGAGTTAGGATTAGATGAATAAAACGCTTATCCAAAACCAGGGAGCGGCAAGAGCGCCATATTGATTAGAAACCTGTTTTAATAAGCGATTTTTCTGGTTCATTGGTATGATGGTTATCGACTTGTGATTGTGTATCTTTAAACAGGGTATATAAATCTAAGGCGGAAGTTGTTTTGGAACTCTCTATTTTTTCTCTGGAGACACACTTTCTGAATATCCTTTTAGTTCCAACACTTCCTCTTTATTCCTAATACTCTTAAAAAGAGATTTTTTCAGGTGAAAAGTTATCATCGCTTGTTTAAATGCCATAAATATTTTTGAGTTAGTCATAATATCTTCAGATGTTGCTGCTTGATAACTGATTGTTTTATACAATTGCGAGTACATTCCTTTTGCTCCTACTTCCGGGTGAAATTGCATACTGTATAATGGAGAACCATATTTTGATTCAAATCCTTCAATCGTATAATTTGAATCATCAGCAATTGCAACCACAGAAATCATTTGATCTTTATTAGCCAATTCTTTATGAGCAAGTTGTTTAATTGCATGCTTATGCGCCCCAAAAAATTGATGTGAATAAATCTCTGTTTGCCGCAAATTATCTCTATTCTCTCGGATTTCAAAAAATATTTTTGCAAGCTCTGTTTTTGGATTAAATCCAATCAGCGAGTAACACATGTATCCCTGAGCATCAATGTCTTCCTCACTGAGGGCTTTAAGTGTTCCTCCCAAATAAACATTGATAATTTGATGGCCGCCACAAATACCCAGAATGGGGATTCCATGCTGCATTGCAACATGAACCAAAGCTAATTCTGCGATGGATCGCGCCAAGTCAATTCGATCAGGATGCTCTGTTAATGGTTCACGATAAAGTCTTGGATCAATTCGAGCATCACTTCCTGGAATAATTAGCCCGTCTAAATCTTTCAGTAAGAGCGTTGCTTGTGTTTTGGCATGATTAAGTATTTCCAGAAATTTATCTTGGTTTTCAAAAATACCGTCTAAGTTAATGTGCGGAGGAATAATTGATCTATAATCCGTTTCAATTAAGTTTAAATTTTGTTCCAAAATAATGTGTCTTATGGAATCTGCAGCAGCTCCCCCATTTATTTTATTGTAACTAATACCCACATTTACTTGTTCACAGGAATTAAATTTTTCCTTCATTAATTAACTTCTGTTTAAAAAATAAACGATTTTAGCATTGAAATCCTTATGGATTTATTAACAAAAGAAAAAATCGAATAAATAGTAAAATTCAGAAATGCAGGACAAACAGTACTCATCCAAAATAGATGATTTCTATTCTGGAATTGTTCATGAGTAGTTGCGCCTACCAAAAAACTAGCCTATCTATTTTAAAATTCTAATCATGGGTAATATTGTTTTGATCAGACCAAAAAACTGTAAAATGTAAATAACTAAAATAATTAGCACCAGCACATTTAACAAACTTTTAATGGAGGGTGGCATAGGGATAAATGTATCTATCAACCATAAAACTACCCCAAAGACAACAATCACGGCAATTAAATTGAATAACCCAGTCATAATAATCCCTATTAATGTCTTCTTCTGGATTAAATTATAGTCTATTTACCATGTACTTAAGGAATTAATCATTGCTTTTTGCATTTAAATAAAAACTTATTCATCTGCGAAGAATCTTAGTGATTTTCCATTTCTGCTTTGTCTTTCAATAAATCACGAATTTCAGCTAATAAGATTTCTTCTCTTGATAAAGGTTTTTCCTTTTGTTCTTCTTTCTTTTTCAAGAATGAGAAAATCTTTATGACTAAAAAAATTGAAAAAGAAATAATAGTAAAGTCGATAATCGTTTGCAGAAACTCTCCCCACTTAACTACTGCATCTCCCACGGTAAATGCTTTATTGGTAATATTAATTCCACCTAATAATAAACCAATAAGTGGCATAATAATGCCACTCACTAAAGCACTGATTATTTTACCGAAAGCACCTCCAATAACCACTGCAACCGCCAAGTCAATAACGTTTCCTCTGATTGCAAATTCTTTAAATTCTTGTAAAAAACTCATATTATCTCCTTATCTATGGCTATTTTACAAAGTGAACGCTTTGAAACCCAGAAATAAGGAACATCCGAAAGGATGCTCCACATGTTTTATCCAGGCAAAATCTGAATTATGAATGCCCTATCATTTCCTTGATTTCTTTAAGTCTGCTCTCGAAGTCAGCAGGCACTTCTCCTCCACCTTGAGCCATATCATCACGTCCTCCACCTTTCCCACATAAGTGTCTGACCAATGCAGCAGCGCTTGGCACTGTGCCTAAGATATTTTTGCTTACTCCTGCAATCACATTCATTTTATTTTGATCCAGGGTAAATAAAACAATTACCGCAGATTCAAGTCTCGATTTCAACTGATCTAAAGTAGTTCTAAGAGTTTGATTATCTACGCCTTCTAATTGCTTAATAAGCAAACTGATTCCATTAACTTTTTCTACTTCATTTGCCAGATCGGCACCTGATTTTTGCACTTTCTCACTTTGTAACTTCGCAATCTCTTTTTCCAAGCTTTTATTTTCGGCAAGAAGCTGACCTACCTTATCAGGTAGATTACTTGTTGTTGTTTTTAGTGAAGAAGCTAAATCATTCAAAAGAGTTTGTTGCTCATTAACCCATTCTAAAGCATAACGCCCCGTTACCATCTCGATGCGTCGTACACCACTAGCAATTCCATATTCTGAAATAATTTTAAACAATCCTATATCACCTGTTCGTCGCGCATGAGTTCCACCACACAGTTCTTTAGAAAACTCACCCATAGATAATACACGTACTTCATCAGCATACTTTTCCCCAAAAAGGGCAACGGCACCACTTTTTTGGCTGATTCAATATCCATTACTCGAGTTACTACCTCACTATTGGCACGAATTTGCTCATTAACTAGGCATTCAATTTCCTGAATTTGTTCCGCAGTCAATGATTCAAAATGAGAAAAATCAAAACGTGCACGTTCTGCATCGACTAAAGATCCCTTTTGCTGAACTTGCGGACCAACTACAGTTTTTAAAGCAGCATGTAATAAATGGGTTGCTGTATGATTTAAGCGAATTGCTTCGCGCCTTTCATTATCAATTTGCGCATGAACAAATTGATTCAATACTGCTGTACCATCCAGTATTTCTCCATAATGCACTATTGCTTGACCTTTTTTTTGCGTGTCATCGACTCGAAATCGAAAATCGGTGCTTGTCAGCATTCCTTTATCACCAACCTGACCTCCGCTTTCTGCATAGAAAGGTGTATGGTCAAGCACCACAGCTCCTTTCATCCCTTGATTTAAAGCCTGGACTTCAATTCCTTCTTGCAGCAATGCAATAATTTTTGCCTCTACTTCTTTCTTTTCATAACCATGAAAATCAGATTGGTAATCTAATTGGGTGTTAGCATTATAATCCACACTAAATTGGCTGGCTGCTTGGGATTGCTCTCTTTGCTGTTGCATCAATTGATTAAAACCGTTCATATCCACATATAAGCCCTGCTCTCGAGCAATATCGGCAGTCAAATCGATGGGAAAACCATAAGTATCGTATAATTTAAATGCTATTTGCCCAGAAATTTCATGTCCACCTAGTGAATGCATTTGTTCTTGTAATAGACGTAAACCTTGCTCTAAAGTACGAGCAAACTGATTTTCTTCCTGATTGAGCACTCGTTCAATATGAGCTTTGGAGTGAATTAATTCAGGATAAGCACCCCCCATCACTGTAATTAAGGATTCGACTAAATGGGAGAAAAATGGGGTTGGTAATCCTAACTTATTACCATGTCTTATTGCTCGTCTAATAATTCTTCTTAATACGTAGCCTCGTCCTTCATTCCCCGGCAGTACCCCATCGGCAATTAAAAAAGCGCTGGAACGAATATGATCTGCAATTACTTTTAAAGAAGTCAGATTTAAATCAGTCAAATTTCCAAGTTTTGCAATCGCTTGAATTAAGTATTGGAATGTATCAATTTCGTAATTGCTATGAACTCCTTGGACTACTGCAGCCAAGCGCTCAAGTCCCATGCCTGTATCAACAGAAGGTTTAGGCAAAGGATGTAGATGACCTTCTTTATCTCGATTAAATTGCATAAATACCAAATTCCAAATCTCGATATAGCGATCACCATCCTCCTCAGGGCTTCCTGGAGGCCCGCCAGGAATTTCAGGACCATGATCATAAAAAATTTCGGTGCAAGGTCCACAAGGCCCAGTGTCTCCCATGGACCAAAAATTATCTTTTTCACCACATCGCGAAAAGCGCGCTGCTGAAACGTTCATTTCTTTTAACCAAATATCCTCTGCTTCCTGATCTTCTTTATAAACAGTAACCCACAAACGCTCCTCGGGTAGACGCATCACTTGAGTTAAAAACTCCCAAGCAAATTTTATTGCCTCGCGCTTGAAATAATCGCCAAAACTAAAATTACCCAACATCTCAAAAAAAGTATGATGTCGAGCGGTATATCCCACATTTTCTAAATCATTATGTTTCCCACCAGCACGTACACATCTCTGTGCCGTGACTGCACGTTGATAAGATCGAGCTTCAACTCCTAAAAATACATCTTTAAATTGCACCATACCTGCATTGGTGAACAATAAAGTAGGATCATTAGCTGGAATTAAAGAGCTGGATTCTACTAATTGATGACCATGTTTTGTGAAATAATCAAAAAATGCTTGTCTAATTTCAGAACTTTTCATTTGCGAACCAATACCAATTTGAGTTAATTTTAATCTTCAACCATAACCTAGATACAACACAACGCACTGCCGTTAATTTCACTGAGTTTGGGATAAAGAGTCTATTTAGATCCGACCCCATCTCAAACCGTTCGTATTGAGAGGTATTTGCAGACTCTAAGCTTTAGAAGGCTTCTTAGAGACAGCACTACGCACTGTCTCAAACCACAACCATTAGTCCGTCTTTATTTCTACGTCCCGCGAACAAGCTGCAAGACATCGATTGATGGAGCCCTTACGTTAAATGGCAATGTTTCTCAGCCGAACAGTTCATAGAAACCACATTCTCTTATACGAAACTCACGTTAAGTTAAGGAATTTAGCCTCGGTAAAAAGTATATATTCCAAAATTTAATAACAGTGCATTTTCGCGCTGTACCCAGATTATGATTCCTCTCCAACATGGAGAAGAGATGTACCCTTTAATTCTTTTTTTACCTGAGCAATCACATCCATACTAAATCCTCGATAAAGCAAAAAGCGCTGCTGTTTTTGCACTTCGTCAAAAGACAAATTACGTTGTCCTTTACTTTTTTTCTGCCAAACGTTTAAGGCGTATTGCAACCAATTATCCTGCTCCTGCTGCAAAAACTGATGAATTAATTCCTTATCAATTCCTTTATTGCTTAGTTCTTGACTGATTTTTAAAGGCCCATATCCCTGACGAATGCGCAAGCGACTGTATGCCTCCACAAAACGACCATCATTTTGCAAATTCATACGTTCACATGTATCTAAAGCTTCTTTGATCTCAATCGAGCTATATCCTTTTTGCTTTAACTTATCATAAAGCTCTAATGCACTGTGCTCGCGCCTGGCTAACAAGCGCACAGCACTGTCAAATGCTTTAGTCATCAATAGCCTCAAATGCGTCTTCGGTCGCTGCAGGCATAGGTAGCTTTTTCTCTAGGAGTTCAGTACGAATTTGCTGTTCAAGAGACGCAGCAATTTGGGAGTGCTCCTTCAAATACAAACGCACGTTATCTTTACCTTGGCCAATTTTTTCTCCTTTGAAACTGTACCAAGCACCTGACTTTTCAATAAGATTAAGTTGAACAGCCAGATTGATAATTTCACTCTCACGAGAAATACCTTCATTATATAAAATATCAAATTCGGTCACTTTAAATGGCGGAGCCACTTTATTCTTAACTACTTTAACGCGGGTTTCACTTCCTAAAATCTCTTCACCCTTCTTTATTGAACCAATACGTCGAATATCCAAACGAACAGAAGCGTAGAATTTTAATGCATTACCACCAGTAGTTGTTTCGGGACTGCCAAACATAACACCAATTTTCATACGAATTTGGTTAATAAAAATCACCAAGGTATTGGAGCGTTTAATGTTAGCGGTTAGCTTACGTAACGCTTGTGACATTAAGCGCGCTTGTAGGCCAACATGTGAATCACCCATTTCCCCTTCAATCTCTGCTTTTGGAGTAAGTGCTGCAACAGAGTCAACAATAATTACATCTACAGCTCCAGAGCGTACCAACATATCGGTGATCTCTAGGGCTTGCTCTCCTGTGTCAGGTTGCGAAACCAGCAACTCATCAACATTTACCCCTAATTTTTGAGCATAGCTTGGATCTAATGCATGTTCCGCATCAATAAATGCAGCGGTACCACCAAGTTTTTGACACTCAGCAATAACCTGTAATGTTAAAGTAGTTTTACCAGAAGATTCAGGACCATAAATTTCAACAATACGACCTTTAGGTAAACCGCCAATTCCTAATGCTATATCTAATCCTAAAGAGCCTGTTGAAATAGCTTCTATATCACGGGCCACAGTGCTGTCACCCATACGCATCACAGATCCCTTTCCAAATTGACGTTCAATTTGCGAGAGGGCAGCTGATAATGCTTTTTGTTTATTTTCTTCCATCATGTCATCCAGGTAGTTACGCAAGATTAAAATTATCACACAGATAAGAATCAGCAGCAAATTGATTCATGAAGTTAGCCATGGTTTTTCGGAGTAGAAAGAATAAAACGAATAAAGGGCGTGAGCATCATGAGATTTTTTGGAACGATACACACTTTTTTTTCATAAAAAAACAATACATATTTCGGGGGTTCATATCAAACGAATTATGGACAAATATTCATGAAAAGAAATTTACCCTAAAAAAACTCAGGGGACATAGCCACTATTCAAATAGGAAAGAATGCCTGATAAAGCCTCCTCGCACGCAGCCAAACGCACCTCTTGTCTATTACCAATATACTGTTTTATTAATGTCTTAGAGGGCACGCCCCAAGCCACCCAACCAAAACATACTGTTCCTACCGGCTTCTCAGGACTACCTCCATCAGGGCCAGCAATACCTGTAACCGCCACCGCAACATGACCCACACTATGCTGTAGTGCACCACTTGCCATAGCTTGAGCAACAGGCTCGCTTACTGCACCATATTTTTCAATCAGCCATTTGGGGACAGAAAGCTGCTCTTCCTTCGCTAAATTACTGTACGTCACAAACCCTCGCTCAAACCAATCTGAGCTTCCAGGAATTTCAGTAAGATAACCTGCAATAAGTCCACCGGTACATGATTCTGCTGTGACCAATTGCCAATTATTTTTTTTTAAAATTGTGGCTACCTCTTTGATTAACTTATCAAAAGAGCTCATAGATTTACCTAAATTACCCTGGGTTATGGCTTAAAGCCTTCACCCAGGTCAAAGAATTTAGTGATTTTGATCACCAGCGGGTTGATTTTGTGCTGGTTGTGTTGTTGTAGTGGCATTATTTGCTCCTGCTGTTGGCTGCTTATTGTCGTGGCCACCACATGCAGTTAATGCTAATGCCAAAAAACCAGTTGCAGCAATTAAAGCGAAACGGTTCATATCTTTCTCCCTATAAGTTTAATATTTTTTTGAATCCCTTTTGATTTTAGCAAATAAATTTACATTCAACCATGACCTGTTGATATTTAAACAAAAATAGTAAAAAAACTATGATGCGCCCTTGTGTGTTCCGCTCAAAAAATTAACAATCCAACCAGCAAACACCCTATCATCACATTTTAACTGGAGTGACTTTACTCCCTGCTCGTATAAATTCTTATCAAATTTTTGTTTTCGAAGTTCAATTAATGATTGAAAATAATTTTTACTAAATTCAGGGTGCCCCTGCACTGTAACAAAATTATCATTGATCTGTAGCATATAAAAGGGACAAAAATCACTAGAAGCCAGTACCTCTGTCTCTGAAGGAATCGCTACAACCTGATCTTGATGGCTCATAATTAGATTAAGCCTTTCTTGAGTTGGAAGCATCCAAGACTTATGTTGGATTATTTGATTGACAGACATTCCTATGCCCCACCCCCTAGGGGATTTTATAACTTTTCCTCCTAACGCTTTAACAATTAGCTGATGACCGAAACAAATTCCTATTACTTTTTTTCGTGCGGCATGAAGACTGCGAGTAAATTCTTCAAGTGAGCAAATCCAGGGCAAATCATCGTTAACACCATGACGACTACCCGTAATGAAATATGCATCTGCTGCATCAATACTTTTTGGAAACTCATTATTACGCACATCATAGACTGCAAAATGCCACTCAGGAGCAACTTGATGCAGCAGTTTCTTATACATGTCAGGGTAAGTGCCATGTACAGCAAGTAAGTCTGGATCTACTTGATCACATTGTAGTATGCCAATATTCATGATGATTCCTTAAGGAGCTGAATCTTCTACATAACTACCGAAAAGGCATATTTGATACATTTTGAATGAAAATGGTTCTCAAAAATGTTCACATAGCCATCTAGTCTCCATTTATTGAAAACCATTTATCCAACCTAAACTCAAATCTGACTTTTCCCCACAATTTTAATTTATAACTAAAAACAGCTTAAGGTGCTGCTGCCAATCCAATAATTGTAGTCTCCAAATAGCGTTCATCTCCATTGATTGCGGCCAGAAGGATCGTTCTATACTGTGATTCACTAAACATAATAGGATTACTTTGGGCCGAAGGATCTTCTGTTGCCATTACAGCTATACGCGTTACATGTTGTGAGTCAATTCCTATTTCCGCTAGACTATGCTCTATACCTAGCTTTCTACGTAATTGGATTATCCAATCGATAAATCCATTAAACCCACCGTCCAGGTGCAAATAGGTAGCCAAACGTGCAATTTTATGTTCAATTTGAGACCGATTAGCACGTAATACATAAGGCATCAAGATAGCATTCAGCCGCCCATGATGGGCATCGTAAATTGCACCTAATGGATGAGCAAGCGCATGCATTGCTCCTAATCCGCGCTGAAAAGCAGTAGCTCCCATCAAAGAAGCTACGAGCATTTGGGTTCTCGAGTGTATATCATCACCATCTTGCATCACTCGCGGCAAATGCTCCTTTATTAATCGTATACCTTCTAGTGCTATTCCTTCTGCCATTGGATGGTAAGCTGGGGCAGAATAAGCCTCTAAACAATGTGATAATGCATCCATCCCTGTTGCTGCACTAATATGAGGGGGTAAAGTGAGCGTAAGTTCAGGATCAATAATGACTATACTGGGCAACATCTTAGGATGAAAAATTATCTTTTTTTGTTGTTGCTGAGTATCGACAATCACAGAAGCCCGTCCAACTTCCGATCCTGTTCCTGCTGTGCTCGGCACGGCAATAATAGGTGCTATTTTTCCACTATTTACTCGTTTCCAATTATCCCCTATATCTTCAAAATCCCATATAGGGCGATTTTGTCCTACCATTAAGGCAATCGCTTTACCTGTATCTAAAGCGGAACCGCCACCCAAAGCGATCACCCCATTATGCTGCCCCTTCATGTAAACTGAAACACCGGCCATCACATTGTCACCTGTAGGGTTGGCTTTTATATCTGAAAACAGGGCAACATGAAGGCCAGCTTCTCTACAATGCACTAGCGCTGTTTCTACTATAGGCAATCGCGCAAGATAACTGTCTGTAACGAACAACGGAGAAGTAATACCTAATAAATGACAAGTTTCTGCAAGTTCACGTATACGCCCTGCCCCTACACGAATTGAAGTAGGATAATTCCAGTTAGCTGTCAATGATAATGAACTCATTTGCTGATTCCTTTCTAAGAAATTGTCTTTATATGGAATGATTTGGGTCTGGTAAGTAAATCATAGCCAATTGTAGATAACGTACATCCACGCCCAGAGTTTTTGACTCCAGTCCAAGCTAAAGCCGGATCTAAATAATCGCAACGATTGATAAAAAATGTTCCTGTTTGCAGTTGTTCACCAAGAACCATTCCTTGTTCAATATCGCTAGTAAACACTGTTGCCGTTAGTCCATAAATACTATCATTCATTAAGGCAATCGCTTCCTCGTCACTATCAACAGACATAATTCCAACAACAGGTCCAAATGTCTCTTCAGTCATGACGCGCATTTGATGATTTACTTCAGTTAAAATTTGAGGAGCCATATAGGCAGAACCTGGTTTATCCATAGAAAAACTTCGACTATCAATATGTGCTACTGCTCCTTGTGCAAGCGCCTCTTTAACTTGTGTGCGAACAAATTCTGCCGCAGAAGAGCGCACGAGCGGTCCCAAGGTTGTATCCGGATCATCAGGGCGTCCAAGCTTATATTGATTAACAAATGCTACCGCTTTATTAACAAAATGATGATAAACATCTTTATGGACATAAATACGTTCTATACCGCAACACGATTGACCAGAATTAAAAAATGCCCCATCCATGAGTATTTCTACCGCATTATCAATGTCTGCATCAAAACGCACATAAGCAGGATCTTTTCCCCCTAATTCCAAACCTACTTGAATAAAGCGTCCCGCAGTTAGACGTTCTACCATATCGCCTCCAGCAACAGAACCTGTGAAAGCAACATGATTGATAATAGGATGATGCAATATCTTTTCAGTATCTGCATGCGTCAAATGTAAATATTGAAAAACCCCTGCAGGAAGAGCTGCGGCTTCAAAAGCCTGGGCAAATCGTTCGGCCACAAGTGGTGTTTGTGCTGAATGTTTGAGTATTACTACATTACCCGCCATGAGAGCGGGGATAATTGCATTCACAGCAGTAAGGTAAGGATAATTCCAGGGAGCAATAACCAAAGAAACTCCCAGAGGTTCGCGCTTAATGTAACGAACAAATCCTGATTTTTCAGGCAGTATAATTGGAGCAAGTGCAGTACTTGCCGCTGTAATCATATAGCGTGCACGTTCCTCCAGGCCATTAATTTCTCCTGCAGCATAGCGGATTGGTCTGCCCATTTGCCAACAAATTTCGTGAGCAATCTCGTCCTTATTTGCAACTAAAAAATCAACAGCAGCACTACAATACCTTTCACGCTCAGCCACTAGCGTGCTAGCCCACCGTGTTTTTACATTTAATGCCTTATCAAGTGCATATTGAATTTCATTATCTCTTGCAAAGGTTCGTTCCACATATAAAGAATCATCTATGGGAGAAAAGGTTTTCAGTGTATCCATGCTAATCGATCCCTTAAATAACGTGGGTTGTACGTCAAAGCATTTCCATGCTTTGAGATCGTGAAACAAACGCACCCCATAAAATGCGTAGCATTTATATGGAATCCAGTTCTAAATAAAATCAGTTCGATATAAAAGTCACGTTCATTTTTTATATTGACATTCACATTTAAATAATTTCAAAATAACGATCTAATTCCCAGTCAGTAACATGCCGACGAAATTCTCGCTCTTCCCATTCTCGAGTAGCCGCAAAATGCTCCACAAATGGATCCCCAAATAAGGAACGAGCAACTGTTGATTCTTTAAGACGGGTAGAAGCTTCCCAAAGTGTTCGCGGCAAAATCTGTTCTTCTTGATAATTTTGTACATACGAATTGCCTTTAATTTCCGAACTCAGCTCTAACTCCTGTTCAATACCATATAAGCCAGAACCTAAGGCTACCGCCAGGGCCAAATAAGGATTTGCGTCTGCAGAACCCAATCGATATTCAATGCGTTGTGATTTATCATTTCCTGGGATAACTCTTAATGCCGCAGTTCTATTTTCTACACCCCAAGTAGCATTTGTTGGCGCCCAAAAACCAGGAATCAGGCGCGTAAAACTATTCACTGTAGGAGAAACCATTGCCAGTAACTCTGGTATCAGTTTTTGCTGTCCGGCGATAAAATGCCGCTGCAGTTTACTCATATTATTTTGCATGGATGGATCATAAAAAGCACTCTCCCCCTCTTTATGTCGTAAAGAAAGATGTATGTGCCCACTTTGTCCGGGATAATGGGGAGACCATTTGGCCATAAAAGTCGCCATTTTATTGTTATGCTGTGCCAAAACCTTCATAAAAGTTTTAAATAATGCTGCCTTATCTCCAGCAATATCAATCTTATCTACCGCAATAGCAGCCTCTATTACTCCTGGACCTGATTCTGCGTGTAGGCTTTCAATGGGGAAATTCATCACTTCGCCCATTTGTAGGATTTGGTGATATAAATCAGCATGCACACTATTACGAATCATAGAATAGCCGAAATAATCAGGGGTCATAGGTTTTAAATTACGAAAGCCTTTAGCACGAATACTGTCAGGTGTCTCATCGAACATAAAAAATTCATACTCTAATGCTGCATAAGCATCAAAGCCCATAGCAGCAGCCTTCTGAATCACTCGTCGAAGTAAAGCTCGTGGGCATATGACTTCCGCATCACCCGCAAATTCCGCCATGAATAAAAGTTGATTCTCTTCAAAAATAAGATCGCGACATGTTTCGGGCAAAATACGCACTAAAGTATCTGGATAACCTGTATGCCACCCTGTGTATTTCCCATTATCATAGAGTTTATCCTTGGAGTCCCAGCCTAAAATTACATTACAAAAAGAAAAACCATTATCAAGCGCGGAAAAGAATTTATCTTGGCTCATGTACTTACCAAGCATTACGCCGTCCACATCAAATAAGCCAACTTTGACATGAGAAAGTTCACGTTCTCTAACTATTTGCTTTGCTGCTTCAACAGTTTTAATATCCTTTGGAGTTAACATGACATATCCTTTGTCTGTAAGCTATGATTTATTGATAATAGCCCAGATTATGTTATTGAATCCAGAGATATTTTTTCAAGTTTTTAAGAATTTTAAAGCAGTCAATAATTGCGTAACTATTGCGCATACGGTATGATCTCCTCATTCTACCTACTCATAACGCAATCGCTAACGAAAAATAAAATTATGCCAAATCATATAATTGCTGATGTACCCAAATCCCTGAACCAATTTCTTTATCAAGTAGACTTGGAGTATCGACAATCTCTTACTTCAATTCCTTTATTCAACCCACAAAAAACAGGTACATGGGATAAAGAACAAAAGAAAATTTTTGCTTCGGTTTTTTATCATTTAAGAGGCCACTTCATCAATTTTCTTTGGTATATTGCTAATTTTTCTCATAACGAGTTGACTAAAAAAATTATTCTTGAAAACATTCACGAAGAATTAGGAATGGGGAGTTGTTTTTCACATGAGATGCTTTACGAACGTTTTGCTAAAGAATGTGACGTAGACATTCATGATGAAATTGTTAATGAAACTCACTATCTTACTTTTGCGAGAAATTTTAATAAATCTCATTTGCAATGGCTATCAGCGCATGATGAAGACGAAAGAATCTCCGCTTTTGCAGCCTATGAGCGTCTTGATAATTTAGATTATCCGCATTTAACGGAAATGGCTGATTCAATTCAATTAAGCCAGCATGCAAAAACATTTTTTAGAATACATACTCATGTAACGCACTTTGATTCGACACTTAGCTTAATTTTACCTATCTGGGAAAAAACACCCGATAAAATAGTCAAAGCATTTGACTTCATCTACACCCACCAGCAACAGATGTGGAATAACCTATCCAATTATATGTTCTCTTTAGCAGCATTAGAGTCCATTTAACAAATATGCGGGGCTCATAATAGCTCGGATTCAAGAAACGTGTGCCGTCCTCGCGCAAGCGGGGGTGCCTTTTGATGCAGGCACCAATGAAGTTGATAATCAAGCAAAGAATCTAGAGTCTGTTAACATTTGATCCCCCAAGTTCTGGTGCGGCTTAACCGTCTTTGTTGGGCCAAGGCCCAACAAACTTTTTTCCTTAACTTAATGGCAGCACAGCGTCGAGGGAGCAAATGTCAACAGGCCTTAATCAATTTTAGGAAATTTTACCGTAAAATGAGCAAATTCATTTAATTTCCCCTTACAAAAAATATCGCCGCCTGCCTCTTGCATCAGCAATTTGCAATAAGCCAGCCCTAAACCCGTACCATTTTGACGTTCAGAGTAGAAGCGTTCAAATATTTTTCCGAAATTTTTAGAGTAGATTCCTCGAGCTGTATCCTTAACGTGAAGGTAATTGAAATTATCTTTTCCAACACCAACTTCCAACCAAATCGAGATAATCCCCTTACCTGTTTCTTCAATGTATTCAAGACTATTTTTTAATAAATTCCATAGTAGATTTTTAAACGCTAACTCTTCTAACCAAATGGAGAAATTATTTTCATAATTAACATGAATAAGCGACTTTTGTGTTTCTTTTAATGGATAATCATCGACAGCCCTTTCAATTAAATTATGGATTGGGTAAATACTAAAATTACTTGTGTTGAACTTATTATGGCGTATATTACTTAACTGCATGCTGATGATGCGATTACTCGTTTCTATCCCCCGAGTAATCTTATTCAAACTTTCCTGCAAATCGTTTCGTATCTCGGAGTTTTTGATTTTATTCAAAATAATTCCCTGTAACTCAGCTTGCAAATAAATACTCGCTAGTGGTGTACGCAGATCATGTGCAATACTGCTCGCAAACATACGCATTCCCGAGAGACGACCTGCAATAATTATTTCTCTATCCCGAGCGAACAAAACACCAATCACAGCTGCTGCAACGCACGTCATCGATAGGCTAAATAATGAAATGGTGCCTGGTATATATTCCATAACCCGGTGCGTTAGAAAATAAGAGAAAAAAGCAAGCCCACATCCTCCAAAAATGAGAATAAGCGATCCTAAAGCACTCGTTACCAATAAAAGAAAAAAATAGCAGAAACACAATTCATTAACCACAACGTAGAGCAATGATTGATAAGTGTTAAATAGCAAAAGAAGTAGGGCAAACAAAATAATAAAACGAGATACCAAAAAACAGGTAGCCACCTCAATAAGAAACGTGGCCAAAATCGATTTAAAGCCAAACAAGCACAAAGAAAAGTAGCGATAAGCCGTAAACAGAATTCTTCACTCAGTTGAAAACTTTCGAATTTCCAAAAAACACCAAATAGCGGATAGTTGATCATCATCACAATGCCAAATAATGTAATTTGGTGACTTGCATCTTCTGTCTGCTTCGATAGATATTGATAAATAATAAGTAAACTCTCTTTTAACCGCTTCATTATCCATTAGACTCATCTTTTTAACGGCTTAAGAATAGCATACTTCAGTTCCTTTTCTATTCGCTTTTTATAAATGTAATTCATTTATTCAAAATAAAAACACCCCTACTCTATCTCGCATGATTTTGTTAAAATCACCGCTCTTTAATTCAATCAAAGTGTTTATGGCAACTCCTCACACCCCCATGATGCAGCAATATTTACGCATTAAATCAGAATATCCTGATATGCTTTTACTTTATCGTATGGGGGATTTTTATGAACTTTTTTTTGATGATGCAAAACGCGCCTCTCAGTTATTAGATCTTACTTTGACTCATCGTGGTCAATCCGCGGATAAACCTATTCCCATGGCAGGTGTTCCCTATCATGCAGTAGAAAATTATCTGGCCAGACTTATCAAAAAGGGTGAATCAGTTGCCATTTGCGAACAAATAGGCGACCCAGCAACAAGTAAAGGACCTGTTGAGCGACAAGTTACTCGCATTATTACTCCAGGCACAGTCGTTGATGAAGCCCTTCTGGATGCAAAGAAAGATAACTTACTTTTAGCGGTGCATCAGAACAAACAAAAAATTGGTTTAGCCTGGGTAGATCTAAGTGGTGGTCGTTTTCATTTGTTGGAACTCACTCAAAGTAATCAGCTTTGTGCGGAATTGACAAGACTACAGCCTGCAGAATTGCTTTTACAAGAGAATTCTCCCTTAGAAGAATATTGCTCTTCTTTTCCGGTTAAAATAAGACCTGGTTGGGAGTTTCAATTTGATAATGCCAAAAAACTCTTATGCGAGCAATTTTCAGTAAATGATCTTTCTGCTTTTGGTGAACATGATTACCCTACTGCTTTAGTGGCGGCTGGAACTTTACTCTCTTATTTACATACCACACAAAAACAAGCACTGCCTCACCTAACAACGATCACTCTTGAAAATTCTCATGATTATTTACAGCTCGATGCCGCAACACAAAAACATTTAGAGTTATTTGAAAATATAAGCGGCAGCCAGGAAAACAGTTTAATTTCTATTATAGATAAAACAGCCTGCTCGATGGGCAGTCGCTTACTGAAGCGCTGGCTTGGAAGACCGTTAAAACAACATAAGCCCATCCAAGAGCGCCAACAGGCTATTGAAGAAATTATTAAGTTGCAACAAGCCCCTATACTCAATCATTTACTCAAACAAATTTGTGATGTAGAGCGAATTGTCTCCCGTATCGCTTTAAAATCAGCTCGTCCTCGTGATTTGTTTTTTTTAAACAACACGTTAGAGTTACTTCCAGAGCTTAGCATTGCACTTGGAAACAATCAGAGCACACTGATAACACAATTAAAAAAATATTTAAGTCCATTACCAGAATTACAAGAATTACTCTCAGCAGCAATCATCGAAAATCCTCCTATGTTAATTCGTGATGGTGGAGTCATTGCCTCAGGTTTTGATGAAGAGCTCGATGAATTAAGAATGTTAAGCACACGTGCTAATGAAAAATTAATCCATTTAGAGCAACAAGAAAAACAGCATACTGGTTTGTCTACTTTGAAATTTGGTTTTAATAACGTACAGGGTTATTACATTGAGCTTTCTAAAACTCAAGCAGAGAAAGCACCCCCACATTATCACAGAAAACAAACTTTAAAGAATGTAGAACGATATATCACCCCAGAATTAAAACAATTTGAAGAAAAAGTATTATCTGCACAAGTTAAAGCATTGGCACGCGAAAAATGGCTCTATGAGCATTTACTTTTAGAAATTCAAAAAAATATCAATGAACTATGCTCTCTAGCACAAGGTTTGGCGCAACTGGATGTTCTTACAACACTTGCCGAACGAGCACAAAGCTTCAATTGGTCCTGCCCGAAACTTGTACCTGAATCTCAACTTTCCATTAAGGCAGGTCGCCATCCTGTGATCGAACATTTGCTACAAGAACGTTTTATTGCAAATGATTTATATCTTGATCCATCACAAAACATCTTATTGATTACAGGGCCTAATATGGGTGGTAAATCGACTTATATGCGCCAAACCGCCCTCATTGTTCTTTTAGCGCATTTAGGTAGCTTCGTCCCTGCTACAGCTGCAACTTTAGGCCCAATAGACAGAATTTTTACACGTATAGGTGCAAGTGATGATTTAGCATCGGGACGCTCTACATTTATGGTAGAAATGACAGAAACAGCACAAATTTTGAGACAAGCTACACATCAAAGTTTAGTCTTAATTGATGAAATTGGCCGCGGCACAAGTACTTATGATGGTATGGCTTTAGCCTATGCCAGTTGTACTTATCTGGCCACAACCATCAAAGCATATACTTTATTTTCGACCCATTACTTTGAGTTAACCCATCTCCCACAACAATGGCCTTGTATCCGCAATGTCCACTTGCAGGCGTCATTAGATACTGGACGTATTGTTTTTTTATACCGAGTGGAGCCTGGGTATGCAAATCGAAGTTATGGTTTAGAAGTCGCCGAGCTTGCAGGAATACCCACCGAAGTTTTAAAAATTGCTCATACGCATCTAAAACAAATGCAAACAGGCCTTCCCGTCTCTCAAGCACAACCCAAAGTCCAAGAGCACCACACATCACCTATTTTACAAGAACTAGCCCAACTCGATCCTGATCGACTAACTGCTCGAGAAGCACTTGACTTAATTTATCGATTCAAAGACATGGAAACAATTGATATATAGCTGTATATTCTTAGATCTTGTCTGCAATTCGGAGACATTTTTGGTGAAACAGGTACCGAGACTATCGTGAAAAAACTCATCTCTCTGATACTCCTCATGACTTGTTTTGCACTCTTTGCCAAAGATAATAGTGATCCAATATCTATTACACTTCATGGGGTTTCTGGAAAAGTAGAAGCTAATGTTGAAAAACGTTTGCAGGAATTACAAAAATTAAAACCCCTTGCTCAATTCAGCTTAGAAGATTTACGAGAGCAAGTGTTACAAGCAATCCAACCCTTCGGCTATTTTAAGGCAAATGTTATTATTCAAAGACCAAATACGCAAAATTTGATGGTCACCATCCATCCTGGCCCCCAAATCATGATTTCAAAAGTCAGGCTCGAGCTGAAAGGCGAAGGAACACAAAATCCAGCGTTACGTGAAGTGATAAAAAATGTACCTTTAATACCCGGGACCCCTCTCTTCACAGAACAATATGAACAAACTAAATTAAAACTTATCGATACAGCAGAAAATCAGGGTTACTTACATGCTCGCTTTCAGAAAAATGAAATTTTAATTGATGAAGGAAATTACACAGCAGAAATTACTCTTATTCTTGATACGGGCCAGCTTTATTATTTTGGACAAATTCAATTTGATCCTACCTATATTAATCCTAAACTATTACATCGCTTTGTACCTTTCCATCCGGGTCAAGTGTATTCAGCAGATAAAATACTTCAATTAAATAACGAATTATCAAATAGCGGCTATTTTAGCTCCGTACTCGTAAAACCACAAATCTCAGAAAATTCATCTGTTCCTATTCAAATCCATACTGAGCCCGTATCCAAATATTCCTATACTTTAGGGGCAGGCTATGGAACTGATACTGGCGTCCGTGGTCGAGCTGCTTTGCATGTAATTCCAGTAAATCGTCAGGGACATAAATTTAATCTTTTAGCCCAAGGATCTTTTGTACAAAACGCATTACAGGCTCAATATGTTATTCCTGGCCAAAATCCTGTAACAGATCAATACACACTTACAGGCAATTTTTCAAATTTAAACTACAGCGCAGGCTATAGTAATTCATTTCTTGTATCGCTCGCGCAACAACATCGCGTCAAAAATTATCAACGCACTTTATCGCTCAACAGCTTATACGAGGGTTTTCATTACGCATTACAACATGATACAAAGCAATTTCTACTTTATCCCAAAGCAACTTTAACTTTTAGTAAAACAAAAGATCTGCTCTTTTCTCCTTCGGGTTATAACATCACTATTAACGGTCTTGCCGCCAATAAAATTGCTTTATCTACCATTAATTATGCACAAACGTCCCTGGATGCAAAAGCTGCGATACGAATAGATCCCTGGCGTTTACGCCTTTATGGGCATGCCATACAAGGGTTTATTGCCATCAATAACATCGAGCAACAACCATTATCGCTTGCTTTACTTTTAGGAGGAACGGATAATTTAAAAGCCTTTAGCTTTAACTCAATAGGGCCAAGTAGAATAATTAGCTACGCCGGTTTTGAGGTTCAAAAAGAAACGAAAAAAAATTGGTATCTAGTTGCTTTTTATGATGCGGGTGCCATTTATAATCCAAATCCATTGAAAAGTTATTATGATGCAGGTGGTGGTTTGATGTGGGTTTCTCCCATAGGTCCAATTAAAGTAGGATTAGCTCAAGCCATCAATCATCGATGGCAACGTGATAGTAATAGTCCTCGATTAGTGATTAGTATGGGGCCTGATTTATGATCCGAGTACTCGTAAAAACATTAAATTTTATTCTTTCACTACTTCTCATACTGGGTTTAGTGGTAGTTTTCTTATTTGCCACTACGCCAGGTTTGATTTGTATGATTCAATTAAGCCGTTTTTACATTCCCGGCACATTCAAAATACAACATGTTGCAGGCAGTCTCATCAATAGTTTTACGATTGGTGAAATCGAGTATCAAAATAATTCGATTCAAGTCAAAATAAAACAATTAAACGTTCAATGGAATCCCCATTCCTTTCAAGAAAGCCAACGACTCACCGCTCAATGGCATGGTTTACAATTGAAAAATGAAAAAAGCACCCTAATAGAAAGCAAAAAAGGAACAGCAATTGCGACAGGTATCTTACCTAACCTACAAATCAGTTTAAATACCAAAGTCATGACAGCATTAAAAAATGACTGGACCATGGACACAAAGATAAACGGAACTATCCCCTGGCAATGGACTTTTGATGCAAACCTAACACAGCCTCAGCCCTCATCATCTCAAGATATTATTTTATACACGAACCTATCTACTAAAGGTAAAATCACTGCTCAAAATCAAGGAAATTTATTGCTCACCATAGGCCCTGGTTTTTATCATGAACCTAATAATAACACCATCCCTGTAATTCACTTCAAAGGAGGAACAATAAGGGTTACGCTGTCTCCCGAAAAACTTGAAGGTATAGGCTCATTAGTTGTTGATGAACACAAGAACTTAAACGTGACATTTCAATTACCTAAGTTTGCCCTTAATACCGGATTTTTTGACAATCAACGTATCAATGGCAAATTAGCATTAGATATAAATTCATTAGATTTTTTAAACAAAATAAGCCCTGAAATGAATAAACTAAAGGGACAATTGAGCCTTGCTTTAAATGTCAAAGGTACGGTGAGGAAAAGACAAATCGATAGTCAATTAACACTTAGCAAAGCAAGTTTTTCTTTACCTAAACTCGGACTCAATTTAGATACCTTGGAACTTAATGTTCATGGTACAGAAAAATCTTGGGAAGCTACCGGTTCCGTCCTATCTGCCGGCCATCATCTAGCCCTATCTGGAAAGGGCACATTAAGTACTCAATTTACAGGAGACATTACCCTGGAGGGCAATGATTTCCCACTCATTAATACCAGTGAATATCAAATTCATATTTCTCCAAAACTTAATCTTCATTTAACGCCCACAACACATGCGCTCTCTGGAACTATTTTAGTTCCTTATGCTGAGATTAAACCACGAACCTTTCACAACAGTATTTCATTACCAGAAGATGTAGTTTATAAACGTAAAGAAAAATCCACGCCCCCTACTACTTTTCTTAATAGTATGGATATCGCCATTGAAATGGGGAAAGAAGTTGCAGTCAATGTCAAAGGATTAAAAGGCTTTTTAGATGGAACACTCCACACAAAACAATTACAAGAAGGCTCTCTAAATGCATATGGTGAATTATCAATTAGAGAAGGTACCTATAAAGCTTACGGTCAAGAACTGGCAATTAAGCAAGGGCAGTTAATTTTTACCGGTGGCCTCATTAGCAACCCTGGAATTAATGTACGTGCGGCAAAAAAAATCAGCATAACACCCACCAATTTTGCCAGCTCAAGCCAGCTTTTAGATTTTAATAGCACCAATCTCCAAAATATCAATTATGGTGAAACAATGACCCTGGGAGTGGAAGCAACAGGTCGTCTCACTCAACCCAAAATACAATTATTCTCTGAGCCTGCTATTCTTTCACAAGCAGATATATTGTCTATGCTTATTCTTGGTCGTCCAGCGAATCAAGCCAACAAAGCTGGGGCACAGTTACTTTTAACAGCCATAACCTCCATGAGTCTTAGCGGCAATACAAACAGCGCTCGACTCTTAGAACAGCTGAAACAAAGTGCGGGTATTGATTTTAATGTACAAACCAATACAAATTATAATCAATTAAACAATACTGCGAGTGACAGTACTTCTTTTATGGTAGGGAAATCACTCTCGAAACGACTCTATTTAAGCTATAATATTGGTCTGTCGCAAACTGATACAAATATTTTGACCTTAAGATACATGCTCAACAAATTTTTTAGTATCCAAATAAGCAATAGTGATACGAGTAGCGCTATTGATTTTTTATATACTTCCAAGAAAAAAAGTATTTCTAATAAGAAAAGATAAGGCCATCCCAATACCCTAAGAGACGAGGATTCATTCCATGAACGATTACAACATACCTTTAAGATTAACTCGCTTAAGAAGTAACCCCAAGTCTCGTGCTTTAATCAAAGAAACACGACTTCACCCCCAGCAGTTTATTGCTCCATTATTTATCAATGAACAACTTAACGAACCACAACCTATTCATGCTATGCCGGGCCAATTTCAATTAAGTCTCAATTGCATTCCTCAGGAAATTGAATTAATTAGCAACTTGGGTATTCCTGCCGTATTACTGTTTGGTATTCCCAAGCACAAAGATGCTTTTGGCAGTGAATCTTTTAACGATGAAGGAATTATTCAACAAACAATAAGAAAAATTCGTAGTGCCAATAAAGACCTATTAATTATTACCGATCTCTGTTTTTGTGAATATACCGATCATGGGCATTGCGGTGTTCTAAAAGGAGAATGCATTGATACCGATAAGACTTTAGATTTTCTAGCGAAACAAGCTGTAAGCCACGCTAAAGCTGGAGCAGATTGGGTAGCACCAAGTGGGATGACGGATGGAATGGTCAATGCCATTCGCCAAGCACTAGATATCCATGGATATCAACATATTCCAATTTTAAGTTATAGCGCTAAATACTGTTCCTGTCTTTATGGACCTTTTAGAGAGGCTGCTCAGGGAGCGCCGAAATTTGGCGATCGCAAAGCGTACCAAATGGATCCTGCTAATAGTACTGAAGCGATTAGAGAAACCACTCTAGATCTTGATGAAGGAGCTGATATGATTATGGTAAAGCCTGCTGGATTTTACCTGGACATCATCGCTAAAATGAAACAACACTTTCCAGAGGTACCCCTTTGTGCTTATCAAGTAAGTGGTGAATACTCGATGATTAAAGTAGCAGCACAAAATAAGCTCATTAATGAAGAACAAGCAATGATCGAAAGCTTGATTGCTATAAAACGCGCGGGAGCAGATTTTATTATTTCTTATTTTGCCAAAGACATAGCACGGTTACTCAACCAAGGACTCTATAGATAGACACTAAATTATTTTACGATATACTCATGGGGCACCCTAATCTAGGAATGCGGTTAAATCATAATAATAATGGCTGTTTGAAATTCAATATGTGCCTCGTAAGTCGATATAACTGCATTTTTTAGACAACAATGTAGGAAGATAAACCGGTTTAAAAGTTATTGATTTTTAGGGTGTTGATAGCTTTCGACCAATTATTTAATGGAGAACAAGAAATAATGAATTTAATTTTTAAAGGTTTTTCAGCAGTCCTTTTGAGTTTAAGTACTGCAGCCACTTTTGCCGCCCCCGAATATTTAACAACACACAATAACACTTCTGAAGAGTCCAATGCGTATATAGCAGGCGCACCCTCTCTTTATCCAACACCAGCGAACGCTACCAAAAAAATTTTCTGGAATCTTGTAAAAATGGCTTGTTATGGACATACGACCAATGGAAAATGTTCCGCGTCCATTAAAATGGCTACTAATACCCCTAATCCCATAGATATAGCTGATGTTACTTTAGATCTTAACTCTGGTACAATCACTGTAGATAAACAAAAGAATTATGATTATCTATTTACTATCAATGGTCCCGGCGAGGCAACGATTGACAAAAGATAATTGTTAAAAAATATTTCTCTTGAAATATCTCTAACATATTTTCTATTAGTAAGCGTTCATAGGCATGCCCTTCGTTACAATTAGTTGCCATTGAGAACAAAATGAAGCAATCCAGTTCAAATTCTCAATGAGGTATTTTCCAGTGAACGATTACGTCATAAAAAAAGCCACGATAAGTGGCTTTCTTGAAAATATCATTAAGATAATTTATTTTGTTGGTGCTGCAGGAACTTTATCCATAATCCATGTTAATTGAGCACCGACTAAATCTGCACTGAAGCTACCGCCATGAGCATCTACATTATACGTAGAAGTTGGTGATAATACTTGTGTTGAATCAATACTAGGGGTACTGCCTGCAAATAAATGAGTATATCCAATATCAACACCAATATCAGGTCGCCACTGATAATGAGCCCCCACAGCAACAGCCCAACGATCCACATCAGGCAACCGGATGTTTCTATCTGTATTATTCGTAGGAGTTTGGTCATAGCCCCCACCAACACGCAACATCAGTTTTGGGTTAAGATGGTAATTTGCCCCAATTGCTACACGCCATGCATCATGGAAGTTTTGGGGAACGGCAATATTCACATTTGCTGGAGTGACTTCAAAAGGAACTGGTGCTAGCGGTCCTCCTATATTGGGAGCAGCAACATTATTCAATTTAATTACGTCAAAAACGTGCCATCCTGTATAGACAACAGATCCTAAGAGAGCTAATTTCTCGTTTATATCTTGATAACCACTTATAGTGAGTACATCTGGAAATTCTTGCGGATCACTGAATAAATCATCATTCTGCCGCGAGGTAGAAGAAGGTAATACAGGCTGAGCTAAGGAGAAATCATCATTAGCTAATATTCCTGATAAACGGCTATGTCCGTAGAAAACATGCCTTACTCTGGATTGATAATTAATACCGATTCGTGTGTGGTTATCGTTAAATATACCCATGACACCAACATGAAAACCAACCCCCCAAGAGGAGCCTTTATTGTAACTTAAAGAATCAACAGTGTAAGGGTTTTCATCAAGTGCCACAAAAAAAGTCGGTGCCCCAACCATTTGATTAAATTTAACACGAGACCATTGCATATCAAGGCCAGCCCCTAATGCAAAATGCTCTGTAAGCCGAGTGCCCAATTCAGGGGAAATATTAGTAGTTAATACTTCAGTATAAGTTGCTGAATATCGAACAGGAGAATAAGGTGACCAATCGGTAGACAAACCATATGGAGCAGTAACACTTAAACCAAAGGTGGTACGGTCCCCCAAAGGAAGAGCATAATGAAATGAAGGAACAAAACCATTATAACTACCATTTACCCCTTCAAAATCTTGTGCATATTCAATGGCTGCTGGAAAAGGAGCCGGTAATCCAGTAGCCGTAGTAAAAGTACTCGTTCCATTCAGTTTCAACGTTGGAAATATGCCTACACCGCCGAAAACCATTTGTTGTTCACGAAGTAATGCTAAACCTGCAGGATTATACCAACCTGTCGATGCATCAGCTGCCTCTGCTGCAGCTCCTGCTGCATAGTTACCAGTAGTATACCCAGCACTTTCTCCATACAACGAGAAACCTGCTGCATGCGTCACACCGGTAGCCAGAACACCAATTACAGCTGAACTCACTAGTGTTCTTAAAGGTTTGTGCATATTTTTCACTCCTGAACTCCTTAAATATAATGCCTCAAAAATCAATAAAATGTCCGCTGGAACCGAGTTTACCTTGTTTTCATACCATTAAAAATACTTTTTTCCTATTATATTCAAGAGCAAATTAATATTAATTCATAATGAATCAATTAAGATCACAATGGGTTATTAATGGGTTCGGTGACTCGAAGTATCTAAATTATAGAGTGCACTACTTGTGTTGATACTCCCGTCCATGCTAATGTGTATTAATTTTGTGCGGAAAATATGATGCGGCAAATAGTCACTAAATTTGGAGGAACAAGTGTTTCCACTCGAAACACTTGGAATAATATTGCGTCAATTACGCAAAAACATATGAACTCCGGGGTCCAACCCGTTATTGTGTGTTCTGCATTAACACAAATTTCAAATAAGCTTGAAAAAGCGATAGATGCAGCATTAATCAATGAGCATCAAAGTATCTTGACTGACATTCGACAAGGACATCTTCATCTGGCCGAACAACTCGAGGTCAGTCCAGAACTCATCGCACAAGACCTTCATCAACTTGAGCAATGGCTTACTGGAATTGCTTTATTAAAACAAGCCCCTGCAAAAACTCATGCCCAAATTTTAAGTATGGGTGAGCTCATGATGACGCGCCTTGGGCATGCGTTTTTAGAAAAACAAGGAATTCGTTGTCAATGGTATGATGCACGCGAACTCTTAATCAGCACCCCATTCCATGACGGAGACACCGCAAATTACCTTACTGCACGGTGCGAAAGTGAATATGATCCAGAACTGGTAGAAAAATTTATCGCTACTGGCGCCCAAGCGATTATAACTCAAGGCTTTTTTGCTGCAAATCCTCAAGGAGAAACTGTATTATTAGGGCGGGGAGGCTCTGATACTTCGGCTGCGTTGATTGCAGCTAAATTACAAGCTGCATCTTGTGAAATATGGACTGATGTTCCTGGAATTTATACCGCCAATCCTCATCAACTACCCCAAGCGCGTTTATTAAAAAAATTAAATTACGATGAGGCACAAGAAATTGCTACAATGGGGGCTAAAGTACTCCATCCCAATTGTATCCCTCCTGTTCGACGGGCTAATATTCCGATGTCAGTCAAGTTTACACAATTGCCGGGACACTCTGGAACACTTATCACGAAAGACATTGATGAAACAGCACCATTAATTAAATCGATACAGATTAAAAACAGTATCTTATTGATTTCCATAGATACTTTAAATATGTGGCAACAAGTTGGATTTTTATCAGACGTATTTACAGCATTTAAACACCATGGATTCTCAGTAGATCTACTTTCATCTTCTGAATTTAATGTCACATTGTCTTTAGACATAAATAGTAAGATACATGATCGCCCTGCCATTAATGCTTTATTAGCAGAATTAAATCAGTTTGGGCGTGCAAAACTCATTGAGCCATGCAGTGCAGTAAGCCTTGTAGGACATCACATCAGAACGGTACTGCCCCAACTCGGTCCTGCACTAGAAGTTTTTGAGGCAAAACAAGTCTATTTAATGTCACTCGCATCGAATGATTTAAACTTAACGTTTGTTGTCGATGAGTCCCAGGCCAATCAATTATGTCAAAAACTACATCATTTACTCATAGAAAATAACCCGCAAATTTTCTATTACTCTAAAAGTTGGCATGAAGAATTTGGCAACCCTGCAGTTCGTATAATACCTTGGTGGGAAAAGGATCGTGATCGCTTACTTACTATTGCCAGCTCAAACTCACCTTGTTATGTCTATCATAACCCAACCCAAGCCGCCAAAGCGAAACAACTATTAGCGTTAAAATCGATTGATGCTTTGTTTTATGCAATTAAAGCAAATCCTCACCCTGAGATTTTAAAAACAATGGAAAAAGAAGGACTTGGTTTTGAATGTGTTTCGATTCAAGAATTAAATAGAGTATTAGAGTTATTCCCTGACATAGATAAAAAACGGATTTTATTTACGCCTAATTTTGCCCCGAAAACAGAGTATGAATACGCATTAAGCATAGGCTGTTATATTACCATAGATAGTTTGTACCCTCTTGAACATTGGCCTGAATTATTCAAAAATCGAGAGGTCATTATCCGTATTGATCCGGGTACCGGAGCAGGTCATCATAAACATGTCTCCACAGGTGGGAATGAATCGAAATTTGGCATCACTCAAAACGACATAGAACAAGTTGTTGCATTGACTCAAAAAAATAATATTCAAGTGGTGGGCTTACATGCACATTCAGGTAGTGGCATTCTCACCCCTGAACTCTGGCAACAAACAGCCTCCATGCTTGCCTCCCTCACCGAACAATTTCCACAAACAAAATCCATCAATTTAGGGGGGGCTTAGGTGTAGTAGAAAAACCTGGACAACAACCATTAGATTTCGCCAATTTGGATGCCTTACTTATGGCAGTGAAATCTCGCTATCCACAAATTAAAATCTGGCTTGAGCCCGGTCGTTTTTTTGTTGCAGAAAGCGGTGTCATTTTAGCTAAGGTCACTCAATGCAAAGAAAAAGGCAAAGTTAAATTTATTGGTATAGAAACAGGTATGAACTCTTTAATTCGACCCTCTTTATATGGTTCTTATCATGAAATAGTAAACTTAAGTCGATTGTATGAAGAAAAAGCTGGGTTCTCTCATATAGTAGGACCTATTTGTGAATCTGGAGATACCTTGGGTTACGATCGTTTATTACCTGTTACAGAAGAAGGTGATGTACTATTAATCGCCAATACTGGAGCCTATGGACGTTGCATGAGCTCCCATTACAACCTGCGCCCGCCAGCTCAAGAAATTGTTTTAGAATAAACATGCAGCCTGGGTGCAGCGAAGCGAAACCCAGGTTCAAATGTAACGTTTGGGGGGTCGCTTCACCCTGACTGCATTTTGGGAAATGCCATGTTAGTCGATAGCGCTCAACGAAGCCAAGCCACTGATCCTTCTTTATCCTTTATCGTTCAAGCCCCGGCAGGATCGGGAAAAACTGAAATACTTACTCAACGCTATTTGCGGCTATTAAGCACAGTAAAAGCTCCTGAACAAATTGTCGCTTTAACCTTTACTCGCAAAGCAGCAAGTGAAATGCGGGAGCGTATTCTATTTGCATTACAGCAAGCAGCAAATCATCAACCCGCCAACAGCCCGCATCAGCAAATGACACTTGATTTTGCTCATAAAGCACTTCATTTTGATGCCCATTATCAATGGGACTTATTACAACAGCCAAGTCGATTAAGAGTTATTACCATTGATTCTTTATGTCAAAGTATTAATCAGGCAATTCCTTTATTGGAAAAACAAATTGCCTACGCACAAATTACTGATAAAACAAACAGCTACTATTTAAATGCAGGTCGCCATTGTATCCAATATGCACTGACAACGCCGCAATACCAAGAAGCAATAAAAACTCTTTTACTGCATGTTGACAACCGCCAAGATCGATTACTTGATTTATTCAGTGAACTTTTATCTCAAAGGGATCAATGGCTTATACCTCTATTTCAAGCACGCACCCAAGAAAAAGCAAGTTTTGAGCATGCATTGAAAATTATAGAACAGCATGAATTAAATCGCTTCAAAAATAGTTTGCCGCAACATTTAGCCAAAGAATTAACTGAAAATGCTCGTCAATTGGCACATATAGAAAATAATCCCAACTCTCCTCGTTATCTACTTAAAGATTGGCATGATTTTGCGCATACAAATCAAGAGACGGCAAAGGCATTAAGCAAATTGCTTCTTACAAACGATGCTAATTTTCGTAAAAGTTTCGATCATCATGTGGGTCTTCTGAGTAGTTCTTGTTCTCCAGATGAATATAAAAGGATAAAAAATGCAAGCAAAGAACTCTTAAGTGGACTTAATGAATACCCTGATTTTCTTGAAGCATTAATCCAAGTAAGCAATTTACCTAATCCAAAATACGATCCGGAACAATGGGAGGTATTGCAAGCCCTATTCTTGTTGCTTCCTCTTCTTGTAGGTCATTTACACCTATTATTTAGTGAAAAAAATGAAGTTGATTTTACCACCATATCCCAGCAAGCTTTATCTGCATTAGGTGATGCAGAGAATCCTACTGATTTAGCATTATATTTAGATAATACGCTTCATCACATTTTAGTTGATGAATTTCAAGATACATCAATTACTCAATTTGAATTGTTAACTAAATTAGTAAATGGCTGGCAGCAAGGCGATGGTAAAACTCTTTTTATTGTGGGTGATCCCATGCAATCGATCTATCGCTTCAGGCAAGCAGAAGTAGGATTGTTTTTTAAGGCCAAAGAACAAGGCATAGGATCAGTCAAGCTTCACCCGCTCGAATTAAGCTGTAATTTTCGATCCACGCAAACTATTGTCGGTTGGGTCAATAAACACTTCGCCCATATTTTTCCAACACAAATTGACATTGAATCGGGATCAGTCCCATTTCATCCTGGCGTCAATGTCATTAAAGATAGAGAAAATAGCGCTATTTATGCCATAAAATTTAAAAACCGTGAACAAGAGGCACAAAAACTGATTCAATTCATTCAACATGAATTGCAAACCTATCCTCAGCAAAGCGTTGCCATCCTCGTTCGTTCAAGAACTCAATTGAGTGCAATTATTCGTTTGTTGCGCCAACATCAAATTCCTTATCAAGGCACTGACATCACATTACTGAGCAATCTTAGTCATTTGCGTGATGTTTGGTCATTAACACAAGCTTTATTAGCACCAGCCAATCGCCTTTCATGGCTTGCGGTTCTTCGTAGTCCGTATTGCGGTTTGTGTTTATCAGATATTCATGCCATAGCCCGTTTTAATACAAAAAAATCCATTTATTTTGCTTTATTAAATCTGAATAAAATTCAGGAAATCAGTGAGGAAGGTCGCATCCGGGCTGGTTTTTTAATTCAGGTGATGCACCAGGCTTTAACACAAAGATATGAAACCCAACTTTCCTCATGGGTTATTCATACCCTAAAAAAATTGCACATACATAATATTTTGCATGAAAGTCAACTCAATGATCTCGAACAATTCTGGACTCTACTTGATCGTTATGAACAAGATGGCCGTTTGCCTGATATGAAAGAGTTTCTCATAGAACTTAATAAGCTTTATTCTCAGCAAACCAACTCTTCCCGCTTACACGTGATGACAATTCATAAATCTAAAGGCTTGGAATTTGATACCGTTTTATTACCAGGACTGGGAGCACAAGCAAATCATGGAGATAAACCCATGTTACGCTGGCTTAACTTACCGACTCAAAAACAGGGTAATTTGTTATTGATGTCACCAATACACGCGCCCCACCAAGACTGCGCGTTATATGATTACCTTACTCAATTAGACGAAATAAAAAGTCGTTATGAAGCACAGCGATTATTATACGTAGCCGTGACCCGAGCAAAATCTCGTTTGTATTTAACCGATTACTCTGAAAAGTCATCTAAAAGTTCATTCCGTAGTCTTCTTAAACAGCAAGAATTTATAGATGAAGAAACTACCTATGTCACCGAAGAAGGGGCTTTATCATTACCCAAACTTTTACGTTTACCACTCAATTATTATCTGACGCCAAAACCTGATATTGCTTTTAATCACAAGGCATCAACAACATCTTTAGCAAGCAGTATTCCTCGACTAATCGGTATCATAACACATCGGTTATTACACTGGATTTGTGATCATCATCCAGAAACAATAGCGGAAGTTCCGTGGAGTTTAGCGCGTTATGAATTAAGAAAATTAGGATTTGAGGAAAAAATGCAACTCGATGCATTAGAAACAATGCAAAAACAGATTACCAAACTGTTTGAAGATCCAACAGGTTTATGGATTATTGCCAAACATCATCAAGAACTCAATGAATATGAATTAATAGTAGAACAAAAAAACATGCCCATTACTCGCATTATTGATCGAACCTTCGAAGATCAAGGCAAATGTTGGATTATTGATTTTAAAACAGGTAAAGAGGATGACAGCTCCTTGTTCAAACACCAACAGCAACTCAATGAATACGCGTCTTATCTATCAAGCCGCACGCATCTTCCCATCTATTGCGGTATCTATTATCTTGCCAGTAATCATTGGGTAAATTGGCACTATACCCCCATCTCCACTCCTGCTATTTATGATGAAATACCCTAAACAAAAAATTCGATGAGGTCACAGCAAAATGTTTGGTGAAGGCAAACTCTATGAAATCATACCTCTCTGCGTTATTATTCGACTTTAGAAACTCTAGCCTGTGGTTTGTCGACGCAATCTAATGATCTATCGCTATCACTAGATTTCTCAGACAACGCGAAACCCAGGTAAAAAAGTCTGCTCATAACTTAATAACTCTGAGACGAATCCATGACCATTGAAAATACTGTAATTCACTTAATGAATACCTTAAAAGACCCATTTCTTGGCCTTACAGGTAAAGAAATGAATTTACAGTGTAGCATCGAGCTACTTCAAAACCAACTGATTCTAAATCTTACTGCTGGCTTTCCCTCTAGCTTATTGGAAGAACAATACCAACCCTTATTGCTTCAGGCACTACAGTCCGAATTCCCTAATCATCAAGTGGCACTGCGTATAAATCATTATATTAAAGCCCATAGAACACAACTGGTTGGTAAAGGCTTACGTGGGGTCAAAAATACCATTGCGATTGCCTCAGGAAAAGGAGGAGTAGGAAAATCTACGGTAACAGTCAATCTTGCAACTGCATTAGCTCGCCTTGGAGCTCGAGTAGGAATTTTAGATGCTGATATCTATGGCCCAAGTATGCCATTAATGCTTGGTAATACAGAACCTGTACAAGTGAAAGAGGAGCATTATCTTCCTGTAATAGTCCATGGCATACAAACGATGTCTATTGGTTATTTAATGAATAATGAACAAGCATTAATTTGGCGGGGTCCTATGCTTGCTAAATCTCTTATCCAAATGCTGGATATTACTCTTTGGGACGATTTAGATTATTTGTTCATTGATTTACCACCTGGAACTGGTGATATACAACTTACTTTGGTGCAAAAAATCCCTTTAACCACTGCGATTGTAGTCACTACCCCACAAAATGTAGCAACACTTGATGCGCAAAAAGCATTAAGTATGTTTTCCAAAACGGGAATTGATGTATTAGGTATTGTAGAAAATATGTCAACGCATATTTGCAGTCAATGTGGACATCAAGAGGCAATTTTTGGTACAGGTGGTGCAGCATCTCTTTGTGCTAACTATCATTGCCTCTTACTGGGACAACTGCCTCTAGACATACGCATTAGGAAGCACTGTGATGAGGGACAACCTACCGCAACTCAAGCCCAAGATGAGCTAACAGATGCATTTACAAAAACAGCAATGAGAAGCGCTATTGAATTAGCGAAAAAACCAATTAATTACGCTGATAAATTTCCCAAAATTGTTGTTGAGTGAGATCTATTCAAGGGTATAATAGAAAGCTTAAATGGGTCTTGGTAAAGCAGCGTTAAGAATTTAGGGAGCTCGTTATCTAAACTCCACTTTAAAGAGCTTAATCCCTGGTGACACACAACCAGGCTACAACATAATAACAATCAAAAAATAAAATAAACCATGGAACGATCAATAATAATAATTCTAAGTATGCTGTATTCGTGTTTAAGTTTCGCCAAATCCTTATATCAAATTGATTTAATTATCTTTACTCAGCCAAATCAAATGAGTGGGCTAACTATAAACACGCCCCTCCTGCCACCAAGTTCAGACGCGATATCTTTACATACAGATACAGAAAAATCTGGGAAGCCTTATCGTTTGTTACCCGTATCTTATTCAAGTCTCCGTGATGAATACTACCTATTAACCCGCAAGGGTCACTATCAAGTACTCGGCCACTATTCATGGAGACAACCAGCAAATAATCAAAGTAAAGTTGCCTTGCCCTTTGTAGAACATAATGGTTGGCAAATGCAAGGAACCCTAGATATTAAACAAAGCAACTATTATTCGTTAGATGCAGAACTTCAAGTATCTCCGCCGAGTAATCCACATGAATCATTCATTGTGTCACAAAAGCAACGGTTAAAAGAAAATGTAATTTATTATTTGGATAATGCACAAATTGGGATGGTAGTGAAAATTCATCAATTAGCATAGATGGTATTCTATAACCTAAGATCCAGATCTCTCCAGGATTGTCATCTTCCGCCAGGCGGAAGATTCAGACTAACAAAGTTCTTAATCCAGCTATTTTGCTGGCCTATTTTGACCCTCTGGTTTCACATTCCAATTAGTCTTTCGTAGAAAACGTCGATTACTTTTAAGTAAATTAAACCGATTACTGCTGCTCTGCTAAACATCTAATTCCACAGCGGAATAGATAAGTAGTCAAACTCATGAATTCTTAAGAATTCGCTCATATTTCATTATTAAAATAGCCTCAAAATGTTTCGAGAAATAAGAAATTAATAACTTAAGAAGAATATAGACAAGTAAAAAAATGGTAACAAAAACAATTAATTAAATTTAACGAGGAAAAATAAGATGTTTGAGAAAATTTCAAGATCAATCAGTGCAATAATAACTCAGGAAAAAACTGATACACCTAAGAAAATAGATATTTCAATCTTGGAACCGAATTATATTGCAAATTTTAAGAACTTTTTTGAAACACCAGAACAATACAATGAATGGCTAAAAAGATATCAAGATGGAGAATTTAGCGAAGCTTTTTGTAAATTCTCTGGTGAATTAATTAAAAATAAATTAGAGATAGGTATTCAAAACATTCTATTTGTCAATGAATTGATGAGCTTATTTGAAACACCGGAACAATACTCTGAATGGTTAAAGCACTATGAGGCGGCTAGAATATGTAATCGAAATTTTGACAGTTTATTTAAAACAGAAAAACAATATAATGAATGGCTAAAGAGATATGAAGCTGATGGAATTAAAGCCAGTGTTTTACCTACTACATCTCCCAATGCATGTTTATTAGCGGATCAAATTAAAGAAAAATTAACAATAACTCCAATTCACCATTCAAGTTCTTTTAAATCAAATAAAAGACCCTCTCAACTTGGATTTTTTACTGAACAAGCAAATGTGAATGTAAAATCAGAAGCTCAAAGTGAGGAGGAGCCTAATAAAATCTCATTTTGTTGGTAGTTCATCAAGATTCACAGGAATATAATTTAGCACGCTCTCTTAGAGCAACTGGGCACTGTCATTGACTTAAGAACCCATTATTTTCGCGAAAGCGAAAATTCATTTCTAGAGGAGCATTGTCTCTATCAACATGGGTCCCAGTTTTTACAAGTCTCAGCGAAACAGAGGAGTTACGCCTCCTCTGCCCTAAAAGAGCGAAATCATCTCGTGCTTTTATACAAACTTGTTGCATTAAGGCACCCACGTTCACAATAGTCCATAGGCATCAACAGCAGAAACTCGAAAGTATCTATCGTTTACCTGGAGGAAAAACCTCATCAAACACCGTCGCGCCCCCTTCCACAATACGTTGCATTGAAGTCTTCACATCGGAAGTATTGACATCAGATTTATTTGAAAAAAAACCCCAAAAACCATGATTTGATTGCTGGCGTCGCCCTACTTCATGCAATCCAAATAACGCTGCGGCGGTTAGTGTTAGTGACGCAAATGGTCCTAACTTAGGGTAAAAAGGTGACATAAATAAATTTCCAAAACTAATCAATGCACCAGTTTTTAAGACTTTTTCAGGATTTATTTGATCTTGAGGCATACCAATTCCCTTGATAAATCTTCAATCAGTGATCAGCGATTGCCAGGTTTGTTAGAATCTGGGAAAACTTCATCAAATATAACTTTTCCTCCAACAACAATATTCGCCATAGCATTTTGAACTTCTGTACTCTTATCACCTGTGGCACCACCAAAAAATGTATTCAAACTATTTATGCCGTTGGCTGCAGGCCTTCGTTTTTTACCAATCTCATGCGCACCATATAAAAAAGCACCGGTAGCTACTAATGCAGCAGATAACCCTATTTTTGCATCAGCCCAATAAAGTGGAGCAAGAACTGTATTGAGCAGAGCAGCTATTGTCACTGTCTTGCCTACATCATCTACATTTATTTTATCTCGTGCCATACCAATTCCTTGTGATAATTATTTTCCAGTACAGACTATTGGAGAGACAATAAAATTGCAAGCATAATTTAATAGCCTCTTGTATAGTAAATCATCATTGATCTTGGATTACTGTTTATTAATAGGCCAAATAAAAAACATAGTGGATTGAAATAAATGAAAATGAACTTATAATCACTGTCCTTTGCACTATCATAGAAAAAATCATGTCGAGCCAAGGTAAAATTATCAATGCAGTCAATCTATGCCTCAAGCAAAAACCAAATATTGATTTTGAGCTGAACCAAAAAGGAATTTGTGCAGGACTCGCCGCGTTATATATTAAATATGCCTTAGAAAATAAAACTCCGCAATTTTTCTCTATGCTTGACCAGTTGGCTACCTTACCTAGTAATTATCATTTAGGTAGTAACCATGCTATTGATAATTTCATTATTCAAATAGAGAAAGCGTTTCGTCCATCTGAATATTGTGGTTATGAAATTCATCAAGGCGACCTCGAAAAAATCTTAGATGTTCGAAATAAACCACTGAGCAACGAGTTTAACCTAGGATTAATAACGGATGAATCCTGTTGGAAAGAGCTATTTAAAAAAATCAGTCGTAATGATCGATCTTATTTTATTACCAGCAAAAATCATGCAATTGCATTAACCTTCCGCGAAGGAAGGTATATTGTCTATGACCCGAACTACAGCAAAAAAATAAAAGAATTTGATTCCAGCACTGAAGTAATTAAAGAAATTAAAGATTGTTTTGAATATACTGAGAATATTTTCGGTTTAGCAATTCGCGTCTTTGCTCACCCTAATGACCTTAGAGAGTCTTATCCTACCCATGATGAACTTCACCAAATCGCATTTGCTCCTCAAACAAATACAAATTCTAGTGCATTTGCTGCCTTAGCGGGAGATATTAATACCTTAAATTATTTATTTAAAGAAAACAAAATTGACTTAAGCTCATTGGCAAAAGAATATCTTCGCCCAGAGTTTAATGACTTATTATTGCAACAACCTAAATCACCTGGTATCAAAGATGCGCTGCTACGAGGAGTTCAGGTGACTCTTTATACAGGGACTCATAAAGAAACAGAAAAATTGATTCAGCACTATCTCAAAATCTATACCACCCTTGAGGAACAGAGGGAATTAAAAGAGGCAATACAAAAGCAATTGAGTAAGCCTCTATCAGAATTAATGAAAAAAAAAGCAGATTACAGCAATCTATTGAATCTTCTTGATCAATTTAATCTATCTCCTAATCTAGAATATCAAACAAATTACACTCACTTACAGCTTTTAACCTTTATTCATCAAGAGAGTAATTTGCAAATAATTCATCAGTTTTTAAGCAAACTTTCTCCTGAACAGCTCATCAAACAAATTCAACATGCGGCAATGTCAAATCAACATCGTGTTTTAAGTTTATTATTTGCCCATTTAAAAAATACCCAAATTGACCCTAAAACATTTCCTTCTATTTTTAATAAAGAAGTAATTAATAAAATTGATGCAACAACCTTATCAAAACTTCTTGGTATGGGCTTTATAGTCAATACTAAAGAGCCTGATTTACTCTTCTTCTGCATACAACGTAAAGATAAATCCATTTTTGAGGCTTATGCACGAGCATGGTCAGAGCAAACAAACCATCCAGAAATTTGGAGACAGATTGATAAGCATGAATACTCATTAATTGATCTAAGAACATCGATAGGCTCAGCTTCGTTACTTAATGCACTGATTTTTTTACGTAAAAATGAACATATAAAAAATGCTTGGCGTGAGGACATTCCAGAAGAAATAATAAAAAGCGGCTTAACTCTAGCCATTTTAAATGATAACCCGGAAATGTGCTTATTTCTCCAGGAAAAGCTAAAAGATCCGCTTGATATAGATACTTTAGAGTTTCTTTATAAAAAAGGACTGGAAGAAAACAATTTAACTATTTTATCTACTCTCACTCAACTCAATTTCAACGCATTACGCATGACCCAGGATATTCGTGCTTTATTGATGCTTTGTTATGATTATGACGATTATTCAATTATTGAAAATTGTTTTGAACAAGCAAGTCCTAAGATTAAAAAACTCATTTTGGAATACAGTTTAATGTGGAGCCTCACACCAGTCCTCAATATATGCATACAGAAGGAACCACAACTTTTTAATGGATACCTCAATGAATCAATGCAAAATCTACCTAAACTCGCAAAACTGAATCGAACAATAGCATTACTTCCTCCTGATACGCTTTCATTGAAAGTTGACGAACAAATACAAAAAAATCAAATCAAAGAATGGTGTAAAAAAAAGCTATTTCACTTAGCTGAAAAATTATGTATCAAAATAACATGGAAAAAAGAGGAGCTGAATGAATTCTTAAATGAACTCATTCATGATAAAAATGAAAATGGAATTATCTTACTCTTAAAAACCTACCCTCAGTTAAAAGAAAACCCTGAACTTAATGTTTTGCTTGCACAAAATAATTTATTAAAACCTTTGGACTATTTACTTGCCCATGGTGGTATTATTCAATCTGATTTAATTGAACAAATTTTTACAGACGCTCTACTGCACAATCAAAAAAATCTAATTGCACGGTTTTTGACCCAAGGATTAATCACTCCAGCAACAAAGTTAAAGCAACCTCTCGCAAAACTACTCCAAACCAGCATAGAAAAAGGCTTGGATTCTTTGGAGCCCTTTATTCAATCCAAGTCTGATTTTGGACTTGATTATAAAGAATTATTTCTTTTTAGCTGTGCTCAAAAGAAGGAAAAAATTGCAAACCAAATACTTGCTCGAGAATTCATCTTGACTGATCACGAAAGGCAGCTTGCAGTTCATCAACTATTTGGAGAACAACCCTCTTCTGAGTTGTTTGAAAGAGTTTATGTTAACGGTTATGGCAGACTGTACCAATTTTTATTAAAAGCGAATATTCAACACCCAAGAGTTTCTTTGCTTAGCTCCATTAAAAATCCAGAGCAAGATCCAGGATTTCAGCAAACAGAGCTGTATTTAAACCCTTTAAAACGAGCTATTAAAGAAAAAAATGAGTCTGTTTTTAATAGCTTATTTACCCAAAGTGAATTACCTAGTACTCCAGATCATGAAGTATTGCTCTTTTTGAAAGATCCTCTTCTCTTTCCTCGTGTCTTATCCCTATTTGAAAAAAAATACGGCTTGGAAAAATTATTAACCGAGGCTTTAAAACACGGAGAATGGGTAGTAGTGGCTCATCTCCTTGAAAAGCAACAATTAGACGACTTGAATACCGAGCTGTGGCAACTTATCCGAGAACATAAGCAAGAAATTGTAAGCGCTTTTCTGGACAATCTCGAATTTCATCATGATAAAATAGATGTACGTCCCCAACTGTTTAAGCTCTTCAATAACATCAATGCCCTTGCACAATTAGCCATTCCTTATCAGGAAACCATTCAAAAAACTCTAGAACGAATAGAACTAAGTATGCTCCATCAGCAACTGGATTTAAACAATCAAATCTATCGTTATACATTTAGTCATTTACCCTTTAAAAGAGCGCTTGAAGAGATAAGTAAGATTTTTGCGGAATGCCAAAAAGTCATCATAGAAAAGCAGCTCAATTTAGAGCAATCGATTGAAAATCCAGAAATAGTAAATGCTTTAGCGCAACTAAAAACTATCATGTCAGACCATGACATAACACCAAATTACTTAAGTGATGAGCATACTGACCTCTTAGAAAAATTGATTGAAAACTCTAGATTTAAAGAAATTTGCCAATTAGAACTAAAACTCCACTTCTTGCTCAAAAACAGTCCAAAACCATTTTCAGAACAAGCCCAAACAAATCAAGAAAAATTCTATACTTCAATTAAATCTCTTCATGAGTGTTTGGTACAAAAGAAACTACCTATTAGTTTTGTGATCCCTGAAATTCAAACACATTTAAAAACGTATCAACTCAAAATTCAACCATCAAAACCACCTCAAGAAAAAGAAAGGCTTCCAAAGCTGAAACAAGCCACGAGCTCCCATTTAAATATTCAAAAAGCAAAATGCATCCAATCCTTAAATCACTATCTAAAACATCGAGATCAAACTTTAAGTTACTTTTCTTATTTCTTTGATTATTATCGCGGTAAAACGCGAGCGCAACATTACAAAAATTTAATTAAATCAGCACAAAGCGAAAGAGACTTATACCTTATCGAGTATGCCATTTTTATCAATAATAATGGAACACAATTAAAAAGAGACCTGCTCGCAAAGCTTAATTATAAAGATTCAAATACAGCCAAAGAGTCCCTCAAAGCACTTGTTTGTAAATCATATTCAAAGCATGAATTAAAACAGTTAGATAAAGTAATTGACTCCATCAATCAAAAAATTAATGCAAATAATCGAGCAGCCACTGTTCACTTATTTCATGATGAATTGGACTATTTAAAAAAAATAAGTGGCCCTAAACAAACGTCTGGAAAGCACTCTTTTTTTCAACCAAAAAAGCAGGAGCAAATTGGATTTTGGCAGTGGATTGCGAGCTGGTTTGGTTATACCAGTTTTTCTGAGAAAGAAAGTATGGGCGCAAAAGTAAAACTTTAAGAGTAACGTCGCTTTATTTCGATTTTACTCATAAATAATAATTAGGATTGTATCAGTTTAATGATTTATTTAATCATGACCCAAAAGATCAAAGAGACTAGTCTGAAAACAAATATTTTGCTCATGAATTATAATCAAAAGCCATTCCATTTTTTCATTAGAATTTAAGGCTTTTTTCATGTTAATTTCTTATGATACAAGTTTATTTCACCAATTTACTGGCAAACTTATTAAGTTTAATAATGGAATTTATTGGAGGAAAATATGAAAAAAATTACTGAGGGATATCCAATTGAGGATACTGAAATCAAGAAAAAAAAAGGTCGTTATGAAGACTTTATTAAGGAAATGAAAACCTTCGAAAACAGCCTCACCTTTTTTAATCAACTTTTAGATAAAGCACTTAAAACTCCCAATGATACTAATATCAATGAGCTCGAAAAGTATACAGAGCTGCTCCCATTCTCTGATAAACCAAAAGGTCCTCAATAAACCTAAACATTCCGAGGGTGTAATAAATCCTCGGAATAAAAAAATTTATCTTTCTCTTATTTATTAAAACCAAACGAATTAATTCCTGAATATTCCCGATTGGAACTCAGCTTTCCTAAAAGTCATTCCTATATAATCTACTGCTAATTTTCGTGTGTTTAAATCAACTGTATGAGCAATATTAATCCATATGGGAGACTACCATGAGAAAAAGACTAATACAAACTGCGCTACGAGCTGCTGGACAACTTGTGGAAACACAATCACATAAATCAGCCCCTATACAACAGTTGACACATAATTTAACCAGTTCAAATTTTACACCTCATGCCAATCATGAGATGAATACAAATTTTGTTCCTCAAACAAATCCTGTGCTGCATACAAATTTTATACCTATATTAATACCTACTGCACTCAATATGGATCCATTGGTAAGAGAGATAATTCAAGGAAATAAGAAAGAGGAAAGTAAAGCAACATTTCTAAGAGATTTTGAGAAATACAAAGAGGAGACTCTAAAAGAGGGAGAGAGGCACCATGTTAATAACCCAATTTTTTTCAATAATGATCAAGCCAAAGTAGATCCTGTTGGTGATACAAAACAAAAAACCAACGAGACCTCTTCAGCTAAAAAATTTACTTCAGCAAAAGCCCTCCAGGATGAGGTATTCAAGGAGGCCAAAGAACATATCCACGACTATAAGCCACTTTTGATGCTTTTCAACGTATCTGAAGGAACTCTCAAGAAAACCTCAATGCCTTTATTTGAAGGTATCTATGCTGCCTTTGCTGATAAAGATGGAATACCTGAAGATAAAGCAAAAATGGTCGTAGAATTAGCCAAGTGGGTTGTACTTGCAATAATAACTTTCGTTCTTTATGAATACATCACCAAAAAACTAAATGAGGTTAAGAACCTTGATGCTCAGGCTGTTTCAAACTACTCTCAAGCAGAAGCTCTTTACAATAAATCAATTTTGATTGCTCAAGAATGTGTTCGTCAACTGAACTCGATAAATGAGTTAACGAAAAATAAAGACTTAAATGAAAAGCTATTAAATCTATTGAGGGAATGTGCTGAATCCGAAGAGAATGATTCTGTTATCGGTGTTGGTATTAATAATCTTCGAGCCTTCGTTGATTGTGTGATAAATAATAAGCCTTTAGAAAGATCCTTATTGGACGGTAAAATCGAACGAAAACTTCAATCCTTAGAAGAGCAAGATCCATTGGCATCCATGCTTTTAGAAAAGAAAGGAGCCAAAGGATATAAAGGAACAGAAAATGCCTTGCAATATCAGGTCGATAAATTTGATAACGTCATAAAACATAAAAAAGAAGGTTTAGAATTAAGACAAAAAGAAATACAGTTAAAAACAGATAGGATTGAAGAGTTACAAAATGATACGCAGAAAATCGAGGCGAAAATAGAAAAGAACCTATTTGTCAAAATTGGATTTTTTAAACCTTTACATCCAAATACCATCGCAAAATGCGATCAATATAAAGATGAATTAAAAGGGATGAAAATCGATAAAGAAGATGACAAAGAAGAAGATAACAACCTCCGGCTTTCAGTCGATTAAAACTCCATCTCACATCATGCGAAAGGTGTGGTGCGACAAGAAGTCGTTAATTGAGTTGTTAAATAGAAAGGATTCTATGAAACCATCCGTGTCGTCGGATGAACCTACGGGAGATAAAGTAAGCCTCCCCGACAATGTAGCAAAATTACAGTTGAGGGGTCAATCATTTACTGTAATGAGACAATAAATTCCGTGAGGAATTATGTCTACCTGATAGCCAAAATTGGGATAGCTCTAGGTAGCTGGTATGGTGAACAAAGTGAATCTGTGATAAAGGTCGTAAATCGCAACAAGTGGAATTGGCTTATACGCTTGAACTAAAAGGTACGCAAGAAAGTTGGGAAACCACACGAATCCCACACGACTATATTCTTGCCGGCTGACAGCAGGCGCCTAACCCAGCAATACTCAATTAGCGGAACTTGGAAACCCTGTATTTCTCTCCCATCGGGAGACAGTAAACTGCGAAGTTTACCTATGGGAATGCAGGCTTGGGAGGTCGGAAAAAGCGAATGCTAACTTGTAATGAGTTAGATACAGGTTTAAACGTCACCTGGTCTGAAAAGACGCCCACGTCCGACTGCTCTTTCATTGCGAGAGAATTTGTTGAGTTTGTAGAAGTAAGGAAAGCAAATGACAGAGTTATTTGATTCTGGTGCACCTAACACATCGATCTCAACTAGAGATTGGAACCAACTTTGTTGGAACAATATCGAGAAAAATGTATACAGACTACAGATGCGTATCGCAAAGGCAGTTTGTAATAAGCAATACGACAAGGTGAAGTCTTTGCAGTGGTTTTTAGTCAACTCAGTTCATGCAAAGCTTCTTGCAGTCAAACGCGTCACCACAGCTAAAGTTAGCAAAACCCCTGGTATCGATGGTGTGCTATGGACAACACCAGATGAGAAATACCAAGCGGTCTTAGACCTAAAAGCGAGAGGATATCAGGCGAAACCACTACGAAGGATTTACATTCCCAAGAAGAATGGTAAGAAACGACCATTAAGCATACCTACTATGAAAGATAGGGCTATGCAAGCACTCTATTTATTAGCATTAGAACCTGTGGGTGAAACGACTGGTGATTTGAATTCCTATGGATTCAGGCCCAAACGTAGTACTCATGATGCGATACAACAATTTTTTTGTGTATTAGCATCAAGACATAAAGCCCAATGGATACTAGATGCTGACATCAAAGCATGCTTTGATGAAATCTGTCACGGGTGGCTCAAAGAAAACATCTTGATAGACAAACGGATGCTAGAACAATGGTTGGGTGCTGGTTACATGGAAAAGGGAAACTTATTTAAAACCATACAAGGAACGCCGCAAGGCGGTCCTATTTCACCGATTCTTGCAAATATGGTGTTGGATGGTTTAGAAAATGAGATTCATGCTGCCTGCAAACCAAAGGACAAAGTAAACTTTGTACGTTTTGCAGACGATTTCATTGTAACCGCTAAAAGTCCTGAGATTCTTGTGGAACAAGTTATTCCGACTATAAACTGCTTCTTAGCACATCGAGGTCTCTCGCTATCACAGGAGAAAACGAGGGTTGTTTCTATCGAAGAGGGTTTAATGTTAGAAAATATAAGGAGAAGCTTCTCATTAAACCATCAAAAGACAGTATCAAGTCTGTCAAATCAAAAATCAAAACGGCTATCCAACGCGGATATGGATGGAGTGGAGCCGACTTAATCTCCACATTAAATCCGGTCATCAAAGGATGGGCTAATTATAATCGAAGAATAGTAGCGAAGGCAGCATTTGCTGAATTGGATTATTACATTTATCAACAAACATTCTATTGAACAATGCGAAAATTTAATGGAAACAAACGCTATAAAGCGGTTGACCGCTACTTTCGCAGTCGAAATCTTTTTAGGCGATGGATCTTTAGTGATGTTGTAAAAACCAAGGATAGAAATAAGAAGTATGTGTGTATCAACAAAATGATGGATACAAAAATACAACGACACATCAAGATTAGAGCAGTAGCCAATCTCTATCTACCGAAGTACAAAGAATACTTCGAAAATAGGCAGAAATTAATAAAAGATATCTCTCTTATTCAATGGAAATTTGATAAGCAACGGAATGTAATTACTGAAGAATAACTGCTGGGTGATTTTTGCCTTAGAAAGGCTTGAGCGTAGTGCGGTGAAAGTCGCACGCTACGTTCTTAGGTGAATTAATTTCGACTTAATCTGACACAACCACTTGAAAAATAATAATTTCTTTTTTTACGGAAGTTCTGGAAGGAAAAATTTATTGCCTAAATTTGACCTGACAGATATGTCTAGAAAAACCAGAAACTGTCAGATCAAGTTGAACTACCCCATTTTAATCCACCGACATCCTGAGAGTGTCGTCAATGTCCTCTTCTTTTTGAGTATTTATTAATTCTTCTTTACATGATAAGCAATTATGTTTGTTCACTGTAAATTGAGGTGTAAAAATTCCAAGCCGGACTAATGGATTTCTCATTATTTTTGCTTCATCTTTTTCCGTTTTTTCAGATATTTCCTTAATTTGATCTTTTTTCAAATTTATTTGTTTGTTTTTATCTGTATACCTTCTTTTTTATGTTTTATTTCCCTATCTAACTCTATAATTTTATCTTCTAACGCATTTTTTGTCCCTTGAAATCCTTTTGCTCCTTTGGCTTCCAAGAGTTTGGACGCTAATGGATTGTGTTCTTCTTGATATTTGAGTTCTCGTTGAATTTTATGGTCCAGTTTGGATGCTTTAAAAGATTTATCATTTAAAACGCTATCAAGACGAGCTTGAATATGGGCTTTAAGAAAAACTTTAAACTTAGCTATATAACCATCAGGATCATTTTCTGAGTTAGCACAATTTTCCAACAGATTTAATAATTCTAAATTTAGGTCTATATCCCGTTCTAATTCTTGTATTGAGTTAAGTTGGCGAACACATTCCTGAGCAATTAAAACAGCTTTGTCATAGAGCTCTTCTACCTCTGCATACCTTGCAATAACATTTTTATCCATTTTTTCAATTTCTTCATATTTCTTATTGTAATACTGATGGAGGGAATATATTAAAATTGCTAGTACAATCCACTTGGCTAACCTTAAAACCGCTTCTGACTTATGCTCAGGTATTCCATCTTTATCAGCAAAGACAGTATACAAACCATCAAACAAAGGTGCTGATACTTTTTTTAAAGTATTTTCGACAAGATTAAAAGAAAATAACAGTCCCCGATTGTCTTGTACGTGTTCTTTGGCTTCTCTGAATACTTTCTCTTGCAACTCCTTTGATGACATAATATTTTTAGCAGACGAGTCCCTCGCTTTTTGAGCAGTCTCATCTTTAATATTCTCCTTAGCGTCATTTGTTCCTTGAGGTTTATCACCTGTGGAATTTACTTTAACTTCCTGGGTTTTCGTTTTTGGATCATTTGAGGCGTGACCGTCAATATTATCGTAGTATTCTTGTAAGTTTCTATTTATTTTAAAATTTTGAGGGGCGTTTGCAATAAACTCCATAACTTCAAGTGAGGCGGAATTCACTAGTTGTGATTTTTCTCCCTCTGATAATTCGCCATCATCACTAATGTACTCTTTTATTATATTCCGTATGTTAGAATGAATTGATGTGGAAAAAGCATGAGTAGGTGTATAAGGCATGACATTTGAATTTATATACGGTGAGGGAAATGTGCCATGAGGGAAGGTCATAGATCCCATTCTACTCATTGATGTCATTCTTCTCGTTACTACTATTGCCTCATTTAGTATTCTGGCTCTCATGGTATGTGTCTCCCATACGTTGTACAAATATTATTCATATGGGTTATTCTAACCTCTTGATAATTAACGACCGGTTATCTAAGTATGAAAGTTAGGAATAGGATATTCCGTTGTGGAATATTGTATGTAGAGTCAATATAATTAAGCTCGATGATTTGTTATTAAGACAGATCTTGTTTTTCTTGATTCTGAGGATGGCCATGAATCCTCAGAATAGGGATTTAGCGAGTTTACGCTTTTGGGCATTGATGTGAGAAGGGTAGACTCTCAGTGCACTCTTGCAGTTCTTTTAAATTTTTACTATTAGGATTTTTAAGTGCTTTATCCAGCATTTGATTAAAAAAGCCAAGGCGATTTTCGAAGGTTTTCATTTCTTTAATAAAGTCTTCATAACGACCTTTTTCTTTTTTGGTTTCTGTACTGCTGGGGGTATCAATTTCATTAACATCTTTCATACTTTTCCTCCAATAAACTCCATTATTAGAATAACAGTAAATCACTCTGTTGAAAATTAAATTAAGGAATTCTTAAATGCTAATGAAATAATAAAATAACTTTTGTTTATAATTCATGAGCATAAGATTAAAAAAATTTTTGATTTTGTTACGTATCTTTGTCTACATGCTGATGAAAGTAAGGAAGTGATTCCTTCAATAATTGACCTACATACTGTATTAGTCGAGAATCAGCGCGATTTTTGTGACAATACCAACATAAACTTATTTTTTCAGAATAGTCTTTTACTTTTAATTTTATTAATTCTTGATCATAATATTGCGTGGGCAACACAGTCCATCCTAATCCTTGCTTGACTAATTTTTTTATTGCCAACAAAGAAAATAGTTCATGTTTCACCAAAAGCTGCAACTGTTCTTTGGAAAAACGCTTTTCTAAATTATCCCGAATAGAAAACCCTATTTCGGTTAAGATGCATGTATGTTGAGAAAGCTTTTTTAAATCAAGTCCCTTTTCATTCGCTAATTCATGTTTGGGAGACACAACAACGAAAACATCTTCTTCATCAAGTTGATGACATACAATAGAACTATTCGTCTTGAGATCTTGAGTTGTTAATGCCATATCAATTAAGCCATTTTGTAATGCAGGAAAAAGCTCTTGCTTTGCCATCTGTTTGATATGGAAGTTGGGGAAATTATCCACATGTTCATTTAAGTAAGCTATAAATAAAGGTAAAAATTGATAGCATGGTAAAGTGGACGTACCTATAATAATAGGTACTTCTGTGAGCTCAGGGCTTTTTAAATTAGCAGCAGCATCACATAATGTATGTAGCAGTAATCGAGCATATGGGATAAGTAACTGCCCCTCCATAGTAGGAAAAATCATATTTCCCCTGGTTTCAAATAATTTGGTTTTAAATTCATTTTCTAAATTATTAATCCGCTTGCTAACAGCAGATTGAGTCACAAATAAACGCTTTGCTGCGAGTGAGTAAGAGCGATATTCATAAACCATTAGAAATGATTTTAATTCGTTAGTATTCATGATATTAGTTTCAAAATTATAATTAAGATTCAAGTATTCCCAACATGCATTTTTATTTTAGCATTAATATTTCAGATCCTATAAGAGCATGCTATGTTAAAATAAAACTTTATTTATTTTGACGAACGCAATGCCGAATGCCCTAACAAAATTCTTTCAAATTTATTCTAAAAATGAAGCCCCTTTCATGCATCAACAACTTAGCGAATGGCGAGTTACACGCCCTTTAGTTGGGTTACGTATTCTGCACCATGTCCCTGTAGTACTTAATACTTTATTAAAAATTGCATGTTTACTTGAAGCAGGAGCTGATGTCACAGTGACAAATCCTGGTGATTTTTGCCATGCTCATCCCAGAGCTGTGTCTGCTTTAAAAGAAGCTAACATTTCTTATGTTGAAACACTTAACTCCCTTGTGGGAGAGAAATTTGATCTTTATTTTGATTGTGGTGCTCAACTCTATCAGTTTTTAGGAGCCCCTCAAATAGGAGCAATAGAATTAACAGGTTCCGGAGATCACTTTTATCGACATCACAATCTTGATTTCCCAGTAATTAGCATTGATCGCACTTTAACAAAACAGCTGGAGACAGTGTTCGGCTGTGCAGATAGTAGCCACATGGCTCTCACAAAACTGACGGGAATTATTCCTAGCGAAACATCATGGATTATTTTTGGTTTTGGCAAAATTGGTCGCGGAGTCGCTTATTTTTGTAATCAAAATAAAATTCCCGTTGTTGTTGTCGACATCAGTGAAAAACAAAGAAAATTAGCCCAAAATCTAGGTATAAAAGCCATCAGTCCTAAAAATTTTAACGAACTAGAGCGTGCTTTAATTGAAGCAAATGTTGTTATTACCGCAACAGGTAAAAAAGCTATTTTGAATGATTATCCTCATTCGTGGTTTAGCGGCAAAATCCTAGCTAATTTAGGTGTTTACGACGAATTTGGCCCTCATTTTAGTGAGGATGAAGTACTAAATCATAAAATGCCAGTCAATTTTGTTCTCGAAGACCCTACACCAATGAAATATATAGATCCAGAATTTTATATTCATAATCTTGCTTCATTAATGCTACTCAAAGAAAAACTCGTAAATGGTGTCCATGGAATACCTGATGGAATGGATGAAAATATTATTCAGCGTTGGTGCAGCTATCATTCATTTCCATTGGATCAAATCAAGTTATGGTTTTTTGATCCGAATCAATGATTAACAAATTTAGCGATGGGTCACCATTAATTGCGATTGCCACAATCTTAATCTTCGTTACAGCGAAAAATGAACGCGACTAAAAATCTTTAGTATGCTAACAATTCAAATTCAGCCGAATCATTTAAAATAAATTTACACCTTGCCCATCATACTATATATTTTCGTCATTTCTGCTAAAATAATATCAATGAACTCATCGCCAGCAACAGCCACACACAGCACTTCAAGAACCATCATTTGGTTGGTCAGCGTATTTTTTCTACTATTTCAATTTTTTTTACAATTATCATCAGGAATCGTTATTGGCGCAATAATGCATGAGAAGAAACTCGCCGCATTGACAGCCGGCCTTTTGAGTAGTGCTTTTTATTATGTATACACTACCATGCAAATCCCCGTTGGACTTCTTTTTGACCGCTATAACACTCGTATTCTGTTATCGCTAAACGCCCTACTCTGTGCGTTAGGTTGTTTTCTGTTTTCTACGGGACATAACTTATTTATGCTATTTTTAGGCCGTTTAATTATTGGCGGAGGCTCGGCTTTTGCATTTGTTGGGGTGACGCGTATTTTACGGCAACACTATCCATTAAGACAATACGCTTTTATGATTGGATTGTCTGAAACTTTAGGTTTTACTGTTACTGTATTCGGCATGATTGGAATGGGGGCACTTATAAACCACATTAGTTGGCAAAACTTCATTGCTGGCGCTGGAGTTATAGGGCTATTGATTTCCACTCTATGTTGGAAATATATTCCGAATAATAAACCCATCATCAGTAATCATAATCAGTACAAAGTACATCTTTTATCCATGCTAAAAAACAAACTTGTATGGATAAATGGATTATTTGTTGGTTTAGAATTTTCTGTTATTACTGTGTTTGCTGCGATGTGGGCCGTTCCTTTTCTCCAATTAAAATTAGAATGCACCCTAGAAACAGCAAGTATTCTGACTTCTATTATTTTGTTTGGAGCCGGTTTAAGTTGCCCGATTTATGGTTGGCTCTCTATGTATTTACCTCAACGCAAACCATTAATTCATATTTCATGTTTATCAACCGCTATTTTATTTCTTTTTATGCTGTATTTACCCATACATAATATATTCATCATGGGTATTTTACTCTTTATTATTGGGCTTTGCTGTGGAGCCTATATGCTTGCATTTACGATCGCGAATGAATTAGCTCCTCCGGAATCACTCTCTGCGTGCACAGGATTTACCAATACTTTGGCAATGTTGAGCGCTCCTTTATTACAACCATTAATTGGTTATTTCTTGGATCATTTCAAGGGAGACACTAATCTTCATGCGCTCAATGATTATCAACTCGCTCTTTTAATTATTCCCGTAGCATTAATTTTGGCAAGTCTATTATCACAATGTCTTCCAGATAAATCATCTTGATTAAGGCGAATATGGATAAGGATTTTGACTCATCGCAGACTTAAGAGATAATAGGAGAAGCAGATCAAAAGCATCTAAGGCTTCCTCACATGGATTTGCTTTCTTATGTCGAACTCACGATAATTAGCTGAAAACCATCAATGCCGAAATACCTACGCATTGAGCTTAACTTCTAAAGTATCTAGGTTCAATACTTTATTCTGACTGAATAGTTGTTCCATCACAATACAAAAAGCACCTTTGCTTTCTTTAGAAAAACCAGCAACCGTATTTAATTGATTTTTATCTTTTAATGTATTCATCAATTTTAAATTAAGCTTAGGATAGCGGATTTTCACCATGCATAGATCATTATCTAACGGTTTTATTGAAATAAATTGAGACATTTTTACTTTATTGCCCAGAGGATCGAGCCAACCAGCCACCGCGGCACTAGTTGCATCTTTTTCTTGAAGATTTGCCGAATAAAAACCATTATCATCATTTAAATTGCAAAAGGCTGTGCTTATTTTATGCGAATCTTTTTGATCATCACTTAATACTAATTTACCAAACCAAGCTTTATTCCCTGTAACAAATTGCTCTTTATCATCAATACGTAAATGCCCGTTCAGTTGACTTGTTTGCACTGCTTGCAATTGAATTCCAGGACGTAAAGCTAAAGTTTCATTATCCTGATTTGCTTGCTTTAACATATCCACTTTGAAATTAAAACCTTTCTTATCTGTTTCTTTAACCCCAAAAATCCAGCTATCATTGATAGGATTGTAACGTATAAACGAATCGCCCACATGCCAATCCAAGGATGTTATTTGCTCGATTTTTTCTTTTCCTTCATAAAAAATACAAGCTCATTTGTTTGCCCATCAATTAGAGCAGCCTTAGCATAAAAATCGATACCCTGACGCTGCATTTCAAAAAAATAACCGTATTTATCGCCACTTTCATTCTTTACCATTCCGGAAAAAGTCCAACTACCTGTCATCGGAACAATAGATTGGGGCTGTGGTTGCGGCATTTTTTCAGTTTCAGTCGCAAACAACCCAGTACTTGTGTGGAATACGATTAAAAATAGAAAACAGCGAATCCAAGCAAACATAATCAGCAATAACCTTTTAACTGTTGATGTAACCACAATGCGTTCCAAAATGCATCATCCAATACAGCATCCACGGGTAAATAATGCATTCTGTCTGAACTAAAAGATCGACATTTTACTGCATCTTTTTCCGTCATAATAATAAGCGACTCAATATAATTCAAATCTTCCGCCCTAAACTGATAATGATCAGGATAGGAACAGGTATTGAATTCTATCCCTAATTTCTGCAAAGTGGAATAAAAACGTTGTGGATTACCAATTGCAGCAATTGCCTCCCAAGTCCCATGTACCGTTTCGGGAGAAATCTCTTCATCAGTATTTAATTTTTTAATTTTCCCGGGCTTTAGGATCATAGAATATGCGTTTTCCATACTCCCCTCATTCACCACAATAAAATCAACTTGATTTAAGCGGGATGCGGGCTCTCTTAACGGCCCAGCAGGCAAGCAAAGACCATTTCCTAGACCACGTGTTCCATCAATAACAGCAATTTCAATGGCTCTTCCCATACAATAATGCTGCAATCCATCATCACTAATAATGATTTCGCTTTGATATTTTTTCAAAAGATAATTTACTGCTTGAGTTCGTTTTGGTGCGATTACTACTGGGCATTTGGTTCGTTGCACCAATAATAAAGGCTCATCACCTACTTTTAAAGCAGAATCATAGGGTTGAACTTCATAAGGAAATTGTTTTATTGTTGCTCCATAACCACGACTCACAATCCCCACCCTTAATCCTTTTTGTTGCATTTTCTTAGTTAATTCGATTACTAAAGGAGTCTTACCTACCCCTCCAACAGTAATATTCCCAACAATGATAATAGGAACGGGACAAGTAACTTGACAAAAACGCTGCAAAAAATAGCGTCTGACTGAAATTGCCATTTGATAGCCCCAAGACAATGGGCGTAACAGGCATTGTAAGGGATGTTCTCCGTACCATAACTTATCTAAAAAGGAAAGCATCAGGCTATAACTTCCTCTTGAATAATACCTACACGTTGCATTCCCTGTAACTGAGCGTAATATCCTTGCCTATCAAGCAATTCCTGATGCGTGCCTTGCTCTACAATACGCCCTTGTTGCATCACAATGATTTTATCTGCATGCTTTATTGTCGATAAACGATGCGCAATAACAATGGTAGTGCGATTTTTCATGACCTCCTCCAAAGCGATTTGTATGTATCGTTCGGACTCACTGTCCAATGCTGATGTTGCTTCATCAAGAATTAAAATAGGTGCATCTTTCAAAATAGCACGAGCAATCGCGATTCTTTGTCGCTGACCGCCAGAAAGCAATACACCGTTTTCACCTACACGGGTCTCATAGCCTTCAGGCAATCGACTAATGAACTCATCGGCAAAAGCAAGTTTAGCCGCATACATAATTTGTTCACGACTAATATCTGAACGACCATAAGCGATATTATTCGCTAAAGTATCATTAAACAAAGTTACATTTTGGCTCACTAAAGCCATTTGCTCTCGCAAGCTTGACAAACTAATTTGATTGATAGGAATGTTATCTAAAGTAATGATACCTTCAGTAACTTCATAAAAACGAGGAATTAAACTGGCTATAGTTGTCTTGCCACTCCCTGAATGACCTACTAAAGCCACTGTTTTTCCCGCTTCAACAGCAAAGCTCACATCATGCAATACGTTTTCACCTTGTCTGTAAGCATAGGAAACTTGTTGGAACACCAACTCACCACGCATTCGCTGTGGCAAAACAATGCCTTGTTCCTGCTCAATAGATACATCAAGCATATTGAAAACACTTTCGGCGCCTGCCAAACCTTTTTGGATCACCGCATTGAGCGTAGTTAATGTTTTCATAGGTTTTATTAATTGTATCATCGCAGCAATAATTGCCAAAAATGAACCGGCTGAAACAACAACTACAGTAGATAATTGAATTGCTGCTGCAATAATGGCTGCAATCCCAATAGCAATGACAATTTGTACTCCTGAAACATTAAGTGCCTTGCTTGCAGCCACCTTCATATCATTTTGGCGTGAATGCTCTATAGCTCTGCTAAATTTTTCTGATTCATAAGCAATACCATCAAAAATACGCACCACCTTGTAGCCTTCAATCGCTTCACTAGCAATCTCAGTAACTTCACCCATTGTTTTTTGTACTTTATGACTGATACGCCTTACTCGTTTGTTTGTGAAATTCACAATGAACCCCACAAAAGGAATAGTTAAGAGGAACATGAGCGATAATTGCCAGCAAATAACAAACATTACTGTAAGAAATCCCACAATTAAACAAATATTTTGGACAATATCTGTTAGAGCATCTGCACTGACTTGAGCAACTTGTTCTACATCATAAAGAATTTTTGAAAGCATTTGTCCTGAAGTTGCTTGATCATAAAAATCAGCAGGCAAACGCAGAATATGATTAAACACTTTTTCTCTTAATACCTTGACTACTGATCGAGCAACCCATGTCATACAGTAACTACCTAAAGAACTCACTAGCCCTCTTAAAGTAATTCCTATCAAAACGATGTAAGGGATTTTCTTGATAAAATCCATATCGACATTAATAAAACTCTTATCAAAAAAAGGACGCATCATGTAAGTAAACCCAGCATCAATTAGGGAGTACAACATATTAGCGAAAACACCTAATGCCAGTATTGGCCAAAACGGTTTTACATAAGTGAGCAAACGTTTATATAAGATACTGGTTTTAACTGTGGGTTTCTTTTTCATGAATTAAATGGTCAATCGGCCAAATGAACTATTGTAACTGTTATTACATCGAAGTGCTAACGTTAGGTTCATTCTAAGGTCATCTTAATGCGTGTGTACGCGCAACAAAAGCCGATTTTTTGCACATTCATATCGGAAATACTTCCTGGTTCAGTGGTTACAGTAGCCCAAGATAAATGATGTTGTTTGGCAAAGTTTAAACGAGCAAGCAATAATCTTTTTTGCAACCCTTTACCTCGATATTCAGGTAAAGTGCTCGTAACTCCTAAATCACAAAAATTATCATGCATGGCAATTGCAGCTCCGGCTACAATTTCAGTATTATCATAAGCCGCAAAAATGCTGACCCCTGTAGATTGAGCATAGTGAATAAATTGTTCTTTAGCTTCAGGAGCTGCAAAACCTAGTGCGACACGGGTGGCCCATTCATTGATTTCATCAGACCTTATCTCTCTTATCATCAACGGGCTATCGTCAAGATCAATAGATTGATATGTTTTTAAATCCAAGACAGACACATTATTTAATTCATTGATACAATAGCCACGTTGACTTAAAAAAATAGCAAGCTCATTTCCTACAAAAGGACATAACTCAATATCTACCCGTGGATGATTTAAGTTTCTATAAAAATGCTCAATGCATTCAATTTCTGTTTTAAATTGTTTTAATGGAGTATTAAAGCCCCATCCAACTACTTGTGATAAATAAGAATCAAAGCCAGAAAAACAAGCAGCGCCTCCATTAATTTCCACTATTTTTCCGTTTGGATACCGCTTAGTAACCTCAATGTGAGTTTGCTTGATGCAGGACTCCATTTGTGCTGCCAGATTTTTAGTAATACATTTCATGAATCACCCCTAACTAAGTAACAGCAGGGAATCGAAATTGAAAATAACCTCAGATTCTATCATGCGTTACAGTTCATCCTTTTTCAGATAAGCCGCGTACTAATTCATAGACTAATCCTGGTCCCTGATAAATCAAACCGCTATATACTTGTATTAGTGAAGCCCCGGCATTCAATTTGGATCGGGCACTCTCACAATTGTCAATGCCTCCTACTCCAATCAACGTCACATCACTACCTACATATTGTTTGAGTAAACGCAAACACTGAGTTGATAACTCCCAAAGAGGTTTGCCACTTAATCCTCCTGGCTCTTCCGAGAGAGGCAAATGCTCTACTCCTTTACGTGAGCATGTTGTGTTTGTCGCAATAATTCCTTCTATGCCTAAACTCAATATTACTTCTGTCATTTGTTTCAGTGTTTCCACATGTTCGTCTGGGGAGATTTTTACAACTAGAGGAACATGACGTTGAAACTTATCAGCTAATTTAGTTTGCTCAGCCTGAATTTTTGACAATAAATGGGCAAAATATTCCTTTTGTTGTAATTGACGTAAATCAGGGGTGTTGGGTGAAGAAATGTTAATCGTTACATAGGATGCATGTTCATAAACTTTCTTGAGGCAATATATGTAATCATCTGCTGCATATTCTAGTGATGTATCTTTATTTTTGCCAATATTAATACCTAATATCCCTTTATAAGATGCCTTTTTTACATGCTTAACTAAAGCATCAACTCCCTGATTGTTAAAACCCATACGATTAATAATCGCCTGAGCCTTTGGTAAACGAAATAAACGAGGCTTAGGATTACCCATTTGTGGTTTTGGCGTTACCGTTCCTAATTCAATAAAAGCAAAACCAAGCTTAGCCAATGCATCTAAATGCTCCCCATTTTTATCCAGTCCTGCAGCCAAACCCACAAGATGAGGAAACTGAAGTCCTAATGCTCGCACGGGCTGATGTTGTGCTTGCTTAAAGCAGAATTTAGGTATGTAGTGTAAAGCAGACAAACTCAAGGTATGGGCTTTTTCTGCATCCATACTAAAAAGTAAAGGACGTAAAATTGAATACATAGGGAATCCTGTCGTCTGGGTGAGCGAAGCGTAACCTGGAAATTCTGTGCGTACAACCCCCATGGGTTACGATTCACTTCACCCAGGCTACATGAATTAATGTGAGTTCTACATAAAATAAATCGTTATTGTTTTCATAATAACTGATTTTATTAAAACTCGATCCCATAAAATGGCATCCATTTTATGGGATAATATTCATTTAATGACGTAAAAGTATCTTTTACATCGAACTCGCATGAATTAAATATCACATTTTTGGGCCCAAACTCGAAGCATCGCATTTTCTGATTTGTGCAAATGGTAATCGACTTCTCTAATTTCCACACCATAACCCTGTTTTTGCAGTTGCAGTAATACTGGGCCTAAAAGCTCAGAACTTTTTCCTTCCATATCATTCAAGGGAAAAATTCTAACTTCTTTAGCTACTCGTGCTAACTCACAAATTACATTTAAATGAAAATCAACAGTTTGATCCTCTAGATCTGCGAATAAATAATGAGCGCTTAAAGCAAAATCAAAAGAAAAATCAGAATAGGGTAAATGATAATCAGCTGCTCCAAAATAACGTCCTTCAGCCTTACCTTTTTCATAATCGGCAAAGAATGATTTCATTCCTTTTTGCCGATATTCAAGCAATTGCTCTAAACCTCCATTACGGCTAAAATCAAATTGCTTTTGCTCTTTACGCACTTCATCCGCCATTTGAGCAAAAATCATAATTGCTTTAGAAGATAAAGTATCTTTATCCAAAACAAATAATGGGTCACAGCTAACAGCTTGATGTGCCTCGTGAAATTGTTGTGCGTTTACGGCACTGGGACCACATCCATATTCTAAAATTCGGGAATTCATGTCCTCTTGAGACAAATCAAACATCTCGCGATACTCATCAACACTATGCCCCCAGAGTACTAACTTGCGCATCAACGACTCTCCTAAATAGATAAACCTGAACTCATAAAACGAAACGCTACTATTACTCCCATATTGGCGTAATAGTCATTCTCTCATATAAGGTCTCACTGCATACGATGCTATAACCTCTTCACAACTTATATTGAAAGGAATATGCAGCTTTCTTTCGGCTTAAGATTAGGCGATTTTTTAAATCAGGTAAAGGAGATTCTCCAAATTATATCAATAGAGCTATTTTTACTCAAAATGCTCCCAATATAACTTTTCGGCGGGTTATATAGGGGATTTAACTTCATTTGGCATAAAGGAATGATTTATATTCTTATTCCGGGCTCATGTTAAATAATGAAATCTTTTCCTTGGCATAGAAATTTTATTTGCAACTTCAATTCGATTGGGTATAGTCTAACAAATTTGTTAAAAACCACGGGAAGTTATCTATCATGTATACAGGACCGAACTATCAACTTGGTGACACCTATAATATGTTACGCGATAGCGTCTATCAATTTGCTCGTGCTGAAATCGCGCCACTTGCTGCTCAAATTGACGAAACAAATACCTTTCCTCATCACTTATGGAAAAAATTCGGTGAGATGGGATTGTTAGGAATTACAATTAGCGAAGAATATGGTGGCGCAAATATGGGGTATCTCGCCCATGTGATTGCGATGGAGGAAATATCCCGTGCATCTGCTTCTGTAGGCTTAAGTTATGGCGCTCATTCGAATTTATGCGTCAATCAAATTTATTTAAATGGTAATCATTCTCAAAAACAAAAATATTTGCCTAAACTTATAAGTGGGGAATACATCGGCGCTCTGGCTATGAGTGAGTCCAATTCAGGATCAGATGTAGTCAGCATGCAACTGCATGCTCGTCCAGCAGGGAACAAATATATTCTCAACGGCACAAAAATGTGGATCACTAATGGACCTGACGCGGATGTCTTAGTAGTTTATGCCAAAACAGACAAACATGCAGCAAGTAAAGGTATCACTGCCTTTTTAATCGAAAAAGGAATGCCAGGTTTTAAGACAGCCCAAAAATTAGACAAGCTGGGGATGCGAGGTTCAAATACATGTGAGCTTGTTTTTGAGCAGTGTGAAGTACCCGAAGAACATGTTTTAGGAGAAGTCAATCAAGGTGTTAAAGTATTAATGAGTGGTCTCGATTACGAACGCACCGTTCTTGCAGCAGGACCAATAGGCATCATGCAAGCGTGCATGGATGTGGTACTTCCTTATGTTCATGAGCGAAAGCAGTTTGAACAACCCATAGGCGAGTTTCAATTCATTCAAGGTAAATTGGCTGACATGTATACTGATTTAAGTGCATCAAGAGCTTACTTATATACTATTGCAAAAGCGTGTGATCAAGGAATGGTCAGTCGTAAAGATGCTGCGAGTGTCATTTTATATACAGCCGAACGAGCAACCCAAATGGCATTACAAGCAATTCAAATTCTTGGTGGAAATGGATACATTAATGAATATCCCACAGGTCGTTTGCTGCGAGATGCAAAATTATACGAAATAGGGGCCGGTACTTCAGAAATCAGAAGAATGCTTATTGGACGAGAACTTTTTAAAGAAACAGTATAAGGAAGAGTGAAAATGGAACAGAATGACATTGTAATCGTTGCAGCAAAAAGAACTCCTATGGGTGCAATGCTAGGAAATTTATCAACACTTTCAGCTCCAGAACTAGGCGCCATTGCACACCAAGCAGCGTTATCCCAAGCTGGAATAAATCCTGCAGAAATAGATGAAGTGATTAGTGGCTGTGTGTTACAGGCAGGAATTGGTCAAGCCCCTGCTCGACAGGCAGCGATTAAGGCTGGAATACCCAATACTGCAGGAGCTACCACAATCAATAAAATGTGTGGTTCCGGAATGAAAGCAATTATGTTGGCTCATGATTTAATTCGCGCAGGAACTGCACATATTGTTCTTGCTAGTGGTATGGAAAGCATGAGTAATGCCCCCTATTTACTGAGTAAAGCGCGTTCAGGATATCGTCTTGGGCATGGTGAGTTAAAAGATCATATGTTTCTTGATGGATTGGAAGATGCCTACGATAGAGGCAAATTGATGGGTGTTTTTGCAGAAGCTACAGCCAGCCATTTTCATTTCAGTAGAGAGCAACAAGATGAGTTCGCTGTTCGCTCCATGAGCCGAGCACTGAAAGCTATGGAAAATGGGGCATTTAAAGACGAAATAACTCCCGTAACAATAAGTTCACGCAAAGGAGATGTGACAGTAACCGTAGATGAAGGGCCTGATGCAGCAAAATTGGCTAAAATCGCACAGTTAAAACCGGCTTTTAAAGCAGATGGAACAGTAACCGCTGCTAATTCAAGCTCTATCTCTGATGGTGCAGCAAGTGTGATCCTAATGAGCGCAGGACAAGCAGAAAAGCAAGGTATAAGACCTCTAGCCCGCATTGTTGCGCATGCATGCAACTCACAAGCACCAGAATGGTTTACCACTGCCCCTGTCGATGCGATTCGCAAAGTTATGAATAAAGCTGCATGGAAACAAAATGACGTAGATCTTTATGAAATAAATGAAGCATTTGCGGTAGTCACTATGGCTGCTATAAAAGAACTTGAATTAAATCCAGAACACGTTAACATTCATGGCGGTGCTTGTGCCTTAGGTCATCCCATTGGTGCATCGGGTGCGCGTATTTTAGTCACCTTAATACACGCTTTAAAACATCAAGGGAAAAAACGTGGCATTGCTGCATTATGTATTGGTGGCGGCGAAGCAACTGCTATGGCTATTGAATTAATTTAAAATATAACAGTTTCTTTCTTTTAAGAAGAGGCTCAGAGTTACTGTCATAAACTCAACATCTCTGCCAAGTTTTCAAACTTCCTGAGAGTAGCAAGATTGTTAAGTGGTGCTATTCATCAGAAAGATGATGGGATGTTTTTTGATAGATGGTGGTAACTTTACTCTTTTTATAGCATGTGGAGAAAAGCTGTATCATAAAAAGGACATTCATGCTACGACACAGTCTTATCTATTTATTGCTGAGTATCTTAGTAGTAATATTGGCAAAATATGCCCAGCTAGTCATTGTTTATATCGATCTGTTTTTTACCTATATCAATTTAAAACTAACACCTATTTTCAGCCAAACGGGCTGGGGACTTGTGGTTCGTAAGATACTTGTTCTTGTCCTATTGCCAGTAGCGATTACCTCTGTTCCAGCTCTTGCATATAGAGTTTTTAAAGGCGGTGATATGCCTCACTTTATTGCAATCACCTGGATTATTTGGATCATCATTGTTTTAAGTGATATTTTGGTGCGATAAGGATAATAGAAGGTATGGCAAAATTAATCAGTCAAATCAATACCGCTAGCCAGGAGTTTAAGGCAAATCAAGCAACAATGCTTGCTTTAGTTGATGAATTAAAAAATCAAATTCAGCATATTGCCTTAGGCGGTGATGAAAAAGCGCGAACACGCCATCTGAAACATGGCAAATTACTACCAAGAGAACGACTACACCAATTATTAGATCCAGGCAGTCCTTTTCTTGAGCTTTCGCAGCTTGCGGCCTTTCAAGTCTACAACGATGCAATTCCTGCTGCGGGAATCATTACTGGAATTGGGTGGGTTTGTGGTATTGAATGTGTGATCATTGTAAATGATGCTACGGTAAAAGGAGGCACCTACTACCCTTTAACCGTCAAAAAACACTTAAGAGCCCAAGAAATCGCACTGATGAATCATTTACCCTGTATTTATTTAGTCGACTCTGGCGGTGCTTACTTACCCCATCAAGATGAGGTGTTTCCCGATAGAGATCATTTTGGTCGCATTTTCTTTAATCAAGCACAAATGTCCGCGCAAAACATTCCGCAAATTGCGGTAGTAATGGGTTCTTGTACAGCTGGTGGAGCCTATGTTCCGGCTATGGCAGACGAATCGATCATGGTTAAAAACCAAGCTACGATTTTCCTTGGTGGCCCTCCCCTTGTTAAAGCGGCAACAGGCGAAGTCATCAGTGCTGAAGAGTTAGGCGGTGCTGAAATCCATTGTAGGCATTCAGGAGTAGCCGATCACTATGCAGAAAATGATGCTCATGCATTGCACCTGGCTCGAGTTTCTATTAGTAATTTAAACCGCAAAAAACATCAACAATTAAAACGAATTGAAACTATAGAGCCACTTTATAACAGCATAGAACTTAATGGTATAATTCCTGCTGATCCAAGAAAACCCTTTGATATACGTGAAGTGATTGCGCGTATTGTTGATGGTTCAGAATTCGATGAATTTAAAGCACTTTTTGGTACTACCTTAGTCTGTGGTTTTGCACATTTATACGGTTATCCCATAGGCATTGTCGCTAATAATGGCATTCTCTTTAGTGAAAGCGCTCTCAAGGGAACTCACTTTATAGAACTTTGTTGCCAACGTAAAATTCCACTGGTATTCCTACAAAATATTACTGGCTTTATGGTAGGCTCAAAATATGAAGCCTCAGGCATCGCCAAACATGGAGCTAAAATGGTAACGGCTGTAGCCAACGCCAATATACCTAAGTTTACCGTAATTGTAGGGGGAAGTTTTGGTGCTGGCAATTATGCTATGTGTGGACGAGCCTACAACCCAAGGTTCTTGTGGTCTTGGCCAAACTCTCGAATTTCAGTCATGGGGGGTGAGCAAGCAGCCAATGTTCTGGCTCAGGTCAACCGCGATAAACTCACAAAGCAAGGTGCGGCTTGGTCCGAAATGGAAGAAGAGAATTTTAAAGATCAATTGCGAGCGCAATACGAAACCCAGGGCCACCCATTCTATGCGAGTGCCCGCTTATGGGATGATGGTGTCATTGCACCGCAAGATACACGAAAAATATTAGGTTTGGGTTTATCTGCAGCACTGAATGCACCTATAGCTTCAACCCATTTTGGCGTATTTCGCATGTAAAAAAGGAGCAACAGTGAGCAACTTGTTATCTGAAATTCATGGACACTTATGCCTACTTACTCTCAATCGAGTGAGTAAACATAATGCTTTTGATAACCATCTTTTAACCGCAATACAAGAGCAACTCAATTCAGCCATAGCTGATTCTAATGTTCGTGTCATTGTGCTTAAGGCCAATGGAAAGCATTTTTCTGCAGGCGCTGATTTAGCCTGGATGCAAGACATGGCTCGTTTTAATGAAGAAGAAAATTTAAAAGACGCTATGGTACTTGGTAATTTGATGTACAGTTTAAATACAAGCCCCAAACCTACTGTTGCTATGGTACATGGGTCAGCTTTTGGCGGCGGAGCAGGACTTGCTGCAGCCTGTGATCTCACTATAGCTGCTCAGACAGCACGATTTTGTTTTTCAGAAGTAAAATTAGGCTTAATACCCGCAGTGATTAGCCCTTATGTTGTTCAAGCTATAGGAGAACGTAATGCTAAAGCCCTATTCATGAGTGCAGAAATTTTTGATGCAGCCAAAGCATTATCATTAAATTTGGTACAACACTGCGTTCCCGAAGAAAATTTATTAGAATTCACGCTTAATTATGCCCAACAAATCTGTAGCAATGCGCCCCAAGCAGTACGAGCATCAAAACAGTTGGCAACCTATGTAGCAAATAAAAAAATCGATGCAGAATTAGTCCATTACACCGCCGCCTTAATTGCTCAAAAAAGGGTATCAGTTGAAGGACAACAAGGGCTTAATGCATTTTTAAACAAAGAAACACCTAATTGGGGTAACAATTAAAGAGGCTCTCATGTTTAATAAAATTCTTATTGCCAATCGTGGTGAAATTGCGTGCAGAATTATTAAAACTGCGCGATCAATGGGTATACATACAGTAGCCATCTATTCCTCAGTTGATAAAGAAAGTTTACATGTACGCAGTGCTGACAGCGCCTACTTTGTTGGTGAAGCCCCTGCTAAAGACAGTTACCTAAATATTGCTAATATTATCCATATTGCTAAAAATTGTGGCGCACAAGCCATACATCCTGGCTATGGCTTTCTCTCAGAAAACCCTGAGTTTGCTAGAGCTTGTGATGCAGCCAATATTATTTTTATTGGTCCTTCAATTGAAGCAATGGAGGCTATGGCTTCAAAGCAATTAGCAAAACAATTGTTAGAAAAAACGAACGTTCCTTTAACTCCAGGTTATCATGGCAGTGAACAAGCAGAAGAAAAATTACTTGCACAAGCCCAAAAAATAGGATTCCCTGTTTTAATCAAAGCAGCCAATGGCGGCGGAGGCAAAGGGATGCGTACTGTTTATCATGAATCAGAGTTCAGCATGGCATTAGCAGGAGCGAAACGAGAATCTATGGCCAGTTTTGCTGATGACACCATGATTATAGAAAAACTAGTACTGCATCCTCGTCATGTCGAATTACAAATAATGGCCGACAATCATGGTAACGTAGTTCATTTATTTGAGCGCGATTGTTCCATTCAACGGCGACATCAAAAAATTATTGAAGAAGCCCCGGCTCCTAATTTATCTGCTTCTATACGACAAAGACTTGCTGAAGCAGCTTGTGAAGTAGCTCGTTCTATTAAATACAGAGGTGCAGGTACCGTCGAATTTTTGGTAGATGGAGAAGAACAATTCTATTTTATGGAAATGAATACTCGTCTACAAGTAGAGCATCCGGTCACTGAACAAATCACCGGGCTTGATCTAGTAGCATGGCAATTAAAAATTGCGGCTAATGAGCCTTTGCCATTAACACAAGATAAAATTCAATCCTCTGGTCATGCCATAGAATGTCGCATTTATGCTGAAGATCCTTTTCAAGACTTTATTCCATCGATAGGTCAAATTAGCTTTTTGCAAGAACCATCTGGCGATGGTATCCGTATTGATACAGGCATACTGCTTTCATCCCAGATTACTATGTACTACGATCCGATGATTGCCAAACTTATTGCGTGGGGTGCTAACCGGGAGGAAGCACTATCAAGAATAGAACAAGCACTATCCCATTACTTTATCGGTGGAGTAAAAACAAATATTCCATTTTTACAAGCTATTTGCCATCACCCTCATTTCAAAGATGTAAAGCTAAGTACGGATTTTTTAAGCAAAGAAGATATTAAAATAGCAACACCTGATTATGAAATCGCTTTACTCATGGCCATAAGTTTTGATTATTTAACTATGGTCAATTCGATCCAAGACCCGTTACTTGAAGACGCTTTTGCTTGGCAATCTCAAGGATCGAGTCATTGGATTTGGCGTTATCAAAATAAAGAAGCCGTGATTGAAACATTGATTATGGCAATCAATAAAAATGATTTCAAAGTGCAACTTAATCAAAAAGAACACTTAATTCATGGAAATTTGATAGGCAATCAACTTCGTATTGAAACAGAAAATCAAAATTACCAAGCTACAGTAGAAAATAAAAACCAATCACTGACCTTATATTCTCCCCAAGGCACAATAATAATTGAACGATTTAATTGGAGTACATTAGGTACACAAACAACAACTCAGAAAGGACAACTGACGGCACCAATGCCAGCAACTGTTGTAGCAATTTTAAAAAATATTGGAGAAAGAGTTAAAGCTGGAGAACGTTTAATTATTCTTGAGGCAATGAAAATGGAGCATACTATTCATGCTCCTAATGATGGTATATTGATGGAAGTTTTTTATGCTGTAGGAGCTCAGGTTAATGAAGGAGAAGAATTACTCACATTAAGTGAAATTGACTCATAACCTGGGATATAAAAAAGAGATAATTATGGACTATCCGCAACATATCACTATTATAGAAGTTGGTCCCCGTGATGGCTTACAAAATGAAGCTGCTTTTGTATCCAGCAAGCACAAAATTGAATTAATTAATTTACTTAGTCAATCTGGCTTACACTATATTGAAGTAACTAGTTTTGTTTCCGCCAAAGCAATACCTCAACTCGCAGACCATAATGAAGTCTTTCGCGCTATAGATAAATCACCATCTATCCATTATTCGGCTTTAGTGCCTAATGAGCAGGGTATGCTTAAGGCGTTGGAAGCTGGGGTTAGAGAAATCGCTGTATTTACAGCAGCAAGCGAACAATTTAACCAAAGAAATATTAATTGTTCTATTGATGAAAGTATTGCTCGTTTTAAACCAGTTCTTGCTCTAGCTCAAGAAAATGGCATTAGGGTTAGGGGTTATATTTCTTGCGTCCTTGGTTGCCCTTATCAAGGCAGCATTCCACCCGAGGAAGTAGCTCTTGTAACACAAAAATTATTAGACTTAGGGGTAGATGAAATCTCATTGGGCGATACTATAGGGGTCGGGACCCCTCGTCAAACTCATTTGGTATTAGATCAAGTGCTTAAGTTACTACCTCTCAATCAATTAGCAATGCATTTTCATGACACATATGGCCAAGCTATAGCGAATATTTATGCATCCCTACAGCATGGAGTGCATCGTTTTGATAGCTCCGTAGCGGGTCTTGGAGGATGTCCTTATGCTCTTGGAGCAAGCGGTAATGTTGCTACTGAAGACGTTCTATACTTAATGCACGGTTTAGGAATAGAAACAGGCATAGATATTTTTAAAATTGTAGCGGCCGGTGACATGATTTGTAAGATTTTGGGACGTAAGAATCAATCAAAAGTTGCAAATGCCATGCTTCCTACTCCCTGCAACTAAAAAGAATTTTCTCAAATGGGAATTCAGTAATAATTACAGAGAGAAATAATTATGAGCGATATTGTATGGAAACCTCAAAACCCGCAAAAAAGTAGAATGTGGCAATTTATGGAATTTGCTGCTCAAAAGCATTGTCAGATTTTTGAAAATTATCAAGACATGCACACTTGGTCTATCAAGCACCCCGATTCATTCTGGCAAACGCTTTGCGAATTTTTTCATTTAAAATTTGATAAACCACCTCACCAAATTCTTAACTATTATAAAGATATGATCGAAGCACGCTGGTTTACAGGTGCTCAATTTAATTTTGCAGAAAAACTTTTATCGCGAAGAGACCAACATGTCGCCCTAATTAGTCTTACTGAAGATAATGACAGACATTCAATGAGTTATGAGCAACTATATCTACAAGTTGCCCAATGTGCTGCAGGCCTAAAAGCGATTGGAGTCACAGTAGGTGATCGCGTAGCCGCTTTAATGCCCAATACTTCCTACACAATAATTGCAATGTTAGCCACAACCTCATTAGGAGCAATCTGGTCTTCATGCTCACCTGACTTCGGTGCTCAAGCCGCAATTGATCGGCTCGGGCAAATAACACCGAAAGCCTTATTTATATGTGATGGTCATCAATATCAGGGAAAAAAACATAGTGGTGTGGAAAAAATCAAGCAACTTAATGATGCTATCTCCTCGCTCATCCAAATTGTAGTTTGTCCAAATATCAATGAACCTGTAGATATTTCCTTGCTCCCCAAAGCACAAGCATGGAATGATTTTCTCCGTCCAGCAGACCAGTGCGAGTTTGTTTCATTACCTTTTGAACACCCCGTTTACATTATGTTTTCATCAGGCACTACAGGAAAACCCAAATGCATTGTTCATGGTGCTGGAGGAACCTTACTTCAACATCTTAAAGAGTTGGGATTACATACCGATCTCCATACCACAGATAATCTATGTTTTTATACTACTTGTGGTTGGATGATGTGGAATTGGACTGTTTCCGCTTTGGCATTAGGGGCAACACTCACTTTATATGAGGGTTCTCCAACTTATCCTGAAAATGGTCGTTTATTTCAATTAATCGAAAAAGAACAAGTAACGGTCTTTGGGACAAGTGCAAAATTCATTTCTGCTGTTGAAAAAGCTGGGGTGGTTCCTAAAGATGAATATAATTTAACCCACTTACGTTGTATTCTTTCTACAGGCTCTCCCCTATTACCTAAAAACTACGATTACGTTTATAACCAAATCAAAAATGATGTACAACTATGCTCTATATCCGGTGGCACAGACATTATTTCATGTTTTGCATTAGGTAACCCAATGCTCCCGATCTACAGGGGTGAGTTACAATGTCTTGGTTTAGGCATGGCTGTAGATGTTTTTGATGAACAAGGCACCCCCCTTCGAGGAGAGCGAGGAGAGTTAGTTTGTACTGCTCCATTCCCTTCCATGCCCGTGGGTTTTTGGAATGATCCTCAAAGAGAGGCATATCAACATGCTTATTTTGAGCGCTTTTCTGGTGTTTGGGCACATGGTGATTTTGCTGAAATCACCAAACATCATGGATTGATTATCTATGGTCGCTCCGATGCGGTGTTAAATCCAGGAGGAGTGCGCATTGGTACTGCTGAAATTTATAGGCAAGTAGAAAAAATTAATGACGTAGTTGATAGTATTGTAATTGGCCAAGATTGGCAGGATGACGTTCGTATTATTTTGTTTGTCAAATTACGCGATGATATGAAACTTACCGAAGAAATCATCAACAAAATACGTTTAACCATTCGACAAAATGCCTCTCCAAGACATGTACCGGCAAAAATCCTGCAAGTTGCAGATATTCCACGTACGATTAGTGGCAAAATTGTAGAAGTAGCAGTGCGACAAGTAGTTCATGGTTTGCCGGTAAATAATTTGCAATCTCTAGCAAATCCACAAGCCCTGGATTATTTTAAAAATCGTGAAGAATTACAGCAATAATCCTGTATCTCTATGAAGGAGCGATAATAAATTATGCCAAATTTAAAAGTATCACTTTGTTTTTATAAACAATATGTGTATAATATTGCATTAGCGTCGATTTGAAATTCAGCTTGCGGACGCTCAAAAATTATTTTTTGAAAATACGGCTAAAGCGGATATGATTTCCATTCCTCTAAGTCTTACGTCCGTAATAGCTCAAATCCCTAAAGCTCATATTTACATGAACGATCTGGTTTGAATGCAGCTCGTGCGAAAATGATGCTTAGAAACCATAGCATACAGCACCGAATGAGAGATTTCCTAAGTGTGATTTTCAAGCGAGATGTGCCAAATGCGTCGTTTCAAAGGGGTGATCTATTACTTGCGTCCGCACGCATAAGCTCAGGCTATAATTATGATTGAATTAATTGGATTATCCAAATCCTTTTCTGGGAAATCTGTCCTACGTGACATTAATTTATTTATCCAAGAAGGTGAAATTTTCGGGATCATTGGCAAAAGTGGTGCTGGCAAATCTACCTTATTAAGATGTATCAATCTACTCGAACGCCCTGATCAAGGGGATGTCGTGATTGATGGGCAATACCTAACAAGTTTATCCAGAAAAGATTTAGCTTTAGCTCGCCATAAAATGGCCATGATTTTTCAACATTTTAATTTACTCAACTCTAAAAATGTCTATGATAATATTGCGCTTCCTATGCGTATTCAAGGATTGGATGAAGAGTTTATCCGCAGAAAAATTGAAGAGTTGCTTCCTATAGTAGAGCTCTCCGAGAAGAAGCTAGCATATCCAGCACAACTTAGCGGCGGCCAAAAACAAAGAGTAGCTATTGCTCGTGCTTTAAGTTGCTCCCCTAAAATTTTACTCTGTGACGAAGCAACATCAGCATTAGATCCAGAAACAACAGATTCTATTTTAACATTGTTAAAGAAAATTAATTCTCTTTATGGCATTACTATTGTACTTATCACTCATGAAATGGAAGTGGTTAAACGTATCTGTAAACGATTAGCAGTTATGGTTGATGGTGAATTAGCTGAAACAACTTCTCTGGCCAATGTATTTAATAAAAGAGACAGCTTAGCTCGCAGTATGCTTTATGCCCAACTTAGTCCCGAGCTACCAGAATGCCTTACTAATAGACTTGCAGACTATGCCACTGATAAACCCTTACTACGTTTATTTTTTCAAGGCGAGGAAGCAACAGTACCCTTTATTAGTCAAACAAGTCGTGAGTTGAATCTGGATATTAATATCTTGCTCGCAAATATTGATCGTTATGATACAGTAACTTGTGGTGTTTTAGTTGTAGAGCTCACCGCACATCAGTTTTTACTAGAGGCATTCATTGACCGCTGTCAGCAAGCCAAACTAACTGTGGAGGTATTAGGCTATGTCCTTCCCAATGGCATATGATTTATTAATCGCGACAGGCGAAACACTGTATATGGTAGTCCTAAGTACCGTATTTGCAGTACTACTTGGCTTACCTTTAGGAACATGGCTGTATTCATCCAATCATGTCAAACTAATGCCACGAGTAAACAAAATACTATCCACTGTGATTAATATGGCACGCTCCATCCCCTTTATCATTTTGTTAGTAGCAATCATTCCGTTTACGCGTCTTGTAGTAGGTACTTCCATTGGAATAAATGCGGCTATTGTGCCTCTAACGATTGGAGCAATCCCTTTTTTCGCAAGACTAGTAGATAATGTATATCGCAGTTTACCTTCAGGACTTATCGAAACAGGATATGCAATGGGTGCCAATACGTGGCAAATCATTTTGCATATTTTATTGCCTGAAGCTAAGCCAGCATTAATTCATGCCGTTACGGTCACTGCCATTACTTTAGTTAATTATTCTGCCATGGCTGGAACAGTTGGCGCGGGAGGTTTAGGAACTTTGGCCATTAACTATGGATATCAACGCTTTGATGCTGGAATTATGATTTCCACAGTAATCATTTTAATTATTATGGTACAACTGACACAAATGATCGGAGATTATTTGGCAAAACGTTTTTTACATCATTGATCGTATAGTGTATATAATCTCAACTTTGGAGTTTTAAATGCGAATTTTAGCTTATTGCGTTTTATTATTAAGCCTTATTGCTTGTCACAAACCCTCACCACCAAATACATTAATTATAGGTACAATTGCAGGACCAGAAACAGCACTGGTTGAAACGGCAAAAGAAATAGCAAAAAATAAATATCATTTAAATATCAAAATCGTCACGTTCAATGATTACAACTTACCTAACGAAGCATTACAAGACGGAAGCTTAGACGCCAATGTTTATCAACATGTGCCATACCTCAACGCTGCAATTAAAGCCCATGATTACCCCTTTGAAGCCATAGGAAGAACCTTTGTTTATCCTGTGGGCATTTACTCCAAAAAACATACATCTTTAAAGCAGTTACCTGAAGGAGCTGTAATTGCAATACCTAATGACCCAAGTAACGAAATGCGTGCTTTGCAACTATTAGAAAAAGCAAATTTAATTACTCTAAAAAATACTCATGATACGGGTCTCAAGGATATTGCTACAAACCCACAAAAGCTTCAATTTAAAGAAATGGATGCGGCTCAATTGCCCAGAGTTTTACCCGATGTAGATGCAGCTGTAATTAATACAACTTTTGCTCTGCCTGCAGGTTTGAGCCCCTCTCAAGATTCTTTATTGAGTGAAGATAAAGATTCACCCTATGCCAATGTTATTGTGATCCGAAAAGATTCGCCCAAGAAAGCAAATTTGGAGTTATTTGTTAAAGCTTTTAATTCTCCAGAGGTTAAAGAAAAAGCTAAAACTATATTCGGAGATGCAGCTATTCCCGCCTGGTAATACAACTCCAATCAAAGTTACCAGCACACCAAGATGAAAAACGTTTGAGCCAAATACGACTCAAACGTTATCCCACCCTAAAATCAATCAAAATATATACAAAAAAAATAAATTTGGTCTATAATGACCAAAATATGATCAAACACATGCCCAGTCAATCATTCTCTCTTAATGAAAAGATGATATACTTTACTTAACCTAAAAGCTTTTGAGGTAGGATTTATGACATTCAGACAAGGCTTATTTGACATTTTCGATTCTCGAAAATATCTAAGAGAACTTACGCCTGAGGCGGAAAAAGCACTTCTACAAAAACTTCGTGATAAAATTGGATTATCTCCATTTGATTTTCAAGATAAAGCTTTTAATGAGCATGATACCAGCAGAGTTCGTAATTATTCAGGTTTTAAACTGCAAATTGGCGAAGATAAAGAAAATACTTTTGATAAACTACTGCGTGGAAAGGAACCAGAAAAAGAGAAAGTAAAAGAGGAATTTGAAAAGGTATTCAAAAAAGAAGATTTTTATGACACAGCTAAAGAATCATATAATAGATCAATAGCTGCGTTCAAAGACATCATCGTTGAAAAAGTTCCTAGGCCCTATTCACCAGAAGATATTCGAGGTGAACTCACTCGAATTCAAACTAATGCAAGAAATGCCATTGCAGCACAACAAAAATTGGAGCTGGAAAGATTTAAAACAACGGTAGAAAGTCAAACAGATAATTTGAAAGCGGCTTTAAATATCGATGATGACCAAGAAATAAATAAAGTCAAGGCCAATCTCATCAAAGAACTCGAAGACACTCATAAAAAACAATTAGATGCTTTTGATAAAGCAGCTGCAGAAAACGTTACTCTATTAGATAAAGCAGCAAATTCCCAAATGGAACACTATATTTTTGCTGCACAAATGGAAAAATACGCTTATGGACAAAGTGATGCCAGAAAACGTCAAGAAATGCTTCTGGCAATTGATGCAGCCATAGCAAAAAGGCTTAAGGACAACCCACAAGCAAATACTACGATTGAAGCCCATGTTGGTCCTGACGGGATGTCAATTTCTGCCCTCGACCCCATGGATTTAGAGTTTTTTTATACCCCCACAGGAAAGAAAATAGAACAAAAAAAACCAGGTGTTTGGAGTATAGAATTTTCCCCTCGAATTTTTGATCCCGGATACTATCTAGGCTTTCCAGCCAACCAGGAAAAACCAAAAGCAGATCTGCTAGCCCTAGCTCAAACAATTAGAGCCGCTGGATTTAAAGGAATTAAAATGACGGTTGATTTTCCAAATGATCCCCATACCGAAAAGCAGAGACTCAAACAAGCTTATGAAGCATGTCTAGAAGCTGGATTCCCTCCAGTTGAATTTGGTGATGACGGAAAACCGAAGAAACCACAGTATATTGTGTTAGTAGATAGCAAAGGGAGAGAAGTAAATATTCAAGAGCTTTTCAAAGATGATGGACCAAAGCTAGGCATGCTTCATCAGCAAGCCAAAGAACAACGCAAAGCGCTTGATGATAGAAAAAATGTTCTGACTCCTTCCAAAAAGTCACCTCCTGAAGTCACGAATGCATTGAAGACGGATCTCTCTACAGCGAAAAATAAAGGAAAAACTGGTGCAGATATACTTACTCAAGAAAAAGAAAAAGAAGTAGAAGAACATGTAGAAAGAGTTCTTAAAGGCCCCGTATAAAATTGTATGCCTTGTTTTAGTGATTAAGACACTAAAACAAGGAAAATTAAAAGCATCCTTTCTCCTATATAAATGCTCAAAAAATTCCACTGTTTCCTAAGCCAAAATTCTGGTATTTTATAGACTTGCTCATGGTTGAAGGCTAAGGAGATGGCTATGGATCCACGTGAATTTGATGAAAATGAGATGGAAATGGAAGATTTTAATGTTGATACAACGCTATCCACCGAAACAACTACCTCAACCAAGTTAGAAAGAAGAAGACGTATCGAAGATTTATTTGAAGAAAAACGTCTTAGAGAAGAACTCGCTGAATTCGGCTAAAATTATGAAGACTACCTACATACTTAACTTGTCCAAGAGAACTCTAAAATAAATAAATTTCCTTGTGATTAACACAGTGTGATTTATATTGGAATACGATCATTAATCGTTTCTTGCAATATGAGCTTTACGGGAATTATTGTTTTTTTCATATGTTGACGCTCCATCATAATTAAGAGGAACGTCAACTAACTTCAGTTTTTCACTGATTCTACATCACTGTATCTGATATCATATCTGCGCACCTTCAAACCACCTTTTAATTAAAGTGAGAGTCAATTAGCAATAATTAGCCTACCAGAACGTTGAAAACGATCCATTTATGCATCATATTTAAGTGGAAATTTCACGCTAACTTTCTGAAAAAAAACAATATCTATCTTATTTATATGACATATAAAAACAATGACTTGGATATTTTTTACTCAATCTAATTATAATTAGACTAATTTAAAACTTTTTAAAGCTGAGGAGAAAGAGGTGAAAAATAAAATCATGAGTAAATCAAATTATAAGAATTGGTTATCCAGTATTGTTTGTTTGGGGATATTGGCTTTAGTCAGTCAAGATGCAGCTGCAGGTGATATGAGTGTTGGAGACATGGCATCACAAATTACCTCATCATTTACAAACCTGACTAAACTAATAACGGCTGGTTCTTACTTGGCAGGATTAGCATTTTCTATTGCTGCGATTATGAAATTTAAACAGCACAAAGATAACCCAACTCAAATTCCAATTGGAACACCAATTGCTTTAGTTTTTATCGCAGCTGGTTTATTGTTCTTGCCTTCTATTTTGAACGTCACTGGAACAACCATGTTCGGTGTAAATGGAGGTGAAACGTCTGGTCCTACTGGTACGGTTTATACTAGTGGCTAGAAATTGCTGCTCGCAATATAATTCAATTCAGTTCAAAAATCCTCATCTTAGATGGGGATTTTTTTAATAGACACACCTCATAAGATATTTATGAACCAACACAGGCATCATAATTGAGTCTGATGTACTATACCCTCGAATCTGGAAAATTGATTATTCTTCTTTTTATGTATTTATTTTGGATTTGAAAAATAAATATCAAATCGTACTGTTTTCCCATTCACCTGTGCATTTACCGGCAATAAAGGGGTACTTTTTTGTGGCCATTTTACAACTACTTTCTGTTTCGAGCGTGTTATCGCTAACTGGATCAAATTCCGTGCATCATCATCCGCTCCAATTATTTTCTGCAATACCTGCATCTCTTTTTTTACTAATGCAGATTTACTACGTTCAGGATGCATAGGATCGATATAAATTATATCAGGGTAATTTTCTTCCTCGAGTGCATTAAAATAAGAATATGCATCGCCAGCATAAAGAGATAGATGCATCTTTTGTTGATCAGAGTCACTTCTCCTTGATAATGCATCGGATAATAAAGAAGCCATGACAGAATGGCGCTCTATCATTAATACTTCTGCTCCAAAACTGGCTAATATTGCAGCATCACGCCCCCAACCTGCAGTAGCATCAATAATTCTAAGTCCAGCACTAGGTTTACAAGCACGAATTAAACCTTGCTTTTTTCCTTCTAATTTTCTCTTACTCCAAAATACACTACTTAATTCAGCCGAAACAGGTGAAAAACCAGGTATTTTTAATGCAAGTTTATCTTCAGCAACAAAAAGACAAGAATTTGCATGCCTGTCCAAAACAAAGTTTAATTGTTTCGCAAGGAATTGTGCTTTGTCATATAAATTGTCATGCTCATAACCTACTGATGTAATCTCAATCATATTTGCAACAATGAAATATCTGCAACACCTTGTAATAAATCCTGCAAGCAGACTAAAAGTGCTAAACGATTAGACTTTATTGTTTCATCATCAACCATCACCATTACTTTATCAAAAAAGGCGTCGACGGGCTCTTTAAGAGTTGCAAGTAATTTCAATAATGAACTATAGTCAGCAGCGCGATATAAAGGCTCGACTGCTTGAGCAATATGTTTTATCTGAGTGTATAAAGACTTTTCTACCTCTTCTTCAAGTAGTTGCTCTTTGATAGGTGGTAAAACATGTTTGTCTATTTGGGCAAGCAAATTATTCACTCGTTTACATGCAGCAGAAAGAGAGGCAGCCTCAGGGCGTATAACAAATGCTTGCAAAGCACTTAATCGTTTGTCCAAATCATACAGCCATTCATCTTGACGAGCACGGCCAGCATGTATTAAATCAAGGCTTAATCCCTGACCTTGGTAGTAGGATTGTAGGCGATCCAATATAAATAATTTTAATTCATCGCGAAGACTCGGCTCAATGGATACTTTTGCTCCATAATGAACGATTGCTTGTTCAATTAAAGTGCTTAAATTTAGTGGCGCAGAAGTAGAAATGAGTAAACGAACAACCGCCAAAGCATGACGGCGTAATTTAAATGGGTCTTTTACTCCTGAAGGTTTTTGCCCAATAGCGAAAATACCCACTAAAGTATCAATTCTTTCTGCTAAAGATAATGCTAAACCTAAATCAGATTCAGGTAGGCTGTCCGCAGAAAAACGAGGCATATATTGCTCATTTAAGGCATGTGCGACAGCCTGGTCTTCACCATCATTTAATGCGTAATAATACCCCATTAATCCCTGTAACTCTGGAAACTCTCCCACCATCCCTGTTAACAAATCACACTTACTTAATTGGGCGGCACGTTGTGCTTGATGAACATCTAAATGTAGCGCTGCACTTAAATAGGTCATCATTGCTTCAACCCTCAACGCTTTATCTAATAAGCTTCCCAGTTTTGCCTGAAAAACAACATGTTCTGTTCCTGGAATGAGTTGACTTAAAGCGTGTTTTTTGTCTTGTCTAAAAAAGAATGCTGCATCGCTTAAACGAGCACGCATTACTTTTTCATTTCCCATAATTACTTGTTTTGGATTGGAGCTAACAATATTTGACACAGTAATAAAATGAGGTAACAAATTCCCTTGCTTGTCTTTTAAAGCAAAACATTTTTGATGTGACTGCATCGATGCAATTAATGATTCCGCTGGAACTTCAAGAAATTCTTTTTCAAAATCGGCTATTAATGCTTGGGGCCACTCCACAATGGAGGTTACTTCATCAAGCAAGCTTTCAGGCATAATTGCTGTCGCTTGATAAGATGAGGCCAGCTGTTCTACTTGCTCTTGAATTATTTGCCTACGATTAGCAAAATCAGCCATTACAAAAGCTTCTTTCATTTGTGATTCATAACTTTGTGCGGAATGAATAGAAAATTGTTGTGGATGATGAAAACGGTGCCCTCTACTAAAGCGACCACTTTGAATTCCTAAAAGAGTATACTCTATGACATCATCACCATAGAGGGTAACTATCCAATGTACAGGTCGTGCAAACTCTCCATCACCCGATCCCCAACGCATCGGTTTAGAGATAGGTAACGCAGCTAAAGCTTGGCTAATCAAAGCAGGTAATAAATCTTTAGTTTTATTTCCTTGACTCTGTGTCTCATAGATTATCCAGGCCCCTTTTTCTGTTTCTAATTGAGTCAGCTGTTCCACCTCTACGCCACAGGATTTTGCAAAACCTAGTAACGCTGATGAAGGATTGCCCTCTTTGTCATAAGCAGCAGCTAATGCTGGCCCTCGCCGAGTAATATTTTGGCTTTGTTGTTCTGCTTGTAAACCTAAAATAGCAACAGCAATCCGTCTAGGCGTTGCATAACGTTTTACTTGTCCATAAACTAATTGTGCTTTATCTAATGCAGCTAGCAAGAGATTAGCAAATTCATCAGCCAGAGGCCAAACTGAACCAGAAGGTAACTCTTCACAACCTAATTCAAAAATAAAATCATTGACCATCACACACCTTTTGGTTAAGCATAGGAAAGCCTAAAGCTTCGCGTGCCTGATAATAAGCTTGTGCCACTGCTCTTGATAAATGCCTTACCCGTAAAATATATCGCTGTCTTTCAGTAACTGAGATTGCTTTGCGTGCATCGAGTAAATTGAAGGAATGCGATGCTTTAATCACCATTTCATAAGCCGGCAAAGGCAACTGTAAAGAAATTAATTTTTGCGCCTCACCTTCATAATAATCAAATTGCTTAAAGAGTTCCTCTACATTCGCATGTTCAAAATTATAAGCAGACATTTCAACTTCATTTTGATGGAACACATTACCATAAGTAATGATCCCGTTAGCTGTTTTACTCCAAGGAAGATCAAATAAATTATCTACTCCTAATAAGTACATAGACAAACGTTCTAAGCCATAAGTCAATTCACCAGTTACAGGTTTACATACTAAACCACCTGCCTGCTGAAAGTAGGTAAATTGAGATACTTCCATACCATTTTGCCAAACTTCCCAGCCTAATCCCCAAGCCCCGAGTGTAGGTGACTCCCAATTATCTTCAACAAAACGAATATCATCTGCCAGCGGGTCAACTCCTAAAGCACGTAAAGAATCCAAGTACTTATCTTGAATGTCTAAAGGTGAAGGTTTGAGTACCACTTGGAATTGGTAATAATGCTGCACTCGATTTGGATTATCTCCATAACGACCATCAGTAGGTCTTCGAGAGGGCTGAACATACGCTGCATACCATGGTTCAGGGCCTATTGCGCGCAAAAAAGTAGCCGGGTGAAAGGTACCTGCGCCAACCTCCATATCAAATGGTTGTAAAATGACACATCCTTGAGCAGCCCAATATTGCTGCAATGTTAGAATAATATCCTGAAATGTAGTTGGTTTTGTCATGAAGATCTCAACATAACCTAGGTGCAGCGAAACAGAACCTGGGGGTTTCTGGCACAAATTTTCCGGGCTCTGCTTCGCTGCGCCCGGCTACATATAACGGTCTTATGAATTACCAGCTGCTTTCTTAATTAGCTCTTGTAATGATTCTTCACTCGCAGCACCAGGTATAAATGAGGGCTCTGAGCCGGCTTTAAACTGACCATTAGGAGTTGAAGCAACAATAAATGCGGGAGTACCCATCAAGTGTAATTTTTCTGCTAATTCACGATTCGCATCTAAAATGGCAGTAACTTCTTTGCTTTGCATGTCAGTTTTTAACTTTTTCATGTCCAAACCTAAAGACTTGGCAGTTGCCATCACGATCTGGTCATTCAAACGTTTATCGATAGAAATCAGCGCATTATGCATTGCTTGATATTTACCCTGCATACCAGCAGCTAAAGCAGCTCTAGAAGCAAGCTCGGAGCTCTTACCAAAAATAGGAAACTCTTTATATACAACACGTAAGTCACTATCTTTTTTGAGCAAGCTGTCTATGACTGGTGACATTTTTTTGCAATGAATGCATTGATAATCAAAAAACTCTACTATAGTTACATTACCCTTAGGGTTACCCACTATGGTAGTTTTACCTTGGAATAATTGATCTGTATTGTCTTTAATTGCAGATTGAGCTTGTTGCTGCATGTTTTGTTGTTGCTTTTGTTGTAACGCTTGCGAAACTTCCAATAATACTTCTGGATTAGCTACTAAATAGTCATGCACTACTTTTTCAATTTCTTTTTTTTGTGCATCAGACATAGGAGTCGCAGGATTAGTATCTGCTGCTATTGCAGATGATGTCATAGACACCGCCAGTGCTCCTACTGTTAATAAGCTTTTAAATTTCACGCAATTCCCCTTATTTAATAGTTAACATAATACCAAAATCCTTTACAAACGGCACCCTAGCATCCACTTGAAGAAAATTCAATAGCTAGAATGTGATTGTACTCATTTTACTATGGTACAGACAAAGATAAAATTTAGGTTTTGAGCACATTCATGAGGCCAGTCAAATAAATTATCTTCCTCCAGCCTTATGTTGCAACAGCCAAATTAGCATAGGCTAAAACAAGCCATTTTACGCCATGCCCCCTAAATTTTACCTGGACACGAGTATGCGCCCCACTCCCCTCAACTGCTAATACTACTCCCTGGCCAAATTTTGCATGAGTCACATTTTGCCCTAGAGGTAACCCTGATGTATGTGGCGCAACTGCAGGTTTAGTTCGAGAGATAGCAGGCGATTGAAAACTCGCCTTTACTCGAATTTCCTCTAGCAGCTCCTGCGGTAATTCTCTTAAAAATCGTGAAGGGCGATGATATTCTTCTCGCCCATACTGACGCCTTATTTCAGCATAAGATAAAATCAGCTTACGCATAGCTCGAGTCATACCCACATAGCATAGTCGGCGCTCTTCTTCTAAACGGCCAGGCTCCTCCAAAGACTGTTTTCCTGGAAAAACACCTTCTTCCATACCCACCAAAAATACCATGGGGAATTCAAGACCCTTAGCAGCATGTAAAGTCATCAAGTGCACATAACGTTCATGCTCGTCAGCTTGCATTTCTCCTGCCTCTAATGATGCATGTGCTAAAAATGCATTCACTAAAGGAATGACTTCATCTTCTTCTTGTTCATAACGAAATTGTTTTGCAGCATTGATCAATTCCTGTAAATTATCGAGGCGAGACTCTGATTTATCTCCTTTGATTTTGCTGAAATGTGCATACAACCCACTCAACTGAACCACCGTGGAGAGCTGCTCATCTAATTCCATTTCTACAGTGTCTTGTTGCAGTTGCTCAATTAATTCAATAAATTTTGCTAATGCAGAACCAGCACGTTGTGCCATCCCACCTGATTGTAATAAAGTTTTAGCTGCATACCATAAAGAACATTGTTCTGATTTTGCATAATAACGTAAATCATCAAGCGTTTTTTCACCTATCCCACGAGTCGGGAAATTAACAACACGTTCAAAAGCCGTGTCATCATTAGGATTAACCAATAAACGTAAATAGGCTAAAGCATCTTTTACTTCCGCACGATCAAAGAATCGTAAACCACCATAAATACGATAGGCAATCCTGGCACGCAAAAGCGCTTCTTCTAAAACCCTGGATTGTGCATTGGAACGATATAAAATCGCAATTTCATCCGTGCTGGTACCTTGATTGATTTCCATCATAATACGCTCACAGACAAAACGTGCTTCATCCAGTTCATTAAACGCACTATAAACAAGAATTTTTTCTCCAGTTGCACCATCTGTCCACAAATCTTTCCCCATTCGTGAGTGATTATTGGTAATTAACGCATTTGCTGCATCAAGTATGGTTGCAGTAGAGCGATAATTTTGTTCTAAGCGGATAGTGAGGGTATTTTTAAAATCCCGGGAGAATTGTTGAATATTCTCAACCTTAGCGCCACGCCAACCATAAATGGATTGATCATCATCACCAACTGCCAAAACAGCAGTATGCTCACCAGCAAGAAGACGAATCCATGCATATTGAATCGTATTAGTATCTTGGAACTCATCTACTAAAATTGCTTGAAAACGTTGACGATAGTGATGAAGAATTTCTGGATTGTCCCGTAATAGTTCATGTGTTCTCAATAACAGTTCCGCAAAATCAATCACTCCTGCGGTCTGACAGGCTTGTTCATATGCTCTATAAATATTAAGTAGTGTTTTCCCCGGTCCATAGGATAAAGTATGTACGTGTTGCGGTCGTATTCCTTCATCTTTTTGTCCATTAATAAAAGATTGGGCTTGTTTTACTGGCCATTGTTCCGAATCAAGATTTAATGCAGCAATAACTCGTTTAATCACTCGTGCTTGATCTTCTGTATCGAGAATATGAAATAATTCGGGTAAATGAGCTTCTTTATAATGGCGACGAAGCAAACGATGGCATAATCCGTGAAATGTTCCGACCCATAACCCCATGATAGGCGTATTCAATATATTTTTTAATCGCGACCTCATTTCACCAGCCGCTTTATTGGTAAATGTTACAGCCAAAATACCATGTGGAGATAGGTGCTCTTCTGTAATCAACCAAGCAATGCGACTTACCAGAACTTTGGTCTTACCACTTCCAGCACCGGCCAGAACCAATGTGTTACCAAGCGGAGCGGTAACTGCTTCACGTTGTCGCTCATTCAACTCTCTAAAAATTGCAGCAAGAGTCATAGTTAATTCCAGGAAATAATCGATGGTGTATTCTATAAATAGATTCTTTTTCCCGCAAGAAAAAGAAAATGTAAAGGCGTTAGTACAATTATAATCAACTCCCTATCAAATTGCCCAAATCTAATTTTCTCCAGATTTTAAATTTTATGACGAAGAAACATCCAAACTCGAAGAACGTTGAAACCTTTTTGTGCAGGCACAAAAAAATAAGTACCAAACAACCAGGGTCTGTTGACAATTCACCTGCCGCCTCGTGCTGCTTCTTGTCCGCGGCATCCATTCGATCTAAATCATTGGCAAATTTCTTGATACAGGTCACGCGATTGAGGGTTTAGTTTCTCTATTAAATTTATTTTCCATTGTCTTGGCCAATTTTTGAAACGTTTTTCACGTCGTGCTGCTTCAACGTATAATTCACATGCTTCATGATAGACCCGCATATGTACGTTATACTGAGCAGTGAAACCAGGACTGACTTTATTTTTGTGTTCCCAAGTCCGTTTAATGATGTCTGACGTAGACCCTACGTAAAGAGTACCATGATGCTGACTCGCAAGAATAGAAACATAAGCCAGACTCATCGTACTTCCTTGGATGTTGGGCAAACACTGAGATAATACCGGAAGCTGCGCTACATAGGTAGCCATAAAAATGCGCATGCCATAGCAACAAGAGAAGCATCGTTTCGCTTTAATTTATCAACTCTTGTGGCGATTGCACGAACGTGTTTTATTCTGACAAAAAAATTTTCAACTCGATGTCTGTATTTATAAATACCCCAATCCATATCTGCATTGCCAGTTTTAGAATTGCTCTTTCCTGGAATCACGGGAATGGATGATTTTTTTCGAATGGTATCTCGAACCTCTTCGCTATCATAACCCTTATCTGCAATAGTATGTTCTGCAGCAGGTAACTTTTCGATAAATTCTGGTGCCACTTTGCAATCATGCACTTCGCCACCTGTTATTTCAAAATCAATAGGTAATCCGTGAGCATCAACGGCCATATGAATCTTCGTTGTATTTCCAGCAGCCGACTTACCAATGCCTTGTTCTTCCTTATTAGGCGCGCCAGCACTATGTTGATGAGCATTGACAATACTGCCATCAATAAACTCCCATTCTAAATCGGGCTCTTGCACAAGCGTTTTAAAAATTTGAATTAACTTTTTTTGAGATGACCATCGATTAAATTGTTGATAAATTCAATTCCAGCATCCAAAATCTATCGGTAGGTCACGCCAAGGACACCCAACCCGCATGCGATATAACATTGCCTCAACTATCCTACCAAGATTGGGCTTGTCATAAATTCTGTGCTGTAGCATGATCTCCCTCAGCTTTGACCAACGCTCGTCATTGAGCATAAGTCTAAGCATTGCAAACTCGTTTTATACTTGGTATCTGAGCCGTTATATTATGAGTTCGCTTTCATTAATCAATCAATTAGGTTGTTCAGCTTTTAATTTGACCATCTACTGGATGCCGCGGACAAGCCGCGGCACGTAGGCGGCAGGTGAATTGTCAACAGACCCTACAATACTTCTTAAAAATAAAGGTGCTAATCGTTGTTGATTTACATAAACTCATGAGCTGATGTATTCAGTAAAATTTACTGTTGATTTCAAGCGCCTCCCAGCGCAAAATAAGGCAATATAGCAAACATCCTAAAAGGACTAATATGCATTCACTCTATCCTTCAATAAAACCCTACGCACAACATGAATTAAAAGTCAGTGAGCTGCATACACTTTATATTGAAGAAACAGGTAATCCAAATGGAATTCCTGTCATAGTACTTCATTCAGGCCCCGGGGTTTCTTCTGGAGATGGGTATTTAAGGCGTTTTTTTGATCCCCAGCATTACCGAATCATACTTTTTGATCAACGTGGATGTGGGCGTTCTACACCACATATAGAACTTCGTGAAAATACAACTCATTTCTTACTTGATGATATCGATGCCATTCGAGATTTTTTGGGGTTGCCTGAATTTGTACTGTCTGGTGGAGGATGGGGCTCATTACTTGCATTACTTTATGCGCAAAAGTTCCCTCAACAAATCAAGGCGTTACAATTGCATCAGGTTTTTTTAGGAAGACAGCGAGATTGCGATTGGTTTTATAAACAAGGCACTAATTTATTTTATCCTGATTATTGGCAAGAATTCATAAGCAGTGTCCCAGAAAATATGCTCAATGAGATTCCAGAATACTATGCTCATTGTTTACAAGGAACAAATGAGTTAGCCCGCATGAGTGCTGCCAAATCATGGGCATTATGGGAAGCCCGTTGCAGCAGTTTACAACCTCATTTATATGTTATTGACCAATTTAGCGATCCTCATTTTGCTTTAACTCTTGCAACCTTAGAATCTCATTACATGAAAAATCATTTTTTCATTGAAGAAAATCAAGTATTAGCTAACGTCCATAAAATAAGGCATATTCCAACATACATTGTTCATGGGCGTTTTGATTTAATCTCTCCTTTAGCTGGGGCTTTTGAATTACATCAAGCGATCCCCGCCTCTAATTTAAGAGTAGTTCGCGATGCAGGACACTCTGATAGGGAATCTGGAATTATTGATGCTTTAATTTACGCAAGTAAAGAAATCTCCAAACAGGGACTCGATGCATGTTAGTTGTAATTCAAAGAGTATCCCATGCCCGAGTAGACATCGCAGATGAAACTGTAGCCAACATTGATAAAGGATTACTCATACTCTGTGGTTTTGAACCTCATGATACGGAACATACAATCAATAAAATGTTAGATAAATGCATCAATTACCGCATTTTTGACGATGGACAAGGCAAAATGAATTTAAGTCTTAAAAAAGTCAATGGTGATTTACTACTCGTGCCACAATTTACTTTAATGGCAGACACACAAAAAGGCTTGCGTCCTAGCTTTTCAAATGCGGCCCCTCCGGAACTTGGGCGGCAATTATTTGATAATTTGCTCACTCGTGCTGCACACGTTTTCCCCAAAATCCAAAGTGGGTGTTTTGGCGCCAACATGCAAGTTCATTTATGTAATGATGGTCCGGTGACCTTTTTATTAAAATTTTAACGTGCATTAAAAGTAGATCATGAGAGATAAATGGATTAATTGGAAATCAATCGCAATCTGGATAGTTTGCAAGAGCATTAAACTCGTGTAACATCTCCAATAAAATAAATAACAATAAAAATCATGCGATTCATCTTATCAGTTGTTGGTTTTACGAGTAGCCTCATTTTATCTGGTTGTGTTTGCAAAGGAACGAACCCCGCAGACCCTTTTGAGCCGTTTAACCGCAAAGTATATAAATTTAATACTGCCCTCGACAATTTACTTTTAAAGCCTCCAGCAAAAGTGTACAGGGCTGTAATTCCTGCTCCTGTTCGTAAAAGCATTAATAATTTTTACAATAATCTGGATCTTATTCCTACAGTAGGAAATGACCTATTACAAGCACAAGGAAAATGGGCTATTCGTGACTCGTGGCGTTTCATCATAAACTCTTCTTTAGGTGTGGGTGGTTTATTTGATGTCGCGAAAACTTTTGGGTTACCTCCTCACTCAAATGATTTAGGTCTGACACTAGCTAAATGGGGAGATAAAAATTCTCCTTACTTGGTGATACCTTTCTTAGGCCCAAGCACACTCCGAGATGGCGCCGGATGGCTTTTCCAATTCGCGTTATACAGCCCTTATGTTTATATAAATGATGATACACTCGTCTACAGCTTATTAGCACTACGATATATTGATTTACGTTCTCAATTATTTGATACCGATCGTATAATGGATGAGGCTTTTGATAAGTACGCATTTATGCGTGATGCATATTTACAATACAGAAACCATCTTATTACTGGTACTGAACCAGATAATGGAGCTCTTTATTCAGCAGATAAAAAAGCACAGCAGAATGCTGCAGCAGAAGTTGGCAGTGATTATGTAGATGAATAACGACGCAACACTTATCCACTAATCGCTACCCTCAGCAACCTACCCGCCGCGCTTTATGCGCGGTTGGCAGAAAATTTCGTTAAAACCATCAAATTTTGTGAAAAACGCTCAGAGAATGAGGTTCCGTAAGGCTCATTGAAACTGTAAATTCAAAAATGCCCAATTTATCTACTACGACAAATTGTCTCAAGACAATTTAAAAAATCACCAGCAATATCTAAATTGGTTTCGGATTCTATTTCACGCAAGCAGGTTGGGCTTGTAACATTAATTTCAGTCAAATAATCTCCTATCACATCAATACCCACAAAATATAAACCTTTTGCCTTAAGCGTAGGAGCAATTTGCTCACAAAGCCATTGATCCCTAGTTGTGATGGGCACGACTTCCCCTCGAGCTCCAGCCGCCAAATTGCCCCGTAAGTCTCCCTCCGCAGGAATACGTGCCAAAGCATAAGGGATAGGTTGACCATTGATTAACAAAATACGCTTATCTCCTGTCGTTTTTATTTCATGAATATAGCGCTGGGCGATGACTGTTTGTGTCTGGTTTTTGGTTAACACTTCCAAAATCACCGCTAAATTTTTTCCTTGTTCTTCAACATGAAATACAGAGTTTCCACCCATTCCTTCCAAGGGTTTAAAAATTACTTGTTTATGCTCCTCCCAGAACGCTTTCAATCGCTTTATATTCTTAGACACAAGTGTGGTAGGACAACATTGTGGAAAATTTAAAGTGAAAAATTTTTCATTGGCATCACGTAAAGCTTGTGGATTATTTGCTACTAAAACGCCTTCACGTGCTGCAAGCTCCAAAAAATAAGTAGTGTAAATATATTCTGTATTAAAAGGAGGATCTTTACGCATCAAAATAATATCAAATGAACCTAAAGGCCGTTCCCCAAGATCAGTTATTTTAGCCCAATCATTACGATACAAATCACCAATACTTAACTCATAGACTTGCGCAAAAGCACGCCCCTCTTTACAGAATAAATCTTCTTGAGTAAAAACAGCACAAGACCACCCCAATTTTTGTGCTCTTTCGAGGAAAGCTAGAGTAGTATCTTTATGTGGTTTTAATTGGTCTATTGGATCGAGTAATATTCCTAGCTGCATTATTCACCTCCAATTGCCGCAATTTCTTTTGCTGCAGCCAGGGCAGCTAAACGAGCAATAACACCATAAACATAAAAACGATTGGGATAATCCACTTCAGTCAAATCATCACAAGGCATATTGCAAGCCTGGGCAAAAGCCAAAGGTTCAAAATGCATTCCAGGTGCATTTAGGTTTTCATCAATACCACGCTCTTTATGAACCCTATAAAACCCTCCAACTACAAACTGACCAATCATATAAACCACTGGCTCAGCAACCGAACCATTTGGCATAGTTTCAAAAGTATAGACACCCTCTTGAACAATAACTCGGTCTACTTTACGGCCACCTTTACTCGCTGACATCCGTGTACGTTGTTTTCTATTGAGTAAGCGTACTTCATCAGCATCATGTACCATCATAACACTCATACCATAAGTGCCATTATCAGCCTTGATCACAACAAATGGGTTCTCTTTAATGCCATAAGTCGCATATTTATCTTTCATTAAAGTTAAAATTCTCTCCACTTCAATGGCTAATTTATCAATGCCTTCCTGTGCCATAAAATCAATACCTTCTATAGCACTAAAATAAGGATTAATTAACCACGAATCCATGCCCACCAATTCGGAAAACTCATTAGCCACTTCATCGTAAAAATTAAAATGTTGGGATTTTAATCTTGAAAACCAGCCTAACTGCGCTGTAGGTCTTATTTTTTGTTGTATCCCTTTTAAAACTTCGGGAACACCTTGAGATAGGTCATTATTTAACAAGAGAAAGCAAGGATTAAAATCAGCGAGACTTACACGATCACCATGACGCTGTATCGGCTCAAGCAGTAACGTTTCACCACTCTCGAGAACAACTTCCGTAGGTTCAGTTATTTCTGGATCTAAGCTGCCTACGCGTACAACAAAACCAGCTTTTATAAAAATGGTTTTTAATACATTAAGACTTTGCAAATAAAATTTATTACGAGTATGACTTTCTGGAATCAATAAAATTTTAGTGCAATCAGGGACATAATCGATTAATACAGACTGTGCTGCCTGAATACACAAGGGAAGAAACTCGAGATTTAAATTATTAAATCCTGCTGGAAATAAATTGGTATCTACGGGAGCTATTTTAAAACCTGCATGCCGTAAATCAACAGAGGATGTTAATGGAGGAGGAGTTTTCTTCCATTGATGTCTAAACCAAGTTTCAATAGTAGCAATTTGGTTCAAAACAATTTTTTCCACATGAAACAAAGGTCCAGAGTGTGCCGTAGTCAAATGAGGAACGGGAATTTCATGGGCGTTCATACTTTCTCTCTTATTGTTTTTTCAACGATGTTACCGAGGTTAGCATAGAAATAAAAGATTTTAATAATTTTCTGTTATCATATATAGCAGTCATGGAAATTAAATTCACAAACAAATCCAAGGAACCCCTGTTTATGCTTAATGAACTAGCCCAACAATTTGCTGCACAAATCCAGACTTTCTTTTATATCATGACATTAATTAATGGCATTTTACATTTAATTTTTGCTGGTGCTGTGGCCCATGATGCTGGAAATATGAATCAACTGGGACAACGACCTGTTCTTGTTTCTGCAGCTACCTGGGCATTTGCAACCTTAATAGGTGGCGTATTTATAGCAGCAATTTATTGGCTATTGCATCACTCAACCTTAACAAGACCAGTAAGAGAAATTCGTTATGATAAACCCCAATATTAAAACAATAAATGTACATGAACTTAAAAATGAAATGAAAAACTGTCCTGATCTTTGTTTAATTGATGTACGTGAATTAACAGAATGGGAAGAGTTTCATATCCCAGGCGCAATTCATATACCCAAAGACAGTATTGCTGCCACCATTGAGTCTAAAATCCCTAATAAAAATCAGGCTATTTATTTGCACTGTAAAGCAGGGGTAAGGTCTTTATACGCCGCTCAATCTTTAATAACTTTAGGATATCAACATGTCTACTCAGTAGATGGAGGAATAATTGAGTGGGCTTTATCTGGCTATCCCATAGAGCCGTCACCCAATGTTTAATGAGTCTTATTCGAGAAAATAATATATCTTTTGGAATTAGTGTCTACAACACCAATTCCAAGCCCTGCGGCACTCACATCTGGAACGTGAGGTACGAAATCACTTAGCCACTAGAAGGTATGCATGAGTTGCTCTTCTGGTTCCTGGCTAAGAGCAACAAGAGCAGTACTAGTCTTATCTGCAAATAAACCAAAAGTCTGGGTCGCGGTTTTTTTATCAGGCTCTTTGACTAACTGCTCCTCTTTAGCAAGTTTCACCTGTTCTAACTCTAATGCCTTGATTTTTTCTATCAAATCAGAAAGTACTTTTTCAACATCATATCCTCTAATTCTCCTCTTTGAAAAAATCTGCTGGCGCTCTTCCAAATAGCCATTTATAGGGTTACTAGGATCTAAATATACACGCTCACGCATAAATTGGTTTAGTGCACTATACATGCCCTTTAAATCTTTTGAATCGGGCATATTTTCTTTAGTAAGACTTAGGGATGTTGTTAATGAATTATATAAATTACTGTTTGTAGGGCGCAAAAAAACTGGAGTAACAACACCTTGATAGCTTTCATCAATCTGATTCCAAATATAAAATGCGGCTGCATTAAGAATGCACGTTTTATTTTCAATTTCAGATCGATTAAGCCCCCCCATAACAGCAAGAAGATACTTACACTGGGTGGCTCTTTCCGGATGAGTTTTATAAAGAGTTCTTAATGCGGTTTTTAAATCTTTCTCATAAATCCTATGATGTTTTAATTCGGTTGTTATACTTTCCTTAATATATTTTTCCAATAATTTATGCTCTACATACTGAAAACCCATTTCTGCTCTCCTTAAACTCCATGAATCGGGAATTAGTAAAATTTACTCTAACGTCCGAAGTGTAAACCAATTCATACCTACAGTCATGCATTTTCTTTTTACTGCTTACTTAATTTTTAATCTTTAAAAATCAATAGTTAATCACCATAGATTTATAACTAAACTATGAAACCTAAAATACTTTGTAGTCCACACTATAGTGTTGTAAGTTTCTAGAAAAAATTTCATGAGATCTTGTTTTTTAATCGCTTTTGATTACCCTATTCACTCCTTCAAATCTTTTGTCCTTGCTAGGATTCTTTATGCAAAATTACATCTGTGCGATTTTTTTTATTTTAGGCTGTGTCTCGACTTATGCTCAAACAAATCAACCAAAATTGATCCTGCAACTCGTTGTTGATCAATTACGTGGTGATTTAATTTATCAACATCAACAACAATTCGGAAATGATGGGTTTAATTACTTATTGAATCACGCTCTTGATTATCGTAATACGCACCATCCGCATGCCAATACTACAACTTGTGCTGGCCATGCTACAGTTGCTACAGGAAGTTCTCCCGCATTACATGGCATTATCAACAATGAGTGGTACGACCGAAAAACACACCAAATGGTCTATTGTATGGAAGATTTAAAAGCAAATATCCTCCCTACCCCCTATACCCATATAGCCATACCTGGTCGTTCACCTAAAAACTTATATACTTCTACTTTGAGTGATGAAATCATATTGTCTCAAAAAGGACGTGCTTTTGGTGTCTCATTAAAGGACCGTTCAGCAATTACCCTAGCTGGCCATGCTGGTAAGGCATTTTGGTTTGATACAACTAATGGGGGTTTTGTTACCAGTGACTATTATTACACCCAATATCCTCAATGGGTCAAAAATTGGAATAAAAATTATCATGCTCAAGATTTCGATTGGAATTTAAGTCAACCTAAATCAGAATATCGTAATAAAAACTCCCCCGGGTTTCATCATGAAGATGAGCTTTTTGGACAAACGTTCCCACATCATGTAACTCAAGCCCCAAGCCCAGAATATTTTAAATCCTTATCAAGAACCCCTAAGGCAGATCAGTTAACCGCTGATTTTGCAGAGCAGCTCTTAATCGAAGAACAATTAGGCAAATCTCCTGATAAGACAGATTACCTGGCGATTAGTTTCTCCGCAGTCGATGCAATTGGCCATCAATTTGGTCCTAACAGCCTGGAAGCAGAAGATAACTTGCTGACGTTGGATAAAACACTAGCCCATCTTTTCGCAGCCATAGACAAACAAGTCGGCCTAAATAATACACTCATTGTATTGACTGCTGATCATGGCGTGAATGATGGACCAACATATCTTAAAGCACATCATTTTGAAGAAATTAACCCCATTAATATTCCTGAAATGGAACAATACATCCACAATAGATTAAAAAATCAATATAAACTCCCAGAACAAGCACTCATGTCTATCACGCCTCCTTTTATTTATCTCAACAATAAGCTACTTACCCAACACAAACTCAACCCGAATGATGTAAAGCGTTTTCTAGCGCAAGCTTTAACCTTAAAATCTGGAATATTTAAAGCATATGCATTACCCATTACAGACATTGAAACCGATTGGCTTAGTGCTAAAGTAAATAAAATGTACTATCCTTATCGATCTGGAGATGTATATATTATTCAACCTCCCAATCAATCATATGGTTTAAAAAGTAAAGATAGAGTAGCCCATGGCAGCCCGTGGCAATACGATAGCTATGTACCTTTATTATTCGCACATCCTTCTTTTAAACCACAACGCATTTTTCGACCGACCTACACAACTGATATCGCTCCAACTTTATCTGCATTGTTGCTAATCAAGTATCCATCTGCCGCAATTGGACAACCTTTGCCAGAAGTAGTACAGGCATTTAATTAAAATAAGTTCGTCATAAAAGGCAATGAAGTTGCCTTTTATGACACTCTCTCGAAAAGCTTATTCCAGCCCAAAACAGAGTTGCATAGCATTTATACTAGAGCCAGTTCTAAATATAAGTAAAACGATATAAGAATTGATTAAACCCACAATAATTTACGAGGGGAAAACCTAATTAAAGATTGAATTTGACCTAAAAAACCTTTACTATTTGCACGAAATTTTTAGCGATATCATCATGAACAAACAAGCAATAATTATTGGGATTTCAGGCCCTTCTGCATCAGGTAAAAGTCTTTTAGCGAATACTATTGTTAGTGAGTTAGGTTCAGAGCAAGTAGTAGTTATTTCTGAAGATGCCTATTACAAGGATCATGGTCATTTGCCTTTTACTGAAAGGGAAAAAATAAACTACGATCATCCAGATTCATTTGACCATGCCTTACTTTGTGAACATTTGCGTCAGTTAAGACAAGGTAAAAAAGTCGAAATTCCTATTTATTCTCACTCCCAACATCTTCGCTTACCTGAAACAAGAACTATTGGCCAACACGCTATAATTGTTCTTGAGGGAATTTTACTTTTTAGTGATAAAGAGTTGCGTGACATAATGGATATTCGAATTTTTATGTCTACTCCTCTAGATGTATGTTTAACCCGACGTTTAAAAAGAGATGTTGTTGAACGACATCGGACCTTTGAATCAGTGGTGCATCAATATGAAACAACCGTACGCCCTATGTATTTGCAGTTTATTGAGCCCTCAAGCCGCTATGCAGATATCATCGTTCCTCGTGGCGGAGAAAATAGAATTGCTATTGAAATGATTCAAGCTAAAATGCGTGAATTATTAGCATCACATACTAATTAGAATTATGGGAGAAAATGGTGGGATTTTTAGCGGGTAAAAAAGCACTCATTATTGGTTTAGCAAGCAATCGCTCAATTGCATACGGTATTGCCAAAGCATTTCATGAGCAAGGAGCTGAGTTGGCGTTTACCTATCAAAATGAACGATTACAAGAACGTGTAGAAAACATGGCAGCGGAATTTAATTCCACACTAACATTTCCTTGTGATGTAGCCCACGATACAGAAATTGAAGCATTATTCTCCAATTTACGTAAGCATTGGAATCAATTAGATATCCTAATTCACTCAGTTGCTTATGCCCCAGCAGATCAAATTAGTGGTGACTTTGTTGAGTCTTGTACACGCGAAGGATTTAGAATTGCCCATGATATCAGCGCATATAGCCTTATTGGTCTTGCAAAATCAGCGTTACCCATGATGGAAGAAACTCAAGGTTCTCTTTTAACCCTATCTTATTATGGTGCCGAAAAAGCTGTGCCTAATTATAATGTAATGGGAGTTGCGAAAGCGAGTTTAGAAGCCTCCGTACGCTACTTGGCGGCAAGCCTGGGTCGTAAAGGAGTTCGAGTTAATGCTATCTCAGCAGGACCGATTAAAACTCTTGCAGCTGCGGGTATTAAAGACTTCCGTAAAATCCAAAATGCTTATGCCCAAATTACCCCGCTACAAAGAAACGTAACTATTGAAGAAGTAGGAAACACCGCTGCATTTTTATGCTCTAACCTAGCTTCAGGGATTACCGGTGAAGTAGTTCATGTTGATGCTGGCTATCATGCAGTATCTACTATGGGTGATATCGGTTAATTTCAAGCATTATATAGACCTCTTCATAAACAGGTTACTTGCAACTGTCTCTTCTTACAGCTTTACCCCATGGCTTGTCCATGGGGTTCAATGATTTTAGGGCAGCTCTAATGCATCCTAAAGAGAAATCGGAGACCTTGGAATGGAGCCGAACTGGCATTTTAGCGAGGTGCAAAAATCCGTTGTTTACAACCCGTAATTCTATTTATTACACAAAATATGATCACTTTATCAATAAATGAAAAATAATTTGTTTCCTTATGTCATGGGTTCATTTAGTAAAAAGAAAAAAACAAACTAATAGCCAGGTTGCAAGCGCCGGAGTCGGAGTCTTCTGCACATATTGCTTCGTGGTAAAAAATGATTTAATAGTTTTTTTGTTTTACAAGCCTAATTTGAAACTGAGCAGTGCAAACATACACCTTTCGTGCTCGTGATAAAATCATCTTAGACTTGGATAGTTTTCTACACCTAGAGTAGCAGGAGCAGCTCCTGGCGTTTTGAAAAAGCGTAGTTCTTTATTCATCAATTGAGATGATAATATATTCGCTTGAACTTCTTCAGAATCTTTATTAAACCCTATCAAGTCAAAATAATGCGCAATTTTCGAATCTAAGGCTTTTTTTGCGTAATCCATGGCATTGAGGCCATGGATATCGGTTATTTTTATGTTAATTTCTGGCTGTTCTAATAAAAATAACACACTCTCATAATCATCCCGTCGAACTGCTTGAATTAGTAGTGTTTCACCTTCGCTATTTTGGTGATTTACATTAATGCCAAGATTCTGTAAATGACGAAAATAGATATGACGATTTTTTCTTTCCTCAAAAGAACACCCTTTTTTAAGAAGATAAAAAACAGGTGTTTCTCCCTTGGCATCTTCCAACTCCAAAGAGGCACCAGAATTTTGTAGTAATTGAATTCCTGTAATATTTAACTCCTTCAGCATATGAGACAGTGGTGAAATACCTGAAGATAAAATCACATCAGGCGATGCCCCGAGTTGCAAACAATTATCCAACTCTTCCATTGCTCCAGTTGATATAGCAGTTTCTAATTTTGATTGAAGCTGTTCTTGAGTGGAAAAAAATGATAATTGATTTGTTTCGCTGAGGATATCAATTGGAGTCATTTGAAATACGTTTTTCACATTGATGAGTTCTGAAGAAACAGTTTGTAATAAGCGATATATACCTCGGTTTTTTGTTATCGCAGCAAGATGTAACGCGGTATTTTGATCTTCATCCATTGCTTTTGGGCTCAAGCCTATGGATAGTAAATATCGAACGCTATTAATTTTACCATGTCGTACGGCAAAGAGGAGATGTGAATCATTTAACTGTGAGGTCTTGCCTCCACTGTCTTCTGAGCTCAAAGTGAGTTGAATTAATTCAGGCGCATCTTTTAGAATTGTCTGTTGAATAATTGAAATAGTTTCTTCTGCCTTGAGTGACTCTTCGTTAGAAGATATAGGGGTTAACTTAGCAGAACTCATTGCAATATCAATTGTATTTTGATCCAAGTATTTTCCAGCACTTTGAATACATGCCTGGATCATTTCCCTGATAGTAGAAAGTTTAAATGGGTTACTTTGCGCTAAGCCCTGTGAAAAATAAGCATTATGTATGTCATTTTCGGATTCTGACTCAATTCGATCGGCAAGACACAAATATTTAATGACGAATTGGAAGGCTGCTGAAGCTTCTAGGGCTTTATCCTTTTTGACTAAATGAAGAGCTGCTTTAAAATATAAGTTAGCAGTAATTAGATACGCCGGAGTACCCAACCAAGCTGCCTCTTTTTCAAAAGAGGGCAACAAACTAAGCAAATCAAAAAATGCCCCTTCCTCTTTAGAAGACATTTTCATAAAACAGTCATGTGCATACACTTTGAAAGCATGATATGAATGAAAAAAAATTGCACGTTGTAAATAATGGCTCTTATCTTCAGGATATTTTAATGATAAGTAATAATTCAGATAACCAAGGGTGATATCCATATCACTTAATCGCGGTGAGTTTCTAAAACGAAATTGAGGCAGATTTTTTACGCGAATGGCCTCACGCTGCGTTTTCCAAAATGCATCAAACTCGGATAAAGCTAATATTTTGCGAATCGTTGGGTGTTGCTGACAAAACTCATTTAACTCAGTGAGTTTCAATGTGTTTAGACGAGACAGGATATCTTCTCGATTCAACTCATTTGGGTCTTCAACAAAATTTTCTAACTGCGTTTTTAGCAATAATAATGTAACAGTTTGATTATTTGTCATAAAATACCAATTGTCAATATTTGCGCAAAATGTACCATAAAAAAACACTTATATCAAGAATGAAATCCTTCTTCATTCTCAGGATACCTTTTATTTTGTACTGGCATCAAGCGATTATTTTTCAGCAGTGAATAGATCAAATCTTAAATGTTATTTCACTGTCTGGTGGTGTTTTATTAGTTTCTATTTCAATAACATTATTTTGAGACAAACTTTCTACTGCATCTTGACTTTTTACCACGGAATCAGAAAGGCTTAAAACATCCTGTCTTTGTTCGTCTAATTGTTGCTCCTGTAGTGTTAAAACATCTACCTCTTCCCAATCTTGCTTCAGCACTGGCGCTCCAAGTTTGAGCATCGGATTATGATCGCGCTTTGGCATTAAATCATATGCTTGATGCGATTCCTTGAGCATAGCTAAACTCTCAACTTTAGCCGTATTGTAATCAGTTGCTGCAGCCCCATGTTTTATACAATTATCCAAATAGTCAATTAATGCTTTTTGATTGGTGTTTACTGGATTTTTCACAAATCGCATCAATACATGATTTAAATCATTCAGTCTATCCAATTTAACCGCAGCCTCATAAGCTTGAGCAAGTTTATCTTTCATGCCTACTTGCAACTCTTCAACAGTTATCAAGTTCAATATTATTGGTCGTAACTTTTGTTGTATATCAAGTTGTAATTTAAGCTCAAGGTGTTTCGCAAATCCAGGATTTCCTTTGATAGCATGGAGAGTGTCATACATTACTTCGACTTGTCGTGCAGGTTTTTCTTTATTAAGCAGTATCTGAGCTTGATAATGTTCAATCAATTTTTTGGCAGAGTTAAAATTATTGCCCGAATAACCAGCACTCATAAGCTTTATACTATTCATATCAAGATAATCTTTCTTCTTACTATCCGTGACAAAAGGTGCGCGCTCTGGATAAATACTGTTTTCATTGATTTTTTTTAACTCTTCCTTCGGAAGGATTAATGTATTTCCATTCTTTTTGCATAAATCCAAGTTAACACCTGCGCTTCGAAGAATATTAATAATATGCTCCCGATTAAACTCACTAAAGGTTAAGCGCATATTCTCACCACTCTCTTCCATAGCACTAATCCTAATTGTGTTTCTTGTAGTCCATGGGTGACGATAAGGACGACCATCATCAGAAAATAGTACCGGATTATTGACCAGCTTTTCTAATTCCAAGGCAGGTTTTATTTCTTCCTTATGTTTTAAAAAAAGTGCTGGGGTCATAGGTGCTTTATTCATACTAGGAAAATTTTTAAACATCGTGTCAAACCGATTGTTTATAGTGCCCTTAATGGTCTCAGCATCTTTTTTTAATTTTAATAATTCGCTTTGCTGGTCTGTTAAGAAGGTCAATCGTTCCTTTTGTTTTCTGCCTAATGATCCAATTTGATTAAGACTATTAATCTCTTGTTGCGTACTTTTTAAATTTGAATCATGAGTTTCGATAATGTTATCCATCATCGTATTAATTCTTTCTTGATTATTCAGAAGATGAATAACTCCATCAAATTTAGCATCAAAAGAGGAATCTTCAATAAGACTCCGATTTCTACCTTGATTATGACGAGAGTGGCGTTTTACCCCAGTGGGAATCATACTGAGGCGGGTATCAAAATCCATTTTATCACTACTCATAATCACCTGATCAAAGATATAGAGATCTTTGCCTCTAATGATGGCTTTGTTTTGATTATAAGCACCTACAAAATCTGTATCATTACACAGAAAGGAAAATGCTGCTTTGTCACCAAAATCATTGAGTGTCGTGTCACAATGTAAACCATTTCCTACTGGAGTAATGGTAGAATGATGCAAATAAGGGTCACCAATAGTTCCAATTTTTGTTATTCCACTAGGTACAATAATTCTTTGTGTTTCCCCTTGCGCAAATTCTTTCATTAACTGGATGTTATCAAAAGGCACATATAGAGCAGCTTTGCCGTTATGATTCACCATGGTCGACTGGGTGGTTTCAAAACCGAGAATTCGGGCAATATTTAATGCAATTGCTTCGCGTTGCACCTCAATCGTTTTCCCATGTTTTGGTAACTTAAGAATCCCTTTTGTTTTTAGTTCACACGCTGATGTATATTTCTGAAAATCTTCATAAGGAAACTTGCTGCTTTTATGAAATGTTCCGCCTTGGTTAGTATTTTTAAACTTGCTACCATCATCCAAAATTTTTTGAAGTTTTGTGATAACCTCCTCGCGAGGCGTAACCGATATTTTTTCAGTGACCCCACCTGCAGATTCCGCCATCGTGCAAAATTTAGAAAGTTTTCCTTGTTCATTAGGGATATCAATCACTCCAATATTTGAAATTTTATCGATATTTTTTAGAAGCGAAAGAATGCCCTCAAATTTCTTTTTTTCTATATCATTTTTTTCTTCTTTATACTTTTTCTCAAACCAATCAATAGCATCTTTGAGTTTTTTTGGCGATGATATATCCGCGTTCGGTAAAACAGTGCTTGCTATATCTTTTAAGGTTTTAAGTGCTTGATTTTTTAAATTATTAAGTTCCTCATCCTGACTGATAGGTCGCGATTCTGTGGCTCTGCTGGTGTAATTAGTCAGCGACTTAAACTTCAACAGTTCATCAACTTCATCCTCAAGTGCATCACCATCGTAGCCTACAATCTTTGGTGGAATATCATCATTTAAATCAACCGCTAGTCTAACTAACCGAACAAAATCCTTGTATTCTGAATCTTCAGGCGTAAGCTTATCTAGGCTGAATAAATTAGTATTAATATATTCAATGGACTGAGCAATCCGTTCATAAAGTTCCATATCACCAAGCCAGGACTCCTCAAACTTTTTACCATAAAGAGTTTGTAAGTAATGTTGTATTAAAGCTTTTTTAATTTCTGGATCCATAACGCTGTTTTCTTTATAAGAGTGACCCTTATGTGAAGTTTAGTATAAAAATTCTACTTCACACAAAGCAGCAGCAAAAATCAGCCCTTAACGCACGTTAATAACCGATAAAAACTTTTTTAATTTTAATGGAATAGCCCTATATTGAAATGTCTTCCAAAAAGGGAACAGTCATTATGAATTGAGTATCTATAATCGCAGCTTTGCTATCTATAATCTGAGTAAGCCATTAAACGCTCTAATCAAGAATTAATTAGATTTATAAAACTATCTAAATTGAACATCGAGGCCATAAATTCATAATCTAAGGTTTAGGTGTATTTAACTCATCATTTTCTATGAGAGTATCTTTAGGACCTAAGTTATCTTTCTGAGCCTTTACCTTCTCTGGTGTATCCATTGCACCTATCCGAGTATTAAGTATATCAGTGCGCAACTCAACCTCTGTATCTATTGCATCAGATTTATTCTCAAGTTCTTTTTCCAACTCTGATTTCGGATTTTCAATTTGTGACTTTTTGTGAATCTCATTCCATTTCGAATTAGACATAATCAACCTCAAAAAAATTGCTTAATCAAATTATAGCTCATTTAGTCCGACAAAAGACTTATCTTATAAGAATTACTCTTATCCCAAAACATCCAGGCTTTTAGCGGCAGCATGAACACTGCCACATAAACATAGAAAATCCGGTAATAAACGAAATTCTAAATCAAAGCGTCAATTTCTCCATAATTTTTATAGACAACATCCAACGCTTTTAGCGATTCTAGTAACGGTTTCATTTGAGCCAAAGGCCAACTATTTGGACCATCACTTAATGCCTTATCCGGATCAGGATGCGTTTCCATAAACAAGCCTGAAATTCCAGCCGCTACTGCAGCACGAGCAAGAATTGGAACAAATTCCCGTTGTCCGCCAGAAGCGCCATCATTTCCACCTGGCAATTGCACTGAATGAGTTGCATCATAAACAACAGGACACCCTGTTTCACGCATAATGGCCAAAGAACGCATATCGGATACTAAATTGTTATAACCAAAACTCACACCCCGTTCACAGGCCATAATCTGGTCATTTCCTGTGGCTTTTGCTTTAGCAATTACATGTTTCATTTCCCACGGAGCAAGAAATTGGCCTTTTTTGATATTAACAGGCTTATTCATAGCTGCTACTTTTTGAATGAAATTAGTTTGTCTGCATAAAAAAGCTGGGGTTTGTAATACATCAACAACGCTAGATACTTCCAGCAAAGGAGTATCTTCATGAACATCTGTTAAAACAGGGACATCAACTTGCTTTTTTACTTTTTCCAGAATAGATAATCCCTTTTCAAAACCAGGACCTCTATAGCTGGATATAGAAGAACGATTTGCTTTATCAAATGAGGATTTATAAATAAAAGGAATTTGTAATTCGCCACATATTTCTTTTAAATAGCCTGCTGTTTCTAACGCCAACGCCTCACTTTCAATGACACAAGGACCAGCAATCAAAAATAAAGGTTTACTCAACCCCACTTCAAATCCACATAATTTCATTCTTTATTTTTTCCTTGATGTTTCTCTCGAGCAGCAAGTACAAATTGTTTAAATAATGGATGACTTGCTCTCGGGGTTGATGTAAATTCAGGATGGAATTGGCATGCCAAAAACCACGGATGATCCGCTAACTCTACCATCTCCACTAAAGAATTATCTGCTGAGCGACCGGAGATAACCAAACCATGCTCCACTAAACTTTCAACATACTTGTTATTGACTTCATAACGATGCCGATGACGCTCTATAATTTGAGGTTTTCCATATACCTTACGCGCCAAAGTACCTTCTTCCAATTGACATAATTGCGCCCCCAAACGCATGGTTCCGCCTAAATCAACATTTTCGTCACGAAGCTGTTTGGAACCATCCGCATCCCTCCATTCACTAATTAACCCCAGCACGGGATATGGAGTATTTTTATTAAATTCAGTAGAATTTGCTTCTTTTAGGCCAATAACATTTCTAGAAAATTCGATTACAGCAGTTTGCATTCCTAAACAAATTCCTAAAAATGGGACTTTATTTTCACGAGCATACTGAATCGCTTTAATTTTTCCCTCAATGCCTCGCTCACCAAATCCACCTGGAACAAGAACAGCATCGACACTTTCCAAAAGTGATGCACCATGTTTTTCGATGAGTTCAGCATCCAGATACACGATTTCGACTTTTGTTTGAGTATGAATTCCAGCATGCAGTAATGCTTCATTAATTGATTTATAAGCATCGTTTAATTCAATGTATTTACCAACCATTGCAATTTTTACAGTCATCGTTTGAATGGCCTGCATTGCAACAACACGGTCCCATTCACTTAAATCAGCTGGCTTTGCATCAAGCCCCAATTTTTTGACTACAATATCGTCTAAGCCATGCTCAGATAATATTCTTGGAATTTGATAAATACTTGGAGCATCCTCAAGAGGAATAACACCGTCTTTATCAACATTGGTAAATAATGCAATTTTAGCGCGATCAGCCATAGGTAATATTTTTTCAGATCGACAAATCAAAATATCAGGCTGAATCCCTATAGAGCGTAACTCTTTCACTGAGTGTTGGGTAGGCTTTGTTTTGGTCTCACCTGAAGTAGCAATATAAGGGACTAAAGTAAGGTGTATAAACAAAGTCCGTTGTGAGCCTAATTCAATACGCATTTGACGGATTGCTTCGAGAAAAGGTAGTGATTCTATATCTCCGACAGTTCCCCCAATTTCTACCATAGCTACATCAAAATCATCAGCACCTAATTTAATACATCGTTTAATTTCATTGGTAATATGAGGAATTACCTGAACCGTACCACCTAAATAGTCCCCTCGTCTTTCTTTTTTAATAACCGTTTCGTAAATCTTCCCTGAAGTAAAATTATTACGTTTTGTCATGGTTGTATTCACAAAACGTTCATAATGTCCTAAGTCTAAATCTGTCTCTGCGCCGTCGTGAGTCACAAAAACTTCACCATGCTGAAAAGGACTCATTGTTCCTGGATCAACATTAATGTAAGGATCAAGCTTAATCAGCGTCACTTTAAGACCACGTGCCTCAAGAACAGCAGCGAGTGACGCAGCCGCAATACCTTTTCCTAAGGAAGATACTACTCCACCTGTAATAAAAATAAAATTTGTCATAATTGACCTTGTATCCTGCTAATTGATTGCCAACAAATGCCCCATTCTCTCTTTTTTGGTTTTTAAATATCTGTGACTTTCCTTAGTAGGCTCTATTTCTAAAGGCACTCTCTCAGTTACCTTTATTCCATAACGGTCAACAGCAGCAATCTTTGATGGGTTATTCGTTAATAATCTTATTGCATCAATGCCAAAATATTTAAGCACTTGATAAGCAATAGCATAATCTCTACTGTCAACGGGTAGACCCAATTGGTGATTCGCATCAACTGTATCTAACCCTTGCTCTTGCAAAGCATAGGCCTTTAATTTATTTGCTAAACCAATTCCTCGACCTTCCTGGCGTAGATAAATTAATATCCCTCCTTCTTCAGCAATCATAGAAAGTGATTGATCCAGTTGTTTACCACAATCACATTTACAAGAGCCAAAAATATCTCCAGTAATACATTCTGAATGGATACGCACCAAAGGAACGCGATTTGCCGACACAGGTGCTTTGACCAAAGCAAAATGCTCAGCCTGATCCAACTCATTTGCAAATACGGTCATCTTAAAATCACCTTTATTTTGCAAAGGAATGCGTGTTGATGCCTCAGCGTTGACTAAGACTTCATGACGAACCCTATATTCGATCAGATCCTTGATAGTCACCATTGGAATGTCATGCTTTGTAGAAAATGCAATTAACTCATCACGCCGACTCATGGTACCATCTTCATTAATAATTTCACAAATCACCGCAGCAGGTATCAAACCTGCTAACCTAGCCAAATCAACACTACCTTCTGTTTGGCCCGCTCTTTCTAACACACCTTTTTTCTTGGCTCGTAAAGGAAAAACATGTCCTGGAGAGATAACATCTGCTGGACCGCTTTCAGGATTAATTGCTATCTTAATCGTTTGAGCCCTATCTTTGGCTGAAATACCTGTTGATACACCTTTTGCCGCTTCAATCGATACAGTGAATGCCGTACCATAAGGCGATTTATTATTTTGAGCCATCATTGGCAATTGCAATTTATCGATCAGTTCCTCAGCCATAGACAAACAGATCAAACCACAACCTTGTCGAGACATAAAATTAATGATCTCTGGAGTTGCATGTTCTGCAGCTACAACCAAATCTCCTTCATTTTCCCTATCTTCATCATCCATTAAAATAATCATTTTACCGGCTTTGAGTGTTTCCACTGCATGTTCTATTGTAACTAATGAATGCTTCATAACGCGACCTCATTTGTTTCATCCTCCCGCCAATCCAAACATGCTATCATGTTGTCCTCCATAGCATGCCAAGAAACAGTATGCGCTCGGCTAAATACCCCACTTTGTTGGTAGGCTGAAATTGCATTGTGCTCCAAACTAGTGGGAACAATATATAAATAAGTTCGATGAACTAATCCTTCCCGATGTAATGCACTAAAAAGAGCACCACCTGCTTCCACCCAAACATCATGATATCCCAATGCGCCTAAATGCTTTATTACACCATTTAAATCCATAACACCATTCTTCTCAGACATTAGATGAAAGGTACTATTGGGATAAAAAATTTTCTGCTCTTTACAATGAAAGATATGGCAATGAGCCGCTGTTGAAAAAATTCTAGCTTCTTGATTAAGAGCTAATTGTCTGTCAATAATTGCTATAGTTTTTTTCTGTTCTTCATTGTTCAAGCGAACATTCATTCTAGGATTATCCAACTGCACTGTTCTAGCCGTAGTAAGAATTACATCAGCAGCCGCTCTCATTTGGTGAGTAAATTGTTCACATAAAGCATTCGATAGGATAACACGTTCTCCTTCAGCTTGACCAATTTTACCATTTAATGTTTGTGCTATTTTAACAGTAATCCTAGGCTTTTGCGTTAAAGTCCAATAAGTATAACTTTTATAAAACTCAGTAATTTCTGCAACGGGGTAATGTGTCACCTTAATTCCTCGTGAACGCAGCTTTTCTGAAGAATTATTTTGCGCAACAATTGGATTAGGATCTAAATATGCAAAAACAACCTCTTCAACACCATGATTAATAATTGCATCCACACAAGGAGGGGTTCTTCCCCAATGGTTACATGGCTCAAGAGAAATATACAAACAAACTCCTGGTGTTTTAGGAGGAATTTGTGTTAACAATAATTGTTCTGCATGTGGAGTCCCTGCACCTCGATGACATGCTTGTGCTATAATAGTTCCATTTTGCACAGCAACAGCACCAACGCAAGGATTAGGGGCGCAATGGCCTTGCCCAAGACGGGCTTGTTCGAGTGCTGCGAGCAAAAACTTTTTGTGCATTATTGAGTACCTTTATAAAATGCGAGTAACTGCTCACGCTTTTAATAGCCCGTTATCTCAGAAGGCAATCTGAGATAACAAAGGGAGAATGAGTAGTTACAATGCGTGAATGATAACAAATTATTCAATTTTTGAGTAGCCTAATGATTAAATTGAACATTAAGAAAAACATCCACTGGATTTTGTTAATCAGTATTTTAACCCAGTCTTCTTTCGCTGTTGAAAGGTTATCACCTTATTCAACAAACGAATTAGAACAATTGGAAAAAGAGTTTGTCCAACAAATTAATCAATCAGAAAGTGTGGAACGAAATCCATTGGCATCCCAATATATAAATCACATTGGAAAAAATCTTGCTCAGGCAGGCCATATTAAACCACCTGATTTCTTTATCGTAAAATCCAATGAAATCAATGCATTTGCAGGTCCCGGTGGACATATAGGTATTAATTCGCAGTTAATTCTAACCACTACCAGTGAAAGCGAGCTTGCTGGAGTCATGGCCCACGAAATCGCGCATGTGCGTTTGCATCATCTCTACAGCATGATCGAACATCAAAAACAAATGCGTATCCCCATGCTTGCCACGGTACTGGCTTCTGCTGCATTAGGGGTAATTAATCCCACTGTAGGAATGGCTGGGATGATGGGCGCTCTGTCAGGATTTTCACAAGATAATATTAATTTTGCCCGCTCCAAAGAAAAAGAGGCGGATAGAATTGGGATCGATATGCTGATTAAAGCCGGGTATAATCCTCATAGTATGGCTGCTTTTTTTAAAAAAATGCAGGAAAACTCACGCTATTATTATACTGCAAATGTGCCAGCTATTTTGCGATCTCATCCTTTGGATGGAGACCGAATCGCTGAAGCAGAGAGTCGCACTGCCTCATTTGCCCGCAAAAAGTATCCTGACTCTAATGATTATGCCTTAGTCAAAGAGATAATTCGCACCTCAGTCATACGCGATCCTAAGCGCTTACTTGATTATTACGAACATCAATGTAACAAAAAAACTCCTGCTCATGCCTGTCAATATGGACATGCACTTGCATTAATTAGCACCAATAAATATACCCAAGCCTCTGCAATTCTGACTCCCTTATTAGAACAACAAAACAGTCTCTATTTTCAAATTGCTATGGCACAAGCAGAAACAGGTTTAACACAATATAAATCAGCGCTTTCTCGATTAGAGGAAATACAAAAAAATTACCCCGATAATTATGCGGCACTTATGGCTTATGCTGACGGTTTACTGGCCGCAAATCAAAATGAAAAAGCAACTGCTATCTTGCTGAAAGGAAGTAGAAAATACAAACAAGACCTACCTCTTTGCCGTCAGTTAGCACAAGCACAAGCACAAGCTCATAAAAAGGGATATGCCTATTTTACTCAAGCCCAATGCCTGCTTCTTGAAGGACAGAAAAGAGCTGCCGTAGCCCAACTAAAAGTTGCACGTAGTCTTGCAAAAAATGATCCTTATTTATTAGCAAGAATCTCAGCTAAAATTGATGAAATTGTGAATTGAGGAATAAACTTAAACCTATTGAAGAGCAACATTCGCTACAATCACTCGATACCCCTCTCTAAAAAACAACCCAGCTCTCCAACGTTCCGCAGCTTGTCTGCGGAATCCTGGAGCACTGAGCTAAAATAATGGCCTGCAGAAAAACGAAGCAATGTAATCAAAAAAGTGAGCGAATACAATGCGAACACAGAGGATCCAAAAATGCAAATTTTTTAGTCTAGGCATTACTAAAATTAATCCCGAAAGTTCTCATATTGCAACGGGAGCTTGATATCGGATTTTTTTAAAAGAGCAATGGTTTCTTGCAAATCGTCACGTTTTTTCCCTGTCACTCGTACTTTATCTCCTTGGATAGATGTCTGCACTTTGGCCTTGGAGTCTTTAACATATTTCACAATTTCTTTAGCAGTGGGTTGATCAATGCCTTGTTTAAAAGTCATATTCAAAGAGTAAAATTTGCCACTGTGTACGGGCTTATCTTCTATGTCAACACCCGAAGCGTCAACATTTCTTTTACTGCAGTGATTACGAAATAAGTCTTCTAATTGTCTGACTTGAAAATCCGATTCTGCCCGTAAAGTAACAGTAAGATCGTTAAGTTCAATACTTGCGTCTACTCCACGAAAATCAAAGCGGGTAGTCATCTCCCGTACTGCATTATCAACAGCATGACGTAATTCAACTTTATTGATTTCAGAGACTATATCAAAAGAAGGCATAATCAACTCATTTAAGTAAAAAAATATAATTTAACAAAAAACAGAATACGGCACCACAGTTATGAACCCTATTCTTTTGTATTGCATCTTATCAAAAAGAATGTTATCAAATTAATTGGTTTAAAAATATTCTAATTAGTTATCAACCGCACAAAAATTATGATTTATTAAGCTATCTCAAGGAGCGAGAAGCATGACTAAAGAAAAGCATCAACACAAAGCACCTTATCTACCCCTCCGTAATCAGGCTCGCTTTTGGGTACATTCCGAAGCTTGTTATACTGAAGAAGAACTAAACCAGAGAGCATGGATACTCAAAACTCGTGCTAATTCAGGTATTTATGCGGATTATTTGGCAAATCCTAGCTCATGGTTTGCCGATGACTCCCAAGCATTAATCAATGTGTATGAGCATTCCTGGTTTTATTCTAATGCTTATAAAACAAGGCACGTTTTAATCAGAGATGATTTTCATGTCCAGCCTATTGATAGTCAACGGATACAATGGTCTGCACTGTACGACTTAATGCAAAAAACAGGGGATTACTTGTTATTAAGAAATAATGAGCTACGTCAAGAGCACTTAAATCAGCCCATAAATTTCTTCTTGCTCGATCTCAATCATATTCTGAAAGGGATAAGCCAAAATCCCAATATCAAACAAACTCAAGAACAATTAGAACATCTTACTCGGTACGTTCGTGCTGTTGAAAAAAATATTTCACCTTTTATTGGTTCAGATAGATTATTCTTAGCAAACTTTCGCAACACCATTGAAACTCAGATCCAACCTCAATTAACACAAATGATCGACTCGCAATTATTAAAAGATCGCCTTGGCGAACTCTCAAAAACCATCAAACAATTATCTGCAGACCGTAATAGAATATTACATTTTGCACTTAATATTAATCCTGTTAACCCCCATCCCTATACGTTTGCAATTGATCAACCCGATGATTTACAAGCCTATCCGACTCAAGCGGTGAAAGAATGTGGTAAAAGCACTACGGCTCTAGTTGAAAAAAATCCTATATCCACATTGAAATTAACCATTGAACAACTTAAAAATTGTCCTAATTTTCAACTTATTGATATGCAAGATAAAATTTTAGATCATTATGCAAAAGCAGTATCTGATTTACATGAGCTTGATCAGTTCCAAACCGTTATTTCACAAACCATAGATTTATTAGGGCAAGCTGGAGAGGTGTATACGGTTTATCAATTTAAAGAACAATTATTTTCCTTGCTCAATCAAATCGAACTTTTTATTGATGACTCCTCAATACATATTGATGAAATTATCCAAGCGAATACGCAAGCGTATCATCAAGCCATTCAGCACGAACAAAACTTATCATTTTTAAAAAAATGGTTAACCAATGAACGAGAAAAACTAAATACATTCATACACAACCAAGATACACTAGCCCAATTTCCATCAACCACCACCGATCTCATTAAAACCAATCAAGCCCTAAAAGAACATGTACGTCAGGTTATTATTCATTTAAATGCACCAAAAGCTAAAACAACCAATTTCGAAACAATTGCAGGAAAAACACAAGAACTAAATGCTTTGATAAATTCAATGCATCAATGGGTCACAGTTCAACATGAACTCAAAGGATTGCAACCTCCTAAAAAGCCTCAAGAAATTAAACGATTATCCTCTTCTTCATCATACGCGCATTCTCCTTTGCAATCAAAATCAAATCCTTCATTTTTTCAAGAATCCCCCCAACAACTTCCTGCAAGTGACATGTGCTTCATATCAAAATCCTATGAAAATCATGTACATGAAACATATCAACCATTAAGTATTAACTCTGTTTCAGGAAATCCTATTGCTGAGGAATGTAAAATCCAACAATGTGAACCGACTAATAACTATTATTGGGGCCTACTCGCTTTGCTCCCTATTGGGCTTATAGCTCTTTATTGGTTATATCGATCACGAAATGAATCTGAAATAAGCGCCCAAGTCTCTGGAAATAAGGAAGATTATGAGAAAATCAAAACTCAAGTTGAGGATTTATTTGTCAACATCCAAAAGGTTAAAGACAAAAATAATCTAGAAACGGAATATGCATATGAAAATTTTGAAGAAACATACCATCAGTTAGATAAAAATTATCAAGCACACAATTATCAAGTTGAAGCGTTAAAAGAACTTCTTGGCGATTTAAAATATTTCTATAATGAATACTACCTAGAGGCTAAATCCAACCAAAGATTAACTTATTAAAGCTGATTCATTAATCAGCTTTACCTCATAGGTTCTTGTAATTCTATCGCGCATAAAACACAATAAATAATAGGGGAGACAATTGGTAACAGCTCCATAAGTGGTAGATAAAATTTTCTTGCTCTATGCTTTTTTAATTCTAAAATGATTATTCATTGATCAGAAAATTGGATAAAATGATAAAGAAGTGTTCTTTATACCTATTCTTTATAGCCAGTAATTTTCCAACATTTGCTTGGAATACTCCAGATATAAAAACTTATAAATATATTTTTTCCAAAGCGGAACGTTTTAAAGTTTCTTATGCGGATTATCCCAAAGGCCAAGAACAATTTTTTGAACTCCAATTTAATAACGATGCAACATTACCTTATGAAATTAAGTCCCAAATTCATGGGTTAAAAATATCAGGCAATAATCATAGCGATGATTTATTCATGTATGCCTATACAAAGGTAAACGGTTTAAAACCTAATACCAACTATCATGTTAGTTTTTCCTTGGAATTGGCATCCAATGCTCCTAGCGGATCTTCAGGGGTAGGTGGCTCTCCAGGTGATTCAGTTTATATAAAAATTGGGGCTGTATCTAAAGAACCACAGCGGTATCTGGATAATAATTACTATCAAATCGATTTGGATAAAGGAAATCAAGAGCTTGATGGTAAGGACATGATTCTTATCGGAACCCTCGGAGTAGATACGCAAGACAGTATTTACAGACTAAAAACCTTACCTTATTTACATAATGAAGAAATGCAAACCAAACTTGCCAAATACTCAGTCACTACCAATAATAATGGGGAAGCTTGGTTGGTTCTGGGAACTGACTCCGGTTATGAAAGTACCACGACAGTTTTTTATACAAACTTATCTGTAACATTTAAAGAATTGTTACGTTAATCTAAATAAACCACTCTTTGACATGTTCCAATGCTTCGTTTTGGGATAATTTTCATTACCCAAAATAAGCTTTATACAGTAAAAACAAACCAATAATAAATGTGATTACAGCACAAATAGTCAATTTTTCGGATTTATCTATAGTTTTATTCCAAATTTTATAAACGGTATCTGGACAATAGAGTCTGAATAAACCACCAATAAGTATTAACCATGAGATAATAGTCACTATAACAGGCCATCCAAGAACCCAAATATTATGGCTTGTAACCATTAATAGACCAATAATTAATGTAATAATCCCAACAACTAACATTACAGATCGTTGTCCCATTAATTCTCTCATTGCCGTTGTTACAATGTCTCGTCTTACAAGTAAAAGCAGGCTCATAATCACAAAATACCAACCGATCACCGTAGCTAAAAAATTGGTATTCATCACAATCTCCTGAAATACATCGCCCCTATTTAAATTATAGTTCAATACTTATCGTTAAAACGTGATGAAAAGAAGAAAAACAACTAAACTTACTGATATAGGGTTTGGATCAAGGATTCTTAAAATGAAAGAGCAATTTACGGCGTCGGTATACTGTAAAGAAGAAAAAATTGCGACCCAAACCGGCAATGATCTCGAAAAACTTTATACTTGGATGCTGCTTCAAGTCAATGGAAATTTTTATGACATACATGGGGAAATCATTGATAATCAAACCAATGAAGTAGTTAGAACTTTTCGTAAAGCGTCTATGGAATAAAGTGAATCATACAAGAGTGTGATGCGTTTTTTACACATCTCTCGAATCAATTTGAAAAATTATTGACAAAAATAAATAAATTTATATAATTTTCGCCCCCGTTAAAAAGCAATAGTTAAGGATAATCATGTCAGAGCCCAAAAAACCCTCTTTATTTAATCTATTTTGGTTGCTCAATTATATTTCTATTGCATCTGTCTCCGCTGCGATTATTACCCCTGCGTTGCCTCAGATTCAAACCCAATATACATTAAGTCCTGGAACTATCGAATGGATTGTTTCCGCATTTTTGATTGGTTATGTCGGTGGTCAACTAATTTATGCGCCTCTTGCCAATCAATTTGGACGTTTAAAAGCATTACGCACCGGCCTAACAATTAATTTAGTTGGAATTTGTATCTGTCTATTCGCTATTTTTCAAGAAAACTATTGGATACTCGTTAGCGGTCGACTCATCACTGCACTCGGCTCAGCGAGTGGGCTTGCTTGTACCTTCATACTCATCAATGAATGGTTACCTGAATCACAACGAAAAACTGCTATGGCCTATTCAGTATTATCCTTTGCTTTAGGTATAGGATTTGCTGTAGTAATTGGTGGAATAATTACTGAATATCTGCATTGGCAAGGGTGCTTCTGGTTTCTACTGGCACACGGCATCATCATGCTTTTAGGAACCTCTGTTTTTAGTGAAACGCTCGTGCATCCCAAACGGATTCGAGTTATAACCATTATTCGTGATTATTATGCTGCTCTTGCTTCTGAGCAACTTGTGATTTTTTCTTTAGTCGTTGGATGCTGCTCCGCAATATCCTACTGTTTTTCAGCAGCAGGCCCTCAAATAGCCGAAAAGTTATTAACATTATCTGCTGCTGAGTATGGCTACTGGAATAGCCTTAATATAGTTGGCATGCTTTTAGGGGGATTATCTGCGAAACAATTACTTGCTCGTTTAGCAGCAAGACAAGTCATTGCAATTGGTTTTTTGGGAGTCGCCTTTGGAATAGGCAATTTATTAATCATGTGGTTTTTCGAAAGCCAATCGTCATTATGGTTTTTCCTAACCACAGCCAGTTTGTATTTATTTAGTGGGTTATTATTTTCCGGAGGTTCTTTAATCGCATCAAATGCCCTTACAGATAAAGCCAGTGCTGCAGCCATGATGAGTTTTGTTAATATGTGTTTTGCAACCGTAAGCGTGATCATCATGGGCTATTTACAAGTTAATCCTTTGGTCAGTTTTATAATTATCTTAAGTGCCATTTGGCTGCTTATTGTTACATTACTGATTGTGAAAGGCACTAAAAACAAAGACTAAAATAATCTTTTACTATTTGGAGCATAAAGATGTCGCATAATGATATTCCACGTTCCTTACAAAATTTTTTAGATTTAGTAAATACAAAATCATTCACATATACACCTGAAGAAGTACGTGATCTTGCTGAAAAAACAGCTGAAGTCTTTGTGCTACAACCCAAAACATTTGTGCCATTAATAAGCAATCAAAAAGTTAAGCTCGTTAGTCATGAAATAGAAACCCGAATTTACCACCCTGCCCCGCAAAAAAAATTACCCTTGGCTCTTTATTTTCATGGCGGTGGACATTTATCAGGCAGTATCCAAACCCATGATGCTCTTTGTCGACGAATTGCTGTTGCCAGCAATTCAGTGGTTGTTTCAGTTGGATATAGATTGGCTCCTGAATGCCCTTATCCTGAAGGACTGCTTGATTGTATTGCTGTTTTTGAACAAAGAGTGCTCTTATTAAAAGATTATCAAGTGAATACTGAACACGTATTTTTAGTTGGTGATAGTGCAGGAGGAAATTTGGCAATTTCAGTAGGCCATAAATTAAAGGAGCGTGGCGATAATGCGATTAAAGGAGTAGCCTTAATCTACCCTTCCGTTGATTTCTCGATGAGTTATGACTCATATCAACGCAATGGAACAGGATTTTTGTTAACTCGAGAAAAAATTAAATGGTATTTCGATAATTATTTTCGAAATGATGAAGATCGGATCCAAGCATCGCCAATTCATTTCAAAAACTTAGAATTATTACCACCTTGCTACATTGCAGCAGCTGAATATGATCCTTTATTTGATGAAGCGATTGCCTTCGCAAAAAAAATAGAAGCTTTAGGTGTCGCCGTGCAATTAGAAGAATTTAAAGGAATGATCCATGTTTTTGCTCAATTAGAACTTTTTGTGCCAAATCAAGTTTTTCAGTTGGTTGAATCAATAGGGCATTTTATCAAATCACTCAGTTAATTATTAATAAACATAAAGTACCTAAAACGTATCAAAACCGCTATACTCTTGCCATATATGCTCTTCATAAGTACATTCTTTCACAACAGCATACTTGGGCCCCTCTTTTAGCCATTCATAAAACATTTGCAAACTCTCAACCGTACCACAAGCAAAAACCTCAACACGTCCATCATCAAGATTTCGTGCCCAACCACTAATACCTAACTTTCTTGCCTCCGATTGGGCAGAGGCTCTGTACCATACTCCTTGGACTTTTCCAGAAACATAACAGCGCATGCATATATGATTCGTCATAAAAATTTATTATTTGGTTTTTGAATAAATTAAGTTTATCTTAATTTTAATAGAAAAGGAGAAAAAATATGGCTATATGGTTTAAAGAAATTTCATTAAAAGACCTTAATCAATTTGGAAAAAACACCATGTCTGAATATCTTAATATACAATTTATAGAAATTGGTGATGATTTTTTAAAAGCAACTATGCCAGTCAATGAACGCACCAAGCAACCTATAGGAATTCTTCATGGAGGAGCTAACTTGGCATTAGCAGAAACCGTAGCAAGCACGGCTGCAAATTCAGTGATTGATTTAAAGCTATTTTTTTGTGTTGGTTTGGAAATTAATGCCAACCATCTTCATTCAGTTAAAGAAGGATTAGTAACGGCTATCACTTCTCCAATTCATCTTGGTCGTTCCACTCAGGTTTGGCAAATTCAGATTTTTAACGAGGAAGGCAAACAAACTTGTGTTTCGAGAATGACTGCAGCGGTCATAAACCGACCGTCTTAGTTGAATTTTCCCAGCTTAAAAAGGTGGGTTCGGCAGTCCTCCAATTAGGGCGTGTCGACAACCCATACTCACTCCCTACGTGAATCAGTTACAAATTTCTTCGTATTGTACGCGCCATTTTGGATTTAGCTTCTCAATCAAATTTAAACTACTCTGCCTCCACCAATTTTGGAATCGCTTTTCCCGTGGAGCAGCTTCTATATAGGATTCATGAACCTCATAATAAACCAAGATATGTACAGTGTACTTAGCTGTAAATTCAGGAATCAGGTTATTTTTATGCACCCATACTCGTTTAATTAAATTGTCAACACGACTTGACTTTATTGGATAAAGAATAGCACTTATAGAGCGCACATTTTTATATTTAAAAAGCCGATTTTATTTTCCCCCCCAATTTTGAAGATTTAACAATAAGTTGTATCCAATTTTTTTTGCTAAAAAATAATTCAATTCAAAAAATAAAATCTATACTTAAATTGAGAGAAAAAAAGCAAAACCAAGGAGGATGTAATGAATACTTATTCTTGCATTTCAAAAGTATTACGCTCAGGTATTATTGTTGGCTCTTTACTCTTTGCTGTAAGTTACACATCAGTTGCCGACGCAGCTCAAGGCTGTGGACATGGCTGGCATAGAAACGGTTATGGTGGATGCGTTCTCAACCATCCCGGCCCCAATTCGACACCAGCCCCATATCATCCAGGATGCTGGCGAAATGGGTGGGGGCAATTGCGCTGTTATTGATACTAACTTACATAGCCTTGCCCCCATCAGGCAAGGCATTTCTGCAAACCTCTACTGTGCAGTCATTTTAATTAAAACAATTTAAAATGGAATTTTTATGACCCCCGAAGTGAATGAAGCGCTAAGAAAAATTAGACAACAAAAGCCATTTATATTAACAATCACTAATTATTTTCCCATGGGATATGTTGCAAGTGGCATACGCAGTATTGGTGGGTTCCCCATAATGTGCAATGCAGAGCAAGAACTTGAAGAATTACTGAAAATTACAGGATCAGTAGTGATCAATGTAGGAAAATTAGACGATTCCTTTATCAAACTATGTAATCATATCTGCCACATGTCAAAAAAATTCAATGTGCCCATTATCTTAGATCCTGTAGGTGCAGGCGCAAGCCGATACAGAACAGATGCGATAATTAATCTGATTAAAAATCACCGTATTTCTATTCTCCGTGGCTACCCCAATGAAATTGCAAGCATTCTTACAGGAGAACTTGCAATTCAAGATAACAAGCATTTTATCGACGAGAAAATTATAATAGAACATACAAAATCCCTATCAAAAAAATATAATATGACGATAGTCGTCAGTGGGAAAAGACATATCGTCGTTGATTCACATCAAATGACTCAATTTAATTTTGACTCTGATCTTGTACAGAAAGTGGCAGGAATAGGAAATTTACTTTCAGGAATTATAGGCTCATTTCATAGTGTCATTAAAGATCCTTTTCTGGCAGCAAAAAGTTCAGTTCATTTTTATGCCGAATGTGTTGGCCCAACATCATCTACGGCGGGAGGACCTGCTTCTCTAATTATAGAAGTTATTGATATGATGTACATTAACGCAATAAAAGCACAATTATTTACATAAACAAATACTGCAAACTCAATAAAACAGTCGAATCAATTAGTCTGAGAGAAACACGAAAAATAATCGCCGCAATTAGAGCAAATATTGCATAAACAAATAAAAAGGTTTGGTAGCCCTATACAACAGGGTGCACTTCAGTCGACTTCATAAGAAAAAGCACCACATTGCACCAAACGACATCAAATGATAAAATTTAATCCATTTAGGCAACATACAGGCCACATATGAACTTTATAATCTCACTATTACTGTGTTTAGGTATTTCTATTAGTTGTATTGCTTGTCCTACATCTGAAATAAGTCTACGTGATAAAATTGGCCAAATGCTTCTTATTGGTTTTGAAGGAAAAGAAGTCAATTCTCAATCCCCTATAGTAAAAACCATTGAAAAAGATAACATTGGTGGGGTTATTTTATTTGATTATAATTATCACGCCAAGAATTTTGACAAAAATATTGAAAGCCCACAACAAGTTCAGCAACTGAATAGTAATTTGCAATATTTTACTCAAAAAGCTAATTTAAAACATCATCGCCCCCAATTACCACTACTCATTTCCGTAGATTATGAAGGAGGGAAGGTAAATCGATTAGGAGAACAATACGGATTTCCTCCCATTTTATCAGCAGCTGAAATAGGAAAAAAACCGCCTAATGAAGCGGAATTTACTGCTGAAATAATGAGTCAAACGTTAAAAAATACAGGTTTTAATTTAAATTTTGCTCCCGAGCTTGATGTGAACGTCAATCCAGACAATCCTATCATTGGCAAAAAAGAGAGAAGTTTTTCTAGTGATCCCAAACAGGTCATTCGTTATGCCAGCATTTATACACAACATTTCTTAAATCAAAAAATTCAATGCGCTTATAAACACTTCCCAGGTCATGGGAGTTCAACTAAAGATTCACACCTGGGATTTGTGGATGTAACCGATACATGGCAAGCCTATGAATTGGAACCTTTTCAGCAATTACTGAGCTCCTCGGCCTCTTGCGGTATGATAATGACAGCACATCTTGTAAATCGTCAATTGGATCCTTCTGGATTACCCGCAACTTTATCTCATAAAATTTTAACGGATCTTTTACGCAAGCAACTTCATTTTAAAGGGGTTATTATTACTGACGACATGCAAATGAAAGCAATTAGTGATAATTATGGGCTTGAACAGGCATTAGTATTAGCAATAAACGCTGGTGCAGACATGTTAATATTTGGTAATAACTTACCTGCGCCATCACAAGATCCCACGCAAGTTATTGACCTCATCGAAGCTAAAGTTAATTCAGGAGAGATAAGTCAAGAAAGAATCAACGAGGCATATAAGCATATAGTTGCTTTAAAGAGGTCGCTTAATTAGTCAGTATTTTATGAGCAACGAAACATAAAAACCTGGGGCCACTTTGCGCCCAGGTTATATCTCATGATCATTTACCATGGCGTTGAAATTGAATTGCAACATCTACATCGATACCAGGTGCAACTGTTAGAGTACCATTTGAATTACCGGAGTCTGTTGAGAAATAGCCTGATAAATTACCATACTCTGTCTTTACTATAACTACGCCGTTAACACATGCCCCAGTCAATGAATGTTTTGTATGTTGGGGACATAAACTTGAACCCGAAAGTTTATGCGCTTCCACATCGAGTTTAAAACCACCCTCGCGGTCTAACCCACTTATTGTTCCCGATCCTTGATAAGCACACTCTATCAACCAATGAGAAGCGGTGCCTGATCCCTTCCAATCACCAGAAACATTTTTACAATCACTGGTACTGGAGTAAAAAGTAAAATCAGCATAAGCAGCATTTGTTAAAGAGAGCGCAATAACCATCAATCCGATAAATGATTTTCCTTTCATTTGTTTCCCTTAAGAATTAAGAAATAAAAATACAAACATTTCCTGTTTGTAACAAAACCCGAGCTATTATTACGTTATAAAATAAGCAGTGCAACAGAAGTATTTAAACATTATTAGTTCTATCCCTATTTCAGAATACAAAGTAAAAAAAAGAGCAGGTAATAAGCGATACTGAAATGATCAAACTCTGTATTAAACTTGCTTGCGTGGCGAAGAACATTCATACACAAACAAATAAACAGGCTTGGTTAATTTGTGGACTATAGGAATCATTTTATGATGAGACAATGTTGCTACTGCTTGACATTTATTAAAAAAGCGTTCTGCACAACGTTTACTATCCCAAAAGTCAACATAAGATATTTTATCAATTTTCCCTTGAGATAAATCACTCAAAAATTCAGCCCCCCAATATTGGTATTGATTGATATCGCCACAAGGTATTGCATAAACAGAAGCATTGGGTCTAAAAAAACTTAATGCGGCAGCATTTGAAAAATAACTACTCACAATAGGTTGCTCATGTTTAATAATTTCAGGTTGAGATAACGCTTTTTGCAATATGGAATAAGTCCTTCCTTTTTTTAAATAGCTTGCTATAGGCCAAGAGTTTACAAGAATCAGAATGATACTAAAAAGCAAAAAGAAAGAATAAATGATTGTAAAAATACGCCGATATTGGAATTGAGAAATATGATAAGCAGCAATTAGCGCAAGATTCATCCCGAGAGGAGTCAAATATATCGCGCGTGCATCCCCTCCTAACAATGCTACCCCTAACCAAAAGGCAAGGTCAACAAACAAGACCGTATAAGTCAATTCTAAAACGTTGTTACTCTCCGTCGATTTATTCCTCTGATATTTAAACCATCCAAATACAGCCAAAAATAAAAAAACTGAAAAATTAATAAGTAATACAAATAATAATTCTAAGAAATAATGAATTACTGAAGTATTGCTTTGGCCATGGCTGTGAAAATTTAATAAATAAGTAATAGAAATCCACTGGTGACTCGCATTCCAATAAATTACTGGCAATGCCATTATAAAAATAATCATGCTTGCCAAATAAAAATGCATACTTTTAAATAATTGCCTGTTTTTAGAAAACAAAACATAGACAAACAATCCAATAATACTCACAACAGCAGTATATTTCGATAAAATCATTGCGCCTGTAAAAATCGCACTAAGATAAAGATCTAAAGTACGTTTTAATGAAATATAGCGTGCAAAATAATAAAAAGAGAGAATAGTGAACAAGTTTAAGGGGGCATCATATAAGACACGAACAAAAATACTTTCAGTAGTAGTCGGTAAAATAAGCCAAATCAACGCACCAATTAATCCCACCTGCTTATCAAGTAAGAGGCAACCTATTTTATATAGATAATAAGCACTTACAAACAAACAAACTAAACCAACAACATTGACCGAAAAAAATGTATTACCAAAAATTGCGTTAGAAATATAGAACAAATAAGCAATCATAGGAGGACCATCAAAATAGGACCAAGCTAAATGTTTCCCCCAAGCATAATAGTAAAAGCTAGTGATCGTAGGAGTTAAGAAAAAAGTAGCTATGAACAAGAAACTTAGATAAAAAATCAGGAATGGTTTTGTTACTTTTTCATTCCACATAAAAAACTCCCTTTTTCCAGGGGTTGTTGACAACTCATTGTGGCTCCCTACGTCCTATGCCTTATGGAAGCAGTACCGTGTGAATCTACTTGCACCAATATGAAGTTCTTACAAAGCTGGAGGCCGCATAAAGCACGACAACCTAGACACTGAGATTCAACTTGTCAATAACGCCGTATTTTAAATAATGAATTCCAAGCAATGATTTTTAGTTTTGCCATTAAAACAAGCCTATCAAAATCAATGTGAATTACTAACTGAAGTCGCTCTAAAATGGAGATAGTATCACAAACATCCATTATATACTCAGAAGAGTATGAATAATTTAGTTGTGATTCAATTAATTGCGCACCGCCTGCTCTTGCACTGGATTAGGCAAAATCTCTATAACATGTGCAAGCCATTTTTTGTTATCTGCTCTAATAATGGTATTTGTTCTACCATAAACAGGGTGATTTAGAGGACAAGAAATTAATGTTGTTAAAGTGTCACTACAGCGTACTTTAAAATAATTTCGATCTTGAGTCAGTACCTGTACTTGATACTGAGTCAATAACTTACCAAAAGGAATATTAGTATGTAATACATCATTTACAAGTTTTTTTGGCAGCTGATCGAAATTGATGGTAATAAATGCTAACTCAGCAACTATAGCTTCATTTTTTGTCTGTGCAATCTCTGGGTTATTCCGTTCTTTATTCCTATCCACCAACATAATAATGGAGCGATGATAAATATTACTCGCTTGTTCTAAATGTGCCTCGATCGTTTTTATAATTGCTGTGCGATCATAATATTTTTCGATGGCTTTCGTCATTAGAGGTTGCGTCAATAAAACGTTAAAAGGACTTGGTAACTGAGAGAAGCTTACTTTTTCCCCACTTTTATCAATCTGGGTCAATTTATTGATGTCAACTTCCGAGACACCATCAGCAAAGCTTACTTTGCCAACAAGCAATAAGACAATTAATGGATAAATAAAAAAAAGTTTTTTAAACATTTTAAATAGCAGCATCCCTTGCTTTGTAATGATATGAGTATAGACTTAATCGAGGGAAACTCCACAGCCTTAGTATTAGACCGTGGAATTCTAATTACATGCTGAACGAATTGCTGTTTTCTTCTTCGTTTTCGTTTTCTTCTTCGTTTGCAGCACTCAGAACTTCCATCATTGTTTTTAGCGCAAGCATTGCCAGAACACGCTCATCACCATGGACAATACCCATAACTAATCCATCATCACCTAAGCCTATGATATGTAGATGATCTGTTGCACCTTCTGGGCATGGGAGGTAAAGTCTGCGGCCAAAAAAGCTATTTGCATTTCTTGCTTGTGTTTTTGGCTGCTCGGTTTGTTCAGAAGCTGCGTTTTTTTCTTCTGTAGATTCTGAGCTTACAGATTCTGTGCTTTGAGAAAGGTTCTCTTTGGCTTCTTCAGAGCTTTGCTCCACTTTTTGTTCTACAGTTTCTTCAGTATTTTTTTCCAAATTTTCTTCTGAATTAACCTCTATACGCTCGCGCATACAAAATCTCCTTAAAGTTAAACTAACACATAAAACAAAATTCCAAATATGAAAAAAGGGCATTTAATTAGTAAAATGTTTTTTTCAGGGGCAAGTTTACAATTAACTTACAAAATTTGGTAGAGCAAATAGACAAATTTTGTTTTTTTTATTGCTTTCGAAAATCAAAAAAGTATGATAGTAAGAGGAATAAATAATATATTTTGCCCAAATAATTCATTATAAAAACAATACAATGAAAAAAAAATCAAAAAAAACATCTTATCTTAAAAAAGCATTTCAATTGTTTAGTGATTATTTTATTCGATCCGATCAAAAACTAACCGCCTGGCTTTTGCTTGGAGGCATGATGCTCTGCATCATTACGCTTGTTGGGCTTGCCGCCAGCCTCCCCTGGGGATTTTTAGGATTTTGGGCTGCGCTTACAGCAAAAGAACTCACGGGATTTTTATTTTATAGCGGCATAATCGCTTTAACGAGCGCAGCTATTGTTGGAGTGGGTACCTTAATGGATTATTTGACCACAACATTAGCTATTCAATGGAGGTCTTGGTTAACAACAAAATTCATTAACAAATATCTATTTGGTAAGAAAACTTATTTAGATTTAGCTCGTGTTTCATCGCATATCGATAATCCAGATCAACGCATTCAGGATAATATTGATAACTTTGTGGACCGCACACTTTCATTAAGTACTGATTTTCTTAGGTCTTCATTAACTTTAATTGCTTTTATTGGCACCCTTTGGATACTAGGGAGCTCTCTACCCATAGTGGTATTTGGCGCTACCATTGTTATCCCTGGATATTTAGTATGGACATCGTTATTTGTTGCATTAGTCAATAGCGTAATCACTCATATGCTGGGCAAGTCATTAGCAACAATGAATCAAAAAGAAGAGCGTTTAGAAGCAAAATTCAGAAAGGACTTGGAGTTTGTTCATAATGAGTCTGAAAATATAGCTCTTGAAGCTGGGGAACAATATCACCAAAAAAGATTAGTAAACGATTTAGAGCAAATCTCTCAAAATGCATTTCAAAAACTTTGGGTTAAACTCAAGGTTTCCGCTTTTCAAACGAGCTACAATTATATTGCCGAGATATTACCCTATTTTTTTACTGCTCCTGCCTATTTCACGGGTTTAATCAATTTTAATCAAATTATGCAAGTTGGGGTTGCGTTTAGTGAAGTCAGCAAAGCCTTAAATTGGTTCGTTGACTCCTATACTTCCCTAAAAAAATATCAAACGAGTATCGAGCGAATTATCGAACTTGAGGAGGAACTCGATAGTGAAAGCAGCAAAGTAAGCCAAAAAGATATTCGTATCCATAACGCTCAATCCAATGCATTAATCATAAAAAATTTAAATATCGCCTATCCACGTCACGCCAATCCTGGCTATATTATGCGTCATTTAAATTTAGAGTTTAAACTAGGAGAAAACACCTTAATCAAAGCACCTTCAGGTTTTGGGAAAAGCACCTTTTTCAAAGCAATTCGTAATACCTGGAAGCATGGTGAAGGAGAAATTAGTATCCCTCAACAGCAAAAAACGTATTTCCTACCTCAAAAACCATTAATTCCATATGACTCATTAAAAGCCATACTTGCCTATCCTGATCCAGCTAACACTTATACTGAAGAGGAATATAAAGCAGCTTTACTTGCTGTTGGTGGAAAAATGGATCGGTTTGTTCCCGAATTAGATAAAAAAGATACCTGGTCAAAGAGATTATCTCTTGGTCAACAACAACGAATTTCTTTTGCGAGAGCTTTATTAAAGAAACCAGATTGGCTTTTTTTAGACGAAGCTACTGCATCATTGGATGAAGAAAGTGAGGATCAACTTTATAGCCTTTTAAAAGAAAAACTACCCAAAACTACTGTAATCAGTATTGCACATCGCTCAACAGTGATGAAATTTCATCAACGTGTGGTACAGTTTGAAGCACCAACAGAAGAAACACGATCAAGTAACTTAGTGTGTTAATTGTTCGGCTAATTGAATAAATTATTTGGGTGTTTTCAGTATCCAAGGGAGAAAGCTATTAATGAACGCATATCAACAATTAGAACAACATCTAAAAAAGTATTATGATTTTGAAAATCTAGCCGCTATTGTTTCCTGGGATGAAGCAGCAATGATGCCAACCGGTGGAGGACAAGCGCGTGCTGAAGCTTTAGCTACTTTAAGTACAGTGCAACATGGTTGGTTAACAAACAAAAAAGTAGCCGAGTTAATCAAACAAGCGAAAGATTTAAATGGATTGTCACTTTGGCAGCAAAGGAATTTGTATTGGATAGAAAAAAATACCAGCAATCAACCTGCATTCCTGCAAAATTAGTCGAAGAATATACTAATGAATCTTTAATTTGCGCCCAAGCATGGCGAGAATTACGCGTAAAAAATGATTGGCAGGCATTTAAACCTTACTTAGAAAAACTATTTAAAAAGGTAAAAACCATTTCTGATATCAAATCTCAAGTATTTAATAAATCACCTTTAGATATTTTAATTGATGAATATTCGCCTGATTTAGACTGTAAAGCGATCGCGCCTATTTTTAATTCTCTCAAACAAGAAGTACCTGCACTTCTTTCCAAGATTCTCGAAAAGCAAGCCCAACGTGAAATAAAGCCAATCGCAGGTCATTTCCCCGTTGAACAGCAAAAGCAATTTGGAATGGAGATCATGGCTCATTTGGGATTTGATTTTAATCATGGTCGTTTAGACATCAGCCACCACCCATTCTGTGGCGGTATTTCAAGTGATGTCCGCATCACCACTCGGTATAACGAACATGATTTCTTATCCTCTCTAATGGCAATTACTCATGAAACTGGTCATGCCTTATACGAACAGGGATTGTTACAAGAATGGAGCACGCAGCCTGTAGGCCATTCATTGGGAATGTCAGTACATGAAAGCCAATCATTGCTTATCGAAATGCAAATCTGTCGAAGTTTATCATTCATCCATTTCATAAGCCCACTTGCACAAAAATATTTTCCTGAGGCCGAAAATATAACTACAGAAAATCTGTTCTATCATTATACACAAGTTAAACCCGGACTTATTCGTGTCGATGCCGATGAAGTGACCTATCCTTTACATGTAATTATTCGCTATGAAATAGAACAATTACTCTTTGCTTCTGAAATCACGATTGATGATTTGCCCTCAGTGTGGGATTCCTATATGCAAAAATATTTAGGCGTATCAACTCTAGGTGATGATAAAAATGGAGTAATGCAAGATGTTCATTGGCCATCAGGAATTTTTGGCTATTTTCCTGCCTATACATTTGGTGCATTAATCGCTGCACAATTGTTTGCTGCATTAAAGAAATCAATCCCCAATATTAAAGATCAGATACAGGAAGGTAATTTTAAGCCTTTGCTAGGCTGGCTTAGAGAAAATATTCACCAAAAAGGTAGATTATATTCATACCAAGAGCTATTACGTCAGGCAACAGGTGAGGAGTTGAGCCCACACTATTATTTGACTCATCTCAAAGAAAGATACTTATAAATACATTCGAACGAATGGTACCTTGCGTGAAAGCAGAAGGTCTAGAAAAGAACAAACCACAAAAAACGTGAGCTTGCAGTACCACTTTACTAGATCCTCCGCTTTCACGGAGATTGGAAAATCTAAATATTCGACACAATGCCCTATTTGCAGCGACAGTTATGATTTATTTTGACTGAAATTCATTAATTTCATAAATTGTTGCAACTCACATACATAACCACCACAAGCAGGAATCAAAACTGGGCTATTATTATAAGTGACTTTTACTTTATAACCAACAGAGTCACTTTCGTAGAGTGAGAAATTGAGATTTGAAGCATAGGGAGGTGCCGTTTCTAAAGGAGCTCCCATAAAACTCAGAGCACTCGCAATAGTAGTATCATGAGCAGATAATAAAACATACTTCAAGCTGGATTTATTTTGACTTCCACTATAAAGATAATTCGCAATATTTTTCATGAGTTTAGCACTATAAGCATGTGCTACTTCCTTTGGTCTTTCTTGAGCCATAAAAGCCCAGTTACTCGCATTGATAATTGTTTCGGCATCATTGGCAGTAAGCCCTTCTGGCAGGGGTATATTATGAGTTTGATGGACATATAAGGAATCACCCAATAATTGCAATTCAGCTAAATTGTTGATTGGGATACCTGTTAGACGACTCCAAAGAGGATATTTATCTTTTAACTCATTATTCTTTTGTTGCCATTCTTTTGTTGAATAAACATATTGTTCCAAGAGTTTTGTACGCTCTTCAGAACTTACTTGCTGAACAATGATTTCATCATATTTGGCTGGCGCACTGAAAATAGGGATGGGCTGAAAACCCTGGGGTAAAGCAGGTGCAGCGTTTTCTACCTTTGGGCCTGTTCCCAGAGGATATAATCCCATTAACAGGGACTCTGCGCTCATCAGAGTCCGGTCATATGCAGTAGAACGAACATACATCGTTCCATATTCATAGTGTTCTGGTAATAGATGGGATTGTTCAACATACTTTTTACGAAACTCTTTACCCATATTATATTCTTGCCGCATTCCCTCTGCAGTTAATTGACCAATTCCCTCTTTCCATTGATAGTTAACAGTAGGTATAGAAATAATTGGTGTCCTATCACCATGACGAATAATATCAATAGCAAAAATTAACGTATCATCAGCAAATAAAAGTGATGGCACACTGATTAGAAATACACATCCTAAATTAAATTTAAAACCCATTACCCTACTCCTTTGAATTAAAAGGTTAGCTATTTTAAAAAGAAGCATACAAAAATCAAAAGATTGCTATTGAACGAAATGATTAAATTTTACCTATATATTGGGAATGATAATAATAATCCCGTATTTCCTCTTGAATCGAAGTTGCTGATATCCCTGCTTGGAATTGGGTAATTAACATTTTAGCGCTATTAAGGCGTTGTTGAAGCAAATAAATTAGAGAGTGGGAATCTTTTTTGGGATATATGCTATAAAACTCCGTATTTAAATGAGATTGCAATTCGTCTGCTTGTATGGAGGAATCTAAAGTGATTGCACTATAAGACTCTGTTAACCCTTCCTCCAATAAATCAGGATTTTGGGCCATATTTTTCTCAGCAGTAGTGATTGCCTGACAAAATCCTTCGAGCATCGCTTGGCTAATAGTATCTTTTTCTGACATGTTAAATAAATCAGAAATTATCGTATGCGGTAAAAGAGGGGCAACTAATTGATCAAAGGGTAACGCATGGCCATGACGGTAATGATCACGATAATTTTGTCCAAAAAATGAATAATCAATTTTTTTAGCAGGTGAAAAATTAGGATCATCCATAGCAAGAGTGTCAGCATGTCTTCCTTTGTAACTAAGAGTGGCACCACAACCAAAATCAACGATTGCGGCTTGTTTTACACCCTCTCTGAGGCAATAACCTGAATTAAGCAGTTTAGAGTTTAATAGATCCCACAAATTAAACACTAAGGCCACCGCATATAATTGGCCAATGATCATGGCTTCTTCGGGAGTAAGAGATAAATCTTTACGTTTAGGTAAATGTTCTCGATCAAACAAAGATTCTATTTTTACTGCATCTTTTTGCGATAAAAACTCAGAGAAATTATTGATGAATTTAGAGATAACTCCAATTGACTTATCTTTATCTACATGCAGGTAGTTTTCAGGAACACTTAAAATTCCTTCAAACATTTTTTTTGCCATACGAGGGATTACTATTTCCAGGAATGCCCCTTCAAGCTGAATTGAGAAAATATGTTCTTTGGCATCAAAATCAGGATATTGCAATTGTTCCTCCGAGAGATATCCTTTAAACACATCGTTTACGGTCAATTCATCAGGTTTTTTAATCAAATAATAAGCACCAACCTGATCTTTTAATATCCTTTTTTCAGTAATCCCTTTTAATAAAGAAGAAGCAACTTTCTCCGGTAACTTGTTATTTACTGCTATTAGTTCAAAATTATGATGAAGTTTTGGCATGGTTTATCCTCCAAAAATAAGTAACATGGGTTCAACATCAAAAACATGAAAATGATTTTAATATCGCGAAACAAATGTTATTCCTTAAAGCATGTTACTTGCAAAATCAAAGATGCATCATATTGATGCAGAATTCCATTTTAAATAATAGCGTATGCCAAGCAAACACTGGCAATATTTAAAGTAGGTTTAAGATGTAGATTGACTGAAAAAATAAAGAAAGATGATGCGAAATATAAAAAGATAAAAGAGTAACATCAAAGACGTTTGGCATATCTTTGATGTCTCTTTCACATGAATTAGTTCAGCTTTTGTTTTTGAGATAAATTGGATTCGTGCTCTGGATCTTTTGGGGCGTTAGATTGATCATTTGATACAAAAAAATGATACAAACTATAACCTAAGCCAGCAACACTTGAGATAACAGTAGTAGCTACTGCCTCTTCAACCAAACTAGGTCCTGGATCATATTGTCCTGTTAATATTGCGATTCCAACAAGAGTAACTAATGCAGCGGATGTTCCAACGATTGATGAACCAAGATTTAAAAGGAAGTTATGATTGGTATTCTGTTTTACAGTAGTTGATTTTTGACTCACTAACGCCTCATCCTCTACTTTACGCAGATTCTCTAATTCAGCAAGGCGTTCAATTAATGCATCAAAAGGCTCATCATCTAAATGTCCTTTAGGACAAGTAGCTCTAACCAATAAAGAAGAAACAGGCTTTTCTGAGCGAGCAAGAAGTTCACTGCGATCTTTTTTATATTCTCGCTGACTTTGTTCATACTCTTCTAAATCTTCTCTTGTCTCATCTGTTTTTAAAAGAAAATAATGACCTTGTGAGGCATGAAGCGCCACTTCAAACTTAGGTGAAGTTGTGTCTAAACGATACTCATCCACAATGGCAGCAGTGCTGCGATCATAAATGGTCAATGGTTGATTTATAACCTTCATCATTGCCATAATTTCAATGTGGGATAATTTCACCTGTGGTTGAGCCATGTATTTACAATAAGAAGCATACCCTTCTATATTCCAATAATTTCTAATTGCCTCTTCATCTGAAGATGTGTGAGCAAAATACTCTTCAAAAGCTGAGTTTTTATCTATCTTTCCTAGCGAACGATTATAATAGTATTCTAGAAATTCTTGGTTCGCTTCGTATAAAACGCTAAACTCTGAAGTATATAACTCTTCCTTTGACATAAATTGTCTGTATTCTTTATAGTTTTTGAAACCAGTGAATACGCCATGCTCTCCCTCTAACATTTCATTCCCTAATTCGGGATGCTCCATTAATTGAGTTGGAAACCACTCTCTAAATAATAACCCCAAAATCAACGTCTTTTCAAAAAGATAATTTGAAGCATGATCTTGAGAGGAGTCTAATAAAGAAATTTGATTCAACGATTTTTGATTAGGAAAATAACGGAATAGTTTTTTTGCCTTACTCTCTTCCAAAATTGATTTAAAGTTAAATAAATCTTTAGGGAGAGCTTGATGGTTGGTTAATAAATAAAGTGCATAATTATGAAAAAAACAATTATCAAAGCTTCCAGAAACATCAACTGCATTTTTGACTCGGGCTTTAATATTTTCATCTTTTTGATTGTACATAGATTCACCAAAACAATTGTAGTTTATATTCAGGCTGGACGCTAAATTATAAAGAACAATTCTTAAGCAAATATTAAAAACTCAACAAAGTTTAATCTGAATCCGCTGATTTTTTATAATTATTTCGTTATTTATTACTGGGGCCGTTGATATTTCTAGTTTTCAAACTACTTTCATCTTGCAAATTATCTATGCTTATTGATTCGAAATTGTTAATCTCGGACTTTGCAACGCTAAATCTTCGCCCAACTCTTTTTCTAAACTGGCTTTTGCATTTAAAATGGTTTCAATCGCGCTTCGTTCTTGCTGAAGTTGATCGGTACTGATATTTCCTTGAGTTGTTTTCAATCGTTCACTAATAACTGTGATACGTTTAATATCAGATTGCCAAACCCCTCCCGTGATAAACTCTAGAAACGCTGAACTAAAATCTTTAATAGCAAAACAAACTTGTCTTAGCAAAGATGCATTATTCCTATCAATAGCTCCCTGTAATAAAGAAACATGCGCATCTAGAACATTCTTCGGTGTTTTAAGATCAACTGTTTTAGCCTGACTCATTCCATCAGCTAAAGATTTATAAGCACTCGCCAGATATATAAATTTCTCGTCATTTTCTTGGGAGTAATTTCTCGTTCCAACAATATCAGAAATCGCGCTAAGACACGTACCTAGATGCTCTTTATGTTGTCCCTTACCTAATATGTCATTAATTAAGTTTTCAGCTTCAACTTGGTGCCCTCGATACATTTGTAGTGTGATCTGTTGCATTAATTCAAATACAAACACATCATCTTCTATGCTTGCAGATAAAATTTTACGGATACTGTCTATCTTTTGAGAAATATTTTCTTGCGCAATTAAAGCCGCGGCGTGTCGCACTGGTTCATTTAATTGATAAATCTCAATCAATTCTTCAATACTTAAGTCTGAATAATCTTCTTCATACCTTTTAGGAACAAAATTCTTTTGCATGGTGCGTTGAGCATAATGAGTGGATTGAATTCCTAATTCACCAATAATTTCTCTGATACGTACATTTACTTGGTTAGGAGACAAGGATAAGTTTACACTACTAGATCCATATTCATTATTAAATATTTGTATCATTTCATAAAGATCACGATGATGTTTATGCGCATAATAAAAGCAAATATCCAGAACATTATCATCTGTTGTGACGCGCAAGGATTCACCATTTTGAGCATGATCAATAATCCAATCTAACAATATTTCATCAACTGCATTGCAGGTAGAACAACTTCTTATTGCTGTTGCTTGAGTCATCATGTTAAGTTGTTGCTCGCGAATTAGTTTTCTTCCTGGATTAGCTTCTTGCCCTCGATTATCGAGACAACGAGCGCCATTGATAAGGGAGTAAGGACCACAAGATGAACCATCTGGTTGCGTCCACGTATATGGATAAACCGCTGCCCGCATGTTCAATTGACCTGGACCATATGCGCGACCAAAAATACTCTCGATTCTTGCAATTTCTTGTCGAATTAAAGGAGAGTGATTTGCAAAATTAGTATCAGCGTTCAACGAATCAGTATACCCAAGATTCACGTTGACTTGATGATTAGCCCCTTGAGTTACATGAATAGCAATTGCTGTCCAATGATTGCCATTTAGATTTAAAGGCAAAAGTATTTTTTTGGGCAAGTCTTCCCAGCGCGGGACATGGTATGCTGCAAAAGCGGTACTGTCTGAATCCTCTCTGGAGGAATATAAAAAAAGCCGTTCTGGGCTTTCTAATTGCCAAGCATATCCCACATCTACAATTTGTGCAGAGGTGTACCAGTAATCTTCTCTTACGCGACGAGCATCTGTATTAGGCATTATTTGAATAGTTCAATCTATTTAGTCTAATGCAAATCTTAACATATTGAATCAATTATTTCCATAAAGATAATAATAAGAACTTATTGAAAATTAAAATATCATCAAGCTCTTTAGTTTATGGATAAAAATTTAAATTAACTAAATTCTCATAATGACTTTCTGTACTTATATAATCAACAGAAATTAATGAAAAATAAATTACTTTGAAAAAAATCAACTATAATTATATCAATTAAAGACAAGTTAAGCCTAAAAATGAAAGCAGTCTATCTCTTGGGTCTTTTTATTTTAAGGGGGCTAAAGTTCCTGGTATGGTGCTTAATACTCACTATATTTTTAGGGATAGTTGCACCCTATGTTAGCAATTTATCTTCATATTCTTATTTAAAACCTGTAATCCAAGCAGACAAAGTACTCAATACTACTATAAAGCACTATGTACCTACACAAATAGCAAATTGGGATCTTTCCAGACTGATTCCAATAGTTGGCTTATTATTCATCTCATCCATTCTTTCAAGTTACATACTGTCGCTCCAAAAAATTAAAATGAGGGTCAATTTAAAAGAATTTAAAAATCGAGCAATAACAAAAGAACAACAAACCCTAGTGAAAAAAATGGAAGAAACCATAGACAAACCAGGAAAACTCAAAGAAAAAAACAGACAAATGTTATTAAAAGAATTTATCCAACTTAAAAAAGAACTTGAAAAGACAGGACGAAATCTCTCCTTTTTAGCAATTGACGTGGTCGATTCCACTAACATGAAAATTGGTGAAGATCCAGTAGTAGTTGAGAATGATTTTAATCAATATCATGATTTCATCGTATGTAAATTTAAGGCGCATGGGTATATTAAAGCAGCCTGGACACCTGATGGCGTGATGAGTTGTTTTAATACAACTGAACAAGCCTTCGAAGCTGCAAAAGATATTCTGTCAAGCCTATCTGATTTTAATAAATCAACCAAAATGATGAAGCAAGATTTTCACGTTCGTTGCGGCATAAATACAGGTTTTGTGTATTATGATCTATCAACCCCCTTAGAAGAGTTTAGCGACCGCGTTATTGACATTGCCGGACATATGCAAAAACATGCTCCACCTGATACCGTTCTCGTGGCTAAAGATCTTGTCAAACCTATAGAATCGCAAGAGGTATTCATACCGACAAAAAACATAGTCGACGGACTTGAAGCGTTTGAATGGAGATCTTCAAACTGAAGAATAGAACTTCGGGAAGAACCTCTTCTTAAAGTAAGTAATCTAAATTAATTTAAGAAGAGGCTAAAACATATTTAGGGTTTGTTGACACCAGCCCCTAATGAACAAGAACATAATGGCCATTTTTCAGCATATAGCGATGTCCGTTGTGATAAATAACTTGATTATGGTGATAGGTGCCAACATTTTGATATGTAGCAGGTTGACCAGACACCAACCCAACCCCTGTTCCCACTACTTTGCCAACACCATTACCTATAAATGCACCAGTATCTGCTATGTAACCTACACCAGTACCGACAGCAGTAGCTCCATATTTTACACCGGCGCCTACAGTTGAATTACTATACTGGCTAACGTCATTCATTGTATTGCAACCTACCAAACTTAAGGTCATCAATAAAGCCGACGATGTGATTATATATTTTTTCATCATACTCCTCCTTGAATCCACAAACATGACTTCTATATGTATATATAGTTCATAAATAGATCATTTCCAGTAAATCTTTAGAGAAATATGCTTTAGGGTAAAAATAAGATTTTAATTTTTCCGATTATTAAATAATCAATCCTTACGCTTTCAGAATTCGAAATCCAGCAAAAATGACAACACTCACTTCAATTAAGATTGGTTTTCAATCCTTGTATTTTTTCAAAAATCTTGTTGATAGGGCATTTGGTTATCTTGCTCAAAATTTCTAAAATTTTGTTCTGCTTCATTTCTTTTTTCAACATTTAAACAATCTTTTCTCTCATCGGGATCCTTTAAGTTCTCACAATTATTATTGAAATAAGAATTAGGATTTACTTCATCATTAGCAAAAACATTGAATGGAAGTAACACAATAAAAAGAAGAACTAATTTTTTCATAATTGCCCCATGTTTTTCGAAATGAGCTAATCATACCTAATTCAGACGATAAAATATATGCAAAGACAGGAATCATCCTTTATGTTTCAATGTATTTGTTATGATACTATAGACATAGATTATTATTTGAATTTGCCAATAAGGTTTTAGCTATGGACATGGAGCAAAAAAAGAGCTCCTCTGGAAATGAGAAAAAGTTTAAGTCTGAACAAATCCCATTTCATAAAGAACATCCGACTGATGCCAAAATCAGACGAATAAAAGATTGCCTTCTTTTCTTTATTGTTCTAACTATGATTTTAGGTGTTTTTTGCTATTCTATTTCCGTATTTTTTGATGTAAAAAGTTTTGATGAAGACAGAAAATGGGCCACTTTAATGATTACTGCAATAATCGCTGCCTTACTCGGTTATCTTGTGGGAAAATCGAGCAAATAACTTAGTGAAACTTTTCAAATCATCTGCACAGATAACTTAACAAAAAAAATCATTCGCACTCCGTCTTACCATGGATACAACATTAAAAGGGATAACCATGATGGATAATGAAAAACAAAAAGAAGAGAAAAAATCAGAAGACAGATGGTTTTATGGGCTTTTTAATAGTCAGACTCACACCGAAGCAAACGTACCGTACTGTACTCCAGACCAATGTTTCATGAATAGCCCCCAAACATTCTCCAGTACTAATTTAATAACAACTCAAATACTCCCTCATTCTGGGTGGAATAGCACGATCAGTGAGGTTATGAACTCGATTCAGCTATCGGAACTATTTTCTCCTGAACTCATTAAATTAATTACCGATGCAGCAAGGCAAGGATTATTGCTATCCGTATTAATCACTTTGGCCAACGAAGGAGTAACTGATTATTTGCAGAGCCTTCATTATCACCCTGACTCTATATATTGGATTAACCAAGCTATTCGAGCACTTTTACTTATTGCACTAGGTAGTTCGCCCCTTCCAGCAATTGCAACGCCTATAGCTGGATATATACTCACTACACATTTGGGGTTAAGTAAAGACACTTCAAATCATATAACTACTGGGGTTACCCTGGGTATTAATTTATTAACAACACCGATGAGTTTCATTGAAGCGTCTCTAACTATAGGTACTGCTATAGGCACCAGTTTATTAGGAAGTACGATTACAAAATCGGGTTACGATTTCTTGAGCAATACCTTTTTCGAGAATAAAAAAATTGCGCGTATTCAAAAAGAGGAGCCTCAAAATATGCTTCAATTATCTTGACCTGTTTTGATTTTCCTCTGTTTTGTTGGGCTCTGGATTTCATTCTAGCGAGACTCACATAATATCATTTATTGTGAGTTTAACCTTTAAATTTGATTTAGATACCTCCAATGACCAAAGTCATGCTCAAATCAATACGAAAAAATGGCGCACATTTGATCTAGTGTCTCGCGTTGTTCCTTTAATTTGGTCTTATGAGAGTCCTCCAACATTAATTGTTCTGCCGCGGTCAGAGCCGCGTAAGGCAAGGGTTTAATTGCTGCAGCATAGAAAGCATTGTAATTTTCATCACCAAATAAGCTCTCATCTCTTGGGAGTTGCTTTAATTTTTGAACTACTTGATCCATTTGGTTTTCCAACAACTTGGTTTGTTCCGTGGCTTGCTCCATAAAATGATAAGCACCATATACTCCTCCCAATACAAGCCCCAAGCCTATAACAGTAGGGATAAGAGAAAAAATAGAAGCTAAAATCAGCACTGCTCCCATAGTAACCACCAATAAAGATAATGCGGTATTACACCCACTATCCACTGTAGACAATAATTGTTGATTAAGCATTGAAACTTGTTGAATAAAGGCAATCAAGCCTTCTTTTTTTTCTTCAAAATGGATGTGATTATAAATATTATTGTTATGACTTTGATGTCCTTGTATTGCAACTAGATGGTTGAGCATTTGATCAATGATATAGGTAAGATCTGAAATTTTTCCTTTACGCACATAAGCCAGAGCAATATTATAAAGAGTATTCGACCAATGAGGTTGCGGATTAGTGAACTCTTGGGCATAACGATTCAGTTGCTTGGTAAACTCAACCGGGATTTCTCCAATATCAAGATGATTATCTCTCCAAAATGCCAGACCTCTAGAATACCGGGGTAAACTATGAGCAAAAGTTTTATTTCTCACTGCCACTGTATTTAACAAAGCAACATACATATAAAATTTACCGAAATGATCTGTATTTTGCTTGTCAATTTGTTCGCATAATGAAGATAATTGATTTGAAGGCATTATATTTCTCTTATAACAAAAATTTGGCAATTATAATATAAAATAATGCAAAAGATAAATTATTCATCACTTGATCGAGTTAATTTCATTAATTAAACCCATAGATAACAAAAACACCGCTTCATTCAGAATAAATATTTTCAATTTTAATTGGGTCAAAAAATGATGCGTATGTAATAATTATAAGATTGTCTCCGGTGAGAATATTAAATGCTCATTAAAAATATTTATGTTTATAACGATGCAGGGCTTAAAGAATTAAAGAATGTGCTGGTTACAGAGAGCGGTTTTAGGATAGTTTTCAATATTGATGATGACTTATCACACCTTCAGGATAAAAAAATTATTGATTCCAAAGGCTGCCATTTTCTAATGCCAGGAATGTTAGACCCCCATGTCCATGGTCAAGGAGGTATTGATTTCTCTGCTTTAGGCGATGAAATAAGTGATGAAAAATTAGAGCACATTGTCAAAGCGCTTGGTCAAACAGGCCTTTCTTATGCACTAGCGACTCTAGTCTCCATGCCAATAACTGACTTAAAAAAATCACTAATTCAACTCAATGAATTTATAAAGAAAAAAGAGCAAAATCCGATTCCAGGTTTTACTCAAATCATTGGGGTGCATCTAGAAGGGCCATTTATCGCCAAAAAATGTAAAGGTGCTCATGATGAAGAAGCACTACAAGAACATATCTCAATGGAAAAATTTAGGGATATTATTGATGTCGCTCCTGCTATTAAACATTGGAAAATAACAATTGCTCCTGATTTATCAGGTGCAGAAGATTTTATTAAACAGACAAAAGTACTTGAGCAGGAAGGAATCTTTGTAAAAGTATTTCTAGGCCACTGTAATCCAGAGGATAAAGAAGCCATTGATCGAGCTATTGCAGCAGGTGCTTGCGGATTTACCCATTTAGGCAATGGTTGTCAAGAGAGCTGCAGTAGAGAAACACGAAAACTTACTGCCAATGATGCTCAAAGTCATGTGGTACAATGGATACTTGAAAACCCTGAGCGATGCCCATCGGGCGTAGAGCTTATTACTGATGGCGTACACTTATCCTCCTCATTTATTTCCCTCATACAAAATACAATTAAAAGCAAAATCATTATTATAACCGATGCCTTAGGTCCTACAGGCTGTAAAGATGGAGCATATAAACTAGGGTCTTTGGATATTCGTAAAGAACAAAATAGTTTCTACTTGGCAGATAAAGAAGGTAATTTTTTGATGAAAGAAGGCATATTACCCTCTGGAGAGAAAGGTTTTGTAAAAACACTTGCAGGAAGTGCAGCATCATTATCCTTCTGTATTCAAAAATATTTTGCATCAATGGATGATGAACCCCTGGAAAGTCGAATGGATTCTCTATACAAGGCTATTGTTACTAACCCTAGAGCTACATCATTATCTATTGATGCGATAGAAAATTTACCGGATGACAAAAATTTTTCTATTTTTGATAATAGTGGACAACTGATTTTGAGTTCATGTAATGGCCAAGTAATAGAACATCAGCAGCTACAATGGCCTATATCAAACATGCTTCATTATAGTTTTTTATCCAGGCCCTCAACTCTTGAAAACAGCCCTACTGAACCCGAAATAAATCCCGTTTATAATTAGGCACTCTTGAGTCAAACGTTCATTTAGCGTATGTCGCTAAACGAACGTTAATTAATATGAGTTCGCTTTAACAATAGATTTTTTATTTACTCATGCGTGTTTTCACTGTATCTATTAACTCTTCATGCACTAACGCTCTCTTCACTATATGCAAGTTATATTCACCTGCATTGCTTAGCGCTTTACTAAACGCCTCATCATTCGTCTGATAAAATAAATTTTTTAAAGTCATTTGCTCTTCAAAACCTAAAATTTCACAATATGCATCTTGAATTTCTTTTACCTTGAAAGGAGAGGTAAATTCATAAAATGTGTGTCCACCTGAAAGATACAACATTGATGAAATGAGGCACTTAATATAATTAGAAAATGGTCCTATTTCATTAAATTGAAATTTGTTATCAGATAACAACAAACTACAAGCTCTCAAGTGAGAAAGCATCGTTCCGGATATTGAGTTCACAAAAGGTTGCAATAATTTTGCAAAATTATCATCGCTCCAATTTTTTTCGTTCTTACCTAGTACGTATTGACTATTTTCCGTGGGCTTAAAAGTGAAACTATGCTGTGTGTCTGTATTCGCATACCGAACTGGATCATTATGGTAAGGAGCAGGTGTATTACTTTTCATGATTCCCGTGGTGGAGAAAAAATGAAGTCCGTCACGTGCTTGCCTTCCGCGATAGGAAGGCGCATAAATGCCTTTACCATAAATGTTAATAGGCAATTCACTAAATAATTCTGGGTTTTCTTTTGCTTTATTAGCATAAAGACGAGTACAAATCAGTCCTAGTAAGGTTGCGCTAATAACATATTTAATCTTTCCATACTCTTCAGAGGTGAATTTCTTTTTTGCTTCTCCGATAGCTTGCAGATACTCTGCCACATCTGCACCTAACTTTTCTTTAATTTTACCTAAATCATCCCATGGCGAAGTTAACTTTCCATCAGCAATATCTTTTAGGCTATCACCAAGTACTGGATCATAATTTTTTATTAATTCTAAAATGTGTGTGTAATGATGCTGAATTTGATCCTGCTTCAGTTTTTTTATCTCAGAAATTGTCGTATGAAAGGCTAAATGTGTTTCAAAATAACGCCGACTCGGATCAGTGTCGATAATTTGAGCATCAAATGAAATATCTACAGCCTGTAAGTAAGAGTTCGTCTTTGTTGCACGTGAAATAACGTCAGTTAAAAAACTTATATCATCGTCACTTTCACAACCGGTAATATAAAGCGCTTGTAAACGTAATTTTTCTTTTGTCGTTAGTCTATTTTCTTGTAAAACTAACAAAATCGCTTGCCCTGGGGAAATTTTTGGTTTTGGCATAATCTCTACTCTACAAAAGAATCATTGTTATAAAATAAACATAATGATTAAATTAATTACAATTAAATGTGATATTTTAAGACGATATTGTTAAGAAAAAATTAAATTGAAGATTATTTGTATATTTTTTTGTAGCCAACAAAACAAATTTGGATTAAAAGAGAGTTGCTATTTCTATAAAATATAATTTCCCCAAAGCTTAGAGTAGTACAAAGACTCTAAAATAATTTTCTCTAAAACCAGAATTGACAACACTCATTCCCCAACAAAATAATACCAATTTTTAACCACTTTAATTGAAATTAATCAAGTTGGACAATTAATTTAAAATTAGACCATATTAAATACATTAAATCATTGAATGAAAAGTAAGCAAAGCTTCAAAAAAAGGAATTAAATCATGCCCAATTAAAAACTTATCAGCAAAAAAGAGACTTTAGAACAACAAAAGATTCCCCAAAGCGGGTCTTCGGTGAAGTCGGTTTTACCGAATGGACGCAACATGAAAACCTAAGACATCCCCGTTTTTAGGTCTTGGTAAATACAAAGATACGCGCTATTTAGGAGTCGATACTATGAAAATTGCTGGTATGTATATCTCTCATGCTGACAAATTACTTTATCCAGATGACAAAATTTCAAAAGGAGAAGTTGTAGAATATTTTTATAAAATTTCGGATTACCTTTTGCCTTTTGTACAAAATAGACCCTTAACTATCAAACGATATCCTGAGGGTATCAATGAAAATGGTTTTTATAACAAGCATCGGCCCAATTATTTTCCTGATTTCATTAAAGAATCACCTTGCAAGATAATTCTGAAATGAAAATGGCAGGTATTAGTTCTAAAAAAGCATTGGTCTATCTGGCAGGTCAAGATGTTCTTGAGTTTCATAGTCCATTATCAACAATATCTTCAATTGAAAAACCTGATCAAATTATTTTTGACTTTGATCCCCAAGATGATGATTTTGAAAAAGTGCGTGAAGCGGCGTTTATTTTAAAAAAAATATTAGAAGAATATGGTGTCAAAACTTTTGTAAAAACATCTGGCTCTCGTGGTCTTCATGTTCATTTACCACTAAAAGCTCACTACAAATTTGATAAAATTAAGTCCATATCACGAAAAATTGCAGAAATACTACATCAAAAATGTCCTGAAATAACTACTTTAGAACAAAGGAAAGAAAAACGTGGCAATAAAGTGTTTATTGATTTTTTACGCAATGATTATGCCATGACCGCAACAACACCTTATTCCTTACGAGCTAGAAAAGGAGCGCCTATAGCAACACCAGTGGATTGGAAAGAATTGAATGATAATTCATTAAATCCTCGATCTTATCATTTAAAAAATATTTTTCAGCGCTTAGAGAAAAAAGAAAATCCCTGGAAAAATTTTAACAAGTATAATCTTAATATAGATATAAACAATCTATTCGATTAAAATCCGGTCTTTTGGATCTCTACAATTCCATCAATAAATCCATGAGCTCCTAAACCACTCCCCATCAGTACTAATCAGAAACTGATTTTAAAATTACATTAGAACAAATCCCATAATATAAATACGAGTTCCGCAGAGCACCGATTCAATGACCCAGATTATCTTTTTCTTAATCTTTAAAAACTCCTTGAGGGTTAAGCATCTTATAAATTTCCCCAAGATGCATTTCTTCTTCTTGGATCATTTTTCTTGCAAATTCTTCAACTAACACTGATTTTTTTTCCGCATGTTGGAGTAATTGATGATATAAATTCAAACCCTCTTTTTCATGCTCAAGAGACTCTTCTAAAATATGACTAATATTATGTTCATGAGTCTCTAATAATTTACCAATTTTAAGCGTTGGATGATGTGCAAAATGAGTGATAAGTTCACCTATCATATGTGCATGAGTAAGACACTCTTGAGCTTGATCACGCATCCATTTACAAATAGGGATACGATTAAAACCAAAGATCATAAAGGAGTAATGGGTATAACGCACGACGCCCGCCATCTCAAGTTCTAATAAAGTATTTAAAATTTTTATGATAGTATCATCAATTATTTCATTGCCAGCTCTTCCTGATGTCATATTCATTACCTCCTTTTTACTTATGTTAAAGTATAGAGTAATATTTTTAATTTAATCACTTGAAAAGGAAATTCATATGAAATTATCAAAAAATTTATTCATCATAGGATTCATTGTCACTCTAGGAAATACTTTTTGCGGTACCAATAGTTTTGCCGCACCAGAAAATGTCAAAAATGTTGCGGTTACATCCGATGAAATGGACATTTTGGCAGATATCGCAGTGATTGATAAAACTGAAATTATACTGGCAGCTGTTGCATCCAATAAAAAAGTAAGTACGGGGGTAATGGACTTTGCTAAATTTCTAATTGACCATCATGGGAGTAACCTAACTCAAGTCCTTGAAATTGCCCACAATCTTCATTTCAATTCTTTAAACACTAATCTGGCTAATAAGTTAACTACAGAAGGTAATGAAGCAATGATGAAATTGGGAAGCTTGCAAGGCAAACAATTTGATACAGCTTACATCGATGCCATGGTAAAGGGTCATCAAGGTGCTTTAGATTTAATTGATACTCAATTAATGAAAAAAGCTAAGACTGAATCAATCAAGAGCTTTCTAATCAATACTCGTGCAGCGGTAACACAACATTTAGAGATGGCAAAAAAAATACAGCAAAATTTGCAACCTTAATCTTAAAGATAGAAAGATACCCCCTCTGCGAAAGCACTGTCTTAGTCGCAAGTTAAAAATTTTGGGCAAAAACCAGTGCGAAAGCAGAGATAAAGACAAATTTAGAGTAATATTTGGCGATAAGATACAAGAGCAACGCCTTCCCTAGCTTACGCTCTACTTCAGCATTAGCTTGAGTCGAACGCTAATGAACTTCTTAAAACGTAATTCCTAATCCACATGCCCAGCAATAATCTAAATTAATGAGTATAATTAATGCATATAAACTGCAACAAGGATGTCTTTATGTATGAAGATCTCAGCACCCCTTATCAAGTACCCAAAAGCATTGCTTCCTTACAACTCGGGGGCATTCTTATTGAAAATAAAATAGTAAAAAATGCTCCTGTTAATCTTGTACTCAAATCATTTAACCGACATGGCTTAATTGCCGGAGCCACGGGTAGTGGAAAAACAAAAACCATGCAAGTGCTTTCCGAGCAATTGTCTCTGGCTGGAGTCCCTAGTCTGGTGATGGATATTAAAGGAGATATATCCGGATTGGCAAAGTCAGGAGAGGCTAATCCAGATCTTGAAGCTCGATGCCAATCCCTGCAAGTATCCTATAATCCTCGAGGATATCCCGTAGAGTTACTCACTCTAAGTAGTGTTGCAGGAGTCCCCTTACGCACCACTGTTGCTGATTTTGGTGCCCTTTTATTTTCAAGAATGTTAGGAATTAATGAAACTCAGGCGGGAGTCATCACTATTATTTTTGAATATGCTAAAGATAACTCCATGCCACTAATTGATTTACAGGATTTTAAAGCCTTATTGCAATACATACAAAGCAAAAAAGGTAATGCTGAAATAGAATCTCAATATGGTAGTGTTGCATCAGCCTCAATAGGTTCTATTATGCGCAAAATTGTCGAATTAGAATCGCAGGGGGGCCAGCATTTTTTTGGGGAGCCCGCTTTTAAAATTGATGATTTATTACAATATAACGAACACGGTCAGGGGATTATCTCCATTGTCCGGTTAATGGACATGCAAGATCGACCTCAATTGTTTTCAACTTTTATGTTAAAGTTACTTACCGATATTTATCGCCAATTACCAGAATTAGGCGATCCTGACAAACCAAAGTTAGTTTTATTTATCGACGAAGCCCATTTAATTTTCAAAAATGCCAGCAAAGCCTTATTAAACACTCTAGAAACCATTGTTAAATTAATTCGTTCCAAAGGTGTAGGTTTGATTTTTTGCACTCAAACCCCAAACGATATTCCTGAAGCAGTTTTAGGACAGCTCGGATTAAAAATTCAACATGCACTTCGCGCATTCACAGCAAAAGATCGCCAAGCGATGAAATTAGTAGCACAAAACTTTCCACCATCAACTTATTATGATACAGAAAAAATGTTAACTACATTAAGCATTGGTGAAGCTCTTTTGAGCGCTCTTGATGCTGAAGGAGAACCAACACCGTTAATTCACTGCTTGATTAGACCACCAGAATCGAGAATGGGTGTATTAACTGATAGTGAAGTCCAACAAATACTGAACGCATCTCATTTGTACCAACGCTATTTTCGTCCGCAAAATCCACATTCCGCTGCTGAAATGCTTGCAGAAAAAAAGCAAACTATAACAATGGATACGTCTCAAGCCACACATGAGAAAACGTCCGCATCAGAACCCTCTCTATTGGTAACAGTGAGTAAAAATACATTAGTGAGGCAACTGGCCCGAGATTTTTTGCATTGGTTATTAAAAAACTTAACCAAACGTGGGCAAAAATGAACGCCATAATGGCGTTTCTATTATAGCATTATATGTACATTTCCAATCCAGGTCTTAAAATGTATTTTTTTATACATAGGTCTAGTTAAGTATCATACAGAGAACAAACATCTTTCTCTAACCAATGATACTATTATCCCATAGCAAAACCGACATCGACTTTTTCCCGCTCTTCTATTTTTATTGGTTCTTGAGTTATTTCTCTGAGCCGTGCCTTGAACGCATTTGAAGGTGCAATTTGAGGTTCATCCATTTGTCGTTGTTCGCTCATATCTTGCTTCGTATTAAGATGAAGCAATTCTGATTGAATTTTTTTACTAAATGCACAAAACGATGTTGGCGTCGAAATAAATGCTTTAGCCGCTTTTCCAACATCAAATCCATCCACCTCCATGGTCATTTTTAGTTCATCACCGATCCCTGCTTTGACAACCTTTGTGGCAGTAGTGGAACAATTAAATTTAGTATAATTATAAGCGCTTGCGCTCTGCGATAAGGAGGCCATCTCCTCCAGAATTTTTTCAGCATCCAGTGCAAAATCTGGCGCATTATGATCATAATTGGTTGGTATTCTAATGATCGCCGCAGGTGCTTCTCCAACACTAAGATGTCGTTCTTCAAAGTCCATCTTACATAACTCGATTTGTTCATTGACTCGGGTTATTTCCTTTGGGATTACTCTACATCGATCATTTTCAGCTTCAGTGAGATCAAGAGCTTTGTTAGGTTCTCTGTTTTCAATGAGAGCCTGACCTACTTCTTGCATATAGATCGTTAACTTATCCCTCAGGCGACTATTCTCAGCCAGCAATCCGTCTTTTTCTGCTATTAACGCCTTGTAGGCTGGATCATTTTCAATATCATGCTTTAAGTGTGCATGTGAAAATTCTTTTACTTTAGTGATCGTTTTTTCGCGTACTAAACTTCCTTTAACATTGGTTTTATTGTCTTCGGGTACATTTTCGCCATATAAATATCCTTTGGTATAGGATTTAATTTTTTGGCTCGGTTCGTGGCGCCATTCAGCTTCTAAATCATCCCGATGACTATTAATGTGATGGCCGTTACTATTTCCTGGCCACCAACTAAAATAGACAAAATAATTAATCTGCTCCTTGGCCTTGTAACTTCCATCTGCTTGTTGTTCTGGAACCATTTCTGTCCGTTTACTTATCGCAAGACCTTGGGTATTCTGATATTTTTTTGCTAACTCCTCCCCCTTTTCATCAGCAGGAAAAGTTAATTCAACAGCAGCATGACCGACATTACCACCGAGAAGCGTGGACTTGACAGGCGTTGTAAAACCTAAACCTTTGCGACTGCTTTTCCAAGTATAAACTTCAAGGCCCATAATTAAATCTCCTAAAGAACATCATGATTTAATTATGAACAACATGAATTAAACTAGACTTACCCAGTGTATGCAATTTATGTAGTATTTATGCAGAAACTATTTAACTCTCATAATATATTGGGAACATGGATTCAACACGGATACTCATTTAATTGTTAGGATTGTGCTTGTAATTAAAGAGAGCTAAATCCGGCACGATCAGTTTACAGAAGGGATACTTCAATCAAACAAAATATAAATGCCGCCTACCAGCATTTATATTTGCTCAGGGTGTTTATTGATGCTCAAACGTTATCATGGAATAAGTCTCAGCCGTATAGTAGGGTTCTTCATCCACTTCATATTCTTTGGCTAATTCTGCTGCTGTTTTATGATCAACGCATTCTATCCCCAGCTCGTTGCATACAAAAACTATCTCGTCTGGCTCAAAAAATGTTTTAAAAGGAGATTTTTTACTGGCAAACTCATCTAATGTTTTTTCGAGACACTTTTCTTTGGCATATGAGTCTAATTGCTGCGTCCCTGTTTGCATCAAAGTGTGCATATAATCGAACGTTATAACCAAGTGACTAAACTGACTTGATAAGTCACGTAAAATTCTCAGCACCTCTTCTTTTTCAAGATAAAATGTATTTCCTTCCCATAGGATTAACGTTGGCTTTGTAAAATCAATATCATTGTTTGTTAATGCAGCAATTAAATCACCTTTCACATAATCAAGGGTGATGTAAGTGGCATTCTTATTAATACATTGTTCCGCATAAATCTGTTCTTTACATTTTAAAATTTGTGGCTGGTCAATTTCAAAAAAACGTACTCCAAATTGTTGGGTATACTTTACTTTGCGCGCAGGCAAAGTATCAAAACCACTCCCCAAAATGATAACTTGCTTTATTTCTTTATTTTTCACAGCATCTGATACAGTTTGTCTAAAAAAACGCGTTCTGGTTGCTAACGGCAACCACATTCTTTTGTCAAGTCTTTGTTCCGCATCTTCTTTTACGTGCTCATTAACGAAATTCTGCATAAGAGGATCTTTAAATAAGTCTTTTTCTCTTGTTCCTTGTTTTTGTGTTAATGTAGACCAATTTTCTTTAGATTTAGCCTCATTCTTCCAATAGTTCGCTAATAAAGAGGTCGTAGCAACATTATGATCTTTTAAAATTTTTTCACGCATAAAAGCAATTCTCTTATTTTAATAATTCATGTACAATCTGTTTGACACCTGAATAATAGGCAGCATGATCGGCATCTAAATATATAATATTATCGGTAACTTCTCTACTCATACGCAATTGATCACTTAAAAGTAAAGCCTTATCATAGCGACAGACTAAAGAGCGTTTAGGAATATGCGTATATTTTTCCCCAATACGGACTGTTTCAGTAAATGGTCGAATAGGCTGTGCCTGTAACTGAGACATCGCTTTTTGTGAATCCTCTCTGCTACAACAATTAAAAAAGACATCGATTAAATCGGGTGAACACTGAAGACGAATTTCTTGTAATCGTTCATCGATAATTAAAAAAGGCGTCAGATTATTTGATTCAGATTCGTACGCTAATGAAAACAAAGATTTCTGATCTTGCGGAACATAGCCTGCAACAAAAACAAGTTCACGAATCGTATCAGGAATAATTTCTGCAACCGCTGAAATAACTAAACCAGCCATACTATGTCCGACAAGGATAACCTGTTCCTGTTGATGTTGTAGTAAGTGAACAAGATGATTCACATAATCAGTAAAACTTACGGAGCTACTTATTTGAGTTTTTAGACCATGGCCAGGCAAATCAGGCGTCAAAACTTTATGTCCTTTCAAAATAAGTTCTTTTGCAATAGGTTTCCAGCACCAAGAAGCATGCCAAGCACCGTGAATTAAAATAAATGTTTGAGCCTTTTGCATAACACCACACTTTATGAATTATAAGAAGCAATTGGTTTATCTAAATTTAACATAAATCATGTAAACTATTTTAAATCAAGTATGAAAATTCGAATATTATCCAATTAGATTACACTGTAAAATTCTTTAAGGATTCGCGCAGCAGCTAATGCTGTAACATAATTCGAATCGAGCTTTGGAATCATTTCGCTTATATCCAAACCAACATAGGTGAAATGGTGACGCAAGATATGAATTAAGTAAATAATGTGATTTACATCGGGGCCTCCAGGATAAGGGCTTTCTACTGCGGGAGCACAAGTAGGACTCAACCCATCAAGATCAATTGAAAAATAAAGGTGTTTTAAACCTGAAAATTGTTTGATAATTTTCTGGGCTAAAACTTCAAGTGGCGCATGACTAAACTCGCTACCCATAATAGTACCCATATTGGGTAAATATCGAGATAATGCCAATGCCTCACTTTCAGTAAATTGTCTGATCCCTACTAACATTACTTGTCTGGGGGTTAAAGTTGGGAGTTGAAACCCATGATGTAATATCGAACTATATGAAAGTACGTCTTGGGCTTCACAATCAGGATGGGCATCAAGATAAATGACTCCATATTCACCAGTAAAAACTTTGTCTAAAGCTTTTAGGGCAGAGAACTTAATCACATGATCACCTCCCAGGCAAATAGGTATTTTTCCGTTTTTCATTAACTCATGGAAATGTGTAGAGACCATATTCATTTCATTTTCCAAAGTATGATGGGATATTTCCATATCCCCAAAATCCCATAATGTATCGCCCAATTTAAGATTCTCGGGAAGTGAATGTAATTTATTATCAACGCGACGAATAAAATCTGCGGAAAATTCATCCTGAGATGATGTTAATGAAAAAGTCGGAGCTGTTCCAGCGCATCGTGTGTTTGCACTAAAAAGGACTGCTTGAGCCATTTTCGGATCAGAGCAACTTGCATAGTTCAATTTAAGCATTTTCTATTTCCTCTTTGGAATGAATACTATTGTATTTTGAATTTAATGATACGTATAATTCATTATTTTTATAAATTGATGAATTATTTTGATATTGCTCGATCCACAATTAATTGCATTCGAAGCAATTGTTAAAGAAGGGACTGTTCATGCGGCAGCAGAATCTCTTTTTTTAACACAAACTGCTGTGACACAACGATTGCGTCAACTAGAACAAAAACTCAAGACCACGTTATTTATTCGTAGCCGACGTGGCATGTTATTAACCACCGAGGGAGAGCAGCTTCATCGTTACTGCCAACGTGTCACAGAGATGGGTGGATCTGTACTTGCAAGTATTCAAGGTGCTGGAACTTTATCTAATTTACGCATCAAAATTGCTGGACCTACAAGCGTGATGCGCTCACGTATCATTCCACAGTGCCAATCTGTCATGAAAGAGTTTCCTAAACTACACATCACCTGTTTAATCAATGACAATTTTGATATAAGCCATCAATTAAAATCAGGAAAGTTTGATTTGGTGATTTTATCACCCGAACAGGTGACGCAAGAAATGGAAAGCAAATCTTTAATGCCCGAACACTATTTATTAGTTTGTTCTGCAAAATGGAAAAATCGGGGGCTTATTGATATTCTATCTAACGAGAAAATAATTGATTTTGGACAAGACGATCAAATGACATTTTCTTATTTAAAAAAATACGATTTGTTGCAATATATTCAGACCGAAAGACATTTTATTAATAATACCGAAAGTATTGCGCAGTTCTTTATTCATGAATTTGGTTATGGAGTCCTCTCGCAAGAATTTGCAGCGCCTTATATAGAATCAGGAGAGCTGATTATTCTCAATGAAAATCAATCGTACCCAAATCCAATTTCTTTAGCTTGGTATCAAAGACCTGAACAACCCAATTATTTTTCAGCACTGATTCAGACTATTAAATAAATTAAGAGACATCAGATCTCAAATTTTAAGGTTTCCAGCTTCGCATCTGAGTGTCTGTATCTACTCTACCGATTTTTCACTAATTGACAAAACATATTCATCATAGCAATTTGCTCTACATTATTTGGTACAGAATCCAACAATGCTGGAGAATACACAATAACAGCTAAACATTGTGATCTAGAGATTGCAACATTAATGCGATTTTTATCAAAAAGAAAATTTAACCCACGGGGTGACTCATTAGCACTACTTGCACACATACTTAAAAATACAATTGGTGCTTCTTGTCCCTGGAATTTGTCAACGCTACCTACCCTTGCTTTATCTCCAAGAGCTGCTTTTAGTTTATTAACCTGAAAATTATATGGCGCAACAAAAAGGATATCCTCCCAATCAATTATTCTTTGTCGACCGTTTTTGGCGTTAAAAGTCCGTCCCAGCAATTCATGAGCCAAAGAAGTAATTTGCACTACTTCTTCATCACTCGCTTGTGTATTACCTTCATGAATCACCGGTACAGCAATTATTCCTGCTTCTTTATTCAAAATACCATGATAACCCATAGGGACAATTATCAATTGTTCATCATTTTCGGGAGCTGATTCAAGTTTACCTTCATATATGGCCTCACTAATAAATTGATTGACCGCCGAATGCATGCGATAAGTTGTTCCCAAAAATATGCCCATTGAATCAGGAATAGTCGGAGTTGAATGTAACAGGTAATCGAGAATGGACAATCCACTCTCTTCTGGATGACTGCCTTGAGAAGGCAGTCCCAATTGCATCTGATCACCCATTAGAATGATATTGGATGTTGCCCTACTCATAGCAATCAAATTTGCAACACTAACTTGCCCTGCCTCATCAATAAAAAGATAATCAAATGCATGTTCAAGATCATCTCTGGAAAAACCCCAGGCCGTAGTTCCTACGACACATCCTGGCTGCAAAAAATTACCAATATCTTTATTTTCCAAAACATTAATTTTTAAATCATCAATGACTGAATCCGTTTTGCTTTTACAGCAAAAATGCCCAGTAATTCCCATTTTTTGGCAATACTTCGCAGTATGAATCAATAAATTATTGATGGCTTTATGGCTATTAGAAGATACACCTACTTTTTTCCCTTTTTTAATCAATTCAGCAATCAAGTGCTTGCCTGTATATGTTTTGCCAGCACCCGGTGGCCCCTGAATAGTCAGATAACTATTATCCAAATTAATAACTGCCTGAATAATCTCATGCAACCGTTGTTCTGGATCATGACTAGGTGCTATCGCTTGACCCGATATATGTCCTTTGATTCTCGGAATAGATTTGCCCAAAAAATCAACTATAGCAGTTTGGGCTAACCCCCCATTTGCAAAAGCTTCTGCTTGTTTTGTAATTGCTTGGGGTATTGGATCAGGATCAACATATTCGTTTGGAATTAAGGTAACAAGACTATCAGGTTCATTTTTTATTTGTAGTGCAATAATCCCATGCTCTAAATCACTGCCTTCATGATGGCAACTCGCCTTTATATTTTTGCCATCAGGCGTTTCGTAGCCTAGCAGAAAATATTCTTTTGCATTCGCTTTGAACTCCTGATCCGGATCAAATGAATATTCATAAACTAAATTTCGTGCTTTTGGAGTCGATTTATAAGGTGGTTTTTCAGTTCGCTGACAATAAGCAAGACAATCTATATCCTCTAGTAACTCTTCTTCGTTTAAACCTAGTCGATCAAATAGCCGCCAAAAGACAGGCTTGGATTCACGCCTATGAAATTCGATGGACCAAGCCATAACAGAATGCAGTTTAGATAACTGCTCCTGACCTTCGCTATGCAATTGCAAGGCTTTTTCAAGTAATCTGTTGCGAAGTTTGAGACGCTCATTAATTTCCTCTTTAATTTCAGGTTCAATCAATTCTGTTTTGCCAAGAAAAGAAATACCGCAGGCTTCTTGTTTTTCTCTTAACCAGGTCACCAACTCCTGAGTAGAATTACAATCATCAATATTATAAGAGCGAATATCGTTTAATATTTTTGAGGTTTGCCACGTATCACCATCAGGATTTTCTCGCCACCGCTCGTAAACAACCACTGAATCGCCACCAGAACCAACCTCCGTAGCTCGTTTAGCGCGATATAAATGCTCCACATTTTTGATTGAGTAACGCGGTTCCCCTATTAATAGCGCACCTTTTACGATTTTGTATAAATCAACAAATACTTCATTACGTAACAATTGATCCACTTCATACTCACATACCCCATATCTGCTCATTAACTTGCGGCAAGCAGTAATTTCATAGCTTGCATAATGGTAAATGTGCATCGAAAGATCTTGCTGCCACCTTTTATAGACCCATTCAACAAATGATCTAAAACTTTCTTTTTCCTGATCTTTGTCATGTGCCCAAAAATCCATGTATCGGCGTTGATCATTTTCATCAAAATAAGTTACACCCCAAAGATACTCCAATCCTCCGTCTTCTAAAGGAAACCCCTCGATATCAAAAAAGATATCATTTTTTGATTTAGGCGGTAGTAGAGCCAGCCCCATTTTTTTTCCATTTTCATGATTAATTAATTGATAAGCAGGAATATCCTTTCCAATGCTTTCTTTTTGAATTTTGGCCTGGGCTTTTAATTGTTCGAACAATTCAGATTTAATTCCTTTTACAGTTTTATAATCAGCATTAGCTAAAGCAGTCATAGTATGAATGCCTGCTTGATTTAATTTTTTGATTTGTCCCGAAGTAATCGTAGCAACCTGAATCAAGTGATCTGATTTTAATAGAAGATTTTCTGCATATGTACTCCACCTTCCCCAACTTTTAGATAAAGCAGGATCTGGGCATTTAGAGGGATCGAATTGCTGATGTTCTAACAAAAATTTGTGCTTAAGATTGTTGTAGAAATAAAAATAGTCATTAAGCCGGAATCGTTTTTGTTCCTTGTTTCCCAGAATGATAGTAATCTGCTCTGCTCTTGCCTGTTGCATTACATCAAGCATTTCAGCATAACAACATAATTGCACCAAAAAATTTGGCTTAACATACTTAGCTAATTTAGTATCCCAAACTTCATAACAATAATCTCCAAAAATACTCTTTCCTTGGACTTTAATCAAAAAATCAGCATATCCTCTAAACGGTAACAATTCCAAATGCGCCTGATAAATTACATCTACTCCATTTTTCATAGCTTCTACAGTAGCCTGATGAGAGTTCGTGCGCTTGCTCAAATTGGCAATTGTTAATCCTTTTGCTTCAAAAGTGGCTAATACTTCTGACTCATGTTGATTTCCCAAATCATGCAATACACTGAGCAACTCATTATTTTCGTCAGTGGACGGGAGTAACTCAGGATTTGTTATTGCCAAATGATCCATCCATGAAGCAAAAGGGCTATCCAGAAACTGCGCTAAATCTGACGGTGAGAATACAATTTGATTAGTTTCAAGATACATTAAATTTACTCACATTTGATTAATAACTCCTAGTATTAATAGATTTTTATTGTGAGTAAAGAAACGCAATTCATTAGATTAAATTCGAATTGCTCTGCGAGTGATTTATTTATTCTACATTTTCCTGTTGCCGCATTAAAAAATTAGGATCTGTTGCTCCTCAAGCTTAGCTTTTTTGTTTCTAAGAGAAGCAATTTGTACTTTTGGGTCGAATGCTCCATGCGTTGGGGGATACACCAGGCGCAATCATTAATTAACCAAAAGTCAACGTATTATCCGTTGTCGAAGACTCTTGTATTTCAAATGGTGTATTCTCTTTGGTTTTAGCCAACATTCCTTCTTTATCTTTATTAGGAAATTTTTGCATCATTTTTAATTTCTTCTCAACCTCAGGAGGTAAAACAAGCTCTGGAGGAATAGTTTTGTGACGAGCAGCCCCTGTATTTAAGGCCTCCATCATCATTTGAGGAGAATTAAATTGGGACTGTTGCAAATGAGGATCCAATTTTGCCTCTAACTTGCGAGCTAAAGTTGAATCTAAAATCCACATGGCATCAGCAAGAGCAGGAATACACATGTTGGGCTCATTATTTACCCACCAACCTAAATCAGTCATTGCTGCGCGTATGTAGTCTGCTTTTTTGTTATTTTTATCAAGCGCAAAGCGTAATATACAATTCAACGCTTTTGCTGGTTCTTTATAATTAATAGAAAGTTCTTTATTGGGATGCAAAAATCCAAACCGAGAGCTTTCTAATTTTTCATGATACTTTTGTCTGAATTTTTTACACAATTGTTCAGGACTTTGTTCTGCTGGTGCGGAGATTTTATATTTACTTAAAGCATCTATATTTTTATAGAATTCAGACATCAACAAAGAATGCATGGTGGCAGTTGGATGCACATCATCCCAAAACATATGTTTAGAACCTGGGGAGGTTCTCTCTGGAGTCATTGTATAGTCTGTTGAATCTTTATAAGCTTCTTTGAGTTTTTTACGATCAAAATATAGTGCATATTCTGATTGAGGGTTATCTCGGACGTCTGTGTATATTTTAGTAAAGACAGAATTGATATTGAAAAAATCAATGGAGCATGAAGGATATTTCTCTTTTAATTTTTTATATTTCTCTTCGAGTTGGGTATTAAAATATTCCGTAACTTCGTGCGCTTTGCCTTCGCTTGGTGTACCCTGAAAACGTGGAGTTAACGATAAATCAGGCAAATTGCAAAGCACAATATTTTTAAAACCCTGTTGAATTAATTTTTCAAGGTTATCTATATTACTTTGTACTGCAAGATTTGCTGACTCTTTTGTTGGTTCTGAATTAACCGTAATTAAATCATTAGCACCAGAAAATACAGTAATCAATGTCCTTTCTTTATCTTCATAATCCTCCTGTTTCTCAAGATCAACGAGAAATTGATCCACCTGCTTTGACAAATTAGATACAATTAAGCGAGTAAAAAAAAGTTTTATCGCTGTAAATGGAGCAAGCAGAGAAAGAAAAAGCCCCTTCCAGCTGTAATCATAAGATGTTGCCCCACCTTGACTGTAATTTGCGAAGAAATTTTGCCCGTTATATTGGCCAGTACGTCCATCATCGAGTGAATAATATTCTTGAATGTATTTTCTGTAACGAGGATCTGTAATTATCTGGTCTGATATATCATCAGAAGACTTTTGGAGTGTTGACGCGTTCAGAAACCCCATTTTTTTCGTAGAACGGCTCGTTGAGCATTCGTTTTATGCCGATGTGCGATTGCGGCATCAGCTATATCAGTGCAATCGACTATATGTCCAGGATTTATTACCTCCTCGGGGGTATCTTCTTGCTTTGCCGCAAATAGATGTCCTTCATCTCTATCTTCTATACGTGGCTTACGTTTTACTTCTCTTAATTCAGCTGTAACGTCATCCACAGTATATCTATTTAGGCTGTAAGGAGGCTGATAAAGAATATCATCACTGATATCCGCATTATCCCGATTATATTTTCCAAATCGGTGATAAGAATCTTTTTTTATTTTATCGTCATTAAGAAATTTACTGATAAGAGTTGATCTAAGCGAGTCTGCCCACGTATAACCATTGGTAAAACGTTCATTGGGAGACTTATCTAATCCTAGTGCTTTAAGCCATAAACCTTTCACCCATGAACCTAAAAAAGAAAATTTTTCTGCCATGTTTTTACCGTCAGAAAGACTGTCGCCAAATACAACAAAATGAGTGATGTTTTTTTTAGATTCGGTCTTGCTGTTTTTCATGCAAAATAAACACCATTTGATCAATAATTGATATTTTATAGGTAAATTATTAAGGATTTATTAATCAAAGTAAGCATAGGAGACAATTCTTCTTGCAAAATATAAAAAACAAAAAATAAATAATTTTTTTCTGATTTAAATCAGGGTCTATTGACATTTGATTGAGGAGCACATGCTAACAGACTCTAAAATTTCCAAACAATTACCTCAATATTTTTCTCTTTTACCTGTTTTATTACCTAACCCGCGATTTGGTACTTAAATCTTCATTCTTCATAAATCGATACCTCGTTCTTATTTGTGATCACTGGTTTTTGTATTATAATGTAACAATATAAATTAATTTAAACCAAAATGTAGGAAAGGTATCATGGCAAAACAACCAAACGCAACTCCTGTATACAACGCAATATTTCAAGAGCACTCAAATCCTGGTAGAGCAATCACCGGGAGGAATAACAATAATTTCGCATCATACGATAAAGGGATATCGTGCCACGTTTTTGCCATTGCAAGTCCAATCACATGGGACAAAGCCCAGGAACTAAACTCCACATATTCAGATATTGGCACCCCAAAAGAAATTCAACGTGCTCAGGATCGAATTATGCATGAGTTCGCAGAACAGGATAAAAAAGATCTTGATGAAAATTATGTAATTCAACCTTATCCAGAACCAGAAGAAGAAGTGCTTAACGCAGAACGTTCGGAAAATATGCAAGAAATTCTAGAACTCAGGAAACAACAAAAAACAGTATTGCCTGTTGACAATTTGTACCTTTGTGGGGGTTTCCGAGAAGGAAAAATGACTCCTGAGCATATGTGGCTCGAGGATCATTCAAATGGTATAACTTATGACACATTCATTAACCGGGGCGGAATTGCTGTTGTGGATGGAGTCGGTAGGGAAGGAGAACCATTTGCACCTGGATGCGAAGGAAGTGACTTCGAAGAAAACGAAATCCACCGGGTTAAAGTAGATGGGTACACATGGGGTCAACTTATTGCTATAGCTTCTGGTGCTGAGAAGATCGGCTTTCCCAAGGGAATAGAGAATGCGCCACAAGTGTTAGCTGCAAAAATTGCCGTTAATGATGCCAATATTGCCTTATCAAAAATTCCAGAACCAGACCTGACACCAGAAGAAAGCGAAGTGCTAGAAAAAGTCGAGAGAGAACAAAGTTCAAAAAGAACTCAAAAGGATATAGATAATGTAGTGAAAAGCCTGGGTGCAGAAGAAAAATTGCACTATGACAATGCGCTAGGAAAATTAGAACGCGTAGCAAATGAGCGAAGAAGAGTCGCACGCGAAGCTGTAGGCACTGGCCCCGAAGCTTTTCTAGAACGAGTAAAGGAACAAACAGCGCAAAAAGAAAAGGTTGACGAGATAAAAAATCAGGGTCCCCAACAACCACAATCAACATATGAGTCTCTTCGTAGAATAGTTCGTAACTTTGCTATTGGTGTTGGTATCACTGCCCTTGCAGCGACCACCGCCTATTTAGCCTATAGTTCCAAACCATTTAATAATTAATTGATGAAAATCAGGAGCTTATAATGAATAATGATGAAGAGAATAAAAAGACCCAAGCGCTATTAAATAGCCTCGATCCACTAGTAGAAGAAATAAATCAAGCACTTATGTCATCAAAGGCTATCCCTAATAAGCGAAAAGAGATCAGCTTGATTTTGATGAAAATAAGTACCTATAAAAATCTAAGAAAAAATCATCAAAAATCTGATAATGTAAAAGCAGAAATTGAATCTTTAGCATCCATATTTTCAAGCACTGATACTATGTTAAAAAATATATCTGAGGGAGAACATATTTCTGAATATCTAGATAATGGTTTATTTCAAAAATTTAATGACATTTCAGACGAAATGAAAAGGCTTGTTGAATAAACTATGTTTTAAAATGTCAGAATCACTTTTTGGGTGGATAATGTCAGCTTTGAAGCTAGAGTAGACCTATTCGTTATTATCTACAATCGTGGGTCGATGACAAGCTCATGGGACGATGTTTAAGGTAATTATAAATTACAAAAATCCTTTAAGCAGCTTGTCAGACCTAATTCTACTGAGATGATGCAAAAAGTGGATTTAATTAACACCCGACAATTTAAACGTTTTTTTAATTATCCCCTTTGAATTAAATATTCAGTTGTTTATTAGCATAAAGCGCATTTTAAGCAGATTTTGTATCTACAATAGCTCCTTATTTTAGTCCATGATCTAAAAAATATTGATTTTTAATAAAAATTCCAAACTCAGTTTCTATATGATATCAATAAGTTAATAATTAATTTCAACGAAGTGCTGGATTTGTATTAAATAAAAGCCCAAAAATGATCTTAAATTGGTCTTTATTTAAAAATATTAAACAAAACATAATCTCATGTTACTATTTCACTTGTTACTTATTCAGGAGAAATCAATGGCAGGCCCTTATAATACGCACGACATAGTCAATGTGTTTCGTTCAATTGTTCAATTAATATCTCAATATCCAGAATTATTAAATACACAAGGAATTTTTCGGGTCCCAGGATCGAAAGAAGAAATAGAACATGTACTCGACCAACTTATCGATACTCACTTTAATGTAGAAACATTAAGTCGCTACATCATGATGAATGAAAATATAGTGAATCACGAGCGCCTGAATAATGTATTAGGAATGATACCTACAGTGCTTAAAGAGGGCCAAATATTAGCCTCCCAAGATGACTTACTTGCATCTTTTTCTAAAAAATTGAAATCATTATTGGATTCTCATCAAGAAGAAAATAACACAATAGCCGCTCAATTATTTGATAACTTCATTAATGATTTGCTTCTTTCAAAGAGAATAGATCATCAACGTGCAGGAGAAATTCTTTATCACTATTTTCATTTAATGCACCAAGTAGGGAAATACCAAGAAATAAATCGGATGACATATAATAATCTCGCGATTATCCTTGCCCCTAGCCTGACGAATGAATTGAGCCTATATCCAGGAGAAAACTTATTAGATTTGTCGAGCTATGTGAGTCAATTAACCCCTGTATTAGAAAATTACATTGCGGACACGAAATGGGACTTTGATTTTAAGAATAGCCATGCGGACAAATTAGAGCATCTAGAAAACACACGACATTCTTTACTTGAACAACTAGAACGTATGAAAGAAGCTTCCAGAAAATCAGTTACCGTCCCGATGAAAAGTTTCATGTTGCAAGCATCCATGGTTAAAGCACAAATTGATGCTATAAAAGAAGAGCAACAAGATCATTCGCTTAAAAAGAAGGAGAAGAAAAAGTTAGGTAAGCAACTTGACCCATTAATAGAAGAGCAAAGTGCTCTCCTCTCAAAGATTTCAGAATTAGCCCCCAAAATTAAGGCGATGAACAACGGACAGCGACGCATACAAAAGAAATCGATATGCTCACTTACTCAGGAGGTCAAGTGACACTACAAGAAAACCCATCAAATAACTCTTATCTTGCTCAATTTAGTATTTTTGAACCAAGCAGTTCTAATACAAGTACAGTGTTATCTCCTATTCCTGAGGAAAATGAAGAGCTTGAAGAGCAAGAAGAAACCATGCATCAAGAACAGCAACGCCACCAATAAGTTATTGCGATGTTACAATGACTGATTCTACGATTAGATTTGGAGATAGTGGTAATTAATTTTTCATTTTCAAAATAAGTAGTTACAAACGCCATTCGTGCGTTGACACATTATAATAAAGCCCATAACTTCATGGGCTTTGCTATTACAACAGCCATATTTTTCTCCCCACAAAAAAATTATATCCCAATAGGAAAAGCAATGAATTTTCTTCAAAGGACCATAAGTCTCCTTTAATACCGAATCGATAAAATTTACATAGAGAGCAAATTTAATCACCAACCAGGAGTATTAAAATGAAGATTAGTCAAGAAGCATTAGCAAGTTACTTAGAGGCCATAAAAGCAAATCCTTTTTCAATAAAAGATATTCCTATACCAGAAGAAGAGCCTAGTGATGAGCATAAAGAAATTTATATGGCCGCTGTAAAACTAAATGGTGAATCAGTGAAATATATCCCCAAGCCTAAGGAAGGAGAAAAAGTAAGTTCATTCTATGAAGAACTATATTTAGAAGCTTTGAAACAAGACAGCAGGATAGTAGAGCTAGTTCATAAACCCAAACTGGAAGAATCATTATCTCAAGACTATAAAAATATTTTTAGTGAAGTCCTAAAATTAGACGGAAAAGAGCTCGAAAAAATACTTAAATTTATTCCTGTACCATCAAATAATGACTTAAGTATAACTGGAACACTCAACCCAGATTATAAATGGGTTTGTCTTGAGGCATTGAAAGAAGATGGTGATGCAGTAAAATTTATTGTTCAACCTAAAGGTGAGGAATTAAACCAGGATTTTAAAGATATTTATCTTGCTGCGGTGAAACAAAATGGGGAGGCATTAGAGTTTATTCCCAAACCAAAACAAGGTGAACCTCTGGACTCATTCTATGAAGAATTGTATTTAGAATACAGTGAAGCAAAATGGGGATGCGCTAAAATTTATTCCTCAACCCAAAGCAGGAGAAGAACTCTCTCTATTTTATCAAAAACTTTATTTAACAGCTGCCCACCAAAATGGAAATGCGTTACAACATATCCCTAAACTTAAAGAAGGCGAGCCATTAAGTGGATTTTATAAACAACTTTATTTAGATGCTGTGAAAAATAGTTTCGATGCGCTTATGTATATTCCTTCTGAAGAATTTAAAAAAGAGATAACTCATTCTGTATTGTCTGAAATGAAATATCTTCTTATAACAGGAAAAAATATTGCGGAGGAAGATCGTGAAGTGCAAAAAGCAGCTCGCGTTTATAGTCATGCGCAAAAAAGAGCAGGAAAAATCTCCCACATCAGTACAAAGAATATTCATTTATTGCTTGATAGAAATATTGTCTTACCAGAAGGTGTAAAAGTTAGTGTCTTGAGCCATGCAGCTACTGATACTAATGCTCTGGCGGACATGAAGGCAGAAGACTTTTGTAATCTGGCTGTAAAACAACCACATATTAAAGAATTTAATTTATTAGGCTGTAACACAGTGCAAACGGAGATATCCGATAAAGAAAAAGAAATGCATCAACAATTCAAAGAAAAAAGAAAAGAAAAGAAAAATTAGCAGAGCCATTTGGATTTGTTTTAACAACAAAATCATTTCCTAATCATTTAACTTCCGAAGGAGCAAATGAAATAAATAAATTATTAAACAAGCAAGTGGGACTAAATTCTTCCTATTTTCTCGCAAAGACAGGTACAGACGATAATGAGCGATATACATTATCTTATGTAAAAAAAGAACATGGGACTCTATCTGTAGAAACTTGGCCTATTGATGCAGCACGGTTGAAGGAGTTAGCCACACTTGCAAAAGGAGGCAAGGCATTTCAATTTCCATCTGGTCAAGCAACCACTTCTGTATTACACAGCAAGCAAAGACCGTTAACACCAAAATCCATGCTGAAAATTATAAATACCGCAGATGATGTACACCTAAAATTTGAAAAAACACATCCTGAGTATAAGGCTCAAAAAAAGATATATCCATTTTTAACGAGCGTTATGTTAAATGAGAATGAAGAAACAAAATTACAAGATTCATTTATGAAAAAATTAGTAACCGCCATCAAAGATAATGTTCGTATTACTCGATCCATAAATATTGGAGCATTTCCAAACCCGCTGTATGTCGATGATAGAGATTGGGGATTCCATGCGTCACACTTACGCATCTATAGTGGTGAAACCAGCAATCCGCTGGTGGTTTTTCCAAGAAAAAACGTGCGTGTTGACGTAGAGAAATTAAAACAGGCTCGAAAAGAGAAAATATATCAAATGGCGGCAGAAGAATCAGATAAAGATAAAGTTGAAATGAGTGGTGCTAAAAAAATAAAATTTACTGTTGCGTTTAAAGATAAATTAAAAAGTATAAAAGAAGAAAAGCAACAAGAGGTATCTCATTCAACCATCTATTTAGGATCTTAAAAGTGCCTCTAAATAATCAAGGAGAAAAGTAATATCATCAAATGCCTCCAACACATGCTGCAGATTCCTTGTTTTTATGGACAAGCTGAATATATTTAAAAAATTGGAGGCTTTTTTGGTTTTCATTATGAATGAGGGAGAGTGTTCATTTAACTGTGTCACCTCATTGCATATAATCCAATTATTTATGTGATTAATCGTTTGTTCTATAGTTCTTTCTTGGACTCTACTGTTAAGGCAATACCAATTAAATTTAATATCCAGTTTGATATCAGGAACCTTAGTAATTTTTAAGTGGCTTTCATCCAAAACCCTTTTATGCACAACACTCCAGTAGTTCCCTGAAAACACTATATTTTTTACAGAAAAAATTGTCCCTGCTTCTAAAGTTACTGCTAATGGCAAATGATGCTTGGCAAAAAGTGCTTCGGCTTTTTCGCGAATATATCCCCCCTCTTCTGGAAAAACTGCCTCATAAGCAGATAATTCAGCTAAAAATACCTCATCTTTAATCGTTAATGGGTGCTTATCTGAAGCACAGATGCAAAGCTCCTCCCGCCATAATTTCCCATTAACTAAAATCTTTGTTTGATTAGATCGCGTGGTACAGATCGCAAGATCAATGAACCCATTATCTAATTGCTCAAGGTAATCTTTTTCATTAATAGTTTTTACATTGATAATTATTCTTTCATCCACTGATTGAACATAATGAATCAAATCAGAGATTAGATAATGCGCCAGATAGAATGAAGTACCTATTTTTCAAGGTCGTTTTGAATTGCTGTGAATAAGAGCTCATTCCTTTTTTCATTGCATCATACGTTGATGAAATTTGCCTTGCATAGGGGATTAATTTTTTCCCAGCCTCTGTAAGTTTTATTCTTACTCCATCAACGGTAAGCAAGCGAGTATTGAGTTTACTTTCGAATCTTTGAATACGCTTGGTCATAGCAGAAGGTGTCACATATAATCTTTTTGCCGCCAAAGATATTGAGCGATATTCAACCACCGTTAAAAATGATTTTAATTCAATGACATTCATTTTAACCTAGTCACTTTTGCACTCATATGTATCTCTTAACTATTATCCAATAGTAATTAAAACTATATCATCATTTGTTGTTATTTATCACCTAAATTTATTGTCTTATAATAGAACTTTTAGATTGATTTTTAATTATTAATGGGCAATGAATAATTTTAAAAGTGGCAATTTATTATACGGAAAAACTTGAAAATGATGCTATGAATAATAAATAGTGATTGTTTCAGCAAATGTAGATTATCTGATAAATCATGATGATGAATAGCATCTACCGACAGCAGATTACCAGAAGGTGCTGCACAATCAAGGACAATCAACTAGAGATTAAAAGTAATCTTTAAACTGCCTAATACCATAAGAAAAAAATTGTATCATCTTGCCCAATTTTAGATTGTAGGTATCTTAATAATAGGTAGATAAAAAATGTTTACACGTCATGACGCGACGCTTAAAAATAAGAAAGTGCACGGTGAAAGTGAAGTCTATAGTTTAGAGATAGAAGGAGTTTCTCCAAATGATTGTGGAAATGGACAATATGTAGTTATTCATGGAGACAAAAAACCAATTTATTTAGCTATTGCTTCGAGTAAAAATGAATCCTACCTAAAAATAAGCCAGGCTTTAAAAAATGGAGCTAAAAATATACTTTCTGAAAGCCAGGTTAATTCACATCTTGAAATTGATGCTCCCTGTGGGAATGAATTTAAACCAGCAGGAGAAAAGGTGTTGTTGATTTGTGCCGGTTCTGCTGAGTCTGTCATGAGAAATCTGTACAATAATTTAATATTCGAGGGCAAAGATGTTTCAGTTTTTTATTCTGCAAAATGTCTTGAAGATCTTCCATTTCCTAATTTTGTTGTGAGGCTTAATAATAACAGACAACATTATATAACTCTTACAGAAGAAAAAGTTGATCAATTTAAATCAGGTCGCATCACAGAACATTTAAAAACAAAAGATATTGATCCTGGTACATCCGTTTTTGTTTGTGGTCCAGTTGGTTTTGAAAATGACATAGTAAATCTCTTACTCGATAAATCTCATCCAGCGCAAAATATCCATATTAGTTATTGGGGCAAAATTCTTCCTGTAAATTCAGACATTCTTGCTAAACGAGGATTTAAAATGAAAGAAAGCACTCTAACAGAAAATGTGAACATCAATGAATCAATGCAAATAATATATTGATCGTATTAATTTTTTTGATATCGGAAGAATACTATCAAAATAATCTCGAACATACTGGGATAGCCACTTTTCTGATGTGGAAAGAGGAAACAAAAATGCCGGATAGAACACCTCTATCACTTGATAATGTTTAATCTTCACCCAGACAATTCCATTTCATGATGAATAATCTCTTTTTTTATTATTCTAAACTTAGAATATTAAGGATTAATAAAGTATGTTTTTATGAATCAACGTTATCTGTTGCTTTAGATTTTTAGGGGTATAATGGTTATGAAAGTACTCCAAAGGATACTTCTATTGGGAAAAATTATGAGCCAGAATAACGACAATAAAACATCAAGTGTATTGAATTTATTATTCGATTATATGCGTCAACACAAAAGTAGCACCCTCTTTTTTGTTGCTTTTGGACTGTTCTGGGCATTTACATTGCCCTATATGTCCTATTTGTTTGGCGTAATTATCGACAGAATCAAAATTCATGGCCTTGAATCTGTTTCGGTATATTCATTTGTTCTTATTCCATTATGTTTGTATGTCAGCATCCATGTTTTACGAAGTGTGGGTTATTATGCCAGTGGCTTATTTTCATTGCTAAGCATTCCCGCATATAAATCGGCGATGGTAAACAAATTATTTACTCATCTAAGTAAACAATCCATAGCTTATTTTGAAGCAAAAAAATCAGGATTTTTATCTAATAAAGTGATGAATGCTTGCGTAGGATTAGAACCGATCATAGTTAATTTGTTTTTTACGATTTTCCCTCAATCCTTAGCAATTTTGATCACGGGTATTTTATTGTCCACTGTCATCCCTTATTTTGGCATTGTACTCTGGGTTTGGGGAATAACAATTATCATTTATACGTATCAATCAGCCAAGTTAGGTCAAATAAAAGCCTCCACATTTGCAGACAGCTGCAGTGTCTTTAATGGTCATATCGTAGACATTATTGGGAATATTCAATCCGTAATTCATAATGCCACCTTTGAGTACGAGATAAAATTGCTCAAACAAAATATGAATGACTTGATTGACAAAGAACGCCTTCGTAATCGTCATTCCAATAAGGTTATGTTTTTGCAGCATCTTGCCATGAATGCACTTGTTGCATTTTATCTTATCGGCTCGATTATTGGATATGTAAATCATCTCGTAAGCATTGGTGAATTAGTATTCGTCATGACTGCAGTTACAGCGATTGCTGCCTTAACCAGCAGTCTTGGCAATTGCTTTTTGGCGCTCATTTATAATATTGGTTTATTACAAGATGGGTTAAACTTATTGAAACATCGCCCTGATGTCCCCGACAAGGAAATCGCCTCTAGCCATACAATATCTAAAGGGAATATTAAAATCACAGATATCACTTTCTCTTACCCTTCTCTATCGCCAGTTTTTAAAAATTTTAGTTTGTCCATTCCTGCAAAACAGAAGATTGGAATTGTTGGGGGTTCGGGGGCTGGAAAGACGACATTAATGAAACTTATTATGCGATTATATGATATTAGTGAAGGAAACATTGAGATAGACGACATCAACCTTACTAGTTTTACTAAGGATTCATTACGTAGTCAGATTGCTATTGTTCCACAGCATTTAAACTTATTTCATCGCAGTATTTTTGAAAATATTGCTTATGGGTGTGGGCACGTTAGAAAAGAGGACGTCATTGCTGCTGCCAAAAAGGCCAAATGCCATGATTTTATTACCTCATTAGAGCACCAATACGACACCATTATCGGTGAACAAGGCATAAAATTATCCGGAGGCCAACGACAGCGCATTGCAATTGCTCGTGCAATTTTAAAAAACGCACCGATTTTATTGTTTGATGAAGCAACATCTGCATTAGACTCCGCAACAGAGCAATCGATACAAGAGGCATTGGAGACGTTACTCCAAGATAAAACTGCGCTCATTATTGCACATCGATTATCTACACTAAAAGCAATGGATAAAATTATAGTGCTCGAAAATGGTCATATTGTAGAATCAGGATCGCACAACGAATTATTAGCAATGAAGGGAGCTTATTATAATTATTGGACGCATCAATCCAGTGGATTTATCAGATAAAGACAATCTAGGGAGTTTGCCAAAGATAGAAGAAAAGGATAAATCATTATGCTAGCCAAATGTTCTGTTTTTATTGCTACCAGTCTTGATGGTTTTATTGCTAGAAATGATGGGGCTATTGATTGGTTAATGAAAGCAAATACACTTGTGCCACCGAATGAAGATGGTGGCTATAAAGAATTCATGTCGACAGTCGACGGTCTGGTTATGGGACGGCATTCCTTCGAGAAGGTATTGTCGTTTGAATCTTGGCCATATGATGATCTCCCAATAATCGTCATGAGTAGCCAACCCATAGAAATACCTAGCCATTTAAAAAATAATGTTTCGGCATCATCTGAAACACCAGTTGATTTAGTTAAACGATTAACAAAGCAAGGTTTTAAACATCTATATATTGATGGAGGTATTACCATCCAAAACTTTATTGCAGATAATCTGATCAATGAATTAACGATAACAATCGCCCCGGTGTTGCTGGGATCTGGTCGTTCGCTATTTGGCCCATTGGCGCATGATATTGAACTTGACCCTATTGAAACCAAATGCATTGGCGGTGGGTTTACTCAATTGAAATACCGCTTGAATTCTATTGCAGAAACAAGAACTCTAAAGAAAAAAATAAGAATAAAGTATACCTCGCTTATGATGAAATAATTGATTGGTTTGATAGTCATCGCAATAAAAAACTTGATATGGAAAAGTTCTATTTAGATCTTTTACAAAATCATATTCCACCTGAAGGCAAAGTATTAGATGTAGGCTGTGGAACTGGTGAACCAATAGCACAATTTCTAATTAAGAAAGGTTATAAAGTAACGGGTATCGATGCAAGTAAAAAAATGATTCACTTATGTAAAAAGCGATTTCCGAATGGAAAATGGCTGCTTGCTGATATGCGCACTCTAAATTTACAAGATAAATATCATGCTGTAATTGCTTGGCACAGCTTTTTTCATTTACCTCATGATGATCAACGAATGGTATTAAAATCCCTTTCATCTCTGGTCGAACAAAATGGTTTATTACTATTTACATCAGGCCCAGAATATGGGGAAGTCTGGGGTGATAACGGAGGACATGATTTATATCATGCATCTCTTTCTGCCGAAGAATATACTCAAATACTTTTAGATTGTCATTTTAAAGTACTTATACACAAAGTGAGAGATCCAGAATGCGGGGAAGCAACTGTTTGGGTTGCCCAAAAGAAAGAGTAAAATTACTAAAAATACTTGCTGAGTAGCCATTCGTTGAATGAAACATTAATAAAAAAGAAATGAGTATACAAAAAAATTTTATATTAGCTATCTATAGAAACTTCATCGCTTAATAGGATAAGCCTTAGCAGAAACGATAAATATTTTGACCCCAAAAACATGGCTCATTTGGTTAAAATATCAGAAAGATAACAAAAAACAGGCAGGCATTAAATCACTTGTAATGAATGCTTTTGGCCATCCTTTGCAACTTTCATTGCTGATTCTCGCTTGCCTTGTAAGACTGAAAAGCTCTCTCTATGGTGCCATTCGGCAGAAAATTAGATTGCAAATATTCAAAAGACTGTATCCGGTCCTCCCCACCTTCATCAGACAGAAAAATTTGTTCGCAATACACGCCTATATCCTCAATAATCCGCTCACAACGATAGTAGGCAAGAGCATTATAGTTTATATTCGATGGGCCATATCCCTGATAAAATAACGCCTCATCTTCAATCGGCGTGCGCTTACTGTCTCCAAGACCAGAACCAATAAACATGAGATCGCGTTCTTTAGGAGCAAACAGGAGCGTATCCCAGTCAACTAGATACAGAGCACCCTCTTCATCAATCAACAAGTTCCATCCATGAATGTCTGCGTGACATAAGACATATTCGAGAGGCTGTTTTTGTAGTATGTGTGCCAGGTGTTCAGCACACATAAGCAATTCGAGAATTTTCTTTCTTTTGGATTGTAAGAACGATGCCATTGTACTTGCAATAGACTCTTCAAAAACCTCCTCTTCAATGCGTCTAAGGAATGTTTTTACCGTCTGACGCCATTTAGAGGAAAATGTTTCTCGGTGTACGCAACTTGTTATTGCTCTGGGAATATCGGCGCTGTGAAATTTTTTCATGGTTGCGCCAAATTCAATCCATTGCGTGTCTGACAAATTAACTTCAACGCTGTTACGTCCTTTCACATAAGGATATATAACTGCCTTGAAAGACGACAAGCTGATCCAAAATTGTCCTTCTTTAGTTGTGAGCGGGGGAATCACTTGTTTGAAACCTAGATCAGCAAGGCATTTTGGAACCAACACCGCAGCGTCATTAAATTCCCCGCTCCTTAACTTTAGAAAATAATCTCGTTCAGTGCTAGTTCTAACGCGATAGACAGCTGTATTAAGATCAGCTCCAAGTGGAAGAAAAAAATTTTGTCCACGTTCAGCCCATATACATCCCATAAACATTGAATGATTTCTTCTTCTTTGAGATCAGGTTTTATCAGCATCGTAAATCACCAAAGTTCATCAAAATCCTAACTCCCAAAGTGTTAAGAGAAGGCATTATAACGATTTTATCGCTACTACTAGCACTATCTAGGAAATATAATTGAGTCATTTTTGTTAAGCCAGATAAGTCAGCTGTACAATGAGTTGATTAGCATAAATGTGCGGTGTACTTAATGCAAAGTCTACCGGTGCTCTATATTGGTTGAATACAACTTCCCCTTTAGTAAGAGACGCAGCGCCAAAATCAGAAAAACGATAGCCTAAACCAAGGCGTATCTGTTGGTTGATTGGTGTGTCAACCCCAACGCCAAGGGTATAAGAAAATGCTGATTGGGAGTGATTTCTAAAGATGGGGGTTACATTGACACCTAGTTCTTCAATTCTCGTTCTAAAATCATTGGCATTGTTAAATGCAGCACCTACTCCAACAGAAAAATAGGGAAAAAATTGACGCACCGTCCCCAAATTAAGCTCAGTGGTTGTCAATAGCTTAGCTACAGCCAGCACTTGTTGCGTTTGCACATTCCAAGAATAGTCATAGTATGAATAAGTCTGCGGTTCGATGCCTACAGAATTAGAGCCTTTAACTCGAGAATTGCCGAAGTAGTCGTATTCAACCCCACCTTGTAGAAAGAGTTTCTTATAAGGAAGTTGAAATTCGCCGCCTAGAAACACTCCTACGAAGCCGTTAGCTTGATTATTGCTTTTGTTGTGATAAATAAATTTATCATCATCAGAGCCCAAAAAAGTGCGCGTCTTTGTACTCACATCAAACCAGGCAGGCCCACCAAAGACAGAAATGACTGGATGAAAACCCTGGACTTCAGGTGATATTAGCCCCATAGTACCTGCATTGGCGAAGGAGGAAAGAGAAAGGCAACTGACCAAGCTAAAAAGAGTATTCCTTACTGACATAATTTTTGTCCTTATATTAAAAAATAATGATTTATTGAGTTTATGCATCCATCACTTACAGAGATAAAAATTTCATACATAATCTCTCGAATTTTTTACAAAGATTGTGATATTGCAAGCATTAGAGCAATATCATCAACTATTTTCAATAATTTAAGAGCAATTTATTTCCAATAGGATAATTGTAATGACACTTGAATGGCAACCTCTAGTAGTTACTCTCAAAGTTGACTTATTTATAAAAACTCATTAAGAATTGAGGTGCAGTGATATTTGCTTGGTTAATTGATAAAGCAATAATCATAGCCTTTGATAGACGGATTAGCATATTATTCAAAGATTAAGAGTCTTTTATCGAAACAGGATGAATTTATAATGTATAAAAAAATCAATCTCCCAGTATTATTATTTAGCAACGCTGTGTTTTTATTAGCAACGAATCAATCTTTTGCTGGCGCAAATTTCACTATTATTCCGGACCAGCAAGAAATATTTCCCGTATCCGTATATCCAGGAGGTATTGTATCGGCATATTACACCGTCACCAATCAAACCAGAACCATGCGGAAAGGCTACAAAATACAGGCACAACCAGCAACAGTGACTCAAAACTCAACTAACCCAAATTATTGTTCAAACCCAGTTAAGCTCAATGGAAATGCAAGTTGCACCTTACAGCTTGATATCAGTGGGGAAGCTAAATCCGGATTTGCTCTTTGTAATGGCTCTAGCTGCACAACAGCTTCTGTTCCATTGAATGTATCATTACAAACAACTGTAACCGTTGGATCATACTTAAATAGCAGTGGTGGGCTTGCACCTTTAGGCTATTATGATGGTGGAATCGACTGGAAACTAAGTTCACCTCTAGCACTCCCTGCTGATGTGATTCAATCTCCTGCCCAACAGAATAGCTTTCTTAATAGTATTTACTGCAATAGAAAAGTTCATTATTGTGCTGCCGTAGGAGCTTATACTAATAATGCTGGAGGTCCAAATACGTTTGCACCGTTAAGTTATTTTTCAACTGATAACGGTGCTCATTGGAGATTAAGTAGCACATTGCCTTTGCCATCCGATGTGAGTATGCCAGCAGATAACCAAATTTCTATTCTCCTCGGAGTCACAAGTACTTCATCAGAAGAACCGCATTATGCGGCAGTTGGATACTATGATGACAACACTGGCGGTACTTCCGTATTAAGTTATATCTCCAAAAATGGAGGTGAGCAATGGGAGCTTAGTGAACCATTACCGTTGCCATCTGATGTAATCACACCCTCTAGTAGGCAAAACAATTTACTCTATGGAATTTCTTGTGATCCCACGGGTGAACTCTGTAGTGCAATAGGGTCTTACAAAAATATTAATACATCCACAGTTCCATTAAGCTACACATCCACAAATCAAGGGCACTCATGGACTCTCAGCCAAGTTCCACTTCCTGTACCAACAGATGCACCTAGTCAAAATCAGCAAAAAAGTGTGCTACAGGGTATTTCTTGTAATGGCGGAGGGCATTGTGCTGCGGTTGGGTATTATTATAATACCAGTACAGGGATTGCTCCATTAAGCTATATCTCAAATGACGGTGGTGTGACATGGCAACTGAGTTTGATGTTACCTCTGCCCGACGATGTAATTACTCCATCACGCCGTCAAAAAACGTATCTTAATGGTGTTTTTTGTGGCCGAACAGGTTTGAGTTGTAGCGCAGTGGGATATTACACAAATAGTGCCGGTACCGTTGCACCATTAAGTTATACTTCCGTAGATGGCGGTTACTCGTGGACTGTAAGCTCTTCGACATTACCACTTCCTTCTGATGCCGCAACAGGCTCATTGAGTAATGCTGGGCTGTTTAGTGTTATTTGTGATGCAGCAAAAGGCCTTTGTAATGCAGTTGGGTATTACACAAAAATGGGTGCTACAACTGGCTATTTTCCCTTAAGCTATACTTCAACTGATGGAGGTATTACCTGGGCCGTTAACCCCAATGGTCTTAATTTGCCAGTTGATGCTGCTCAAGTAAGACAAACAGCACGTCTCAATAGCGTTAATTAAACGACAAAATTAGTCTCTCTACCTCGTGATTGATTTTAGACTTCTAGAATCAATCACGAAAGTCCTGCTCTAATCAACTCATTTTTTAGAGAAAAATACTCAAGCCTTTCAAGATTTAAAAATAACGAGTTGCTTTAAGCGCGCCAGTAATGCTCATTAAACCACCTACAAATCCTTCAGGACAGCATGAAATAATCTTAATAAAACCGTATTTTATATTGTATTAATTTTCCTTTCCGCTTCCCTGCAATTAATTGAAGGAGGTGCTTAAAAATGCATTCTCGAACATCATCAAGAGAAATCTTAAGAAAACATTAACATGTCTATACATTTTTTGCATATCCCTCACAATATCTGATTCTTTCTCAACAGATTTCCATAATATTATCTTGGTAAAATCCCTTTCTTGAAACTGAAATGGAAGCAACAGAGAGAATCTTTGATTAATGAAGCATGATACGCTTGTCGCTTCCTGAAACCTCAGAAAAATAGGAGATATAATGTTTAAAAATTTTCGAAATAAGTTCTTTGAATCAATAAGTTCAGAACAACAAGTTAGTTTCTTTAAATTTGCAAACAAAGTTGCAGAAACTATTAATCTTGTGATTACTAATAATCGAGATAACGAACAATTCATTGCCAAATTTAATAGAAGTCTGGATTCACGAATAGGTGATATCAGCAAGTCTGCAGAGGAAGTAGAATGCCTTAAGTATATGAAAGAAACCTTCAATACGAGCCGGGCTTTTGATGTGGGCTCGATGTTGTACCATTTAAGACACTATTCCCAAGAGACTGTAAGAGCTGTAATTCAATCAGTTATCAGTTGCTGCAATGGTGGATGCTCTATGTTAGATCTTGGCGAAAAAGAATTAACACAGCTTAATGCGGGTATTTTAGCATTAAGAGAATACATCAGTAAGGTTGAAAAGGATCCTATCAATGGCGCAAATCAACCTTGCACTGTACTGGTTGGAAATGGGACTGAATTTACTTTTCAGAATGGCGAGGAAGCATGCGCTGCAATAAGAGAAGTAGTTAATGCGCTTAATATTGCAAATATGCCTCAATAAAAAAAGCAAAATAGGTCTGCAAGTTAATCATCACAGAATAATGGTTAACTTGCAAAATTAGATTCACCCAAAATTGACTTTTTCCCAAATCCGAAAACACCAATAAAGAGCACAAAATCATAAGTCAAGTAGCTCCCTTCTCTTACTTAAAATATCAAATGCTTTTTATCAAGATGAGGCTCTTATTCACCTAAATCCAGACTTATAAAGGCGAAATTGACAGGAAAGTAATTTCTTTAAAGAAAAATAGAGTTTCTTAATTTTTGACTTATTTAAAAATAGAGAGATTACCCGCTTTAAGCCCGCTAGTTCGTTTGAAAATATTTTTTAACCAAGACATTCATATCTCTAGTTGTTGTAGCGATGGACGCACCAGTAATGCTCATATAGTTTATGGCACTTAAACCACCTACAAATCTTCCATTTTCATCTTCAAAAGGATGAACACTCTCAAACCCTACTGGTATTTAGTCATCAGTTTTTTTCCATCACCAAAGCATGTCAGCACTAATAAGGATGGTGAATATGCCGCTGATGAGTTCACAGCTATTGGATATGTACTTTGATGATAATTATTCTGGCGCAGGTGACGTAACGTGCATCGTGTGTCTAGACCAGCCGATGGTTTCGCATGGTCATTGCGACAAGAAAATGATAGTGACCTCTATTTGCAACACCTGATGTATCTCATTGATATTGACCGATAAGATGAAATGCTGATAAAGCTCCTATTCCATTCTTGCTGGCAGGGGATGACCCCGGAACATCAACGAGGAGCAGGGCTGGATAAAAATAAGGCAAAAAAAAAGCGGCATAATAAGCCGCTTTAAGGAAAAGACCCTGGCGATGACCTACTTTCACATGAGGAAGCCTCACACTATCATTGGCGCATGTTCGTTTCACTTCTGAGTTCGAGATGGAATCAGGTGGTACCAAACCGCTATGGTCGCCAGGAAAACTGTTTTGAGTATCGTGCATTAGCCGCATGATACTCAGGTAAATAAAGAGAGTAACATTATATCTTATATTCAGCACAATCTGAAGTAACTCAGATTATATGGTCAAGACAATCAGCCAATTAGTACAAGTTAGCTTCACGCATTACTACGCTTCCACACCTTGCCTATCAACGTCGTAGTCTTCAACGGGCTTCAAGGGAAAACTCATCTTGAGGGAGGCTTCCCGCTTAGATGCTTTCAGCGGTTATCCCGTCCGAACTTAGCTACCCGGCAATGCCACTGGCGTGACAACCGGTACACCAGAGGTTCGTCCACTCCGGTCCTCTCGTACTAGGAGCAGCTCCTCTCAATTTTCCTACGCCCACGGCAGATAGGGACCGAACTGTCTCACGACGTTCTAAACCCAGCTCGCGTACCACTTTAAATGGCGAACAGCCATACCCTTGGGACCTGCTTCAGCCCCAGGATGTGATGAGCCGACATCGAGGTGCCAAACACCGCCGTCGATATGAACTCTTGGGCGGTATCAGCCTGTTATCCCCGGAGTACCTTTTATCCGTTGAGCGATGGCCCTTCCATACAGAACCACCGGATCACTAAGACCAACTTTCGTTCCTGCTCGAGCCGTCGCTCTCGCAGTCAAGCACCCTTATGCCTTTACACTCTTGGTACGATGTCCGACCGTACCGAGGGTACCTTTGTGCTCCTCCGTTACTCTTTGGGAGGAGACCGCCCCAGTCAAACTACCCATCATACACTGTCCTTATCCCAGATAATGGGACCAAGTTAGAACCTCAATAACAACAGGGTGGTATTTCAAGGTCGGCTCCATACCCACTAGCGTGGATACTTCATAGCCTCCCACCTATCCTACACAGTCATCATCAAAGTCCAGTGCAAAACTATAGTAAAGGTTCACGGGGTCTTTCCGTCTAGCCGCGGGTACACTGCATCTTCACAGCGATTTCAATTTCACTGAGTCTCGGGTGGAGACAGTGTGGCCATCGTTACGCCATTCGTGCAGGTCGGAACTTACCCGACAAGGAATTTCGCTACCTTAGGACCGTTATAGTTACGGCCGCCGTTTACCGGGGCTTCGATCAAGAGCTTCTCCGAAGATAACCCCATCAATTAACCTTCCGGCACCGGGCAGGCGTCACACCCTATACGTCTTCTTACGAATTTGCAGAGTGCTGTGTTTTTAATAAACAGTCGCAGCCACCTGGTCTCTGCGGCCCTCTTCAGCTCAGAAAGTAAATTCCTTCACCGAAAAGGGCGTACCTTCTCCCGAAGTTACGGTACCATTTTGCCTAGTTCCTTCACCCGAGTTCTCTCAAGCGCCTTAGTATTCTCTACCTGTCCACCTGTGTCGGTTTGCGGTACGGTTCTCTATAAGTTATGGCTAGCAGCTTTTCCTGGAAGCCGGGCATCAATGACTTCGCTGTACACCGAAGTGTCAGCACCATGTCGCACCTCAGAGTTATTAATGGTCCGGATTTGCCTAAACCATCCCCCTACATGCACATACCAGGACAACCATCGCCTGGCTCACCTAGCCTTCTTCGTCCCCACATCACCACTTATAAAAAGTCCAGGAATATTAACCTGGTTCCCATCGACTACGCTCTTCAGCCTCGCCTTAGGGGCCGACTCACCCTGCTCCGATTAACGTCGTGCAGGAAACCTGGGACTTCCGGCGTGAGGGCTTTTCACCCTCATTATCGTTACTCATGTCAGCATTCGCACTTCTGATACCTCCAGCACACTTCTCAATGCACCTTCATCAGCTTACAGAACGCTCCCCTACCACGTGTACTTAGTACACATCCGCAGCTTCGGTGACTAGTTTTAGCCCCGTTACATCTTCCGCGCAGGCCGACTCGACCAGTGAGCTATTACGCTTTCTTTAAAGGGTGGCTGCTTCTAAGCCAACCTCCTGGCTGTCTGTGCCTTCCCACATCGTTTCCCACTTAACTAGTACTTGGGGACCTTAGCTGGCGGTCTGGGTTGTTTCCCTCTTCACGACGGACGTTAGCACCCGCCGTGTGTCTCCCGTGATTCAATTAGCCGGTATTCGGAGTTTGCATCGGTTTGGTAAGCCATGACAGCCCCCTAGCCGAAACAGTGCTCTACCCCCAACAATCATTCACGAGGCGCTACCTAAATAGCTTTCGGGGAGAACCAGCTATCTCCGGGCTTGATTAGCCTTTCACTCCTAGTCACACGTCATCCGATAATTTTTCAACATTACCCGGTTCGGACCTCCAGTTGGTGTTACCCAACCTTCATCCTGCACATGACTAGATCGCCCGGTTTCGGGTCTACTCACAGCGACTCTCGCCCTATTCAGACTCGATTTCTCTACGGCTCCCTTATTCAGTTAACCTCGCCACTGAAAGTAACTCGCTGACCCATTATACAAAAGGTACGCAGTCACACAGCCTAAGCCATGCTCCCACTGCTTGTACGCAAACGGTTTCAGGTTCTATTTCACTCCCCTCTCCGGGGTTCTTTTCACCTTTCCCTCACGGTACTGGTTCACTATCGGTCAGTAAGTAGTATTTAGCCTTGGATGATGGTCCACCCATCTTCAACCAGGATTACACGTGTCCCGGCCTACTTATTCGCGTGCCTAGTTCTTGATACAACCTTTATATACGGGGCTTTCACCCTCTATGGCCAACCTTCCCAAGTTGTTCTATTCCTTTGTATCATAAATCACGCCAGGCTCCTCCCCGTTCGCTCGCCGCTACTTGGAGAATCTCTTTTGATTTCTTTTCCTTCGGGTACTTAGATGTTTCAGTTCCCCGAGTTCGCTTCTATAACCTATGTATTCAGCTATAGATGACTATGCTCGCGCATAGCCGGGTTCCCCCATTCGGACATCTTCGGCTCATCGCTCGTTTCCAGCTCACCAAAGCTTTTCGCAGGATTCCACGTCCTTCATCGCCTCTTACTGCCAAGGCATCCACCGTTTGCGCTTCTCTTCTTGACCATATAATCTCAATTACCTCAAAACTATATGCTTATTTCTCAATACAAGACGCTTGTATTACCTCTTTATTTACCCATATTTTTAATGAACGTCTGGTTATTCCAGATCAAAAAACTCCGTAAAGCTTTTTCATCTGAATTATCCTCAAAAAATCCTAAAATTGGTGGAGCCGAGGAGG